>NZ_RXYG01000002.1:0-618703 GCF_003970195.1 Pseudomonas sp. C 49-2
TTTTCAGAAGCTTTCGAAGATTTCTTCAACAACTTCAACCACTTGCGCTTCCGATCTCTCGTCAGCGGGAGGCGAATTCTACAGCGTTACACGCTGCTGTCAACACCTCTTTTTCAACTTCCTTTTGGCTTCGATGAACTGAAGCAACCTACTGCCGAAACTTACATAACTCATTGTTTACCAAGAAGTTTTCCGTTTCGACTGCGCCGGAAGTGGGGCGAATTATAGACATCCAGAATCTGCCGTCAATGCCTTTCTTCATATTTCTGTCATATAAGTCAGAAAAGCCCCAAAAACGCGAAAGCCGGCCCCTAGGGGCCGGCTTTCAGCTTGCCTTAAGACAAGCTAGGGAACGCAAACTGCGACGCTTCATGGCTGGCCCGCTGCGGCCAGCGCTGGGTGATCGCTTTGCGACGGGTATAGAAACGCACCCCATCCGGCCCATACGCATGCAGGTCACCAAACAGCGAACGCTTCCAACCACCAAAGCTGTGATACGCCACCGGCACCGGCAGAGGAACGTTCACGCCGACCATGCCCACTTCAATCTCGTCACAGAACAAACGCGCCGCTTCACCATCACGGGTAAAGATACAGGTGCCGTTGCCATATTCGTGATCGTTGATCAGCTGCATCGCCGCTTCCAGGCTATTCACCCGCACGACGCACAGCACGGGCCCAAAGATCTCTTCCTTATAGATGCGCATCTCTGGCGTCACACGATCAAACAGGCTGCCGCCGAGGAAGAAACCCTCTTCATGTCCGGCAACACTCAGGCCACGACCATCAACCACGAGCTGGGCACCCGCCGCCACGCCGTCTTCTATATAACCACTGACTTTGTCTCGGGCTTGCCCTGTCACCAGCGGCCCCATATCCAGGCCGCAGGACGTGCCCGCACCGATTTTCAGCGCCTTGACCTGCGGCACCAGCTTGGCAATCAGCGCATCCGCTACCTGGTCGCCCACGCACACGGCTACCGAGATCGCCATGCAGCGCTCGCCGCAAGAACCATAAGCAGCGCCCATCAACGCGCTGACGGCGTTATCCAAATCCGCATCCGGCATCAGCACCGCATGGTTCTTCGCACCACCCAGTGCCTGCACGCGTTTGCCACGCTTGGTCGCTTCCGAATAGATGTACTCGGCAATCGGCGTCGAACCCACGAAGCTCAACGCTTTCACTTCCGGCGCTTCAATCAGCGCATCCACTGCGCCCTTGTCGCCGTGCACCACACTCAGCACACCTTTAGGCAGACCGGCTTCCTGCAAAAGCTGCGCGATCAACAGTGTGGAGCTCGGATCACGTTCCGATGGTTTCAGGATGAAACAGTTACCGCAGACAATCGCCAGCGGATACATCCACAACGGCACCATCGCTGGGAAGTTGAACGGCGTAATGCCAGCGACTACGCCCAGTGGTTGGAAATCCGACCACGCATCAATATTCGGTCCTACGTTACGGCTGTACTCGCCCTTCAGAATTTCCGGCGCAGAGCACGCGTACTCGACGTTTTCGATCCCCCGCTTCAGTTCACCCGCGGCATCTTCCAAGGTCTTGCCATGCTCTTCGCTGATCAACTGCGAGATACGCGCTTCGTTCTGCTCCAGCAATTGCTTGAAACGAAACATCACCTGGGCACGCTTTGCCGCTGGAGTATTACGCCAGGCCGGGAACGCCGCCTTGGCCGAGTCAATTGCCTGTTGAATGGTTTCACGGCTGGCCAACGGCACTTGGTGGATCACCTGGCCGGTGGACGGGTTGTACACGTCGGCACTGCGACCGCTGTCGTTGACCAACTCACCGTTGATCAAATGCTGGATAAGGCTCATGCGGGGCTCCTGAAAAGTTGTTCTATATAGAAGGAGAAATCAGTCGATCTTGTTCAGCACTTCGCCGACCGCATCGAACAGGCGATCCAGGTCCTGTGGCTTGCTGTTGAAGGTTGGCCCGAACTGCAGGGTGTCACCGCCAAAACGCACGTAGAAACCGGCTTTCCACAAAGCCATGCCGGCCTCGAATGGGCGCACGATCGCATCGCCGTCACGCGGGGCAATCTGGATCGCACCGGCCAGGCCGTAGTTGCGGATATCGATCACGTTCTTGCTGCCCTTCAGGCCATGCAGCGCATTCTCAAAGTGCGGTGCGACCTCAGCGACGCTCTGCACCAGGTTTTCCTTCTGCAACAGGTCCAATGCCGCCAATCCAGCGGCGCAGGCGACCGGGTGCGCCGAGTAGGTGTAGCCATGGGGGAATTCCACCGCGTACTCGGGCGTGGCCTGGTTCATGAAGGTCTGGTAGATCTCGCTGCTGGCAATCACCGCACCCATCGGGATCGCGCCGTTGGTGACTTGTTTGGCGATGCACATCAGATCCGGGGTCACGCCGAAGCTGTCAGCACCAAACATCGAACCGGTACGGCCGAAGCCGGTGATCACTTCGTCAAACACCAGCAGGATGTTGTGCTGGTCGCAGATCTCACGCAGACGCTTGAGGTAACCCTGTGGCGGGACCAGCACGCCCGCAGAACCTGCCATTGGCTCGACAAAGACAGCGGCGATGTTCGATGCGTCATGCAGCTCGATCAGCTTGAGCAGCTCATCCGCCAGCGCGATACCGCCCAGCTCCGGCATGCCACGGGAGAAGGCGTTGCTCGCCAGCAAGGTGTGCGGCAGATGGTCAACATCCATCATCGCCTGACCAAACATCTTACGGTTGCCGTTAACGCCGCCCAGGCTGGTGCCGGCGATGTTAACGCCGTGATAACCACGGGCGCGACCGATCATTTTGGTCTTGGTCGCCTGGCCTTTCAGGCGCCAGTAGGCCCGCACCATCTTCACCGCGGTATCGGCACACTCGGAGCCGGAGTCGGTGAAAAACACATGATTCAGGTTGCCAGGGGTCAGGTCAGTGATCTTTTCCGCCAGTTGGAAAGACAACGGATGACCGTATTGGAAGCCTGGCGAGTAGTCCAGAGTGCCCAATTGCTTGGCCACCGCTTCCTGGATTTCCTTACGGGTATGCCCGGCGCCACAGGTCCACAGCCCCGACAACGAGTCATACACCTTGCGCCCCTTGTCATCGGTCAACCAGCTACCCTCGGCCGCCACGATCAGGCGCGGGTCACGCTGGAAGTTACGGTTGGCGGTGTACGGCATCCAGTGCGCGTCCAGCTTCAATTGGCTGGCCAGGGACGATGGGGCGTTTTCGGGCATGTTCATCAGCAAAACCTCGCGGGACAGAAGGCAGCGTCGGGATTGAAAAGCGTTGTTGCAGCTAAATTGCCATGGCGATAAAGTCGGTGAAATTCAACTCTTCTAACCTTCAGTCAGGCCTTCACTAAACTATGAGCAGCCGTCGACCCGATCCCCTGGCCCAAGTCAGCGACTTCGATATCCGCCTACTGCGCATCTTTCGCAGCGTGGTCGAATGCGGCGGTTTCTCAGCGGCGGAAACCGTGCTGGGCATCGGGCGCTCGGCGATCAGCCAGCAAATGAGCGATCTCGAACAACGGCTCGGATTAAGACTGTGCCAACGCGGCCGCGCCGGCTTCTCGCTGACCGAAGAGGGCCGCGAGGTCTACCAATCCGCCCTGCAATTATTAAGTGCCCTGGAAAGCTTCCGCACCGAGGTCAACGGCTTGCACCAGCACTTGCGCGGCGAGTTGATCATCGGCCTCACTGACAACCTCGTCACCCTGCCCCACATGCGCATCACCCATGCGCTCGCACAGCTCAAAGAACGCGGACCGGACGTGCAAATCCAGATCCGCATGATCGCCCCCAACGAAGTCGAGCAAGGCGTACTCGACGGCCGCCTGCATGTGGGCGTGGTGCCCCAGGCCAGCGCCCTGTCGGGATTGGAATACCAGCCGCTGTACAGTGAGCGTTCACTGCTCTACTGCGCCGTTGGCCACCCGCTGTTCTACGCCGACAACAAGCAGTTGGGCGACGCACGCATCGATGCCCAAGACGCGATCGCCCCAACCTTCCGCCTGCCCGCCGAGATTCAGGCCCATTACCAGGCCCTCAACTGCACCGCGAGCGCTTCGGACCGCGAAGGCATGGCCTTCCTGATTCTCACCGGCCGCTATATCGGCTACCTGCCCGACCATTACGCCAGCCTGTGGGTACAACAAGGACGACTGCGTGCGCTGAAACCGACTACACGTTTTTACGATTTAAGCCTCGCATCGGTCACGCGCAAGGGCCGACGCCCCCATTTGGTGCTGGAAAGCTTCCTGGAAAGTCTCGCGGCAACCCGCTAACTCGGCCTCGCAGCTAAAAGCTGAGCAGTTGGACAGCTTTTTGCAATAACCCAAGGACATAGACCTTGAGTTTGCCCGCCATGCCACCAGAAGCGTCCAACAGCAGCGACCTGATCTACGGCCTCAATGACCGCCCAAAACCCGCCCCGGCTTTTCTCGCCGCACTGCAACATGTGCTCGCTGCATTTGTCGGCATCATCACCCCGCCGCTGATCATCGGCTCCACCCTGGGCCTCACTGCCCATTTGCCCTACCTGATCAGCATGGCGCTGATGGTCTCCGGCGTAGGCACCTTCATTCAGGCGCGTAGGCCATTTGGAATCGGCGCCGGGATGATCTGCCTGCAAGGCACCAGCTTTGCCTTCCTCGGCGCAGTGCTGTCGGCCGGATTCCTGGTGAAACAACGCGGTGGCAGCCCGGAAGACATCATGGCGATGATCTTTGGGGTGTGCTTTTTCGGCGCTGTAGTGCAGATCGTGCTGAGCCGCTTTATCGGCCAGTTGCGTCGAGTCATCACGCCCTTGGTGACCGGGATTGTCATCACCCTGATCGGCATCAGCTTGATCAAGGTCGGTATCACTGATCTCGGCGGCGGCTTCAACGCCCCCGACTTCGGCGCGCCCACCAACCTTGCGCTGGGCGTGTTCGTCGTTTTGACGATCATTCTGCTCAACCGCTCCAACACACCTTGGGTACGCCTCTCTGCCATCATCATCGGCTTGGCCCTCGGCAGTCTCGCCGCCTGGTTCAGCGGCAAACTCGTGCCTCAAGCCCTGCCCGACCTGCCTCTGGTCAGCCTGCCCATTCCGTTTCGCTTCGGTTTCAACTTCGACTGGAGCGCTTTCCTGCCGATTGCGCTGATTTATCTGATCAGCAGCATCGAAACCGTCGGCGACCTCACCGCCAACTGCATGATCGCCCGCCAGCCCATCAGCGGCCCTTCTTATATAAGCCGGCTTAAAGGTGGCGTACTCGGCGATGGCGTGAGCTGCATGATCGCTGCGACATTCAGCGCCTTCCCTAACACCACCTTTGCGCAGAACAACGGCGTGATCCAACTTACCGGCGTGGCCAGCCGTTACGTCGGCCTATACATCGGCGTGGTGCTGTTTTCCCTCGGCTTGTTTCCATTGATTGGCGCGATACTGCAACAAATCCCCAAACCCGTATTGGGCGGCGCCACCCTGGTGATGTTCGGCAGTGTGGCCGCCGCCGGCGTGCGCATCCTTGCCCAGGCACCGTTGGACCGGCGTAGCATGCTGATCATCGCCACCTCGTTTGGCGTCGGCCTGGGCATCGCAGCGCAACCGAACCTGCTGCACCTGATGCCGACGCTGGTACAGAACCTGTTCGACTCCGCCATCACCAGCGGCGGGTTGACCGCGATTGTGTTGTGCCTGTTATTACCCGAAGCCAAAGCAACCGCGACTGCCGCAAACCACACTCCGGAAAGCGACACCCTGGAACCGCTTTGACGGTTTTATTGCATCAGGACTTGTCTGAGGCTTGAGGGTGGGTTATCTGTGCACACGTCGCCTCTATCGATCAGCACGGAAACCTCCATGAGCCTCGAAGTTCCTGCCCACAGCAACCACGCCGGTAAGCCCGCCAGCCGCATTCGGCAAAAGAACGAACAAGCGATTCTCCAGGCTGCTGAAGATGAGTTCGCGCGCCATGGCTACAAAGGCACCAGCATGAACACCATTGCTGCCAGTGCCGGGTTGCCCAAGGCCAACTTGCATTACTACTTCACCAATAAGCTGGGCCTGTACATTGCGGTGCTCAGCAACATCCTCGAACTGTGGGACAGCACCTTCAACACGCTGACCGCCGAAGATGACCCGGCCGTCGCCCTCACCCGCTACATCCGTACCAAGATGGAGTTCTCGCGCCGCCAACCCCAGGCCTCGCGAATTTTCGCGATGGAAATCATCAGCGGCGGCGAATGCCTTACCGAATATTTCAGCCAGGACTACCGCGCCTGGTTCAGTGGCCGCGCCGCAGTGTTCCAAGCCTGGATAGACGCCGGCAAGATGGACCCGATCGACCCCGTGCACTTGATCTTCCTGCTGTGGGGCAGCACCCAGCACTACGCCGACTTCGCCACCCAGATCTGCCGCGTCACCGGTCGCACCAAGCTGACCAAGCAGGATATGGAAGACGCCGGCACCAACCTGATCCACATCATTCTCAAAGGCTGTGGCGTCAAGCCCGCCTATTAAACGAAGCGACTTATGCCTTTCACGCTCACCGGCCTTTGCGAGTTTCGTGAAGAAATACGCAAAAGCCGATTCATTACCCTCGCCGGCCCCATCACCAGCCCACAAGATGCCCAGGCGTTTTTTGAGCAGCACAGCGACTTGAACGCCACGCACAACTGCTGGGCCTGGAAGCTCGCTGACCAATACCGCAGCAATGACGACGGCGAACCCGGTGGCACCGCTGGACGGCCGATTCTGGCGGCCATCGAGGCACAAGGGTTTGATCAGGTCGCGGTGCTGGTAATCCGCTGGTACGGCGGCATCCAATTGGGCACCGGCGGCCTGGCCCGCGCCTACGGCGGAGGCGCCAATAAATGCCTGCAAAATGCCGAACGCATCGAACTGATCAGCCGCGTGCCCTTGAGTTGCGCCTGCGCTTTCGCCGAGCTGAACCTGGTTAAACTGCGCGTCGCTGAACTGGGCGGGCTGGTGGTCGAAGAAACCTTCACCGCCAACGGCGTCGAGTTGCAGCTCGCCTTGGGCGAAGCACATATCGATACCCTGCAAATTCAACTCGCCGACCTCAGCCGTGGGCGTATCCTGCTACAACGCTGAACACCCTGAACCGCGACTCTTAAAGGAAGCTTTTCATGTCTACGCCAAAAACCGCATTGATCATCGGCGCCTCGCGCGGACTGGGCCTTGGCTTGGTCAAGCAACTGTTGCAGGACGGTTGGGACGTGACGGCCACCGTGCGCGATCCGAGCAAGGCCGATGCCCTGAAGGCCGTCGGCCCAGTAAAGATCGAAAAACTCGACATGGACGACCAGCAAGCCGTGATCGCCCTGAGCCAACGCCTGAAGGAACGGACCTTCGACCTGCTGTTCGTCAACGCCGGCGTCAAGGGCCCCGTCAATCAAGAGCCGGGCCACGCCACCTTGGCAGAAGTCGGCCAACTGTTCTTCACCAACGCCGTAGCGCCGATCAACCTGGCCCAGCGTTTTGTCGGGCAAATCCGTAAAGACAGCGGCGTATTGGCCTTCATGAGTTCGGTACTGGGCAGCGTGACCATCCCCGACGGCTCCGACCTGGCGCTGTACAAAGCCAGCAAGGCGGCACTCAACTCCATGACCAACAGCTTTATTACCCAGCTCGGCGACCATAAGTTGACCGTGCTGTCGTTGCACCCAGGCTGGGTGAAGACCGACATGGGCGGTGAAAACGCACACATCGACGTCGACACCAGCGTGCGCGGCCTGGTGGACCAGGTGAACGCCTACACTGGCAAAGGCGGCCATCATTTCATCGATTACAAAGGCGACACCATCGCCTGGTAAAACCCTGAGTATCGTTATCGACCGATTGCCGTCGGTAACGATCCGCGCGTAGACTGCCCCCTCGCCTTTACCGGCGACCCTGGATCAGCAGACAGGGCAACACTGAGCTGGCAAACCTGAACCCATCATTCAGAGGAGCCGGCCAATGCCTGCGACCCGTATCTGGTTAAAAAACCCCCTCGCGATTTTCACGGCCAACGGCCTCGACGCCCGTGGCGGCCTGGTGCTGCAAGACGGTGTAATCAGCGAAGTGCTAGCCCAAGGCCAAGAACCCGCGCAGCCCTGCGCCCAAGTGTTCGAGGCGCGTGAGCATGTGGTCTTGCCGGGGCTGATCAACACTCACCACCACTTTTATCAAACCCTGACTCGCGCCTGGGCGCCGGTGGTCAATCAGCCATTGTTTCCCTGGTTGAAAACCCTGTACCCGGTCTGGGCACGACTCACCCCGGAAAAGCTCGCCCTCGCCAGCAAAGTCGCATTGGCCGAATTGCTGCTCTCGGGCTGTACCACAGCGGCGGACCACCACTATTTGTTCCCCGACGGCCTGGAAAACGCCATCGACGTACAAGTGGAAAGCGTCCGCGAGTTGGGCATGCGCGCCATGCTCACCCGTGGTTCCATGAGTTTGGGTGAAGCCGACGGCGGCCTGCCACCGCAACAGACGGTGCAGCAGGGCCAAGTCATCCTTGAAGACAGTCAGCGTCTGATCCGCGAATACCACCAGCGTGGTGACGGCGCGCAAATCCAGATCGCCCTGGCGCCCTGCTCACCGTTTTCCGTCACCCCGGAAATCATGGAAGCCAGCGCCGAACTGGCCAACCGCCTGGATGTACGCCTGCACACCCACCTGGCCGAAACCCTCGACGAAGAAGATTTCTGCCTGCAGCGCTTCGGCCTGCGTACCGTGGACTACCTCGACAGCGTCGGCTGGCTCGGCCCACGTACCTGGCTGGCTCATGGCATTCACTTCAACCCGGATGAAATTGCGCGCCTGGGCGCTGCAGGCACCGGCATCTGCCATTGCCCAAGCTCGAACATGCGCCTGGCGTCCGGCATCTGCCCGACCCTGGACCTGCTCGCGGCCGGCGCGCCTATCGGCCTGGGTGTGGACGGTTCCGCGTCCAACGACGCGTCGAATATGATCCTTGAAGCGCGCCAGGCTTTGTACATCCAGCGCCTGCGTTACGGCGCGGAAAAGATCACCCCGGAAGGCGTGCTGGGCTGGGCAACCAAAGGATCGGCGCAGTTGCTGGGCCGTACGGATATCGGTGAATTGGCCGTCGGAAAACAGGCCGACCTGGCGCTGTTCAAGCTCGACGAGCTGCGCTTCTCCGGTAGCCATGATCCGATTTCGGCGCTGCTGTTGTGCGGCGCCGACCGTGCGGACCGGGTGATGATTGCAGGCAAATGGCGCGTGATCGAAGGCCAGGTCGAAGGCCTGGACCTGAAAGGCCTGATCGCCGATCACACCCAGGCCGCGCGGCAGTTGATCGCTGGCTGATTACAACCCCAACAGCGACAGCATGATAAAGGTCGCAAACAGCACGAAATGGGTCATCCCTTCGATGGCGTTGGTTTCGCCATCGTTGAGGTTGATCGCGCTGACGATCAGCGTGATAAACACCATCACCGTTTGTACCGGCGTCATCGCCATCTGGAACGGCTGGCCGGTGTAGAGCGCCATAGCCTCCATCACCGGCACCGTCAGGATCACCGTCGACAGCGAAGCACCCAACGCAATGTTGACTACCGACTGCATGCGGTTGGCCAACGCGGCGCGCAATGCTGTCAGAATCTCCGGCGCTGCCGAAATGGCCGCGACCACAATCGCCGTAATCACCGGCGGCGCCCCCGTGCCTTCCAGGCCAAGGTCCAGGGTCTTGGACATCACCTCGGCCAGCGCACCGATCACAATCACCCCAAACACCAGGGTACCGATGGAGAACGCCAGGTTGACCGGCGGCGCCTGCTCGTCTTCCGGCAACTTCTTGCGGCGTTTTTCCGGGTAGCTGTAGCTGAAGAAGTAACTGTGCGGCCCAACCTGCATGCGCAGGAACAGGGTGTACAACACCACCATCGCGCCAATGGTGAAGGCCGAATAGATTTTCCAGTCGGCTTCGGGGATGAATTCCGGCACCACCATCGACACACCCATGGCGGTGAGGATCATCACGCTGTAGGTGCGGGCCGAATCATCGTTGTAGGACTGTTCGCCATGCTTGATGCCGCCCATCAGCGCTGCCAGGCCGAGGATGCCGTTGATATCGAGCATCACCGCCGAATAAATGGTGTCCCGTACCAGGGTGGGCGACGGCTCGTTGCTCATCATGATCGCCAGGATCACCACTTCCACCAGCACAGCGGCGAGGGTGAGGATCATGGTGCCGTAGGGGTCACCGACCTTTTCCGCCAGTTGCTCGGCATGATGGGCCACGCGCATTGACGCCACCACGATAAAACCGATCAGCACCACGCCGGCCAACAACGCCGTGATCTGCCCGCTGTGCAGCATCCAATGCTCTAACGGGTAGGCGGCGATGGCAGCAATCAGCGCCAGCAGCATGAATTTTTCTTGCTTGAGGGATGTGAGCATTCCGGGCCTTTTAGTGCGGCAAATCAGTCATTGATGGGGTACAGACTGCGTCACGCCGCTAACGTTTCGTTACACCTTAGTTCACGCGGCCATTGCGCGAATGCAACGAAAACGATCCTGCTGGTCAGGTTTTGCCGATTATTTCGGCCATGGCCTGTAGAATGCCGCCATTGCACCTGATGAGAATTTAGAAAATGTACGATTGGCTCAACGCCCTGCCCAAGGCTGAACTGCACCTGCACCTGGAAGGCTCGCTGGAGCCTGAGCTGCTGTTTGCCCTGGCCGAGCGCAACAAGATTGCGCTGCCGTGGAACGACGTCGAAACCCTGCGCAAGGCTTATGCCTTCAACAACCTGCAAGAGTTTCTCGACCTGTATTACAAGGGCGCCGATGTGCTGCGCACCTCCCAGGACTTCTACGACCTGACCTGGGCCTACCTGCTGCGTTGCAAAGAGCAGAACGTGATTCACACCGAACCCTTCTTCGATCCGCAGACCCACACCGACCGTGGCATCCCGTTCGAAGTGGTGCTCAACGGCATCGCCGCCGCATTGAAAGATGGCGAGCAGCAACTGGGCATCACCAGCGGCTTGATCCTCAGCTTCCTGCGCCACCTGAGCGAAGCTGAAGCCGAGAAAACCCTGGACCAAGCTCTGCCATTTCGCGATGCGTTCGTGGCCGTGGGCCTGGACAGCTCGGAAATGGGTCACCCACCGCGCAAGTTCCAGCGTGTGTTCGACCGTGCCCGCCACGAAGGTTTCCTCACCGTGGCCCACGCCGGCGAAGAAGGCCCGCCCGAGTACATCTGGGAAGCCATCGACCTGCTGAAAATCCAGCGCATCGACCATGGCGTGCGCGCTATCGAAGACGAGCGCCTGATGCAGCGCATCATCGACGAGCAGATCCCGCTGACCGTGTGCCCGTTGTCCAACACCAAGCTGTGCGTGTTCGATGACATGGCCCAGCACAACATCCTCGACATGCTTGAGCGTGGCGTGAAGGTGACGGTGAACTCGGATGACCCGGCCTACTTCGGCGGTTATGTCACCGAGAACTTCCACGCGCTGTACACCTCGCTGGGCATGACCCAGGACCAGGCCAAACGCCTGGCGCAGAACAGCCTGGATGCGCGCCTCGTAAAGCCGTAGCTGAGTAGAAAAGGATTGGCCATGTCATGCAGACATGGCCAATCGGGTGATTTTCCTGTGTCCTGCGGCGTTGACCCGTAAAGCCTGGGAGTCATTGACCACGCTGATCCAATTGGACTGTAGAAACAGTTGCAACAACCCCGCCCCCAACGCGCCGCCCAGGTGAGGTTGGGGCTGGCTCCAATCGAAACAATTACACACCAGCGGCGACGCCAGGGCTTGGGTAAAAATCCCCAGGTTTGCCAGGCGCTGCGCGCCCTTGACCGTGATATCGGCGCGCTGCTCATGGCGCTCTATCCAACACGCGTCCAAAAGATGCTGATACAGCTGCGCGCCCAATTCCCCGCCGAGGTGGCCATGGCACAACCGCGCATGGCGTAACAACGCCGGGGCAACTAGGGCCGGGGCAACCAGGGCGGGCGTTAGAGCCTCCGGCCCACGGCGTGCGGCGCACGCCATGGTGGTCCTGGCCAAGGCATCAATAGCGGCGCTGACATCAGGCGCCGCGACACGGAACAAGCGCTTGCCACGCTGGGCTTCGACTCGCAGCACGCCACTTGCCGTCAGTCGCGCCAGATGCGCGTTGGCAGAGGTCGGTGACAACCCGGCAAGTGCTGCCAACTCGACGGGCGACTTGGCCGAGCCATCCATCAAGGCCCACAGCATGGCGGTACGTTTGGGTTCGGCGAGCAAGCTGGCGATCTGACTGATGCAAGGTGCAGCTTCCATCTTTTCACTCCCTGTCGATTTATTTTTCTGCTGAGGTAGGCACCGAAGTATAGGGGCGCAAACCGTCGGTTCCATCGCGTCTGACAGCGTAGAGAGGGACAGGAGCTGAGTGAAATTTCCTACTTTGATGGAGTCCGTTACGTCGCACTGGATCGCACTGGCAATTGGGCGGTCAATGTCGTACAGCGGGAAGCGAGCATTTCCCGCAGCAGATTGATGGGCTTGCTCAGTTGCGCACGATGGGCACACAACAGATTGAGCGGCGTGCGCTCACCCCGCAGCTCCGGCAGGATAAGCCGCAAGCGCCCGGCCAGCACGTCGGTACTCACATCCAGCCAGGACTTGTAGGCAATGCCCACACCCGCCACCGCCCAGCGGCGGACCACATCGGCATCGTCACTGAAGCGGTCGCCAGTGACGGTCAGGCTGATCTCGCGCTTGCCGTCGTGAAAGGTCCAATGATCGTGGACCCGGCTGCCAAGCATGTACAACAGGCAATTATGCTGGGCCAGTTGCTCCAGGTGCCGAGGCTCGCCATAACGTGCGAGATAGCTGGGAGAGGCACACAGCACACGCACATTGTCTGGGGCGATGGGCAGCGCAATCAGGCTGGAGTCTTCAGGCTCACCATAGCGCAAGGCGATATCCACCGGCTGACGGAACAGATCGGCAATCCGATCACCCAGCAACAGCCGCACGGTGAGTTGCGGGTAGTCACGCTGGAACTCATCCAACCACGGCAATAGCTGATTGCGCCCGAAATCCGACGGAGCCGACAATTGCAGCACACCGCTGACATGGTCCTGCCCGCTGGCCAATAAGCGTCGCCCTTCATCCAGCGAGCTTAAGGCCGCACGGGCATATTCCAGGAAGCCCTCGCCTTCGGCCGTTAGCCGCAGGCTGCGAGTGGAACGCGCCAGCAAGCGTGTACCCAGTTGCTGTTCGATCCGCTTGAGTGCCGCACTCGCCACCGCAGGCGACAGGTCCATCACCCGTGCCGCAGCGGACAAGCTGCCAAGGTCAGCCGCACGCACAAACAACTGCAAATCATCAAAACGCAGCATGCACTTGCACTCATTATCAAAGTTTTGTTGAAACAGACTGCTGTTTTAGCGGGTTTTATCTGCGCAGGAAATAGCCAATCATCTGTGCATCCGTTCATTACGTGTCTGGAGTTGAATATGACCACCGCCTTTAACGTCATCGCCACGCTGATCGCCAAACCCGGCCAACAGGCCACCCTGGAAACCTTGCTGCGCGGCCTGTTGGAACCCACTCGCCTGGAAGCCGGTTGCGAGCAGTACGACCTGCACCAGGATCTGCAACACCCCGAAACTTTCTACATGCTCGAACGCTGGAGCGACGACGCGGCGCTGGCCGACCACGACCAGAGCGCACATATCCAGAGCTTTCGCGCCAAGGCCGCTGATGTGCTCGAACACTTCGAGCTCAAGCGCCTGAAATTTCTCGCCTGATCCCCCCTTTTCTGGAGCCATCATGAAAGCCATTGCTTACTACGCCTCACTGCCGATCAACGATCCAAACGCCCTGCAAGACATCGAACTGCCTGCGCCTGTCGCCGGCCCGCGTGACTTGCTGGTGGACGTAAAAGCCATCTCGGTCAACCCGGTGGACACCAAGGTTCGCCAGAACGTCGCTCCGGAAAATGGCGCCGCCAAGGTACTGGGCTGGGATGTGGCCGGTGTGGTCAAGGCCGTCGGCAGCGACGTGACGCTGTTCAAGGCCGGCGACAAGGTGTTCTACGCCGGCTCCCTGGTGCGTCCAGGCGGCAACAGCGAATTGCACACCGTGGATGAGCGCATCGTCGGGCATATGCCGAAAAGCCTGGGTTTTGCCGAAGCCGCCGCGTTGCCGCTGACCGCCATCACCGCCTGGGAATTGCTGTTCGAACGCCTGCAAGTGCAGGAAGGGACACAAGACCTAGGCCAGAGCCTGCTGATCGTCGGCGCTGCCGGTGGCGTGGGGTCGATCCTGACCCAACTGGCCAGCCAGCTCACCGCCTTGAAAGTGATCGGCACTGCTTCGCGTCCGCAAACCCAGGAGTGGACCAAGGCCCTCGGCGCCGACTTGGTGATCGACCACAGCCAACCGCTGAGCGAAGCGCTGAAAGCCGCTGGCCATCCGCAAGTGACCCACGTCGCCAGCCTGACCCAGACCGATCATCACTTGGACCAGTTGGTGGAGGCCTTACAACCTCAAGGCAAGCTGGCGCTGATTGACGATCCCAAGGCGCTGGACGTCAGCAAACTCAAGCGCAAGAGCCTGTCGCTGCATTGGGAGTTCATGTACACGCGTTCGATGTTCGAGACCCCGGACATGATCGAACAGCACAACCTGCTCAATCGCGTAGCCGAACTGATCGACGCCGGCACCTTGAAAACCACGGTGGGTGAGCACTTCGGTGTGATCAATGCGGCGAACCTGCGCCGTGCCCATGCACTGCTGGAAAGCGGCAAGGCCAAGGGCAAGATCGTGCTGGAAGGCTTCTGAAAAAACAGCTGTCAGAGTCGTCCATTATTCATGTAAGTAATGGACGACACCGCTAGTCAGACAGTTGACCTTTGTCATATCTCTGAGCGTATTCGGGTTTATATTGGCCGCCTTTGCCACGATTCTTTTACGTGAGGAAGTCAGCAATGAAAATCCTGATAAAAGCGTTAGCAAAATCCGCAGGCAATAAATGGCAAGTCCGTCTCGACCAGGACGCCTTCACCTTCCGCACCGAGGCAGAGGCCCGTGCCTTTGCCGACACCCTGCAAGCCCGTATCCAGGCGCCCCACCGTTTTCCAAGCAGCCAGCAACGCTCCGCCGCTGGCTGATCCGCTGTTCAGACCTGCGCCTGCAAGGCCCGTTTGCGTTGCAGGCGCTGGGTCGACATTGCGATCGTCACCGCCAACACACCGCACAAGCTGATGACCATCGCCATCGGCATCGCCGTGCCGTCGTGCAAAACTCCGACCAACGACGCCGCCCCCGCCGCCACGCCAAACTGAATGCAACCGAGCAACGCCGAAGCGCTACCGGCCCGTGCACCCTGCCCGCTCATGGCACAGGCCGACGTATTCGGCAAAATGCAGCCCAGGCTGGCGATGCAAATAAACAGCGGCACCAGTAATGGCCACAACGCATCGGTGCGCAGCGCCGCGATACCCAGCAAGCTCAACGCGGCCAGCAGATAGACCCACACACTGCGCGACAACAGGAACGCCGGGCCACGCTTGGACAGCAACCGCGCGTTGACCTGCGCCACCAGGATAAAGCCCGCAGCGTTGGAGCCGAACAGCCAGCCGTAATGCTCGGCAGGCACGCCGTAGAGCTGGATGAAGACGAAAGGTGAACCGGCGATGTAGGCAAACATCCCGGCAATCGAGATACCACCGGTGAGGGCATAGCCGAGGTAGACCCGGTCCGACAGCAGCGCAGCATAACGACGCAGCGACCCGGACAACGGCTGGCGCGGCTGATGGGCCGGGAAGGTTTCCGGCAGCCCGACGGCCACGGCGATGGCCGCCATCACGCTGAAGATCGACAAGGCGAGGAAAATCGACTGCCAGCCCCATATTCCCACCATCAGTCCACCGGCCAGCGGTGCAAGGATCGGCGCCAGGCCGGTGACCAGCATCAACTGGGAAAACACTTTGGCTGAGCCGACCGCGTCGCATTTGTCACTGACCACTGCGCGGGAGATCACCATGCCAGCGCAGCCACCAAGGGCCTGCACAAAACGCGCGCCGATCAGCCATTCCAGGGAAGGCGCAAAGGCGCAGGCAAATGAAGCCAGGGTAAACAGCGTGACCCCACTTAGCAGCGGGCCGCGTCGGCCAAAGCGGTCAGCCAGTGGGCCATAGATCAATTGGCCGATGGCCAGGCCACCGAAATACACCGCCAGCGTCAGTTGGATGTGTTTTTCGTCGGTCGCGAAGGCCTTGGCCATGGCCGGGAAGCCGGGCAGGTAAAAATCGATCGCCAAGGGCGCGAAGGCGCTCAAGGCACCCAGAATCAGGATTATGCGGAGGTTCATCGGGCACCCAAGTGAGACGGCAGCCCGATAGTCTAGCCGCGCTTGGGTGCATTGAACACGATAGCTCGCTAACTATTTACCTGTATCAGGCAAGCTTGGCGCTGTAGCCCTCTTCGGTGATCGCCTCGATCACCTGTTCGGCAGACAAGCGGCTTTCGACGCCCACTTCCTTCGCGGCCAAGTCGACCGTCACACTGGCCGCCGAATCCTGGTTCTGCACTGCCTGGGTCACCGCTCGAACGCAATGGCCGCAGGTCATTCCTTCAACGCTGAATACTTGCATGACATGACTCCTTTGATGAGGTTGGACCCAGTCTCGACCTTGCCACGATGGCAAGGTCAAGTTCCGGAAATTTCTGCCGGGCTGGTATTTGGCCGCTTCAAAGGCCAAGCTTCACCCATCTTTGATTCACACCACGGAGCATTCGCCATGCGCTGGTCGTTTTTTGCCCTTGCTGGCCTGATGAGCTTGTCGGCCGCTGCGCCCCAAGCCTTCGCCGCAGAAGACTATGCGGTGCTGATCATTTCCCGGGAACGCCTGGAAGTGCCGACCAACTGCGAAATCGGCCTGTACCTGAATGACCAACTCGCGGGTAGGCTGTTCCAGGAACAGGCCACATCGTTCAACTTGCCGGCGGGCAATCTGTCGTTGCGCCTGAAGCTGCTGCCGGGCCAATCCCCTGGCTGCCTGCCGGGGATGTTGGCGCCGCCGGCGCAGAACATCACGCTCAAAGTCGGTGACGTGCGCAAACTGCGCATTGCCCAGGGCCCGAATGGGATGTACCTGAAAGCTGCCAAATTGGAATATTAAAGGCGCTTGACCTTCCCCACAGGTCAAGGTTGATCCTAAGGGCAACTTCTCTTGGAGGACTGCCCCATGAATGGATCCACCACCTTTGACCTGCCGATCAGCGGCATGACCTGCGCCAGCTGTGCCGGCCGGGTCGAGCGGGCGCTGGGCAAGGTGCCGGGTGTGCAAAGCGTCAGCGTCAACCTGGCCAATGAACGCGCCCATATCGAAGTGCTCGGCCAGATGGACCCCGGCGTGTTGATCGCCGCTGTCGACAAGGCCGGCTACACCGCCACGTTGCCCCAGAGCGAAACAGCCACCGACGCGGGCCAAGCCCAGCGCCTGCACCGCGAACGTTGGTCGCTGGTGCTGGCGATCCTGCTGGCATTGCCATTGGTGCTGCCGATGCTGGTGGAGCCGTTCGGCCTGCACTGGATGCTGCCCGCCTGGGCGCAGTTCGCCCTGGCCACCCCCGTGCAGTTCATCTTTGGCGCACGCTTTTATGTCGCCGCCTGGAAAGCCGTGCGTGCCGGTGCTGGCAATATGGACCTGCTGGTGGCGATCGGCACTAGCGCCGGTTATGGCTTGAGTATTTATGAATGGCTCACCGCGCATCCTGGCATGGCACCGCACCTGTACTTCGAAGCCTCGGCGGTGGTGATCGCTCTGGTGCTGCTCGGTAAATATTTGGAGAGCCGCGCCAAGCGCCAGACCGCCAGCGCTATCCGCGCCCTGGAAGCCTTGCGTCCGGAGCGGGCGATTCGGATGATTGAGGGCCGTGAAGAAGATGTCGCCATCAATGCCCTGAAACTCAATGATCTGGTGCTGGTAAAACCCGGCGAACGTTTCCCGGTGGACGGTGAAGTGGTCGAGGGGCAGAGCCATGCGGACGAAGCCCTGATCAGTGGCGAAAGCCTGCCCGTGCCAAAACAACCCGGCGATAAGGTTACCGGCGGCGCCATCAACGGCGAAGGCCGGCTGCTGGTGCGCACCCTGGCCCTCGGCGCCGAAAGCGTACTGGCGCGAATCATCCGCCTGGTGGAAGACGCCCAGGCCGCCAAGGCTCCGATCCAGAAACTGGTGGATAAAGTCAGCCAGGTCTTCGTCCCGGCCGTGCTGGTGCTGGCGTTGGTGACTGTGGTGGGTTGGTGGCTGTATGGCGCGCCCCTGGAAACCGCAATCATCAATGCCGTCGCGGTCTTGGTGATCGCCTGCCCTTGCGCCCTGGGCCTGGCCACGCCAACTGCGATCATGGCCGGCACGGGTGTTGCCGCGCGCCACGGTATTCTGATCAAGGATGCCGAAGCCCTGGAACGCGCTCATGAAGTAAGCGCGGTGGTCTTCGACAAGACCGGCACCCTCACCTCCGGCGCGCCGAAGATTGCGCACTTGGCAGCCGTGTATGGCAACGAAACCTTGCTGCTGCAACAAGCCGGAGCGTTGCAACGTGGCAGTGAGCACCCGTTGGCAAAGGCCGTGCTGGACGCCTGCAAGGAACAAGGTCTGACAGTGGCGGACGTGACCGCCAGCCAATCCCTGACCGGGCGTGGCATCGCCGGCACGCTGGACGGTCTGCAACTGGCTCTGGGCAATCATCGCCTGCTGGAAGAAACCGGCTTGAACGCGGGCCATCTGGCCGACTCCGCCAAGGCTTGGGAGGCAGAAGGCCGCACCTTGTCCTGGCTGATCGAGCAAGGCGCACAACCCCGAGTGCTTGGGCTGTTCGCCTTTGGCGACACGCTCAAACCCGGTGCGCTGGAAGCGGTGGAGCAACTCAAGGCCCAGCACATCAGCAGCCACTTGCTCACGGGTGACAATCGCGGCAGTGCCCGCGTGGTGGCCGAGGCATTGGGCATCGACGATGTGTACGCGCAAGTACTGCCTGCCGACAAAGCCGCCACCGTCGCCGAGCTGAAAAAAACCGGGGTTGTCGCAATGGTCGGCGACGGCATCAACGACGCCCCGGCCCTGGCCGCCGCCGATATCGGCATCGCCATGGGTGGCGGCACCGACGTGGCCATGCACGCCGCCGGTATCACCCTGATGCGCGGCGACCCGCGCCTGGTACCTGCGGCACTGGAGATCAGCCGAAAGACCTACGCCAAGATCCGCCAGAACCTGTTTTGGGCCTTTGTGTATAACTTGATCGGCATTCCCCTGGCCGCCTTTGGCCTGCTCAACCCGGTACTGGCCGGCGCGGCGATGGCCTTGTCCAGCGTCAGCGTGGTGAGTAATGCGTTACTGTTGAAGACGTGGAAGCCCAAGAACCTGGAGGATCAGCGCCCATGAACATCGGCCAAGCCGCACGCCAGAGCGGGTTGAGTGCCAAGATGATTCGCTACTACGAATCCATCGGCCTGCTCAAAGCCGCGCATCGCACCGACAGTGGCTATCGCGTGTACGGCCAGGATGACTTGCACACCCTGGCGTTTATCAAACGCTCGAGGGATCTGGGGTTTTCATTGGATGAGGTCGGCAAGCTGTTGACCCTGTGGCAGGACCGGCAGCGGGCCAGCGCCGATGTAAAGGCGTTGGCACGCCAGCATATCGATGAGCTGAACCAGAAGATTCTTGAGCTGGGACAGCTGCGCGATACCTTGCAGGACCTGGTAGAGCACTGCCAAGGCGATCATCGGCCGGATTGCCCAATCCTCAAGGAATTGGCGTCCGGTAGCTGTTGCTGACAATCCCTTGTAGGAGCCGGCTTGCCGGCTCCTACAAGGGATTGTGTTGTCAGCGGGTCATTGCATCCACGGTGGTGGCGGTGGCTCGTCCGGCACCTTGCTCGGCGGCGCATCATCCGCCGCGCGGATCGCCTGGCGACGCTCTTCATCGAGCCGCGCCGCTTCGATCTCGCGGATCACACCGCCGACATCCGCCAGCTCTTCCGGCTCGTCGAACTCGCCGGTCAATACACTGGCCGGGTGCAGGGTGCCGGCTTCGTAAAGCGCCCACATCTCCTTGGCGTACTTGGTCTTCTTCAACTCCGGAGCAAAGCGCCCAAAGTAGGAGGCCATGTTGCCTACGTCCCGCTCCAGCATGCTGAAGGCGTGGTTGTTGCCCGCCGCATCCACCGCCTGGGGCAGGTCGATGATCACCGGACCGGTCGGCGTGAGCAGCACGTTGAACTCGGACAGGTCACCGTGCACCAGGCCGGTACACAGCATCAGCACGATCTGGGAAATCAGGAAGGCGTGGTATTCGCGCGCCTGGTCCGGTTCCAGCGTGACGTCGTTCAGACGCGGTGCTGCATCGCCATACTCGTCGGCCACCAGTTCCATCAGCAGCACGCCTTCGAGGAAGTCGAACGGCTGGGGCACGCGAACGCCCGCACCGGCCAGGCGGAACAACGCCGCCACTTCGGCGTTCTGCCAGGCATCTTCGGTTTCTTTCTTGCCGAACTTGGAGCCCTTGGCCATGGCCCGGGCCTGCCGGCTGTTACGGACCTTACGGCCCTCCTGGTATTCGGATGCCTGACGAAAACTTCGTTTGTTCGCCTCCTTGTAAACCTTGGCGCAACGCAATTCGTTGCCGCAGCGCACCACATAAACAGCTGCTTCTTTACCACTCATGAGTGGGCGCAGCACTTCGTCGACCAGACCGTCTTCGATCAGGGGTTCAATGCGTTTAGGAGTCTTCATCAGCTTTTATTGTGGGTCCTTTATTACCAAATACGCGTATGGCACTCGTTATACGGCAATCAGCGCGTCGGTGGGAGGGGCTACCGACCGTTGATCACTTAAGAATGCAACCAATAGGCCAGTTTCAGCGCTCTATGATCGCTGTAACCCCTTGCCCGCCCGCCGCACAGATGGATATCAGCCCGCGGCCTTTGCCCGCCGCATCCAGCAACTTGGCCAGATTGGCGACGATACGCCCACCCGTGGCGGCAAACGGGTGCCCGGCGGCCAGGGAGCTGCCTTTCACATTGAGCCGGCTACGGTCGATGGCGCCCAAGGGTGCGTCGAGCCCCAGGCGTGTCTTGCAGTAGTCCGCGTCTTCCCAGGCCTTGAGCGTGCACAACACTTGGGCAGCGAAGGCTTCGTGGATCTCGTAGTAATCGAAGTCCTGCAGCGTCAGACCATTCCTCGCCAGCAAGCGCGGCACCGCATACACCGGCGCCATCAGCAGGCCTTCGGCGCCGTTGACGAAATCCACCGCCGCCGCTTCGCCATCGCGCAAGTACGCGAGGATCGGCAAACCGCGCTCTTTAGCCCAGGCTTCACTGCCCAAGAGCACCAGCGAGGCGCCATCGGTGAGCGGCGTGGAGTTGCCGGCGGTGAGCGTGCCCTTTTCGCTGCGCTCGAAAGCGGGCTTGAGGGTCGCGAGTTTTTCCAGAGTCAGGTCTGGCCGCAGGTTGTTGTCGCGGGTCAGGCCCAGAAACGGGGTGAGCAAATCGTTATGCCAGCCTTCGGCATAGGCGGCGGCCATTTTCCGGTGGCTTTCCAGCGCCAGCTGGTCCTGCTCGGCGCGGGGAATTTGCCAGGCCTGCGCCATCAATTCGCAGTGTTGCCCCATGGACAAACCCGTACGTGGTTCGCCATTGCGCGGCAGTTCCGGCTTGAGGTGATGAGGACGAAGTTGTAACAGGACTTTTAATTTATCCGCCACGGATTTGCTGCGGTTGGCCTGCAGCAGGATCTTGCGCAGGCCTTCATTCACCCCGATCGGAGCGTCGGAGGTGGTGTCCACCCCGCCAGCAATCCCGCATTCAATCTGACCCAAGGCGATCTTGTCGGCCACCAGCAACGCCGCTTCCAGACCGGTGCCGCACGCCTGCTGGATGTCATAGGCTGGCGTTTGCGGCGACAGGCGCGAGCCCAGCACGCATTCGCGGGTGAGGTTGAAGTCGCGCGAATGCTTGAGTACTGCGCCAGCGGCCATCTCACCCATGCGCAGGCCGTGCAGGTTGTAGCGTTCGATCAGGCCTTCTAGGGCGGCGGTCAGCATGGCCTGGTTACTCGCCGTGGCGTAAGGGCCATTAGAGCGAGCGAAAGGAATGCGGTTACCGCCGATGATCGCCACACGGCGCAATTGAGTCATGGAAAGCTCCCTGAAGGTTGTGGGTGGAATCATTCAGCCTAGCCTAGGCTCAATCGAACGACTGCCGCCCCGGGGTGGTCAACCCTTTGAACCCCAGCCTTCGGAGAGCGTTCCATGTCTGACCGTTATATCGACTTCGCCAACTCAAGCCTCGGCCATCGCCTGGTCGCCGCCATTGGCCTGCCGTCACCGGTACGCCTGGAACGCTGGCAAGCCGGGCGCCTGCGTCCAGTGGAAGGTGCTTTGCTGCTGGGCGGCGGCGCGCTGACGAGCAACGTGCAGGCGTTTGCCCACAAGCTCACCGACGCGATTTATACCTACGGCGCGCAGACGTCGACGTGGATTCCCGGTCACGGTCCCAAGCTCAAGGCCGTGGTGTTCGACGCCAGCCACTTGCAGCACACTGATCAACTCAAGCAACTGCGCGAATTCTTCCAGCCGCTGCTGAAAAACCTGGATAACAGCGCCCACCTGGTGATCCTCGGCCGCGCGCCGGAAAGCCTCAGCGACCCCTTCGCCGCCAGTGCCCAGCGCGCCCTGGAAGGCTTCAGCCGCTCGCTGGCCAAGGAACTGCGCAATGGCGGCGTGCTGCAATTGCTTTATGTGGCCGATGGTGCCGAAGACCAACTGGAAGGCGCGCTGCGCTTCTTCCTCTCGCCCAAAAGCGCGTATATCTCGGGGCAAGTCATTCGCCTGGACGCTTGCGCCACACCCGTCGAGGACTGGACGCGGCCCCTGGCCGGGCGCAAAGCGCTGGTCACTGGCGCAGCCCGAGGCATCGGTGCCTCCATCGCCGAAACCCTGGCCCGCGACGGCGCCGAGGTGATTTTGCTGGACGTGCCCCAGGCCAAGGCCGACCTCGAAGCCCTGGCCGCGCGCCTGGGGGCACGCACTGTCGCACTGGATATCTGCGCTGCAGATGCCGCCAGCCAATTGGTCGAACAGCTGCCTGATGGCCTCGACATTCTGGTACACAACGCCGGGATCACTCGCGACAAGACCCTGGCCAACATGACCCCGGAATACTGGGACGCGGTGCTGGCGGTCAACCTCAATGCGCCGCAGGTACTGACCAAGGCGCTGCTCGACAGCGGCACCCTGCATGACAACGCCCGCGTGGTGTTGCTGGCGTCGATCAGCGGCATCGCCGGCAACCGTGGGCAGACCAACTACGCCGCAAGCAAAGCTGGATTGATCGGCCTTGCGCAGGCCTGGGCGCCGCTGCTCCAGGAGCGCGGCATCAGTATCAACGCCGTGGCGCCCGGCTTTATCGAAACCCAGATGACTGCGCATATTCCGTTTGCCTTGCGTGAGGCCGGACGACGCATGAGTTCGCTGGGCCAGGGCGGCCTGCCGCAGGACGTCGCCGAAGCGGTAGCCTGGCTCGGCCAACCGGGCTCCGGGGCCGTTAGCGGCCAAGTGCTGCGGGTGTGTGGGCAAAGCCTCTTGGGAGCATAAACATGCAATGGAAGACGCTAGGCACTACGCCATTCCTGCCGCCGTTGTATTGGCGCGCCGCGCTCAAGCGCAAGATCACCGGCAACACGTTGCCCGAGCAGGGGTTGCGCTGTCGGGTGAGCATCAACTTCGAGCAAGTAGCGGCGTACCGCAAGGTCTGCGGTTTTGCCGACAGCCCGATCCTGCCGGCGACTTATCCGCATATCCTGGCGTTCGGGTTGCAGATGCAGTTGCTCACCGACAATAGTTTTCCCTTCCCGTTGCTGGGGTTGATTCACCTGAGTAACCGCATCCGTATCCATCGCCCGCTCGGGGGTGTAAGCGAGTTGTCCATCGCTGTCCACACGCAGAACCTCAAGCCCCATCCCAAGGGCGCGACCTTTGATCTGATCACCACCGTCGAGGACTCCCTCGGCCTGCTGTGGGAAGCCGAAAGCCGCATGCTTTGCCGGGGCGTAAAGCTCGAAGGTGAACCCGAGGATGACGCCCAGCCTTCCCCCACTCAGGTCAGCGAACTGACCCGCTGGAAAGCCCCCGCCGATATCGGCCGCCGTTATGCGCGGGTCTCCGGCGACTACAACCCGATCCACCTCAGCGCCCTCACCGCCAAGCTGTTCGGTTTTCCCCAGGCCATCGCCCACGGGCTGTGGAACAAGGCGCACACCCTTGCCGCCCTCGGCGAACACCTGCCCGCCGCCAATATCGAGATCAGCGTCGAGTTCAAAAAACCCGTGCGCCTGCCCGGTGAAGTGACGTTGTTGACCAGCGCCGCCGGCTCCAGCGGTGAGTTGTGGTTAAAAGGCGCGGGCGATATTGAACATATGGTGGGCAAGTGGTGGCCGATCGCCTGAAAGAAACCGATTAATTGTATATATATACCCTAAGTAATAGCGGACTTTTTTACGTCCGCTTTTTTATTCAAGTCATTGATTCAAAACACATATACATCTTGATACATCCTTGCCTTATACCCTTGGTATTAGTTACTTAACCGGTACACCCGTGCCGTATATAAATCGTTAATACCAAGTAGAGCATTGAGCGAACGCACCGCCCGGGCTGTTATAGCCATACGGACAAACACATTGCTACCCCGAGAAGTAGCGAGTGTTTGAAGACAACCAAGGTTGTACAGGTGCAAGGAACTCAATCATGAAAACTCAAGTCGTGTTTTGGAAAGCAAGTACCGCGCTGGCCCTGGCCGTAGCACTGGCACTCGGCGGCTGCAGCAGCGGTGGTGGTGGGCACAAATCCAGCGTGGCATCGTCCTCACCCGATGCGGGTGCAGGAACAGGTGGCGGTACCGGTGGCGGCACAGGTGGCGGCACAGGCGGCGGCACAGGTGGCGGCACAGGCGGCGGTACCGGTGGCGGCACAGGTGGCGGCACAGGCGGCGGTACCGGTGGCGGCACAGGTGGCGGCACAGGCGGCGGTACCGGTGGCGGCACAGGTGGCGGCACAGGCGGCGGCACAGGCGGCGGCACCGGCGGTGGCACCGGCGGCGGAACAGGTGGTGGCACGGGTTCGACAACCACTCCCCTGGTGACTGGCCAGATTGCCGGCACTCTGGGCGGTACTGTCGGTAACGTGGGCGCTGCGGTCGGCGACCTCGGCGACACCTTGAACAACGTTCCCATCGTTGGCACTACGGCTGGCGGTCTCGTCACTGCTACCGGCAACGCCGTCACCAGCATTGGCACTGGCGTCACTGCCGGACTGGGCTCTCTGGGTACCAACAGCAACTCCCTCGGCATTACCGTGGCGGGGGTCGGTAACGGCGTTGCCGACCTGGGCGACGGTCTTTCGACGACCGGCAAATCCCTGTCGACCACACTGGGCGGCATTCCGGTGGTGGGTGGTTTAACCGGCGGCGTCGGCGGTGCTGCCGGCGGCGTGGTCGATAAGGTGGGCCAGACCGTCACCATGCTCGGCGATACCTTGAGCACTGCCAGCACCACCGGGCCGCTGGGTTCTCTCACTAACACGGTCGGCGGTAAAGTGTTGGTGCCTGTGGTCTCGCTGGTGGAAAACACCACGGGCAACCTCGGCAAGGCCACCGGCCTTGGCAACCCGGTCAATGGCCTGCTGGATAAAGTCGGCTCCACTGTGACCGGCCTGGGTGGTCAGGTTGCCAGCGCAGGGGGCACCGGCAACCCGGTGACCAATATCGTCGGCGGTGCATTGACCGGCGTCGGTGGCGTGCTCGACAAGTCCGGTGGCTATGTCGCCCAAGCGGGCGGCGCTTCGAAACCCGGCCTGCCTGAGTTGGTGGGTGGCCTGGTAGCCAACGTCGGTAATGGCCTGAATGCCGGCAACACCAATGGCGCCGTGAGCGCGGCAGGCGTGACCGGTGGAGCATTGGGTGGCACTGTCGCTTCCCTCGGCACAATCATTGGCGGCAATGGCGTCGCCAATACTGCAGCGACGTCGCCCGTTGCCGGCTTGGCGACCAACGTCGGCGCGGCCCTTAACCCAGTGACCTCCGGTGTCGCCAGCCTGACGCAAAACATCGGAAACACCACGGGCATCGGCGCTCCGGTCAATGGCCTGGTGACTCAAGTCGGTGGCGCCGTCAGCGGTATCGGTGCCAACCTGACGGCGGCCAACGCCAACCCGATCACCAATGCCCTCGGCGGCACCGTCAGTGCGGTTGGCAGTACCGTAGGCTCGGTCGGTGGGTTGGTCACAGGCGGTACCGGCACCAGCGGCGGTCTGCTTGGCGGACTGAACGTAGGCGCCAACACCTCGGCGGGTGGCAGTGCGAATACAAATACCGGCAGCGGCCTGGGCGGTTTATTGAACGGCCTGACCGGCAAAAAATAGAATTGCACCTGGCCGATTAGACGGCCTCCCCTACAGCGCCTACGCTTGGTTGAGACGAGAGACCCAATAAGTCTCTCGTCTTTTTTATGGGGCCTGGAACATGCCCCACCCGAACCGAGTCCCAGAACCGGGCGGGCCCGAAACGCTGCTGCAGTTGACCATGGAGTGTCCTATGCGCGTGTTGACGCCGTTGTTATTGCTTACTCTCAGTGCCTACGCCCAAGCCGAGACCCTTCCCAGCTTCCTCAACAGCAACGACACCATCCGCAACCTGCCAGTGCCCAACCTTCCCGCCGACGCCTATCGACCGGCCACGCCACAGACCCAGGTGCCCGAAACACCACCTACTCAGGGCCAGCCGCTGTTGATGGACACCAAGGTCACGATTCGCAAGCTGCAGATCGAGGGTGGCACCATCTACCCGCTCGACGAGACCGCCAAGGCCTACGAACCGTTGTTTGGTCATGAGACCAACCTGGCGCAACTGATCGAAGCCACCCGTGGGGTTACCCGTCGCTACCAGCAGGACGGCTACCTGCTGTCCTACGCATTCCTGCCCCAACAGAGCTTCGAAAATGGCCTGGTGCGCGTGATTCTGGTGGAAGGGTATATCAAGGACTACCAGCAAACTGGCGATATCGGCTCGGTCTCGGCTTACGTCGACAAACTGGCCAATAAACTCCTGGCCGAACGCCCGCTGACCCGCAAGACCTTCGAGCGCTATACCACGCTCATGGGCCGTATCCCAGGCGTCACACTGCAAGCGCAAGTACCCGCGCCGGGAACCACCGACGGTGGCACACACATGCAGATCACTGCCAGCCGCAAGCCCTTCACCAGTAGCATGAGCATGACCGATGACAGCCGCGGAGGCCTGCAGGCCCTGCTTACCGGCACCAGCAACTCCCAGACCTCAATGGGCGAGCAACTCAACGTCAGCGGGCTGTTCCCGCCTGGCGAAGATAAAGAGCACTACTACCGTGTGGGCTACAGCCAGTTCATCAATGCCGAAGGCACCCAGCTGGCGCTCGCCGCCGAACGCTACCGCGCCGACCCCAAAACCAACGTGCAACTGGACGGCGGCTTCGAGCTCAAGCCGCACCAGTCCATCGATCGCTATTCCATCGGCCTCAGCCACCAGCTGATAGCCTCACCGAATGAATCGCTGACCCTCGGCACGCGCCTCTACGCAGTGGACCAAACCACAGGCTACAAACTCTTGGGCTACCCCCAGCGTTTCGACGTTGAAACCAACCTGCGCGCCCTGGCCTTGGAGGGTGACTGGCGCAAGTCCGACACCCGCCAACTGCGTATCCTCAGCGCCGGTCTGTACCAGGGCATCAACGGCATGGGCGCCAGGACCCACAGTGATTTCGAAGGGCTCAAGCCCGACCTGGACTTCTTCCGCCTGCGCCTGTCCGGCGTACAAAGCGACAAGTTCTTCGATAACTGGCAAGGCGTCCTGTCGGGAGCCTTTTACTGGAGCAATGACACCCTGCCGGACAGCGAACGCGCCACGTTCGGTGGGCAGAACTTCGGTCGTGGCTACCCTGACGACCAGGGTTCCGGTGACAAGGGCTGGGGGCTGGCGTATGAGGTCAACTACAGCTACAACCGCGCCGGCGACTGGGTGAGGATTCTGCAGCCCTACATCGTGTTCGACCGCGCCAAGACCTGGTTCAACGATCTGCCCGTCAAGAGCAACGACCTGTCATCGGCTGCAGTCGGGCTGCGTTTTGGGGACAACAAGTACTACAACATCGCACTGGAAGCGGCCAAGCCGATGTCGGATATCGCGCTGGACAGCTTCAACCGACGGCCCCGGTATACGTTGAGCTTCAGTTATCAGCTCTGACCCTGCCTGTAGGCGCCGGCCTGGCGCCTACAGCCTGGGCTTCGGAAGGGGAAACAGATTGTTCAACGTATCAATCAACCGCACCAGATAGATCGGCTTGCGAAACAGGTCCAGCACTTGCAAACGCAGCATGTCGCTCACATCGTCCATTTCGGCATGGCCCGACATCACAATCACCGGCAGGTGTAAGCGTGAGGTGTGTTCGCGCAGGCGCTTGATCAAGGAGATACCGCTTTCCTCGGGCATGCGCAGATCGGTGATGACCAAGGCGATGTCGGGGTGAAGTGTCAATTCTTGCAGGGCGAAGGTGACGGAGGTGGCGGTAAAACAGACAAATCCCTCGTTTTCGAGGGATTCGGCGAGTTCGATCAAGGCGTCCTCTTCATCGTCCACCAATAGAATTTGCTGGCGTGAAGACGCGCTCATGGCATCACCTTCAAGAGGGGATCATCATAACGGCCACCACAACTAAATCATGTTCCGGTCGGCATATTAGTGGTCATATTGGTGAAAATGGTTTTTACCTTAGTTCCAAGCTCCGTCCCGGCACCCACTATAACGAGCGCTACCAACGCTACGACAATGGCGTATTCGATGCCTGAGGCTCCTTCTTTGCGACTGAAGAATAGTTGGGTTTGGACATACAGCTTCAACACCAGGTCAAGGAACATAAGACTTCTCCCTAAAACGCCACTGGAAGCCGGAACGGCTCTAGTACCAGATAATCGCGGCGTGCCATTAGAGCATTGTCAACAAACCCCAGCCTCACAACTGTAATAACGAATTAATCATAAAGTATTAGTCGTAACGTCAACCCCCCATAAACGCGCCGTATAAAGGCAGCGTTTATAAGCTCACATAATTTTTCTCTAGGGTAATGGCATTTCGTCCTAGCTGAGCTACCTTCAAATAGCCAAATCGTTAGAT
This sequence comes from Pseudomonas sp. C 49-2, assembly GCF_003970195.1. NCBI lineage: Bacteria > Pseudomonadati > Pseudomonadota > Gammaproteobacteria > Pseudomonadales > Pseudomonadaceae > Pseudomonas > Pseudomonas sp. C 49-2. The sequence continues at coordinate 29,214 of NZ_RXYG01000002.1, forward strand.
GTTCATCACAGCCAGGTTGCGGATTAACCCATTCGAATTAATCGGGTGTGCAGTGCAACGGGAAAGGGAGAGCCGTCATGAACAGTCGCATCAGCATGGTCCTGGCCGGCTTGTTGCTGATCGGGGCCTTGATCGCCGGGTACTGGGGGCTTGTTTTGAGCCGCGCTCCGGAGCCTGTCGCAGTCCCCGCCGTACCTGTCGTTTCCGTTGATAACACTGTCGCTGCGGTGGAAGACCAGACCCGCCAACCGGTGGTGGTGCTGGCGCATGACGTGCCCGCTTTTGTGCCACTGACCGACGCCGACCTGATCCTGGAAAAACTGCGCACCGCGCCCGCCGGCAGCCTGACCCAGCTCGATCAAGCCATCGGCCGCATCCCCCTGCGGACCTTGGGCGCAGGCACTTGGCTCACCGAAGAAAGCTTCAGCGGCGGCGGCCCGCTCGCCCGCATGATTCGCCCGAATGAGCGCGCCCTGGCCGTGGCCGTGGATGAGGTGAGCGGCGCTGGGGGCCAACTGACGCCAGGCGATTACGTGGATGTGCTGCTGTTCCTGCGCCAGGATGTCGGTAACGTCGAGCAGTCGGCGCAGATCGTCCTTCCGGCCATGCGCCTGCTCAGCGTCGGTGACCAGTTGGGCCTGGCCAACGATGGCAAACCCGCTGTGCCACCCCCGGTCACGCCTGAAGAACGCGCCCAAGCCGCCCAACGTCGATACGGCGCACGCACCGTGGTGCTGGCCGTGCCGGAGCCACTGCTAAGCCGACTGATGCTCGCGGCGCAAGCCGGCGTGTTGCGCCTGGCGGTACGTAGCGCCGAGGAACAACTGCTCAGTCGCTACTGGGCTGGCGAAAGCGACGCATCAGAGAGACTGGAAAGCGCCAACCGCAACCTCTACCAATTCACCCAATTGGCCTTGACCGGCCCGCCCAAACGCGTGGTCCAAGCCAGCACCACTGGGCCTGGCGTACGCCGTGGCGTTGAAGTGATTCGCGGTGCCCAAGCGGCACCACAAACTCCGTGATCGAGCAAGGATGCCTTGAATGAGCCATCGCTACGCACCCCTGTTCACGCACATGGCCTGGGCCCTGATGCTGTCGAGCCTGCCGGTCGGCATGGCCTTGGCAGCGCCGGGCAACTGCGGTGCCCTGGGTCAGTTACCCGCCGTGGTCGAGGTGGGAGAAGGCCTGCAACAAGAGCTGCAATCACCGGTGGCCATTACGCGCCTGGCCATCGGCGACCCGAAAATCGCCGATGTGCGGGTCAACGGTGACCGGAACTTTCTGCTGACCGGTGTTTCGTCCGGCGCTACCAGCCTGATGGTATGGACCGCCTGTGCCAGCGCGCCGCGCCAAAGCATGGTGTTCGTCAAGGGCAAGGCCACGTCAGCGCTGACCAGCGTGTCGCTGCCGCCGTCGGAAGACCCGTTGTTACCCAGCCAGGTGCAGACCGATATCCGCTTTGTCGAGGTCAGCCGTACCAAGCTCAAGGAAGCCAGCACCTCGCTGTTCGGTCAGGGAGGTAACTTTCTGTTTGGCAGCCCCGGCAATGGCACGGCACCTGTTGCGCCGGCCAATAGCTTTCGCGGACAGGGAGTGAATAACGGTTTTTTCAATATCGGCTTCGGCGGTGGCCGCATCTCGGCCATGATCAATGCCCTGGAGCAAAGCGGCTTCGCCTATACCCTGTCGCGTCCCAGCCTGGTGGCGCTCAGCGGACAGAGTGCAAGCTTCCTTGCGGGCGGTGAAGTCCCCATTCCAGTGCCCAGCGCCGGCAGCGACAGCATTTCCATCGAGTACAAAGAGTTCGGCATTCGCCTGACCCTGACCCCGACCGTGATTGACCGCAACCGCATCACCCTCAAGGTGGCGCCAGAAGTCAGCGAACTGGACTACAGCAACGCGGTGCAGATCGAAGGCATCCAGGTGCCGGCGTTGACCGTCCGCCGTACCGACACCAGCGTGTCCCTGGCCGATGGCGAAAGCTTTGTGATCAGCGGCCTGATCAGCAGCAACAACCGCTCCACCATCAGCAAGTTTCCGGGGCTGGGCGACATCCCGATCCTCGGGGCGTTTTTCCGCGACTCCAATATCAGCCGCGAAGAAAAAGAGCTGCTCATGATCGTCACGCCGCATCTGGTGCAACCGTTGGCGGCCAACGCCCAACTGCCCTCCTTGCCCGGCGAGAAACTACGCAGCTACGACCCAAACTGGTACCGGCTGTTCTTCCTGGAAAACGGCAACTTTGACCGTCGCAGTGGACTTTCCCAATGAGCGATAGCCTGAGCCAGACCTTTCTCGCCATCACCCGCAACACCACTGACCTGGAGTGGCTGCAGGGCGCCCTGGCACCGCTTGGCCAAGTCGTCAGCGCCGGCACCGGCAGCCTGGACGAACTGCTGGCACTGGTGGATGTGACCTTCGCCAACCTGGTGTTCGTCGGCCTGGACCGCGAAAACGTCGTGGCCCAGAGCGCATTGATCGAAGGCGCCCTGGAAGCCAAGCCGATGCTCGCCGTCGTCGCGCTGGGCGATGGCATGGACAACCAGCTTGTGCTGAACGCCATGCGGGCCGGCGCCCGCGACTTCGTGGCCTACGGCTCGCGCTCCAGTGAAGTGGCGGGCTTGGTGCGACGCTTGAGCAAGCGCCTGCCCACCGTCGCCAACCATGCACAACTGGGTGGCCTGACCGTGCTCTTTGGCACCCAGAGCAATGCCGATGGGGCGATGCTGGCCACCCACCTGGCGCTGGTCGTGCAGAAAAGCGGCCAGCAAACCCTGTTGCTCGACCTGGGCCTGCCGCGCAGCGACAGCCTGGCCTTGCTGGGTCTGCAAAGCACCTTCAATTTCGGTGACGCGTTGCGACACTTGCGCCGCCTCGATACCACCCTGATCAACAGCGCCTTTACCCCTGCCCTGGACGGGCTGCGCATCCTGGCCTACGCCACCGGTGACGAACCGCTCAAACTCACCAGTGCCGCCGAGCTGTTCATGTTGCTCAGTGCACTGCGCCAGCACTTCCAGCACATCGTCGTGAACATTACCGGGCAACCCGACAGCGAGGCCCTGCGCACCTTTGTCAGCCACTGCGACAAACTGCTGTGGTGCACCGACCAGAGCGTACTGGACTGTCGCCGCAACCTGGCAATACTCAACCGCTGGCGCGAAAAAGGCATGAAGCTGGATCACGCCAAGCTGGTGGTGGACCGCTACATCAAGGCCTGCGCACCCGATACCGAGGCCCTGGAAAAAAGCTTCGGCCTTGAGTGCATCGCCGTACTCCCGCTGAGCGCCGAGCTGCGCCTGAATGTGAAAAACCAGGGCCAGACCCTGTTTGCCCTGGCCCCCCGTGAACCTTTGACCCAAGCCGTGCGCACCTTGGGCGAGCGCCTGGCAAAACGCTCCGAGGGCCTGACGAAGCCGTCGATGCGCTGGTTTGAACGCTTCCTGGGGTCTGGACGATGAACGGCGAAAAACTGTTTGGCGGCCCAGCCCGCGCCGATGGCGGCAACAGCGATCACGATGGCCTGAAACTGGTGCTGCACCGCTACATCATCGATGCCATCGAGGAATCGGGTAAAAACCTGCTCGAAGGCACACGCCAGTCCCTGGCGCAATTTGTCATCGACAAGGTTTCCGAATACATCACGCGCATGCGCCTGGCGATCTCGCGTTATGAGATGGAGCGCCTGGCCGAAGAGATCGTCGACGAACTCACCGGTTTCGGCCCGCTGGAAGTGCTGCTGCGTGACCCTTCGGTGACAGAGATCCTGGTCAACGGGCCGCACCGTGTGTTTATCGAACGCGATGGTGTGTTGCACCAGAGCGACCTGCGTTTCATCGACGACCACCATGTGGAGCGCGTGATGCAACGCATCCTCGCGCCACTGGGCCGGCGCCTGGATGAATCCTCGCCGATGGTGGATGCGCGCTTGCCCGACGGCAGCCGGGTCAACGCGATCATCCCGCCGATTGCCCTGGACGGGCCGTGCCTGTCGATTCGGAAATTCCGCAAGGACATGCTCAAGAGCAGCGACTTGGTTGCCATGCAAACCATTGATCAAAGCATCTTCGAGTTCTTCCAAGAGGCCGTGGGCAAGCGCTGCAACATCTTGATCAGCGGCGGCACCGGCACCGGCAAGACCACGCTGCTGAACATCCTCAGCCAGTTGATCAACCCCCACGAGCGCCTGGTGACCATCGAAGACGTCGCTGAACTGCAACTGGGCCACCCCCATGTGGTTCGCCTGGAAACCCGCCCGCCCAACGCCGAAGGCCATGGCGAAGTGCGCTCCAGCGACCTGATCCGCAACGCCCTGCGGATGCGCCCGGACCGCATCATCCTCGGCGAAATCCGTGGCGTGGAAGTGCTCGACGTGATGACCGCCATGAACACCGGCCACGACGGTTCCATGAGCACCGTGCACGCCAACAATGCCCAGGATGCGTTGCTGCGCCTGGAAACCCTGGTGGGTCTGACCGGCCGTGTGGTCGCGGAAAAAACCCTGCGCCAGATGATCTGCGCCGCGCTGGACGTGATTATCCAACTGACGCGCATGCCCGATGGACGCCGCTGTGTGAGCGAAGTGGTGGAAGTGGTCGGCGTGCGCGAAGACGTGTATGTCACCAACACCCTGTTCCGCCTGGACCGGCGCACCGGCGTCGGTTTCCTGCGCGAAGCCATCAACCCGGCCGGCGACAAACTGCGCCGCGAATCGGCCTTGCAATCCTAGGGAGCGCCAGATGATCGGACCTGTGTTGCTCCTTATCTGCCTGCTGCTGATCGGCCTGTCGTTCTGGCAATTTCAGCACGGCCTGCGCAAGGCCCAGACGGACCGCGTGCTGGAACGTCTCGGCGACGGTCAGCCCGAAGTACAGGACACCAACACCCGTTGGACGGGCCTTGAGCGGATGTTTCAACGTGCCGGGCTGGGCAAACCCACGGACCGCCTTGGCCTATGGCTGAGCGCCTGGGTGACCGGCGTACTGTTGGGCTGGCTGCTCGCCGACGGGTTGGGCCTGGTCACAATGATCGTCGGACCGCCTCTGTTTCTGCGGGTGTACATCAGTTGGTGTTATCAACGCCGCGTGCAACGTATGGTCGAGCAACTGCCTCAATTGCTCGACCACAGCGTGCGCAGCCTCAAATCCGGCAGAACCTTGGCCGACGCAGTACTGGGCGGTGTCGAGAGCACTGAAGATCCGCTCAAGGAAGCCATGGGCCGCGTTCAACGCAATGTGCGCATGGGCGTCAGCCTGCCGGACTCGGTCAGCGACTTTGCCGAGTTCTATGAACAGGATGAATTCCGCCTGTTCGCCCTGGGCTTGAAGGTCAATCACCGCTACGGCGGCAACGCCAGTGAGCTGCTGGAAAACCTGATCAAGATGATCCGCGAACGGGAACAGGGCGCCCGTCAACTCAGGGCCATGACGGGTGAAACCCGCATGACCGCGTATGTGCTGGGCGGGCTGCCGATACTGATCGTGGGTTATTTCATCCTGGTCAACCCCGATTACCTGATGACCATGTGGAACGACGATACGGGACGCATCATGCTGTTCAGCGCGCTGGTCATGGACATCAGCGGCACCTTGCTCATGTGGCGCATGCTGAGGAGTGTCTGAGATGGCGCTGCTGGCCTGTGTCTTGTTGTTGCTCGCCGCCTTGGTATTGTTCGGCGGCCAATTGCTCGAGAATCGCCGACGTGACCGCCGGGTGGCTGAGCGCCTGCAAGGGCGTATGGGCGGCGATGCCAAGCTCGGCACGTTCATGCGTCAACTCGGCGCCAGCACCCTGGCCCAGCGTTCGGTCAGCCTGGACAACGAGACCCAGATACTGCTCAACCGCATCGGTTGGCGCAAGGCCAGCCAACGTTCTCTGTTTGCGGCCTTTCAGATCGGCTTGCCCATCGTGTTCCTGGGCCTGACCGTCATCGGCCAGCAGGTTTTTTTCCCTGAAATGGACCCCGCGTGGATTGCGCCCCTGTTTGGCCTGGGCATTGGCTACCTACTGCCCAAACGCGTGCTCGCCGCCGCCACCAAACATCGTCAGCAAACCATCGCCAAGGAAATCTCAACCTTCATTCCGCTGCTGCGCATCCTGTTCGAATCGGGCATGGCGGTTGAACAGTCATTGCGCGTCATGGGCACCGAAGCCCAGCGCTTGCTCCCTCACCTCACGCATGAGCTGCGCCTGATCCTGGCGCGGGTCGATTCCGGCCTGGAGCTGGGCGAAGAACTGGGCAAGACCGCGCGTTTGCTGGAAGTCGATGAGTTCACCGACACCTGCATCATCCTTCAACAATTGATCCATCAGGGCGGCGGCGCGATGAAGTCCTTGCTGGCGCTCAAGCAACTGCTCGACGACCGACGCCTGACCCGCCTGCAGGAATACATTTCAAAGATGTCAGCAAAAATGTCGGTGGTGATGATGGTGTTTCTGTTCCCCGCTTTGCTGATCGTGCTCGGCGGCCCGGCCTTTATCGGCATCGCCCGTGCGATGGCCAACTTTTGAGGAGACCTTGATGAGAGTACTGATTGCCGGCTTGGCCCTGCTGATGCTCGGCGGCTGCGCCACCAATGGCCAATCACCCTGGGCAGCGTTGACCTCACCGGGCAGTTGCGCCAAGCCAAGCTCGGAACAGGAACTGGCGCTCAACCTGTCTGATGATTTGGCCAACGAAGGCAAGCTGCACGCCAGCCTGGCCAACCTGCAAAGCCTGCCCGAAGCCTTGCCCCAAGTGCGCCAGCGCAAGGCCCGCACTTACCGCCTGCTCGGGCGCAGCGAAGCTGAACCGTTGTACCGCAGCCTGCTCGGCACCTGCATGACCGCCGAAGGCGAGCACGGCCTGGGGCAATTGGCGGCCGCCAAGGGCAACAACGCCCTGGCCATGGCCCACCTGCAGCGGGCGGCGCAGCTGGCGCCCACTGACGAGAAAATCCGCAATGACTTGGGCGTGGTCTACCTCAACCAATTGCGCGTGGAAGAAGCCCGCTTTGAATTCATGACCGCCATCGAACTCAAGCAGGGCGACCCGTTGGCCGCGGTCAACCTGGTCACGCTGTTGATCTACCAGGACGACTGGGGGCAAGCGGCCAAGGTCGTCAGCCAGTTGGGCCTGAGCCGCGAGCAAGTCTCCGATGCCCAGGCCCGCGCGGGAAAACTCAAGGGCGCCCGGACAGCGGCGCGCAAAATCGCGACAGTGCGCGATGCCCTGCCGGTGAGCCTCAAGTAAGGAGTGATCAATGAAAGTACATTACCTGATCGGCCTGGCGCTGTTACCGCTGGGCGCCATGGCCATCGAACCCGGCCCGTCGTCCCCGCAGCAGGCGGAAACGGAAAACTGGATGGTCTTGCAGATCAACGGGCGAGCCGCTTCGCCGACGCCACAAAGGGCCACGCCCGCGGAACGGGAGCAGGCCTCGCAGCGTTGGCTGGACACTTACAAATATCCGATTCCAGAGTTTTTCGAAACGGGCACCAGTGGGGACTCTAAAGGCGGCCAGAGTCAATGAGGTCCTGGCGCTTCAGTGCGCCGTCACTCGCTGGCGCATCGCCGAGTTGCTCGGCGACAAGGCCAGTGCCAGTTGGGTACGGTTATGCATATGGGTCAGGCGCAGTACTTGGGACACGTACAGCTTGACCGTGTTCTCGGTAATCCCCAGTTCGCAGGCGATCTGGTAGTTGGTCTGGCCCTTGCCCACCAGGCGCGCTACATCCAGTTGGCGTGGCGAGAGCTGGTTGAAGATGCTCGGAATTTCCACCGGGCCGGCTTCTTCGGCGACCAGGTCGGCCTCATCCGCCACGCCGGCACCTGGGCTGCGGCGCACTTTGTCGAGGTCCTGGTACAGGTCGTTGATGGATTCGGAAAGGTATTGCAGCTTCTGGTTCAGGTGCCCCAGTTGCAGCTCCTTGCGTCGCTCTTCCAGCGCTGCTTCCTGGCGTTGTAGACCTTCGAGCAACTCGTCGAGGTTGATCGGCTTCTGGTAGTAGTCCGAGATTCCGGCACGCAGGGCCTTGATCACGTCCTGTTTATCGGCGCGCCCAGTGAGCATGATCGCCTCGAATGCCCGCGCCTTGCCTGCCACCTTTTGCATGGCCTTTACAAGCTCGATGCCGTCCATGTCCGGCATGTGCAGGTCGCACAGCACCAAGCCGATCTCGGCGTCTTCGCTGAAGCGCTGCAAGGCGTGTCGGCTGGACTCACAAGGGACGCAGCGATAACCACTGCCTTCAAGAAATTCGCAGAGCTCTTCCACGATCAATGGCTGATCGTCGACCACGAGCACTTTTACCGCCGAGGTAAGCTTGTTCACGCGTTACTCCATGCCTGGCCAGCCAAAAGATTGACCTATCCTTTTTGACGAAGAATCCTACACATCTACTCAATAAACGTAGACCTACTTTCCGACTATGTACATAGCGATAGAGGCCTTGTGCGACTAATGGATCCAAAGCCAGTACAGCACAAATCCTGTCAATACAAAGGGGGCAAAAGGCTGCTTTGTTGACACGCCCGGTGAAGGTACCTCTCGGTGCGCGCTAAACCTTTGATGGATAAGCACCCAGGCGCCCTGGAAGACGGCGGCACCGATCAACGACCATAACAAAGCATCCAGATTGCTCGCCAGGGCCAGCGCGGCCAACAGCTTCACATCCCCCGCGCCAAAGCGGCCCAGTGCATAGCCCGGCAAGGTCAGCAGCAGGGCCACGGCAAAGGCCCAGCCTCCGTCGCCAGCGGGTGCCCCCAGCCAGGTCGTGCCCCTCCACAACAGGTAAATCAACGCCAACAGTGCCACTCCGAGGGTCAAGCTGTTGGCGATTTGCCGTTGACGCATGTCCTGCAACGCACAGAGCCCCAGCCAGAGCAGTATCACCGCGCTATGAATCACGTAAAAAACATCCCTTTTCGCTGATTGATTCTATGCTGATATCAAGTAGTAGCCGTCAGGGTAGACGCAGTCATGAAAACAGGCCTCCCTAGAAAGCAAAAAGGTGCAGCAGCGATTGAGTTCGCCCTGGTCTTCGGGATCTTTTTTGCAGTGTTCTATGGGTTGATCAGCTATAGCCTGCCGTTGCTAATGTTGCAGTCGTTCAACCAGGCGGCGGCTGAGGGCGTGCGCCAGGCCATGTCGGTGGACCCGGTAGCTGCCGGTTCCGCTTATACCAACCAGGTGACCACCCTCGCCAAAACCACCGCCTTAAAACAGTTGCAATGGATCCCGACCAGCTTCCAGTTTACCGATGACCTGGTCACCGCCACCTACGCCGGCACCGGCACCACGCTGAAAGTCACGATCAAATACCCCTCCAGCCGCCTCTATTCGGTGTTCCCGGCGCTGGTGTTGCCGGTCATTGGCACCGTGCCGAATCTGCCGGCGAACCTGTTGGTCAGTTCGAGTCTGCAGCTTTGACCTCGGGGGACAAGCTCTTCGGGCGACTGCTCGGCCGCAGCAGCGCGCTCACACTCGACATGCCCGGCGCCCCCACGCCAGGGCTGCACCTGCAACTGGACGCTCTGGGCCACGTGCTGGGCATCAACGGCACCCTGCGCTCACTGCTCGCGCCGCATGAAGCCCGACCGCTGCTGCGCGAGCTGTTATGTGCCAGCAGCGCCTTGAGCATCGAAGGACCCCCCGCCGACTGGCAACGCCAGAGCCTGGACCTGGACTTTCAAGGCGCCGCCGGCCAGATCCTGCACACCCGTGGCTGGGTCGAACCCGAGGGCGATGGCTGGTGCTTGCGCCTGCAGGACGTCAGCGACTTGCTGGCCAGCCGGCAACTGGCCCAGCACCGCGAACAGAACCATCAACTCGCCTGCCAGATGAGCGAACAACTGCGGGTATGCAGCCTGACCCGCCTGCCCGAGGTGTTCAACGAACACCTGCGCAGCCTGGCCCAGCGCTGGCGAATCCCCTGCGTGGCCATGGCCTTGCTCGATGAAGAAGACCAGGGCTGGCGGATCTACAGCCACTACGCCGCCCACGATGCGCCCACCTTGTGGCAGACCGGCCAGTCCTTGGGCATCAGCCCGGACAGTGCCAATGGCAATACGCCGTTGAGCCTGGCCCAAGAGCGCAGTGACAACCCGCGGCTGCAGAGCATTTTCGGGAATGCCGATGGATTCCTGGTGCCTTATCGTGACAGCCAGGGCGTCGCCGCGTGGTTGCTCTGCGGGTTCTACAGCGGCCAGCAACACACTAGCGAACGGGACTGGTTGAACCTCACCGCCGCCCTAGCCGCCCCGCTGCTGAGTCGCCTGCGCGAGCAACGCAACCACCAACAGCTTGACCGCATGGAAGCCCTGCAAGGCCTGCTCGGCACCGGCTGGTGGGAACTGCTGCCAGCCACTCAGGAGATCCAGTTGGCCCCGCAGTTGCTGCACAATCTCAGCCTGGAAGACGGCCCGACCCGCCAGCCGCTAGACCAGTGGCTTGAACTGATCCATCCCGCCGACCGCCAGGCGCTCAACAGCCGCCTGCACGACCTGCAAGCCTTGGGCAAACCCTTGCTGACCAGCGTGCGCCTGCAGCGTACCGACGCCGAGCACAACCCCCTGTGGTATCGCGTGCTGGGCCAGGTGTTGGGCGTGGGTGACAACCGGCGCTGGATCGGCTTCATGCTCGACATCAGCGACATCAAGAACCAGCAACTGCAAGCCGCCGCCGCCCATGCGCGCCTGGACAACCTGATCGCCAGCTCGCCGGCGGTGATCTACGTGCAACGTTATGTCGGCGGCGCCCTGCTCCCGGCGTTCTTCAGCGACAGCTTGCTGCCGCTGCTGGGTTGGACTCTGGCCGATTGCACCCCTGACAACCTGGCGTCACTGATCCACCCCGAAGACCGCGAGCTGTACTTCGAGCGCAGCCGACAATTGCTGCGCGAAGGCAGCGTACGCAGCCGCTACCGTCTGCGTGATAAACAAGACCATTACCATTGGCTGCTGGACGAAGCCAAGCTGTTGCGCGACGACCTCGGCCTGCCGGTCGAAGCCGTCGGTTTATGGCTGGATGTCACCGAGGCGACCCTGGCGGCCGAGCAGATCAAACAGAGCGAAGAACGCTACCGCATCCTGGTCGAAGACTCTCCGGCGATGATCTGTCGCTATCGCCCTGACCTGACCCTGACCTTCGGCAATACACCGCTGGCCAACTACCTGGAATGCCTGCCGGCGCAATTACCGGGGCTGAACCTGGGGCACTGGCTGTCGGACGAACAACGCCAGGCCTTTGTGCAGCGCATCGAACAACTGACCCCGGAATTCCCGGTCAGCACCGCCGAGATCAGCCTGGAATTGCCCGGCCGCGAACATGCCTGGTGGGTGTGGTCGGACCGTGGCGTGTTCGACGAACAGGGCACACTGGTGGAGGTGCAAGCGGTGGGCCGCGACAACACCGAAGTGCGCCGCTCCCAGCAGCAACTGACTCAAAGCGCCAAGATGGCCACCCTTGGCGAAATGGCCACCGGCCTGGCCCATGAGATCAACCAGCCGCTGAACGTGATGCGCATGGCCATCGTCAATGTGCTCAAACGCCTGAGCAACGGCGATGCGCAGATCGACTACCTCACCGAAAAGCTCCAGCGCATCGACACCCAGGTACAGCGCGCGGCGCGGGTGGTGGACCACATGCGCGTGTTCGGCCGCCGCTCGGAAATCGAACAACAGCCCTTCGACCCGTCGCAGGCAGTGGAAGGCACCTTGTCGCTGCTCGGTGAAGGCCTGCGCGGCAAGGGCGTGGAGCTGCGCATCACACCTGCGGACTTCAAGGTGCAGGTCAAAGGGCATGTCGACCAGCTTGAGCAAGTGCTGATCAACCTGATGGTCAACGCCCGTGATGCGCTGTTGAGCAAGCGGGAAAAGGATCCCGGGTTCCGCCCGTGGATCGCCCTGCACTGCGAGCATGACAGCCGGCATGTGCGCATCTGGGTTGAAGATAACGGTGGCGGCATTGACCCACGGTTGCTGGAGCGGATTTTCGAGCCGTTCTTCACCACCAAGCCCATCGGCGTGGGCACGGGGTTGGGCTTGTCGGTGAGCTATGGGATCGTGGAAAACATGGGCGGACGCCTCAGCGTCGCCAATGGCGAGCACGGCGCGAGGTTCTGTGTGGAGTTGCCGGTGAGTTAGATCACCAGATAGGCGCGGCCCATGTGGCAACTGAGATTGGCGCCGACCTCGGCGTTGCCCAGGCTGATGCCCAACGCCGAGAGCAGTGTGTTGACGATGGGATCGAGTATCGGCGACAGGACGTTTTGGACTAGGCCCACCACCGAACTGATGATGGTCGCCAGCGCGTTGGTAACGGTGCCATTAGCTGGGTTGGGTGTACTGCCGCTGGGCGGCACGTAGGTGACCTGCAGACCGTTCAGGGTATTGCCCAGGCTTAACACGATATCGGCGGTGCCGGGTGGTTTTTTGTAGATCGTTGCCGCGTTGATGTCATTCACCGGATTAAACACCAACGTATTGGTTTGCGCGCCTATGGTGGACAACGCTCTCAGATTCAGGCCGCCGCCAACGCCGGGTGTGCGCGGACCACACACCAACGTCAGCAGGCAAAAGCGTTGGCCAAAGTCGATCAGCCTCACCGGCTGCACATTCACTGGCGCAGACGATGAAAATGCCGACACCGGATCAACATAACCCACGCCCAAGGTGGCGATTGAAGTGGTGGCCTGCACCGTCAACGACTTGGTGGCCGGCGTGGCGCAACTGAAGTCTGTGACGTGGCTCTCCGCACTGGCCGCCTCGATATAGATGGACAAGGTCTGAGTGATATCCACGTCAGCGACATTACACCCCACTAAGCACACGACACCGGCCACCACGTCGAGGAGATTCAAGTTCAGTAAACCACCGACCACCTTGGATACCGGCGTCGCAAGCCCGCTCAGAATCGATGAAACCCCCGACACCACCTTGATGATCGGCGCATCAATCGTAACCAAGGTGCGTACCTGGGCGGTTCGAACAAAAATCTGATCCGTCGGCGGATTATTCAACAGCCCCATCTTGGCCTTGAGTGGATTGCCAATCGCCGACAATTGCGGGGGTTCAATGACTTTGGTCTGGATCGAGACGGTGCCTACCAGCGGAATATTCACTTGGGCTGCCGCACTGACCGCACTTTTGCTGCTGGAGAGCTGTGCCACGGTCTCCAGCAACTGAAACAACTGCACACTGGTATTCAAGGCCGCCGCCGGCGCTCCGGTGGCGACTTTCAGCAAGTCTCCAACCTTCAAGAGTTGGGTATTCGGCGCGATGGCTTTCACGCTAATCAAATCGTTGATGACCGCCGTGGCGACCGCGCCGTTTTTTTGCAGGACTTTCACCGCGGCGTCGAGCAACTGGCTGGCGGAAACTGCGGTACTCAGCAGCGCGTCGTAGTCACCCGCCTTCACGTTCAACTGAATCGCCAACTGATCCAGATAACTGAGCAGGTTCACGTTCGTCGTCAGCAAGCCATTCCAGCCTGCGGCCGTCAGGGACAGGCTGCCGCCCAATAGATTGCCGACAACCATGTTCAGCAACGGGGAATTGGCCGAATTCACGGAGGCCAGGCCGCTGCGAATGGTCAGTTGCGCCACCGGTGGCGCAGCCGCAGCCACGGCGGTGGCACTCAATATCGTCTGGGTTGCAACCGGCGCGCCGCTGAACATGTTCCAGATGCCGTTGGCAAGACTGGTCATCACACTGCGCGTTGCGACCACGCGCACGGCGTCGTTCTTGGTCGCGTCGGCGACGAACACACGGATATTGCTGGCATTGGTGGGCAAGGTGCCGCAGGTCACGGCCAGGCCCCGGCTGTTGTCGCCGGCGACCACGGTAAAGCCGTTGCGCGCGGCGTTTTCCTTGGCGTAGTCATTGGCCGTGGTAGTGGGCGTGCACTGGCCGCCACGACCGGCGGCTTCCAACGCCGCTGTGTCGGCGATGGACTGCAACCTGCGCTTTTCCAGGTACAGGCGACCGCTGTCCAGCGCCAACAGCATGAACACCATGGCCACCGCCAAGGTGCCTGCCGCCATCAAGCCAATCGCACCAAGCTGCCGGGAACCAAGTCGGGGAGACATCAGGCACTCCTTAGCGCTTACTCTCCGTAGTTGAATTGGAGTGTAGACAAGGCTTCAGGTGTGCGCTGGCCAGTCGCCACATTGACGACTGGCGGAAGGTATTTCTAGTGTGGAGGGTAGCTGGAGAGGACGCGGGTGACGGTGGTGCGGATGGCTTTGTCACGGTCCTGGGGGTTGGGCGAAGTGGCCATCATCTGTTCGTCGCTGCCGCGCCACACCAATTTGCCGTCCTTGCCGTCGAGCAGGTCGATCTGGATGGTGGCGACTTTGTAGGTGATGTTGCGCGTTTCGTTGTACATCGGCGCGCCCCAATAGCCGTTCCATGGGCCGCCCCAGGCGCCGCCGTAGTTGGTGGTGACTTGCTGCTGGCGGTCCTCCACGATCAGGTAGGCCTGCACGTTCAGGTCAGCCTTGCTGCCCGGCGCCGCTGGGCGCAGGCCGCGCTGGTCGAGTTGTTCACCCACGGCCTGGCGGATGCGCTGTTCGGTCAGGTCGCTCTTGATGCGCGGATCATCCGGACGATATTGCAACGCCGGGTCTTTCCAGGCCCAACTGCGGTAGGCACCAAAATCCCGGCTGGCGTCGAAATCGTGGTTGACCTGGCTGGTCTGGCAACCGCCCAGCAGCACTACAAGAGCAAGCGTAGCGATACGACGAAACATGGTTTTTCTCCAAAGAGCGACCGCGCTAAAGATGAGAATAGCTGTTAACTGGGAGGATACGCCGTCATTGCCTTTTGCACCGCCTGGCGCAAGGCATCTCCCCGCTCACTGAGGCTTCCCTGGCTGCCGGTTTCCGCACTGGCACTCCACACCGGCTGGCCGGTGCGGGCATCGAACAGATTGACGCGAACCACCACGACCTGCACTTCATAGGTGCGCACGATCGGCACCGAGTTGTACATGCCGTAACCATTGCCATAGCGGTTGTAGCCGCCATAACCGTAGCCGTAGTCATCCTGGACCTGCTTGAGGCGCTTCTCCAGGCGCACATCGGCGCTGACAAAAAGGTCTGCCGGGCGATTGTCATGCAACGGGCGCAGCCCGCGTTGATCAAGGGCACCGCTGACCGCTTCGGCAATCTGCGCCGAATCCGCCCAGGCCGTGCCCGCCGGCAACTGGCCGTTGCGCCAGGCCCAATTGCGGTAGGCGCCGTAGTCGCGCACGGGCGCCGGGTAGGCGCTGGCATCAAAGGTGTTGGCCGCCTGGGGCGGCGCCGGAGGAATCGGCGCCGAAGCGGCAACATAGGGGTTTGGGCTGGAACACGCGCCCAAACCCAGGGACAACAGGATCAAACAGAGACGACGCATTTCGACCTCCGCAGACTGGGCCGCTTAAACCGGACGGCAAATCCAGTGCAAATAACGCCCAAGTCCGGCAAAGCTTGGGTGACGACGGTGAGCGAGTTCCATCTCCAAAAGGTCCTGCAAATCGGCGCGGGCCTGGAATTCCACCGGCATATAGTCGTGGAACACCCGCACGCCGCTTTGGCTTTCGACCTGCCAAAGGCCTTCGAGTTGCGCCGCCAACTCACGGGGATCGAGGGGTTGTTGCGGCGTCAGGCTCTGCTTTTCGCCGGCCATGTCATTCTTGCGCATTTTGCGGAAGTGGCCTTTGAGCAGGTTGCGGTAAATCAGCGCATCGCGGTTGTAGAAGGCCAGCGACAGCCAGCCGCCGGGCACCGTGAGCTGATGCAGCACCGGCAGGATCGCGTGGGGTTCGGCCAACCATTCCAATACCGCGTGGCACAGCACCAGGTCGTAGGGTTCGGTGAGTTGGCCGAGCAGCTCTTGCCAGGGTGCATGAATAAAGGTGGCGGTTTGCCCGGCATCCGCGAAGCGTTGACGGGCGCCTTCCAACATCGGCTCAGCGGGCTCGGCCAGGGTGACCTCATGGCCTTGTTCGGCCAACCACAGCGACATATGGCCCAGGCCCGCGCCAATATCCAGCACGCGCAAAGGGCGTTTGGGTAGCGCTTCGGTCAGGTCGGCCTGGAGCACCGCCAGGCGGATCGCACCTTTGGCACCGCCGTAGATTTTTTCGGCGAAACGCGTAGCCAGTTGGTCGAAATGACGATCACTCATGGGCAAACCGCCGTTCACTGTCGGCCAACTTGGCGCGCACCACCTCGTTCATGTCCAGGCCCAACTCGCTGCACAGCAACAGCAGGTACAACACGATATCGCCGACTTCCTGCCCGGCATGGGCGAGTGAGTCGGCCGGCAACTGGCGCGACTGGTCTTCGGTCAGCCATTGGAAGATTTCCACCAGCTCGGCCATTTCCACGCTGGCGGCCATGGCCAGGTTTTTCGGGCTGTGGAACTGCTTCCAGTCGTTGTTATCGCGGATGCGGTGCAGACGTTCGGTGAGGTGTTCGAGGTTCATGCGGTACTCCTGAAGGTGGATAGCTTCGGGGGGATTAGCCTTGAAGGCAAGTGAACCTTTAGGCCGCTATCGCCGGCAGGCCGGCTCCTACGGTTTGGAATGCGTTCCCTTGTAGGAGCCGGCTTGCCAACGATGGCGATTCAATCGACGACGCTGAACTCAAGCCGGGCCGTTTGACCGGCTTCATCGAGGACGCTGAGCTGGTAGCGGCCCAGGCGCTCGAAACTGGCGTTGATAAAGTCCTGGTTGGCGCTATCTCCTAACGGCGCACCATTAAGGAACCACCAGCGCCGGCCGCTGCCGCCCAAGGCGGAGATTTTCAGGCGCAGGGCCTGTTGGCTGGTGGCGGGCAGGCGCAATTGGTCGCCTTCGCGCACGCCGACAATCGACAGCGGTGACGACGCGGCCAATGCCGGAGGCGGGCAATCGGGGTCGGCGGCCGGGATGCGCGCTTCGCGGCGTTCGGCCCGTGGCAGCCAGGGTTCCAGCGGTGCGGGCCACAAGGCGATGTTTTTCGGCTCAGCGCCAGGGCAATGGGCGTCGACCCGCAAGCCCTTGGCATTGACCCACACGCTTTCCATCAAGCCCACGCCCAGCGGCTGATCCAGTGCCTGCAACGTCGGCGGCGTGGTGTTATCCAGGGTCCAGGCAAAACGCTGGCGGCGGCAATTGGGATCGCTGCGGCTCATGGGCTGGCCCAGCGGCCAACAGATCGCCGCCACGCCGACATTGGCCGGTACCGGTTTCACAGGGGCGCTGATACCGCGCTGGCTGTCGCGGTTGGTTAGCACGTCGTGCACCTGCAACATCAACGGCGCTGCCGAGGCCAGGCCGAACTGGCCCGGCACTGGCGTGCCGTCCGGGCGGCCGATCCACACGCCGATCAGATAACGCGGGCCTACGCCGATCGCCCAGGCATCGCGAAAACCGTAGCTGGTGCCAGTCTTCCAGGCCAGCACCGGGCGTTGCACCAACTCGGCACGCGGGTCGCGGTCCGGGCGTGCCTGGCCACTGAGGATACGCCGCACAATCCAGGCGGACCCCGGCGACAACAGCGGCCGCTCCCTGAGCGTATCGTCCGGCTGCAATCGAATAGTGGCGCTCCTGCCGTCCCGTGCGAAGGCGCTGTAGCCGCTTACCAGGTCTTCGAGACGACTGCCTGCACCGCCCAGGATCAGTGCCAGGTTCGGTTCGGCCAACGCCGGCAGCGCCAGAGGCACGCCGCCGATGCGCATTTCGGCGGCAAAGCGCTTGGGCCCATAGGCCTCGAGCAACTGCACCGCCGGCAGGTTGAGCGAACTGGACAGCGCCGTACTTGCCGGCACCGCACCGGTAAAGCCCATGGAGAAGTTGCCCGGCCGGTAATCGCCATAACGCCGGGGCACGTCCTGCAGCAGGGATTCGGAATGAATCAACCCATCATCCAGGGCCATGCCGTAGAGGAAGGGTTTCAACGTGGAGCCCGGCGAACGCAGCGCGCTGATCATGTCCACATGGCCAAAGCGCTTGGTGTCGTTGATGTCCACCGAGCCGAGGTAAGCGCGCACGGCCATGCTTTCCTCTTCCACCACCAGGATGGCGGCGGACGTATGTTCCGGCAGACGCGCGCGCCACCCCAGCAGCAGGTCTTCAAGACGGCGTTGCAAGGTGGCATCCAGAGTGGTGCGGATCAGCGGCGGGCTGTCGGGACGATTCAGGCGCCGCGCGAGCAATGGCGCCAGGCTCGGCTCCAGGCGTGGGGCGAGCAGCAACGGTTCTTCCAGGGCTTCATCGACGGCAGACTGCGGCCAAACCTGGAACTCCGCGAGGCGGCGCAAGACTTTGTCGCGGGCTTCCTGAGCGCGCTGGGGATGGCGATCCGGGCGCAAACGGCTGGGCGCCTGGGGCAGAACGGCGAGCAAGGCGGCTTCGGCGTGGGTCAGTTGCGCAGGGGATTTGCCCAGGTACGCCCAACTGGCCGCCGCCACGCCCTGCAACGTACCGCCGAACGGCGCGCGGTTCAGGTAGAGGTTGAGGATTTCGGCCTTGGACAGGTGCCATTCCAACTGCACCGTGCGCCACAACTGGCGCAACTTGCCATGGAAGGTGCGCGAATGCGGATCCAGCAACCGCGCCACCTGCATCGACAGGGTGCTGCCGCCCGATACCACCCGCGTGCCCGTGAGGTTCTGCCAGGTCGCACGCGCCAGCGCCAGCGGATTCACACCGGGATGCTGGTAGAACCAACGGTCCTCATAAGTCAGCAGCGCGTCCAGGTAATACGGCGACACTTCGCTGGTTTGCACCGGGTAGCGCCACACGCCATTGGCATCGGCAAACCGCCACAACGGCGTGCCATCCTCGGCCAATACCACACGCGCCAGGTCATCCTTGGGCAACGGGAGAGGCCAGATGCGGTCGGCCAGCCACAGCAAGGCCACCACCAACAACAGGCTGGCCAAGGTCCAACGGGCAACTAAACGCAAACTCAAACGGGCAAACCTCTATGCTGGTAGGGAACTAGCCTGTTGCAATAACAACCAAAGGCACAGATTCGCCCACCTTCTCATCAGGACACACATATGCAGGTAGAAAGCTTTTTCGGCTGGTTGGGCCAGGCGCTCGGTTCCATCATCCGTTTTATCGTCGACGGCCTCAGCGGCCTGTTCGGTGCACTGACCAATGCCGGCGGCAACTTCATCGATGGCTTGTCCCGCACCTTGGGCATGGACACCTCGATCATCAGCATCATCACCCTGATCATCGGCCTGATGCTGCTGTACTCGGCGGTGCGCGCCTTCATGCGGGCGTCGATCATCATGGGGATTATCTGGTTGCTGTTGGGACTGTGGCTACTGAGCTGGGTTGTGCATTAACAAACGGGGCCATGATGAACAGGGCCCCGTTTTACATTAACGCCCCTTGATCACCAGATCCGCCGGCGTCTCCCCCACCGCCTGCCAGTTCGGCCGGTACATCGACTCCACCTGCGGCGGTGGCACGCGGTAAGTGCCCGGCGTCACGGCACGCGCCAGGTACAGCAGGTGCGTGGTGCCGGAGCCTTCGAGGTTGATCGCCGCCACGTAGCGGTCATCGCGGAACTCCTGGTGCTTGAGCGATGCGTTCTGCATCGACTCACGCCACTCCTTCACTTGGCTGCTGGCGTTTTCCAGGCTGGCAGCGCTTTGTGCCAGGTTCTGGTTCTCCAGTTCCAGGCCAGCCGGCAACAGGTCCACCACCAACGCATCCGGCACGCGCTGCTTGGCACTCACCGCCAAATGCACCAACACCAGATCGCCACTGTTGAGGCTGCGCAGGTTCAATGGTTGGCCGTTCATGCCCAGGTATTCGCGGCGGATGCTCAGGTTGTCGCCACCCGGTGCCGGTGGCACCTGTGGATAACCCGAAATCGTCAGTTGCTGGTACACCGGCGTCTCGCCCTGATTGCTCAAGGTCAGATCACTGGACAGCCACTTGCCTTCCAACTCCAGCGTCGACTGTTGAGTGTTCAGTTCCTGCACACCGCCACTGCCCGTCAATGACACCTGCCAGTTCGCATCAGGCTTGGCAAACCCGAGACGCCCGGCCAGGAACAGCGAGTTGCGCTCCTGGGTCGACAGATACGGGCTGGCCGCCAGTTGATCCGACAGCGTGAACAAGCGCTCCTCACGCTTGCCCTTGGCCAAGTCGTTCTCTTCCAGCAAGGCCAGGATCATCGCCTGGTCGCGCAACGGGCTGCCGTAGTCGGCCAGCCATTCATTGGCATTGCGTTGCGCGGCCAAGCCAGCGAGCAGGGCTTGGTCCGCACGCGGCTGGTCGCCCATCTTCTGCAACGCGATGGCCAACTGCACCAGCGGCAGACCAGAGCGCGCATCGCTACGACGTTCGAAGATGCTGCGCAACGCGCCCAACGGCGCCTGCTGACTGCGCGCCAGGACCATACCGGCGTAGGCCTGCACGGCAAAGCGGGTGTGGTCGGCATTGTCGCTGTAATCGACGTCGATCAGGTTGCGTTCCTGCACGTAGCGCAGCAGACGCTCGCTGGCCTTTTTCAACGCTTCAGGCGGCACGGCAAAACCCTGATCGCGAGCGCGCAACAGGAAGTCGGTGACGTAAGCCGTCAGCCAGTATTCTTCTTCACCGTCCGCGCCCCACAACCCGAAGCTGCCGTTGTAGCGCTGCATGCCCAACAGGCGCTCGATGCCCAACTCGATCTTGCGTTTGCGTTCGCTGTCCGACTCGCCTTTGATCGCCAGGCGCTTGAGCAGCGCATCATCGGCGTACAGCGACGGATACAGGCCGCTGGCGGTCTGCTCCAGGCAACCGTAGGGGTAGGCCTTGAGTGCACTGATCTGCGCACCGAGGTTCAGCGGCGGCCGACTCGACAGGCTCAGCAGCGCCTGGCGCCCCGAGGCGTCGAACTGATCCAGCGTCCCCGCCGGCAAGCTCCACGGTTGATCCTTCAGCACCGCGCGATAGTGCTTGAGCAGCGCCGGATAGGCCGGACGCACCCCCAAGGTCCATTCGCGCGTAAACGGCGGCAGGTTCTCGCCCGGCAGGTCCAGGCCATTCACCGTCACCTTGACCTTACCCTGCCCCAACCCGCCCCAGGCTTTCACCGGGATACGCAGGGTGGTGCGCTGGCCTTGCTTGAGTTCGACGCTTTGCGCGCCGCTGCTGACCAGTTCCAATTGCCCATCGGCGCTCAGTTGTACATCGAGTTTCTGCGGTTTGCCCGATAGGTTGGACAGGTCCAGCGCCAACGTGGTCTGGTCACCACCCGCCATGAAGCGCGGCGCCGACAGCTCGGCAATCAGCGGTGCGGCAATCACCGTCTTGGCTTCGGCCATGCCGTAGCGATCGTCGCTCCAGGCCTGGGCCATCAGGCGCAGTTCGCCGTTGAAATCGGGAATATTGACGCTGACTTCGCCCTCGCCTTGCTCATTCAAGGTCACCGGCGCGCTTTGCAGGGCGACGATGGTCACACTGGTGTCCGGGCGCTTGCCGCCTTTAGCCAGCGCCGCATCACCACCAAATGCCAGGCTGGCCAATCGGCCCTGGCCGGCTTCGATCAACTGGCCATAGATATCGAATTGGTCCACACCATAGGCCTTGCGACCGAACAGGCTGGAATACGGATCCGGCGTCGGGTATTCGGTGATATTCAGGATGCCCACGTCCACCGCTGCAACCAGCACATGTACCTGTTTCGGCACGCTGCCATCGGCATTCTTGGCGGCGATTTTTACGGTGAGCGGCTGTTTGGGACGCATTTTTTCCGGCGCGCTGAGGGTCACGCCAAGCTTGCGCTGGGTGCGATCCAGCGGCAGGTGCAGCAGGCCCACCGCACGTTTGGGCGTGATGTTGGCTTTGCGCTCGCCGGGGCGGATCACCAAGGCGCTGACATACAAATCATGGCGCGACCATTTCGGATCGAGTTTCACGGCGAAGCTTTTGCCCTCGGCCGGCACGTCGATTTCCTGCCACCACAACGGGCCTTCCGCGGACTCCACCAGCAGGTAGCCCTTACCGGCTGCCGGCGGCGTCACGGTGACGTTGGCGGTGTCGCCATCGCCATACGCGGGTTTATCCAGCGCAAGCTTGACCTGGTCCGGGCGCACGGCACCGCCTTCGGTGTTGTCCTGGGCCTGGTAGCCGGCCCAGAAGCGCAGGCTGCTGACCAGGCCGGTTTGCGGGTCTTCGACCTCGACGCGGTAAGGACCCCACTCCACCTGGAAGCTGACCTTGGCGGTATCGCCGGCCTTGATGTTCAGGGTCTGTTCGTCGAGGTTGAGGAATTTCTCGTTGAAGTGATAGCTCCAGCCATCATTCTCGGAGTAGTTCCAGTAGTAGTCGCGGCGCTCACGCACCAGGCGCACCTTGAGGTTGGGCGCGGCGAGTTTCTGCCCGTCCTGGTTGGCCAGCAGCACTTCGAATTCCGCGGGGCCGTCGCCATTGGTTTCCTTGCCGTCAAACAGCCCACGCAGGCCCGGCAATTGCTCGGCCGGCCAGATCGGCTGCACCAGGCGCCGGGTGATCGGCCGTCCACCCGACTCTTGCAGGCTGGCCTGCACGATCAGTTGCAGCGGCGACTTGACCTCGGCCCATTTGCTTTCCAGGGTCAGTGCTTCCTGGCCCTTGGCGTCGAGCACGCTTTCTTCCAGTTCGAAATCCTGACTCAGTTCTTCTTCGGTGACGGAGCCGAACTGATAGCCCGGCAGCGCTTTGACCGCTTCGCGCAACGGCCGCACATAGACTTGGCCGCTGACACGATTTCCCGACGCGGGGGCGCCGTACAGGTAACGGCCGGTGACCTGAATCACCGCGTCATCCGCTGGTTTCAACGCGGTGTCGCTGCCCTTGAGTTCCAGCGCCAGGCGCTCGGGCAGGAAGTCTTCGACAAGGAATTCATACAGCTGCGGCTTGCCATCACCCAGGTCGAACACCAACTGCCAGCGCCCGGTCGGTGCTTCGCCGGCCAGTTGCAGTTGATATTGATAGAGGCCAGAGGCATCGGCGTCCCAGACGAATTTGCGGCTGACCTGCTCATCCGGTCGACGGACTTCGACGCTCACCGGCTGCGGCTTGACGGCATTGCCGTCCTTGTCCCGCAGCAGGGCGTTGAGTAGCACGGTTTCGCCAGGGCGATACAGGTCGCGCGGGCCAAACACAAAGAACTGCAAAGGGTGGGAGGGTTGGCCGCCAATGTCGAACTCGGCCAGGTCCAGCGCCGCGCTGTCGAGGCGCAACATACTGGTCTGTTCGCCCTGCTTGGCCAGCAGCACCTGGGCCTTCTTCGGCAGCGGCAATTCAGCGTGGCCGCCCTTCTCGGTCTTGCCCTGGCCCAGCACACGCCCTTCGGCGTCGAGCACTTCAAGGTCGATGCCATCCAGTGCCTTGCCGCCTTCCAGCGCCTGGGTAAAAACGTCCAGGCGATTGGCGTAACGGTGCACCGACAGGCCGATATCACTCAGGGTAAATAGCGTGGCCGGTTGGGAGTAGTTGTAAGTGCCCGAAGCCCGCATCACCGCCAGGTACACGCCAGGCTGCTGCAGTTGCTTGAGGCCGGCGATCGGCAGCAACAGGGTTTCACGGGTGTTGCGCGCCGGGTTCAGGTCGAAACGGCCGCCGTAGACCAAGTCGGCCAAGGGCAGCAGTTCGCGGGATTCATAGCTTTGCAGGCTGGTGTTGCGGCCCCACTGCGCGAGGAAGGTAGACAGGGATTCGGGTTTGATGCGGAAGAATTCGACATCGATCTTGTCGACGTTCAACGCGATCACCGGCAGGCCTTCGGCCAGGCGTGTCGGCAGCAAGGTGCCACGGCTGGCAAAGCCGACGGTGGCTTGCAGGTCGCGAGTTTCCAGGCGGGCTGTGTATTCGGCGGCGAGCATGTTGTCGTTGACCGCCTTCACACCGGCGTCGACTGTCAGCACCAGCTTGCGCTGTGGCTCCAGGTGGCGCAGGCGCAATTCCATCAGGTTATCGGAGATTTCCCAGGCGCCATCGACCTTGCCGGACTTGCTGTCCACCAGGTGAAGTTTGTCGGCGAATTTTTGATCGGGATCCAACGGAATGGAAAAGCTCACAGAGAGCGTGCTGGCGCCGTCGAGCTGCACTTCGGACACGTCCACCACACTTAACTCACGCCCGGCATAACGCTGTTTCAGCGCCGCCACATCCACCGCGGCCTTGGCCGGTTTGGGCGCCACTGTCGCTGCTGCGGGAGCGGTCGGGGCCGCTGGTTTATCGGAGGAATCGCAGGCGCTCAGCAGGGCCAGCGCGCAGGCCAGGAACAATCCTTTGTTAAGCATGGGGCACTCGTTTGTGAGGGGGTCCGAGAGGTGAACTATATATCAGCCCGCAGGGGGCCGATGGGGTGCTGGTCACATTGACCGACGGAGGGTGGTTTGGTTCTGAGGTCATCCTTGATCAAGCCAAATCCCACAGCCAAGGGCAGCCAGTTACAATGCCGCTCCCCAAGGAGCCTGCATGCCCACCTTACTCACCGACTGGCGCCACCGCCCCACACACCGCCGCGTCTGGGCCCTGGCCGCGCCAATGATCCTGTCGAATATCTCGGTGCCGTTGGTGGCGCTGGTGGACAGCATGGTCATCGGCCATCTGCCCCACGCGCACCAGCTGGGTGCCGTTGCAGTCGGCGCCAGCCTGTACACCTTCCTCGCCTGGGCCATGGGTTTCCTGCGCATGGGGTCCACCGGTTTCGCCGCCCAGGCTGCCGGACGCAATGACGGGGCGGCGCTGCGGCAAATCCTGCTGCAAGGCCTGTTGCTGGCGCTGGGTTTGGCGGTGCTCCTGGGCACGGTGGGTATTCCGCTGAGCCATCTGGCGCTGGAGTGGATGCAGCCTTCGCCCGAACTGAATCAACTGACCCGCGAATTCTTCCACACCCGCCTGTTCGGTTTGCCCGCCGCGTTGGCCAGCTATGCGCTGGTGGGCTGGTTCCTCGGCACGCAGAACGCCCGCGCGCCGCTGGCGATCCTGCTGACCACCAACCTGGTCAACATCGCCTTGAACCTGTGGTTTGTACTCGGCTTGGATTGGGGCGTGGTCGGCTCCGCCCGCGCCTCGGTGATTGCCGAATGGACCGGCGCCTTGCTCGGCCTGGCGATGACGCAAAAAGCCCTGCGCGCCTACCCTGGTCATATCGCCTGGGCGGCGCTGAAGCTGTGGGAAAGCTGGCGCCCGCTGCTGGCGGTCAACCGCGACATTTTTATCCGCAGCCTCGCGCTGCAATCGGTGTTTTTCATGATCACGGTGCAAGGCGCGCGACTGGGCGATGCCACCGTGGCGGCCAATGCACTGCTGCTCAACGGCCTGCTGTTGACCGCCCATGCCCTGGATGGATTGGCGCATGCGGTCGAAGCCCTGTGCGGCCACGCCATCGGTGCCCATGACCGCCAGGCCTTGCGTCGTTCATTGGTGGTGGCCGGCGGCTGGTCGTTGATCGCTAGCGTTGGCTTTGCGCTGCTGTTCACCGTCGGCGGCCACCTGTTTATCGCCATGCAGACCGACATCCCCAGCGTGCGTGAAACCGCCGACCTCTACCTGCCTTATCTGGCGGTTCTGCCGTTGATTGCGGTGTGGAGTTACCTGCTGGATGGCCTGTTCATCGGCGCAACCCGCGCGCGGGAAATGCGCAACGGCATGCTGCTGACGGTGCTGCTGACATTGCCATTCGCCTGGGCATTGCAGGCCTTGGGTAACCACGGGCTGTGGATAACCTTCCTGCTGTTCATGGCCCTGCGCAGCCTCACTCTGTGGGCGATTGCCTGGCGCTTGAACCGGCAGGATCAGTGGCTTGGATAAACGCTGTCACCCGGTCCAATACCGGTGCCAACCAGCGCAGCGGTTTAGCGATTGCAGCCACCAGCGTCTGGTGGTTGGTCTTGCCGAAACAGAACACCTCCACTGGAACACCTGCCGCCCGCAACTTGTCAGCCAACCCGCCGGTATTGCGTGTGGGGTTGACCAGCTTGTCGTCCGTCGAGGCCATCAACAGACTCGGCGGTGCGCTGGCGCTGACATGATTGATCGGCTGAGAATCCGGCGGTGAATCAGGGAAGAAAAACACTGGCCTCACCTCTGGGTTTTCAATTGGCAGGAAGTCATAGGGGCCGGCCAGGCCGATCCAGCCTTTGAAGATTGACGGCGTCAGGCCAACCTCTTTCAGCCAACGTGCATCCAGCGCCAGCATTGACGCGTTATAGGCGCCGGAGCTATGCCCCATTACATAGAGCTGGTGGGGATCACCACCGTGTTCGGCGATGTGTTGATAGGTCCAGGCAACGGCGTGGGCGTTGTCTTGGAGGAAGGTGGGATATCGCACTTGAGGGTAAAGCCGGTAATCGGCGATCACCACCACGATGCCGCGTGAGGCCAGGGCTTCGCCGACGAAACCATAGTCGTCCCTGGAGCCGCTGTTCCAGCTGCCGCCGTAGAAGAACACCACCACGGGGGCGTTGGAGATAGCAGGAGCTGGCCGGTAGATATCGAGTTTATGGCGGGGATCATCGCCGTAGGCGATGGCAGAGGTTTTGGTGAAGGTGTTGGAGGGGGTGAGTGCATTGAGCACTTTGATGGGAGAGCAGGCCGCGAGGAATGCCGCGACGGCCAGGGTAAACGCTTGCAAGAATACTCTCGACATCGCCCACCCCTTATACCTGTGAAGACTGACTTATGTGGTGAGCGGGCTTGCCCCGCGCGAGGCAAGCTCGCTCACCACAAAGAGCACGTTGTACGCGGTTATGAGGACAGGTACGAAGACCGTGTCAGGCCCAGGCGCAAAGCGTCCAGGAACTGCGTGCGCTCACTGGCACTGATCTTCGCGCTCGCACACTTGTCACGGTAATGCGTCATCAACTCCTCCGGCGACAAGTGCACATAACGCAGCATGTCCTCGATGGTGTCGTGAGTCTCGATACCGGCGCTGTACACCGAACCGTCTTCACGCTGGTAGATGTTCACCGAGTCGGTGTCACCAAACAGGTTGTGCATGTCGCCCAGAATCTCTTGGTAAGCACCGACCAGGAAGATACCCAGCAAGTAGTCCTCGCCTTCGTTCAAGGCGTGCACCGGCAGGCTGGTCTCGATCGACTGCTCGTCGACGTATTGCTTGATCTTGCCGTCGGAGTCGCAGGTGAGGTCTTGCAGTACGGCACGGCGCAGCGGCTCTTCATCGAGGCGGTGCAGCGGCAGGATTGGCAGTACCTGGCCGATGGCCCAGGTGTCCGGCAGGCTCTGGAACACCGAGAAGTTGCAGATGTACTTGTCGGCCAGCTTGTCGTTGAGCTCGTCCAGCACCTGGCGGTGCGAGCGCTGACGGGCCTTGAGCGAGTTGTGCAGGCGGCGGCACACGGCGAAGTAGCACTGTTCGGCCAGGGCTTTCTCGGCCAGGGTCAGTTTGCCGTCGGCGTACTGGGTGGCCACGTCGCTCATGTAGTGAGTGGCGCGCCAGTAGGTTTCGGTGACCATCTCGATGTCGGTCGGGCCGAGCAGGTCCACCAGCCATTGCACGGTTTCCGGCAGGCTTTCCTTGTTTTCGATGGTCGGGATTTCATCGTTGTGTTTCTCGACGTCGGTCACCTGCACCACCAGCATGGCGTGGTGGGCGGTCAGGGAACGGCCGCTTTCGGAGAAGATGTTCGGGTGCGGCAGGCTCTGCGCGTCGCAGAATTCCTTGAGCATGCCCACGACCACTCCCGCGTAGTCGTCCATGTCGTAGTTGATGGAGCTGGCGTTACGCGAGTGCGTACCGTCGTAGTCCACGCCCAGGCCACCGCCGACGTCGATGTGATCCACCGGCAGGCCGAGGTTGCGCAGTTCGCCGTAGTAACGGATGGCTTCCTTGAACCCGTGCTGGTAGTCCGCCAGGTTGGCGATTTGCGAGCCCATGTGGAAGTGCAGCAGGCGGATACCCTGGTCCAGACCGGCCGCGCGGAAGCGCTCGACCACGGACAGCAGTTGCGCCGCCGACAGGCCGAACTTGGATTTCTCGCCACCGGTGTCCGCCCACTTGCTCGATGCCAGCGACGACAAACGCACGCGCAGGCCGACCTGTGGCTTGACCTTGAGGCTGGCGGCCTCTTCGATCACCAGTTCAACTTCGGATTCTTTCTCGATCACGATGAACACGTTGTGGCCGAGTTTCTGGCCCATCAGCGCGAGGCGGATGAACTCACGGTCCTTGTAACCGTTGCAGACGATGGTGCCGCCCTTCGGCGCCAGCGCCAATACGGCGAGCAGCTCAGGCTTGGAGCCGGCTTCCAGGCCGATCGACACGTTCTGGGTGGCGATGATGTTCTCGATCACCGCTTCCTGCTGGTTCACCTTGATCGGGTACAGCGCGGTGTACTTGCTCTGGTATTCCAGGCGCTCGATGTTGGCGTCGAAAGCACCGGTCAGCTGGCGTACACGGTCTTGCAGGATGTCAGGGAAGCGCACCAGCAGCGGCAACGACAGGCCGCTCTTGCGCAGCTCGTCGACTTGTTCGTACAGGTCGACCGGCGTGCTGTTCGGGCCGTTCGGACGGACTTCAACGCGACCGGCATCATTGATCGCGAAATACCCGGCCCCCCAATGGCGAATCCCGTAAACACTGCGGCTGTCCGCAACTGTCCATTGGCTGCCATCGTCTTTGCGTGTGCGTCGTACGGACATCGAAGTCCCCTATAAATGAAGTCGAAGGCACCGCCCCTATCAGAGGCTGGCGCAGTCTAAAGAATGAAAATGACGATTTGCCTGCGTGCAAGGTAGGACCCCACGCGCAGGACAGAGTTTAGACACAGGTCGGGAAGAGGCTCTCAGCCGCCGGACTTCTTGGCCTTGTACCCGAGCTTGATCAGCTCGGCCAACAGTAGCTCGACGTGATCGCCCTGGATCTCGATGACACCGTCTTTCAACGCGCCTCCGGTGCCACAGCGTTTTTTCAGCGTCGTGGCCAGTTCCTTCAGGGCTTCTTCGGCCAACGGCACGCCGGTGATGGTGGTCACCGTCTTGCCCCCACGGCCCTTGCTCTCGCGTCGTACGCGGGCAATACCGTCGCCATCAGGGATCAGGGTCTGTTTGCAGGTACACGAATCCACGGGCTGACGACAGTCCGGGCAGTGTCGACCTGCGTCGGTGGAAAATACCAGGCCACCAAGGGCGGCGAAGGATGCGGCTTTTTTGGCCACCGGCAATCCTCTTGGGAGGATGAAGACTGATCGGCACCCGCAAAGAGGTGAACCGACCGCGAAGCCCCACTCAGGCAGGGGCAGCGCTACCGAACCGCCAAGGTCAACCCTATCTGTAGGAGGGTGAAACAATGGTGGTTCGGGTGAAAAGTCGCGCAGTGTAACCACAAAAAGCCGACTTGCTAAGAGCCAAATGGCGCCAATTTATGCAACTTTAGCGACGCAAGGCCAGATAACGACGCAACCCTTCCTGGGCATCCGGGCAGTAAGGCTTTTGCCCAGCCTCCTGCAGGACCGTTTCAAGGGGTAAAAAGCGCGCTTCCATGACTTCTTCCGGCTGCAAACGCAACGGCCCGTCCCAAACGGCGGAGTAGGAGGTGCACCAGAGCCGACTGTCGCCATCCTCGAAGTAGAAATGGTCATGTTCGACCAATTCCACTCCACCGACACCCAACTCCTCCTCCAACTCGCGCGCCGCCGACACGGCATATGACTCTCCCGCCGCCACCATTCCACCCGCCGCCGTGTCCCAGAAACCGGGGTACAACGCTTTGCTCAGGGTGCGTCGATGCACACACAACTCACCCTTGGAATTGAACAGGAATATGAAGGTGCAACGGCCGATCAGACCGCGCTGGCGAAGGTCGGACCTGACGAGGTGACCGAGCAGGTTGTCCTGCTCGTCGACCCAGCAAATCAGTTCAGCATCGGAAGCCGCGCGGTGGGCGGCCTCCATTTGGGTAGCGTCCATCATCAACCCTGGTTGAGGAGCTGACGCAAGTCGATCACTGCAGCGTTGGCCCGGGAAATGTAGTTCGCCATTACCAGCGAGTGGTTAGCCAGAACGCCAAAACCACTGCCATTGAGGATCATCGGACTCCACACAGGCTCTTGCGACGCTTCCAGCTCACGAATGATCTGGCGCACGCTGACCGTGGCGTTCTTCTTGGCCAGCACGTCGGCAAAGTCGACTTCGATGGCGCGCAGCAAGTGTGACAAGGCCCAGGCCTGGCCACGGGCTTCGTAGAACACGTTGTCGATCTGCATCCATGGGGTTTCCACCACTTCTTCATCGACCTGCGGCACTTCACCCGGCGCCAAGGCTTCGGTTTTCAGTGCGGTGTTCAGTTTCACCCGGCCGACGCTGGCCGACAGGCGTTGCGACAGCGAGCCCAGGCGAGTGGCGACGTCACCCAGCCAGTTGTTCAGGTTGTCGGCACGTGCATAGAACAGTGCGCCGCGCTGGTTCGGATCGGACAGGCGTGCTTCGTAGCGGCTAAGGGAATTGATGCCTTCCTGATATTCCGACTCACTGGACGGCAGCACCCAGCTCTTGTTGTCGAAGTTGAAGCGTGGCTCGGCCTTGGCCAAATCCGCGTCTTCGGCTGACTGCGACTGCGAGCGGGCGAAGTCTTTACGCAGGGCGCGGGTCAGGTCGCGCACCTGCACCAGCACGCCGTATTCCCAGCTCGGCATGTTGTCCATCCACAGGCCCGGCGGGAAGCGATCGTTGGAAATGTAGCCACCGGGCTTGTTCAGCAACGTGCCGACCACGGTCTTGAGGGTTTCGACCGTGGTGTAGCCCACCACCATCTGCTTGCCTTCTTTCTCGGCGGCCAACTGCGCATTCTGCTGCACCGGAAACAGCGCCGGCTCTTCGCTCCAGTACCAGCCCAGGGCGCCGGTGACCAACAGGTACAGGCCGAGCACGCTGAGCACGGCGCGGCTCATCAGCACGGTACGAAAATAGCCGCGGTTGGCCGACTTGGGCTCAGGCGCGGGGCCTTTGGCGCTGCCTGCACGGTTTTTCCAGTCCAGCATGGCGATATCCTTTCAATCACTTGAGTTCATGCACTTGAATTGATGGCGTGCGTTCAAACACTCCGACCACAACCCTACCCCATCGTGCCAACCCGTGCGGGGCTTTTCGCCAAACTGGCGCACAGGGCACGTTCGACTATAAAGGATGCACGCTTTTTACGCTGCGCGACCATCCAGTCAGCAACTGAATGCGACGGGCACGCAGTTTATTGACGTATGACACTCATCCTATCGGAAAGAGGTGCTAGCATAGAGCCATCAGTCGACCTCAGCATGCACCCTAACTAGTAGTCAGGATATGACCGAGCCAGAAGACCCCAGCCGTGAGCGCCTCAAGCAGCATTTTGCCCAGCGGGTAATTCATCAGGCACGTCAAATTCTTGAGATCTGGCAGCGCCTGCAACGCAGCGAATGGTCCGGCGCCGACCTCTCCGAACTCAGCGAGGCCAATTTGCGCCTGCTGCGTTTTGCCGAACGCTTCGAACAGCCGGAACACGGCCAGTTGGCGCGACACATCGGTGAATCCCTCAAGGCTGTGGACGAAAACCGTGGCCGCCTGAGCAGCCACTTGATCACCGAACTCAATCGCTTGATGCAGCGCCTGTCCCGTACCGGCCTGCGCCAGGGCGACCAGCTCGAACAAACTTTCCTGCCGCCCATGCGCAAGCCGATCTACGTGATGCTGGCCGATCACGACCGCGCCGAGCGCCTGGCCAAGCAGCTGGAATTCTTTGGTATGAGCGCCCAATCCCTCGACAGCGTGGCGGCGTTTCGCGCGTCGATGGCCGAGCGCCTGCCCTCGGCGATTGTAATGGACGTGGATTTCTGCGGCGCCGGCCTGGGCCTCAAGCTCGCCGCCGAAGCCCAGGAAGGCCTGGAGCAAAAGCTGCCGCTGCTGTTTTTCAGCCTGCACGAAACCGATACCCCCACGCGCCTGGCCGCCGTGCGCGCTGGGGGCCAGGAGTTCCTCACTGGCACGCTGGAAGCGTCGAGCCTGTTGGAGAAGATCGAGGTACTGGCCTGCGTCGCCCAATACGAACCGTATAAAGTATTGATCATCGACGACTCGCGGGCCCAGGCGCTGCACACCGAGCGCCTGCTCAACAGCGCCGGCATCGTCACCCGCACGCTGATCGAGCCGATCCAGGCCATGGCCGAGCTGGCGGATTTCCAGCCCGACCTGATCATCCTCGACATGTATATGCCGGCCTGTACCGGTACCGAACTGGCCAAGGTCATCCGCCATAACGACCGTTATGTGAGCGTGCCGATCATCTACCTGTCGGCCGAGGACGACCTGGACAAGCAACTGGACGCCATGAGCGAAGGCGGCGACGACTTCCTCACCAAGCCGATCAAGCCGCGCCACCTGATCACCACCGTGCGCAATCGCGCGGCGCGTGCGCGCAACCTCAAGGCACGGATGGTGCGCGACAGCCTGACCGGCCTGTACAACCACACTCACATCCTGCAATTGCTCGAAGACTGCAGCTTTCGTGCGCGCCGCGAGAACAAGCCGCTGAGCTTTGCCATGCTGGATATCGACCACTTCAAGCGGGTCAACGACAGCCACGGCCACCCCATGGGCGACCGTGTTATCAAGAGCCTGGCGCTGTTTCTCAAGCAACGCTTGCGCAAGACCGACTATATCGGGCGCTACGGCGGTGAAGAATTCGCCATCGTGATGCCGGACACCGACCTGGAATCGGCGTGCAAAGTGCTGGATGAAATCCGTGGGCGCTTTGCCGAAATCCACTACCCCGCCCAACCCCAGGATTTGTGGTGTACCTTCAGCGCCGGGTTGGTCGAACTGTGCGACGGTTCCGATAGCCTGATGATGGCGGCCCAGGCCGACGAGGCGCTGTACCGCGCCAAGGATGCCGGACGTAACCGCGTGCAGGCTGCGCGCACATCAAAGCAAAGTGCCACCTTTTCACCAGAATCCACTGATTCGGTCATAACCCTGTAATGAAAACGCAATAACTTCAGGCACTTATCTTTTGCTGTCGGTTGAAACCACGCATGCGCCTGAAGCTGCTGACCAATCTCAATACCCTTCTTCTGGTGGCCGTGTGCCTGGCGCTGGGGGCGACCCTGTGGTGGTCGCAGCGCGCGCTGGAACGGCCGTATTTGCTAATGGAACGCTACCTGGGCCTGTCCCAGACCTTCCAGAACCAAGCGGCGCGTAATATCGACGACTACCTCGCCAGCGGCGACGCCCTGCGCTTGAGCAGTGCCAGCCAGAGCTTGGAAAACCTGTTGCAGCATCTGGATGAGTTGCCGGCGGACCTCGCGCAAAACCTGCGCCCGAGCCTGGTTGACCTGGATGCGTTCAGCAAGACTGACCTGCTGGCGGCCGGCAAGCTGGCGGGCGACCCGCAAGCCTTGTTGCTACAGGCCGAGCGCGAATTAGGCGCGAACCTGGAGCAATTGAGTCAGTACGCCATCGGCGTGACTACCCCTGACGCCGCCCGCTATCTGCCGCCTTTGCTGGCTGCGTCGCAGCACCTGGGCAAACTGTCCCTGGCCCGCGACAAACTGGTGAGCAGCGGGCGCGCGGAACTGGCCGATGATGTGGAGCGCGAAGTCAGCAACATCCGCAGCCAAGCCGATGTGCTGGAACAACTGCCATTGCTGGGCGTGAAGGCCAGCGCCGAATCCAGCGCCGACGACTTTTCCGCACTGATGGGCCTGGAGAACACCGAAAAAACCGAAGCCCAGGACACTGGCGTCGACCTCAAGCGTGAACTCAACAGCCTGCTGACCCGCTACCCCGCCGAACTCAAGCGCACCCGCGAACAAATCCAGCAACGCACCGACCTGGCCGCCAAGACCCACCAGAAAATCGACACCGTGCAACAAGCCATCGCCGGCCTGGAGCCCGTGGTGCGCGCGCAGCACGGCAAGATCCAGGGCGAAGTGCGCCTGATTCAAGGGGTGATGATCGGCCTGATCCTGCTGATCGCGCTGCTGATCGACACCCTGCAACGCCGCCTGGCGCGGGTGCTGACCAACCTCGCTCCAGCCCTGTCGACTTGGGCCGAGGGCGATTTCAGCCAGCCGATTGCCCTGGGTAAGACCAACCGCGAGCTGCACGACATTGAAGCCTCCTTGAACCGCCTGCGCGCCTATCTGGTGGATTTGGTGGGTACGATTCGCGGCAATGCCGAGGAAGTCGCCGGCAGTAGCCGCGCACTGGCCGAATTAAGCAGCGGCCTGCACGACGGCGCCGAACGCCAGGCCGGGGATACCGCGCAGATCCGTGATTCGCTGGGTGAACTGGAAGCGACCATCCAGCAAGTCGCAGGCGATGCCAGCCAGGCGGCGGGCGCCAGTCGCAGTGCCGGTCAGGCGGTGGAGCAAGGCCAACGTGTGATCGGCCTGAGCCTGACCGGGCTGCATGCCCTGGTCGGCGAAGTACAGCAGAATGCGCAGATGATCGAAAAACTCGCCGAAGAATCAGCCACCATCGGCGGCGTGCTGACGGTGATCCGCTCGATTGCCGACCAGACCAACCTGCTCGCCCTTAACGCCGCGATCGAGGCCGCCCGCGCCGGTGAAGCCGGCCGTGGCTTTGCCGTGGTCGCCGACGAAGTCCGCTCCCTGGCCCAGCGCACCGCCGGCGCCACCGCAGAAATCCAGACCTTGATCGCCGGCCTGCAAAGCGCCGCCCATCAATCGGTGCAAGGCATGCGCGCCCAGGTCGAACACGCCGAGGCGACCGCCCAGCAAGCCCAGGCAGCGGACGGCGCGCTGGATGAAATCGTCGAGGCTATCCAGACCATTTCCGACACCGCCGTGCGCATCGCCGATGTGACGGCACAGCAGAGTGGCGCCGTCAGTGAGATTCGCGACAACAGCGAGCGGATTCACCAGTTGGGTGAAGATAACTTGCTGCGAATCGGCCAGGGCCGCAGCCAAGGTGAGCACTTGCTGGTGCTGGGTGGGCAGCTCAACACCGCCGTGCAGGCATTCCGCGTCTGACACGATCTTCAGCCTTATAGAGATCAAATGTGGGAGGGGGCTTGCCCCCGATTGCAGTGTGTCAATCTCAGCATCTGTAACTGATCCACCGGCATCGGGGGCAAGCCCCCTCCCACATTTGACCTTCATGGCATTCAGGAGCGTATTACCCATGACCGGATCACCGGCCACAGTCACAAATTTCGCGCTATCCTCGCTAATCGTGCTGCGTACTGCATAGAACTGGACAGTCACAAAGGCTTTGCGGCATAGTCGCCGGGTTCTGCCGTACCCACATCAATAACAAGGAACAGCCGATGGCGACCTTACTGGTTCTTCACGGACCCAACCTGAACCTGCTCGGCACCCGTGAACCGGGCGTCTACGGGGCAGTCACCCTGGACCAGATCAACCTCGACCTGGAGCGCAGGGCCCGTGAAGCCGGCCACCATCTGCTCTACCTGCAAAGCAATGCCGAGTACGAATTGATTGATCGCATCCATGCCGCGCGCGGCGAAGGCGTGGACTTTATCCTGATCAATCCCGCCGCTTTTACACATACAAGCGTTGCATTACGTGACGCGTTGCTGGCGGTGAGCATCCCATTCATCGAAGTGCATTTGTCGAACGTGCACAAACGCGAAGCTTTCCGCCATCACTCCTACTTCTCCGACGTAGCGGTAGGTGTGATCTGCGGCCTTGGCGCCAGCGGTTACCGACTGGCCCTGGAGGCCGCCCTGGAACAACTTGAACAACCGGCCAAGCGCCCCTGACCGACCCTTGGGAGTTGATGATTCATGGATATCCGTAAAGTTAAGAAACTGATCGAACTGCTGGAAGAATCCGGTATCGACGAGCTGGAAATCAAGGAAGGCGAAGAGTCCGTACGGATCAGCCGCCACAGCAAGACCCCGGCCCAGCAGTTCTACGCGCCACAGATGCAAGCACCGGCGCCGGCTGCTGCTCCAGCCGCCGCTCCGGCTGCCGCCACTGCACCTGCCGCTCCAGCTGCTCCTGCGCTGAACGGTTTCGTGGTCAAGTCGCCAATGGTCGGTACCTTCTACCGCACCCCGGCACCGACCTCGCCAGCCTTCGTTGAAGTCGGCAAGACCGTGAAAGTGGGTGACACCATCTGCATCGTTGAAGCGATGAAGATGATGAACCACATCACCGCTGAAAAAGCCGGCGTCATCGAATCCATCCTGGTAGAAAACGGTCAGCCGGTTGAGTACGACCAGCCGCTGTTCACCATCGTTTGAACCGCGGAGCGCCTTCGATGTTGAAACCTGCGAAGAAACTGCAAAAAGTCCTGATCGCCAACCGCGGCGAGATCGCGCTGCGTATCCTGCGCGCCTGTAAGGAAGAGGGCATCAAGACCGTCGCTGTTTACTCGACGGCCGATACCGAATTGATGCACGTGAAACTGGCGGACGAAAGCATCTGCATTGGCCCGCCACTGGCCACGAACTCGTACCTGAAAGTCTCGAACATCATCGCGGCCGCTGAAGTGACTGGCGCTGATGGCATCCACCCGGGCTACGGCTTCCTTGCGGAAAACGCCGACTTCGCCGAACAGGTGGAGAAATCCGGGTTTGCCTTCATCGGCCCTAAAGCCGAAACCATTCGCCTGATGGGCGACAAGGTGTCGGCCAAGGACGCCATGATCGCGGCCGGCGTGCCTACCGTTCCTGGCTCCGACGGCCCGCTGCCGGAAGACGAAGAAACCGCGCTGCGCATTGGTCGTGAAGTCGGCTACCCGGTGATCATCAAGGCCGCCGGTGGCGGTGGTGGTCGCGGCATGCGCGTGGTGCACAAGGAAGAAGACCTGATCGAAGCGGCCAAGCAGACTCGCTCCGAAGCGGGCGCCTGGTTCGGCAACCCGATGGTCTACCTGGAGAAGTACCTGACCAACCCACGTCACGTGGAAGTGCAAGTACTGTCCGACGGCCAAGGCCACGCCATCCACCTGGGCGACCGCGATTGCTCGCTGCAACGTCGTCACCAGAAGGTCCTGGAAGAAGCGCCAGCACCGGGCCTGGACGAAAAAGCGCGCCAGGAAGTACTGGCTCGTTGCGTCAAGGCGTGCATCGACATCAACTACCGTGGCGCGGGTACTTTCGAGTTCCTGTACGAGAACGGTCGTTTCTACTTCATCGAGATGAACACTCGTGTGCAGGTAGAGCACCCGGTGTCGGAGATGGTCACCGGTATCGACATCGTCAAGGAGATGCTCAGCATCGCCGCCGGCAACCCGCTGTCCTTCACCCAGGACGACGTGAAGATGCACGGCCACTCCCTGGAGTGCCGCATCAACGCCGAAGACCCGAAAACCTTTATCCCAAGCCCTGGCCTGGTCAAGCATTTCCACGCGCCCGGCGGCAACGGCGTACGTGTGGATTCGCACCTGTACAGCGGCTACAAGGTTCCGTCCAACTACGACTCGCTGATCGGCAAGCTGATCACCTGGGGCGCCACCCGTGACGAGGCCATGGCCCGTATGCGCAACGCCCTGGACGAAATCGTGGTCGACGGCATCAAGACCAACATCCCGCTGCATCGGGACCTGGTCCGCGATGAAGGCTTCTGCGAAGGTGGTGTGAACATTCACTACCTGGAACACAAGCTGGCTAACCAGTAAGTGCTCCACCCAACAAGGCCGCCTTCGGGCGGCTTTGTTGTTTCTGGGCCCTGGGTTTTGCTGGATGGATACATCACCCTGTGGGAGCGGGCTTGCTCGCGAATGCGGTGCATCAGCTAAAATACTCTTCACTGACTCACCGCATTCGCGAGCAAGCCCGCTCCCACATTTGTTATGTGTACACCCCTCCCGCCGCTCGCGTAAACTTGCGCGCTTTCGCAGCCCTACCCCGCTGCACACTCATTTTTTCAAAGGTGCCCGCCATGCCTTGGCTGCAAGTCCGTCTCGCCATCAGCCCAGAACAAGCCGAAACCTACGAAGACGCGTTTCTCGAAGTCGGCGCCGTCTCGGTGACCTTCATGGACGCCGAAGACCAGCCGATCTTCGAACCCGAACTCAACACCACCCCGCTGTGGTCCCACACCCATTTGTTGGCCCTGTTCGAGGACGGCACCGATGCCGCCGCCGTGCTGGCCCACATGGAATTGCTCACCGGCGGCCCGCTGCCAGAGCATCACAGCGAAGTCATCGAAGACCAGGACTGGGAACGCAGCTGGATGGACAATTTCCAGCCGATGCGTTTCGGCCAGCGCCTGTGGATCGTGCCAAGCTGGCACGCCGCGCCTGAACCAGACGCCGTCAATCTGCTGCTGGACCCGGGCCTCGCGTTTGGCACCGGCACCCACCCCACCACCGCGCTGTGCCTGGAATGGCTGGACGGCCAGGACCTGAACGACAGCCATGTGCTGGACTTCGGTTGCGGCTCTGGGATCCTGGCGATTGCAGCATTGCTCTTGGGCGCCAAAGAAGCCGTCGGCACCGACATCGACGTACAAGCGCTGGAAGCCTCCCGCGATAACGCCGGGCGCAACAACATCCCTGAAGGCAAATTCCCGCTTTACCTGCCGGAGCAACTGCCCCAAGTGCAGGCCGACGTGCTGGTCGCGAACATCCTCGCCGGGCCACTGGTTTCGCTGGCGCCGCAGCTGTCGAGCCTGGTCAAGCCGGGCGGTCGCCTGGCGCTGTCGGGCATCCTGGCCGAGCAGGGCGAAGACGTCGCCGCTGCCTACGCGAAGGATTTCGAGCTGGATCCGATCGCCAACCGCGATGGCTGGGTACGCATCAGCGGTCGTCGGCGCTAGAATGAGCGCTTGCCTGAATCGGATGGCCGCATGACCGACAGTTTCGTCACCCAGTGCCCGCATTGCCAAGCACGCTTTCGTGTCAACCACGCTCAATTGAGCGTGGCCCGTGGCGTGGTGCGCTGTGGTTCGTGCCTGCAAGTGTTCAATGCCGCTCGTCAGTTGCTGGAGCAGCGCGACCAAGCGTCCGCGCCTGAGCCAGACGTGCCGGTTGAGCTGACGCCTGAACCAGCGCGGGCCATCAGCCAGAAGCAGTGGACTGCCGAAGAGCTGGACCTGGACAATCTGGACCTGGACGAAGAACTGGCCAAACTGGAACGCCGCGAGATTCAGCACACGTTGCCGATCGGTGCAGATCGTCGCCAGTCCGGTATCGACCGCCGCCAAAAGGAAGAATCCTTCAGCGCCAGCCGTGACACGGTCAAGGCCGAAGAGGAAAAATGGGCAGCGAGCTTGTTCAGCGAGCCGCCTGAAGAGCGCATCGACGTCACTGAAGACGCACCCGAACCTGCGACGAGGCAGCGCACAGAACCGTCCATGTCGTTCCACACCGACGATATCGACGATGAGCCGCCGCTGCGCTCAACGCCAGACGATGACGACATCGAACCGCCGTTCACGCCACTGACCCAATCGGCCGATGACGTAGAACCCGAAGAACGCCCCAAAGCCCGTCGCAAGCGCCCGCGCGCCGAAACGAGCGTGCAAGACGACCAACTGCTGGATCTCGAAGACGACCCGCTGCACCTCTACGCGCAAAAGCGTCCGGCCAGCCTGGGCCGTCGTCTGATCTGGCTATTGCTGGTACTGATCGCCGCCGCCGGTCTCGCAGGCCAGTACATCGCCTACCAATTCGACGAACTGGCCCGCCAGGACGCCTATCGCCCGTGGTTCCAGCAACTGTGCCCCACACTGGGCTGCACGGTGCCATCACGGGTCGATATCGCCCACATCAAGAGCAGCAACCTGGTGGTGCGCAGCCATCCGGATTTCGCCGGAGCACTGGTGGTGGACGCGATTATCTACAACCGTGCGACCTTCTCCCAGCCCTTCCCACTGCTGGAGCTGCGTTTTGCCGATTTGAATGGCAGCCTGATTGCCAGTCGTCGCTTCAAACCCGCCGAATACCTCAGCGGTGAGTTGGCCGGAGTAAGCGAAATGCCCTCGCAGACCCCGATCCATATCTCCCTGGATATCCTCGATCCGGGCAATAAAGCCGTGAATTACAGCCTGAGCTTTCACTCGCCAGAGTGAATCGGTGCATGGGTTGAGATTTGACGGCAGGTTATTGACTTTCCCGGGCGCAACCAAACCGGTGGCGATAAAGAAATAACTGTTCAGATTTTATCCAATTCAGCCTTTATCCAGTCATCGAGAGCGGGTATCATGCCAACCCTTTTTCGAACTCTAATGATCCGGCCCCACAACAGGGAAGTCCTATGTCGGCGGTACGCATCGGCCCATATACATTGCAGAACGGCTTGATCCTCGCCCCGATGGCGGGGGTTACCGACCAGCCCTTTCGTCAGCTGTGCAAGCGATTGGGCGCGGGTCTAGTAGTCTCGGAAATGGTCACCAGCGACATGAGCTTGTGGAACACCCGCAAATCGCGGATGCGCATGATCCACGAAGGTGATCCCGAGCCCCGCTCGGTACAGATCGCCGGTGGCGATGCACAGATGCTGGCGGATGCGGCCCGGGCCAACGTGGAGTTGGGGGCGCAGATCATCGACATCAACATGGGCTGCCCGGCCAAGAAGGTCTGCAACAAGGCCGCCGGTTCCGCACTGTTGAAAGATGAGCAATTGGTTGCCGAGATCCTGCAGGCCGTTGTCGCCGCAGTGGATGTGCCGGTCACCCTGAAGATCCGTACCGGCTGGGACCGGGACAACAAGAACGGCCTGACAGTGGCGAAGATCGCCGAACAGGCAGGCATTACAGCGCTGGCGGTGCATGGCCGCACCCGCGCCGACCTTTACACCGGTGAAGCCGAGTACGACACCATCGCTGCGATCAAGCAGGCGGTGTCGATGCCGGTGTTTGCCAATGGCGACATCGACTCCGCCGAGAAAGCCCGGCGCGTGCTGCACGCCACCGGCGCCGATGGCTTGTTGATTGGTCGGGCTGCCCAGGGGCGGCCGTGGATTTTTCGTGAGATCGAGCATTTTCTGCGTACTGGCGAAGTGTTGCCGGCACCGGAGCTGATCGAGGTGGAACGTATTCTGCTAGAGCATCTGGCCGCCCTGCACGCCTTCTATGGGGACGTGATGGGAGTACGCATTGCTCGCAAGCATGTCGGCTGGTATCTCGCAACCCTGCCGGGCGCCAGGGAGTTTCGCGCCCACTTCAATCGTTTGGATGATACGGAAGCACAGTGCGCCAACGTTCGTGAGTTCTTCAGCGAGCGTTACAAGAGCCTGGGGACAGGGGACGGAGAGGGGGTGGCCGCATGACGATGATGACCGAGACTTTAGTGAGTGGAACAACACCCGTGAGCGACAACGTCAATTTGAAACAGCACCTCAACACGCCGAGCGAAGAAGGCCAGACCCTTCGCGGGAGTGTCGAGAAGGCGCTGCACAATTATTTCGCCCACCTTGAGGGCGCTTCCGTCACGGACGTGTACAACCTGGTGCTCTCCGAAGTCGAGGCACCCTTGCTCGAAAGCGTGATGAACTACGTCAAGGGCAACCAGACCAAAGCCAGTGAGCTGCTGGGCCTCAACCGTGGCACCTTGCGCAAAAAGCTCAAGCAATACGATTTGCTGTAAGCATTCAATCAAACCAGAAAGGCGCCCGCGTAAAACCGGTCGCCTTTTTTGCTGACTTCCTTTGCTTTTGATGGAAATTGAAATGACCGACCAGACTACCCGCCTGCCGATCCGCCGCGCCTTGATCAGCGTCTCCGACAAGACCGGGATCCTCGAATTTGCCCGGGAGCTGGAAGCCCTGGGCGTGGAAATCCTCTCCACGGGCGGGACCTTCAAACTGCTGCAGGACAACGGCGTGGCC
This sequence comes from Pseudomonas sp. C 49-2, assembly GCF_003970195.1. Classification (NCBI taxonomy): domain Bacteria; kingdom Pseudomonadati; phylum Pseudomonadota; class Gammaproteobacteria; order Pseudomonadales; family Pseudomonadaceae; genus Pseudomonas; species Pseudomonas sp. C 49-2. Next base: position 70,911 of record NZ_RXYG01000002.1, read on the forward strand.
GCAGTAGAAGTGGCGGACTACACCGGTTTCGCAGAAATGATGGACGGTCGGGTCAAGACCCTGCACCCGAAAATCCACGGTGGCATCCTCGGCCGTCGCGGCACCGACGACGCGATCATGGCCGAACACGGCATCAAGCCGATCGACTTGGTGGCCGTTAACCTCTACCCGTTCGAAGCCACCATCAACAAGCCAGGTTGCGACTTGCCGACCGCCATCGAAAACATCGATATCGGCGGCCCGACCATGGTGCGCTCGGCGGCCAAGAACCACAAAGACGTGGCCATCGTGGTCAACGCCAGCGATTACGCCAACGTGCTGGAAAGCCTGAAGGCCGGTGGCCTGACCTACGCCCAGCGCTTCGACCTGATGCTCAAGGCCTTCGAACACACCGCCGCCTACGACGGCATGATCGCCAACTACATGGGCACTGTTAACCAGGCTGCTGAAACACTGTCCACCGAAGGCCGCAGCCAGTTCCCGCGCACCTTCAACAGCCAGTTCATCAAGGCCCAGGAAATGCGCTACGGCGAGAACCCGCACCAGAGCGCGGCGTTCTACGTAGAAGCCAAGCCTGCCGAAGTGGGCATCGCCACCGCGACCCAGCTGCAAGGCAAAGAGCTGTCCTACAACAACGTGGCCGACACCGACGCCGCGCTGGAATGTGTGAAGAGCTTCGTCAAGCCGGCCTGCGTGATCGTCAAGCACGCCAACCCGTGCGGCGTGGCGGTCAGCCCGGACGCTGAAGGCGGTATCCGCCAGGCGTACGAACTGGCCTACGCCACAGACACCGAATCCGCGTTTGGCGGCATCATCGCCTTCAACCGTGAACTGGATGCCGAGACCGCCAAGGCGATCGTCGAGCGTCAGTTCGTTGAAGTGATCATCGCCCCAAGCGTCAGCGAAGAAGCCCGCGCTATCGTGGCGGCCAAAGCCAACGTACGCCTGCTGGCCTGCGGTGAGTGGTCGACTGAGCGTGCGGCTGCCTGGGACTACAAGCGCGTCAACGGCGGCTTGCTGGTACAGAGCCGCGACATCGGCATGATCGGCAGCCAGGACCTGAAAGTCGTGACCAAACGCGCGCCGACCGAGCAAGAGATCAACGACCTGATCTTCGCCTGGAAAGTGGCCAAGTACGTTAAATCCAACGCCATCGTCTACGCCAAGAACCGCCAGACCATTGGTGTCGGCGCCGGCCAGATGAGCCGCGTGAACTCGGCGCGTATCGCCGCGATCAAGGCTGAACACGCTGGCTTGCAAGTCGTGGGTTCGGTAATGGCTTCCGATGCGTTCTTCCCGTTCCGTGACGGCCTGGACAACGCCGCGAAAGCCGGTGTTACCGCCGTGATCCAACCGGGTGGCTCGATGCGTGATGCTGAAGTCATCGCTGCCGCTGATGAAGCTGGCATCGCTATGGTCTTCACCGGTATGCGCCACTTCCGCCACTGATTGATTAGATCGCCTGTGGGCACCGGCTCCATGTGGGAGCTGGCTTGCCTGCGATAGCATCACCCTGGTCTGGCTGGACGACCGAGGTGCCTGCATCGCGGGTAAGCCCGGCTCCCACAGAAAAGCACAGCCCACGGTGCTCTCCCGAATTCAGCGTCATCCGAGGTTTTTGAAATGAATGTTTTGATCATTGGCAGCGGTGGCCGTGAACACGCCCTGGCCTGGAAAGTTGCCCAGGACCCGCGCGTCCAGAAAGTATTCGTAGCACCCGGCAACGCCGGTACCGCCATTGAAGCCAAGTGCGAGAACGTCGCTATCGACGTGCTGGCCCTTGAGCAGTTGGCAGACTTTGCTGAAAAGAATGTGTCCCTGACCATCGTCGGTCCGGAAGTGCCATTGGTTGCCGGCGTGGTGGACCTGTTCCGCAGCCGTGGCCTGGATTGCTTCGGCCCAACCGCCGGCGCGGCCCAGCTGGAAGGTTCCAAGGCATTCACCAAGGACTTCCTGGCACGCCACAAGATCCCGACCGCCGACTACCAGAACTTCACCGAGATCGAGCCGGCCCTGGCTTACCTGCGTGAAAAAGGTGCGCCGATCGTGATCAAGGCCGATGGCCTGGCCGCCGGCAAAGGCGTGATCGTCGCCATGACCCTGCAGGAAGCCGAAGACGCCGTGCGCGACATGCTCGCTGGCAACGCTTTTGGTGACGCTGGTTCACGCGTGGTGATCGAGGAATTCCTCGACGGCGAAGAAGCCAGCTTCATCGTGATGGTCGACGGCAAGAACGTCTTGCCAATGGCCACCAGCCAGGACCACAAACGCGTCGGCGACGGTGACACCGGCCCGAACACCGGCGGCATGGGTGCCTACTCCCCTGCCCCGGTGGTCACCGCCGACGTGCACCAGCGCGTCATGGACCTGGTGATCTGGCCGACCGTGCGCGGCATGGCCGACGAAGGCAATGTGTACACCGGCTTCCTGTATGCCGGCCTGATGATCGACAAAGCCGGTAACCCGAAAGTCATCGAGTTCAACTGCCGCTTCGGCGACCCGGAAACCCAACCGGTGATGCTGCGCCTGCAATCGAGCCTGGTTCTGCTGGTGGAAGCTGCCCTGGCCCAGGCCCTGGACAAGGTGGAAGCCCAGTGGGATCCACGTCCGAGTGTCGGTATTGTGCTGGCGGCCGGTGGCTACCCTGCTGACTACGCCAAGGGCGACGTGATTGAAGGTCTCGACGCGGCTGCTACGCTGGAAGGCAAAGTGTTCCATGCGGGCACTGCGCTCAAGGATGGCCAGGTCGTGACCGCCGGTGGCCGTGTGTTGTGCGCTACCGCCATGGGCGCCAGCGTCGACGCCGCGCAGCAACAGGCTTACAAGCTGGCTGCAAAAATCGACTGGAATGGCTGCTTCTACCGCAAGGACATTGGCTATCGCGCCATTGCGCGGGAGCGTGGCGAGAGCCAGTAAGCTGCTATCCGTTCGGCTAGGCAAGGGCCTCTGGCCCTTGCCGTATGCCGGCCGACCCGCGCATAGTTAACCGTGCATCAACCTACGAAGGGATTTCGCCGTGCGCTGGCTCAGGATCGCCATAGGTTTCACTGTCAGTCTGCTGACACTGCTCTGCTTGTTCCCGGCCCAGGCCGCCGCGCAAGGCAGTGGCTGGGCAGTATTGCTTGATGAACAGGCCGACCTGCAACTGAGCGACATCCGTTCCTCGCGCTACACCAATCAATTCAGCCCCATCGAACTGGACCGCCTTACCGCCGCCGAACCCGACGGTGCGTTGTGGGTGCGTTTCAAGCTGCAACCCGGCAAGCACGAACAAGTACTTCGGGTCTTTGCCCCGGATTTGTCCCACCTGAGCCTCTATGTACTCGACGGCGACACCCTGGTGGAGCAACAAAGTACCGGCACACGCCAGCCCCAGGCCGAGCGCCCGTTACCCAGCAGTGACTTCATGCTGCCGATGCCCCAAAGCCAGAAACCTTTAGAGGTCTACCTGCGCCTGGTCTCGGAACATGAACTGCGCCCCTATATCACCCTGGAACCGGCCGTGCTCGCCGCCGCCGACCAGACCCAGACACTGATCTACGGCCTGTTGTTCGGCTGTCTGCTGATGCTGATCCTGCATAACATCACCCGTTTCGCCTACCACCGCTCGCGCAGCAGCCTGTGGCTGGCGGCTTGCGAGATCCTGCTGATGCTCAGCCTCGCACTGCTGCTCAACCTGATCGGCCCCTGGCTGCCAAACTGGCACGCGATCCAGACGCCGGGCGCCTACCTGGCCCTGCTGCTGACCGCGCCGTGTGGGCTGATGTTTGCCTACCGGTTCTTCATGCCGCTGGGCCCACACCCGCTGAACAAGCTGTTGATGGCCGACATCCTGTTTATCGTCCTGTGCGGCCTGCTGCTGTTGTTCGTCAACACCCTGCCGCTGAACATCATCACCTATGCCCTGGTGGCATTGGCTGGCTTGAGCATGCTGTTTGTCTCGGCCTATCACTGGCAGAAAGGCTACCGCCCGGCACGCCTGTTCGTGGCGGCGATGGTGGTGTTCAACATCGGTACGCTGATCATCCTGCCGGCGCTGTTGGGCCTGACGATGGTCTCGCCACAGGGCCTGATCGTGACGCTGCTGGCGTTTATCTGTCTCAGTGGTCTGTTGATGAGCTTGGCGCTGGGCGAACGCCAGCGGGCGATTGTCGAAGCGCGCTTCAGCCTCAGCCGTGACCTGGCGGCAAGCAATGCTGAGATCGCCGCCAAGGCCGAGTTCCTGGCCAAGATCAGCCACGAAATCCGCACGCCTATGAACGGCGTGCTGGGCATGACCGAATTGCTGCTGGGCACGCCGCTGTCGGTAAAACAGCGCGACTACGTGCAGACCATCCACAGTGCTGGCAATGAACTGCTCACGCTGATCAACGAAATCCTCGATATTTCCAAGCTGGAATCCGGCCAGATCGAATTGGATGACGTGCAGTTCGACCTCAACGCGCTGATCGAAGACTGCCTGAGTATTTTCCGCGCCAAGGCCGAGCAACAGAACGTCGAACTGATCAGCTTTATCCAGCCCCAAGTGCCCCGTGTGATCAGCGGCGACCCGACGCGCCTGCGCCAGGCCATGTTGAGCCTGCTGGAAAATGCCCTGCAGAAGACCGACGAAGGCGAGGTGCTGATCGTCGTCGCGCTGGATGATCGCAGCACCAAGCCGCGTCTGCGCATTGCCGTGCAGGACAGCGGCCTGCCGATGGAAGCCGCCGAACGTGACGCCCTGCTGCACAGCGAACTGCACAGCAAGAATTTCTTCTCGGCCACCCGCCTGAACGGCCATCTGGGCCTGGTCATCGCGCGCCAATTGATCCTGCTGATGAATGGCGAGTTCGGTATCAAGAGCGGCAGCCATCAGGGCAGCACCTTGTGGCTGACCCTGCCGCTGGACCCGGAACGCCTGGAACACCCGACCTCCGACCTCGACGGCCCACTCAAGGGCGCGCGGGTGCTGGTGGTGGACGACAACGACACCTGCCGCAAAGTATTGGTGCAGCAATGCTCGGCCTGGGGCCTCAACGTCAGCGCGGTGCCGTCGGGCAAGGAAGCCCTGGCATTGCTGCGCACCAAGGCACACCTGCGCGATTACTTCGACGTGGTGCTGCTTGACCAGAACATGCCCGGCATGACCGGCATGCAACTGGCGGCGAAGATCAAGGAAGACCCAAGCCTGAACCACGACATCCTGTTGATCATGCTCACCGGTATCAGCAACGCGCCGAGCAAGATCATCGCGCGCAATTGCGGGATCAAGCGCATCCTCGCCAAGCCCGTGGCGGGCTACACGCTCAAGACCACCCTGGCCGACGAACTGACCCAGCGCAGCAAGGGCAACGTCCCACCCCGCCCGGTCCTCAATGCCCCGGCCGCCATCACCGTGCCGACGGATTTCCGCATCCTGGTGGCCGAAGACAACAGCATCTCCACCAAGGTGATCCGTGGCATGCTCGGCAAGCTCAACCTCAACCCCGACACCGCCAGCAATGGCGAAGAGGCGCTGGAGGCGATGAAGGCCCAACGTTATGACCTGGTGCTGATGGACTGTGAAATGCCGATCCTCGATGGCTTTTCGGCGACCCAACAACTGCGCGCGTGGGAAGTCAGCCACCAGCGTATTCGCACACCGGTGGTGGCGCTGACGGCGCACATTCTGTCGGAACATAAAGAGCGTGCACGCCAGGCCGGGATGGACGGGCACATGGCCAAACCGGTGGAGTTGTCGCAGTTGCGTGAGCTGGTGGAGTTCTGGGTGGCACAGCGTCAGCAGAAACAAGAACACAGCACTGCTTCCTGACCTGGAATGCTCTCCCCTGTGGGAGCTGGCTTGCCTGCGATAGCGGTGTGTCAGACACAAATCAGTTGCCTGAGCCATCGTCATCGCAGGCAAGCCAGCTCCCACATTTGATCGCTGCCGCCTGATAGACTCGCGCAACACTTTCCGCCGCGAGCCACTTTCCATGCTCCACGTGTTATTCAGCGTCTACCTGAAAATGCTGGTGCTCTACAGCCCGTTCTTCGTGCTGTCCTGCTTTATCAGCCTCACCCGTGGCTACTCAAGCAAAGAACGGCGCCGCCTGGCGTGGAAGGTGGCGTTGGCGACCCTGGTATCGAGCGTGCTGCTCTACCTGTTCGGCCGCGTAATTTTCAGCGTGTTTGGCATCACCGTCGACGCCTTCCGCATCGGCGCCGGCAGCGTGCTGTTCATTTCCGCCCTGGGCATGGCCCAGGGCAAGTCGGCGGTGCAGACCGACAACGTGCAGCAAGACGTGACCATCGTGCCGCTGACCATCCCCCTTACCGTCGGCCCCGGCACCATCGGCGCACTGTTGGTGATGGGCGTGAGCCAGCCGCACTGGGACGACAAGCTCACCGCCATCCTCAGCATTGCCCTGGCCAGCCTTACGGTGGGCGTGGTGCTGTACCTGTCCAACCGGATCGAACGCATCTTAGGCGACCAAGGCCTGCAGATTGTCAGCCGGTTGATGGGACTGTTCGTGTGCGCCCTGGCCGCGCAAATCATCTTCACCGGTGTGCGCGGTTATCTGGTGCCTTAGATCCGGTATTTGGCGATCGCCAACTGCACCTTGTCACCCGCACTCTCGCGCATCAGTTGGATCGTCTCTTCGTTGACCACCGAGGTATTCAGCACCAGGCATGTCTGCCCGCTGAAGGCCTCGAACGAGGAGCTGTCCCATTCCAGGAAAGGCAGACCCACCTGTTTGCTCACGCCATGGCTGCTGTAGGTCACCAGTACCATCATCAACTCACCCTCTGTTTCTGCACAGGACGCCAGGCCGAAGTCACCGCCCTGGTGTACCGCGCTGTTGCGTTTGAACAACTCGAAAGTCCCAGGTGCCTGCTTCAACGCCTCTAATGCATCGGCCGCCAATTTCGGCAAAACGCTCATCAAGTGGCCAGACAATGAAGTCGACGCAAGCAGGGCCGCGATGATGTTCAACGCCGCTAATTGTACGGTCAGGCCCTTGCCGGAACGCGAAACCCGTTCGAAGCGGCTGCGCACCGGCAACCAACCCAGGCTGACCATCACCTTGATGAATTCGTCGTACCAGCGTTCGGTGCCACGCTGGACTTTCAACACATCGCTGACGTAACTGCTGGCCAGCAAATAGCTTTTACGCACGTACTCCCGGTTCAACCCGGACAAGCCTTCGGCAAACGAGATGACGCTGTTGTTGACCACGGCGGCATTGAAGTCGTCCTCGATGTCCAGCGGTAGCGCCGCGTGCTTGCCGGCCGCTCCCGGTAGCTTGTAGGCGGCAATCAACGTGCGCCTTTTTTTGTTGTTGATCCTTCTGTGATGTCGCTCCATTTTGGTTCTCCACAAGCACCCCAACTCGGGGCTTATGTCCACCCTAGTCCACTGGCCTAAGCGTTTTCCAGACGACAAACATCCCTTGGCGCAACCCGTCAAACCATGCCGCCCAGCAATCACGCGGCGTGTCTGGCGGGCTTCCGGATTTCGTCGCAGAAAAAAGAAAAAGCCCCGGACAACGCCAGGAAAATCCCTGGGTCATTCGGAGCTTTCAGGCACCTGAAGGGCGGTTTTCAGGTGGCGGGTTTCTCGCCGTACCAGCGCGGTGTGTACACCCACTCACCGCCACCGGCACGCGGGAAGGTGACGGTGGTGGAGGAGCCGATCAGCACCATGGTGCGCATGTCCACCTGCTCCGGCGTCAGTTGCCCCAGCGTAGTGACGCGCAGGGTCTGACCCGGCCGACCAATATCCCGGCCTAGCACCACCGGCGTATCAGGCGTGCGATGCAGCGCGACGATTTCCAGGGCACGCCCCAGCTGCCACGGCCGCGAGCGCGAGATCGGGTTGTAGAACGCCAGCGCCAGGTCGGCCTGGGAGGCCAAATCCAAGCGCTTTTCGATGATCGACCAAGGTTTGAGGTTGTCCGACAGCGACATCACGCAGAAGTCATGCCCCAACGGCGCACCAGCCTGGGCGGCGGTAGCGAGCGAGGCCGAAACGCCCGGCAGGATTTCCAGGTCGACCTGATGCCAGGCTGGATCGCTGGATTCGTGCAGGGCTTCGATTACCGCAGCGGCCATGGCGAACACGCCGGGGTCGCCGGACGACACAACCACCACCGAGCGACCTTGGGCCGCCAGTTCAAAGGCGTGGCGGGCACGCTGCATTTCTTCGCGGTTGTCGGTGCAATGCTGCACCTGGTCGTCACGGAAGGGCCCGGCCATGCGCACGTAGGTTTCGTAACCCAGCACATCGGTGCAGCGCGCCAGTTCAGCCTTGACCGCTGGCACCATCAACTCAGCGGCGCCGGGGCCCAGGCCGATCACGGCCAAGCGGCCACGCACACGGCCGACTTGCGACAGGTCCAGGGGTTGCTCGGCAACGTTGATGACAATATCGACGTCCTGGGTGACGCTGGCAAACCGTAGCGGTACACCCAGCTTCAACGCTGCCTCATGCAACGACGCTTCGGCCATCTGTGTATCACTGGCCAACAGGCACGCCAGGGATTGCACGGCGATGCCCGCCTCATGCAACCCAGTGCGCACACGCTCAGCCAACTGCGCACCTGGCTTGCAGGTCACGCTGATGTTCTTCGGGTAGATCAGCAATTCATTGGCGGCAGGCGTGCGCTCGGCACTGCCCACATGAATCGCCAGGCGTGCCTGTTGGTCCTGGGGCAAATTGGCCTGGTCCAGCCACGGCGCGGCGCCTTCAATGCGCACGCTTTCGCCGGCCAGCAGGTCGGAGACGAAGCGCTTGCCCAGTTCCAGGTCGGCCAGTTCATAACCCGCAGGCGGGTTGAGCAGGCAGGTGCCAAAACGCAGCTCGCCACTGGTAGTGATCGCAGCGGCTACGTTCAACGCAGCGGCGATTTCGCGCGCGATCACGTTCACACCGCCCAGGCCGCCGAGCAACGGCACCACCGCGCGGCCGTCTTCGGCCACGGCCAGCACGGCGGGTTCTTCGCCTTTTTCCAACAGCAGCGGCGCCAGGGTACGAATGACGATACCCGCCGCGCACAGCGCAATCAGCGGCGTGCCTTGCTGATAGAGCAGACGCAGGGTCGCGCCGAATTCACTGTAGGTCTGGTCCGCGCCGTCGACCCGTCCGGCCAGGCCATGGATCAACGCACCGGGGTAGACCTGCTGGATCTTGCGCGCAGTGGCCAGGCTGCCCTGGCCCAGAATGACAATCGCCGGGCTCATCAACCTTGCCACCGTTCACCGGGCACGATGATCAGCGAGAAGTACGGCGACGACGACGGGTCGACCTGATCCAGCGGCACGATCTTCTGGTTCGCCATGGTGGCGCGCTCCACATACAGCGCACGCCCGGCCAGGCCAAGGTCTTCCAGCACCTGACGCACTTTCGGGAAGTTGCGACCCAGCTTCATGATCACGGCCGCATCGGCATCCGCCAAGCGGCGCTTGAGGTCTTCATGGGGCAATACACCCGAAAGAACTGACAGGCTCTGATTGCGATACACCAACGGCGCACCCAGCACCGAGGCACCGCCGAGCATCGAACACACGCCAGGAATCACCTGCGCTTCATAGCGCTCGGCGAGGCGGTCGTGCAGGTACATGTAGGAGCCGTAGAAGAACGGGTCACCTTCGCAGATCACCGCCACGTCACGGCCGGCATCCAGATGTGCGGCGACGTCAACGCTGGCGGCGTCGTAGAAATCGCTGATCACCTGCTCGTAGGACATCGGCGCCGGCAACACTTCGGTGGTCACCGGGTACACCAGCGGCATCAGCGTCTGTTGCGGCACCAGGTGATCTTCGATGATGCCAAAGGCGTTGCCCTTCTTGCCCTTGGCCACGAAGTACGCCACCACGGGCGACTCACGCAGCAGGCGCAGGGCCTTGAGGGTGATCAGTTCCGGGTCACCGGGGCCTACGCCCAGGCCGATCAAACGTCCGCGTGCCGGCATTATTCGACCTCCGTGGCCAGGGCATTCACCGCGGCGGCGGCCATGGCGCTACCGCCCAGGCGGCCCTGCATGATCACGAACGGCACACCACGACTATCGGCGGCGAGCATTGCCTTGGACTCGGCAGCGCCGACAAAACCGACCGGAAAACCGAGGATCAACGCCGGTTTCGGCGCGCCCGCATCCAGCATTTCCAGCAGATAGAACAACGCGGTCGGCGCATTGCCGATCACCACCACGCTGCCTTCCAGGTGCGGACGCCACAGTTCAAGGGCGGCAGCGGAACGGGTGTTACCGAGTTCGCGCGCCAGCTCCGGCACGCTGTCGTCGCGCAGGGTGCAGATCACTGGGTTATTGGCCGGCAAGCGTGCGCGGGTCACACCTTCGGAAACCATCCGCGCATCGCACAGGATCGGCGCGCCAGCGGCGAGCGCATCGCGCCCGGCCTTGCCCGCGCCCTCGGAGAACTGCAGGCCGTCGATGGCGTCGACCATGCCGCAGGCATGAATCACCCGCACCGCAAGTTTCTCCAAATCAGCCGGGATGCGGTCCAACTTGGCTTCCGCGCGAATAATGGCGAAGGAGTTGCGATAGATCTCCTGACCGTCGCGGATGTAATCAATCATCGGTGTTGCTCCGTGGGCGGGCGCGCAGCAAGGCGCCCGTCGCTTCAATAGAAAGGTTGCGTGCGTGCAGCCGGCCGAAATCGGGGTGGGCTGCCTCGCGAAAATAGAGGTCGTAGTGGCCGGGGCTCACCGCCAGCAAGGTCACCGGCGCGGTATGTGCGGCGGCGCAGGAGCGTGGGCAGCCGGACAGGTGCACGTTGTGCCCGGTGTCCAGAGCAGCGAGTTGCACGGCGTCGGCCTTGGTGTCGGCCAGGGCCTTGCCGCAGCCGCTGGAGCCGGTGCAGGCGGTCATTCGCGCCAGGGGTTGGTCGATGGTGCAAAGGAAGCCCAGTTGCGCCAGGCGCTCGGTCACGGCGTGCGGTTTTTCGACGTTGGGCAACAGCACACCTTGCCAAGGGGTGAAGCGCAAGGTGCCGTCGCCGTACTCACTGGCCAGGTGTGCGGCGCTTTTGAGCATCGTCGCGTCCAGGCGGCCCAAGGGTGCGATGGCGGCAACATAAAACTGATTCTTTTGCTCCTGTGGATACGTACCGAGGTGCAGCAAAGCCCCGCTGGGCTGGCGTTTGAAGCCATCGGCCGACAGTAATGGCAGGCTCAGATGCCCCAGCAAGTTATCCACAGCCAAATGCCGCATGCGGGTTTGTTCCGGGCTGGCCAGGTCGAGGAACGCCTCCAGCACGGCCACCACCAGCGCATGCCCCTGCTCGAGCGGCACGGCGGCCAGCGGCGCATCCAGCCCCGGGCAACCCGCCAGGCCAAAGGCGAGGAGCGTCTGGCCATTGCGGATGAAGGCCGACAGCCACAGGTCGTGGTGATGCTCGAGCATCGCCAGGGCTTCGCCGCCATCCAGCTGTATGGCGAACTTGGCTGACAGTTCATGGAAACGTGGGTGGTTTTGCAGGGTGGCGAGGATTTCATCGGCCAGCGGGCGGGTGTCGAACAGCATCTGCGGGTCGATCCCTGCGCTGGGGCTGAGCATCAGGTTGCGTACATCGTCGCCGGCGGCATTGTTGGGGCCAAGGCCCGCGGCCAGCAGCAGGGCGATCAAAGCCCCCTCCTCGGCACCGATCCCGCGAATCTGCAGATTGGCGCGGTTGGTCGCCTCGATCACCCCACCGGCATAGGCCTGGGCGGCATCCGCCACCGCGTGGGCCTGGGCGGCGCGGATCGAACCACCGGCCAATTTGATCCGGCAAATGCCGCCATCCAACGCCTGGACAATACGCAGCAACCCCGGACAAGCCGAGGGGCGCAAGGTATTCACAGCGGGCGTTGGGTTCACGGGGCTACCGGTTGATGGGTAAAGGCGCGGTATTATGCCTGCTTTGTCCGGCGGCATGAAAAGCCTGCCCGTCGGATGTCGTTCAAGGAATTGTTATGTCGCCCTGGCTGACGGTTGTAGGCATCGGTGAAGACGGCTTCAAGGGGCTGGGCAGGAATGCCCGGCATGCCCTGTTGCGCGCCACGCGGATTATAGGTGCTCAGCGCCAGTTGGACCTGTTGCCGGTGTGTATTCGCGGCGAGCGGGAGTTATGGCCGAGCCCGTTTTCCCTGGAACCGGTGCTGGCGCGGCGCGGCGAGCCGGTGTGTGTGTTGGCCAGTGGGGACCCGATGTTCTATGGCGTGGGCGCGAGTCTGGCACGGCAGGTGGCGGCGAATGAATTGCTAATCTTGCCGACGCCTTCGTCGGTGTCGTTGGCGGCAGCGCGGTTGGGTTGGCCGTTGCAGGAAGTGGTGACGCTGTCCGTGGTCGCCCGGCCGCTGGCGGCGCTGAATGCGCATCTGGCCAGTGGCGTGCGCTTGTTGGTGTTGAGCAATGACGGTCGCAGTCCGGCGTTGATTGCCGCTTTGTTGGCTTCGTGCGGGTTTGGGCCGAGCCGCTTGAGCGTGTTTGAACATTTGGGTGGCGCGGACGAGCGGCGCATCGACGGGCTGGCGGTTGATTGGCAGCACGCGCCAATCGCCGATTTGAATCTGGTTGCCATCGACTGCGTGTCTGACCCGCAGGCTGCGCGCCTGTCACGTCTGGCCGGCCTGCCAGACTCGGCCTTCAAACATGACGGCCAACTGACCAAACGCGATGTACGCGCCATGACCCTCGCCCGCCTCGCGCCGATGCCCGGCGAACTGCTGTGGGACGTGGGCGCCGGCAGTGGCTCCATTGGTATTGAATGGATGCGCGCTCATCCGAGTTGCCGTGCAGTGGCGATTGAAGCGGATGAAGGTCGCCAAGGCCTGATCGAACACAACCGCGACGCCCTGGGCGTGCCGGGCCTGCAACTGGTTCGCGGCAAAGCGCCCGAGGCTTTAAGCGGCCTGGAGGCACCGGACGCCATCTTCATCGGCGGCGGCGTCACCCGCGACGGCGTGCTCGAGACCTGCTGGCAACACCTGCGGCCGGGCGGGCGGCTGGTCGCCAATGCTGTGACCCTGCAAAGCGAAATGACCTTGATGGACTGGCGTGCGCGTTATGGCGGAGAACTGACGCGTATCCATGTCGCCCAGGCCCAGCCGCTGGGCGAATTCGATACGTGGCGACAGGCGCTGCCGATCACGTTGCTGGAAGTGGTCAAGCCGCTATGAAACGCATCCTGTTGTTGGGCGGCGTGACTGAAGCGCTGGCCATTGCCCGTACGTTGGGCCCGGAACATATCTACAGTCTGGCCGGTGTGGGCCGAGTGCCGACTGACCTGATATGCCAAGTGCGGGTGGGCGGTTACGGCGGGCCCGAGGGCTTGGCGCAGTTTGTTCGGGATGAGGGGATTAGCCTGATTCTCGACGCGACCCATCCGTACGCGGCGCAGATCAGCCGCAATGCGGCCGAGGCTGCTCGGTTGAGCAGTGTGCCGTGTTGGGCGTTGCGCCGCCCGGCGTGGCAGCCGCAGGCGGGGGATGATTGGCGCGAGGTCAGTGATTGGGCCGCGCTGATTGAAGCGCTTAAACCCTTCAAGCGTCCGCTGTTCACGTTGGGGCGCGAGCCGTTGCAGCATCTTGATGAAATCCCGCCGGAGCAGTTCTGGACGTTACGTGCACTGGATGTGTATCCGGGGAATGAGCGGTGTGAAGTGATCGGCGCGCGGGGGCCGTTTTTGATTGAGGATGAGCGCGCGCTGTTCAGGCGCCGTGGGATTGATGTGTTGATCAGCAAGAACAGCGGTAGCACCGCCACAGAACCAAAGCTGGAAGTGGCAAGAGAGCGAGGCGTGCCGGTGCTTGTATTGAAACGCCCCGCTCTGGCTACCGTCGACCGAGAGTTCACCAACGTGCAAGACCTCCTGCAAACACTGCAATCCTTGTAGGCGCTGGCTTGCCAGCGATGAGGCCCGCACGCTCACCGCAAGTCTCAGGGACCTCATCGCCGGCAAGCCGGCGCCTACAGTGAGGACGTGCCGTGTACGCGATCAGCCAGCACCTTCGCCAGCTCAATCAACTGCGCAACGCAGAACAATTTCTCTTGTTTCAAATAACCCGCTAAATGGCCAACCATTTGGCCTTCTCATAAAAGCCGAATCCCCCTACAAACACTTCCGAACCTGCTGGCTGGCTCAGCCAAAAGCCCCCGCCCTAACCTCCCCCCTCGCAGTTTCGCGTCAAATAGCCTCAATGGGGATGCCTGCTTTTACAGTGCATCGCAACTTGCCAGGCTGTATCCCAAGGAATACGATCAGCGATGATTCATTTCAAAAAATCGAAGGAATTTCAGGAGTGGCTAGTTTCATTGCGCTGTAATGCTGCTCGTGCACGTGTGATAACACGGTTAGACAACGCAACATATGGGAATTTTGGAGACTGTGAGTCAGTAGGAAACGGCGTATCAGAAATGCGCATCCACTATGGTCCCGGATACCGAATTTACTTCACGCGCAAGGGCGATGTGGTTTACCTACTGTTGATAGGAGGCGACAAATCAACCCAGAAGCGTGACATCCAACACGCAAAGAAAATTGCAGAAGACTTTGAAAAAAGGAATAACCCATGACTGAATTTACAGATTTCGACGTCGCGGACTACCTCAAGACTCCCGAGGACATGGCAGAGTACCTTGAAGCCTCTTTCGAAGAGGACTCCGGCGACGGCTTGCTGATTCGTTCAGCCCTCAACAACATCGCCCGCGCCCAAGGCATGACCCAAATCGCCCGCGACGCTGGCCTCGGCCGCGAAAGCCTATACAAGGCCCTCTCCGCCACTGGCAATCCCGAATTCGCGACTATCATGAAAGTCATGAAAGCGTTGGGCCTCAAGCTCCACGCCACCGCTATCTGATAGCACTGCGACACCAAACCACATGCCCTGTTTTTACTTATCTCCTACGATCAGGCTAAATACCCCCTGATCGTTTAACCCTACGGATTGTCCGCCATGGCTCGTCAACGCTTTGCAATCGCCTGGATCGCCTGCCTCGCAGTGCTGTTCAACGCCTTTGCCATGCCGATGGCCAGCGCGATGCAACAGTCCCAGGACCCGGTGCAGCAATTGCTGTGGGGCAGTTTCTGCTCCTCCAATGGCGCTACGCTCAAGACCATCGCCCTGGGCAAGCTGGAGATTCCGGCGCCGCAGCAGGACGATCACTCCACCATGCAGCATTGCTGGTGTTGCTCGGGCTCGGCGCCGTTGGTGGCGTTGCCGGGACATGTGCCGCAGTTGTATCTCACCCAATTCAGTACCTCCCAGAGCTTGCCGTCGCCCCGGCTGCAAAGCCCGACCCCGCGCCAGCAATGGCCAAGCCTCAACCCCCGCGCCTCTCCAACGGTCTGATTTTCTTCGCAAGTGAACTGCGTTTAGAACCGTTCTGGAGAACTGCCATGCTCAAATCTTCCCTGCTTCTGGCTGCGTTGCTGCTGCCGGTATTCAGTGCTGCCAATGCCGAGGACTACAAGTCCGGTGACCTAGTGGTCAGCGAACCCTGGTCCCAGGAGTTGCCGCCGAATGCGCCGACTGTCGCTGCCTATTTTGTGATTCATAACACCGGCGAATCCCCGGACCGCCTGCTCAGCGTCGAAACGCCAGTGGCGGAAAAAGCCGAGCTGCATGAACACGTCATGCTGGGCGACCTGATGAAGATGCAGCAAGTGCCCAGCGTCGCCGTACCGGCCAAGGGTGACCTGACCTTCGCGCCCATGGCCTACCACGTGATGCTGCTCGGCCTCAAAGACCGCAGCCTGTTGGCCGACGGCAAGCAATTCCCGCTGACCCTGACCTTCGAAAAAGCCGGCAAGGTCGCGGTGCAAGTGTCGGTACAGAAAGTACCGCCGATGGCCGGCCACGCACACAAGCACCCGCAATAGACTGACACGTAATGGGCGCCCCTCGCGCCAGGCTCTCCCCACACGCCCGCGTAAGGCGCGGCGGTTGGATCAGCCTGTTCGCCATGCTGATGATCTTTATCGGTCCGCTGATTTCCCAAGCGATGCCGATGGACCATCACGCCGGTATGTCGATGGACATTCCGATGGACCACGGCGACTCCCATCACAAGAAAACCCCTGACGAACACCACGCCCTCTGGTCCAAGTGCGGCTATTGCGACCTGCTCTACAGCTGCCCCGCCTTGCCCGGCGGCGTTTCAACCTTCACCCAGAGCAGTCCGCCGCCCGCCAACGCCCTCACCCCCGCCACGCGCCTGGGCCATGCCCGGCAAAGCATCTTCCCCGGCGCCCGCAGCCGCGCGCCGCCCATCGCTTCGTAAGCACTTCACAGCGTTACTTCACCCCGGCCGACTTTAGACAGACAGCCGCAGGCTGCTGGCCGGGTTGTTTACGATTGATTGATGGAATTTGTCATGTCCAGGTTTTCTGCTGACACCCGTTTGGGATGTACTCCCGTGTTCGCCGTTCTGTGCGGCGCACTGCTGGCTCCAATGGCTCATGCCGACGAAAATGAATTGAGCCCCACCGTCATTACCGCGATCGCCCCCAGCTCACCGCTGACCGTGATCACCAACCCGAAAGACCCGCGCCAACCGGTGCCCGCCAGCGATGGCGGCGATTATCTCAAGACCATCCCCGGCTTCGCCCTGGTGCGCAATGGCGGCACCAATGGCGACCCGGTGCTGCGCGGCATGTTCGGCTCGCGCCTGAATATCCTCACCAATGGCAGCATGATGCTTGGCGCCTGCCCGGGCCGCATGGATGCGCCCACCTCGTACATCTCACCGGAAACCTACGACAAACTCACCGTAATCAAAGGCCCGCAGACCGTGCTCTGGGGCCCTGGCGCGTCGGCCGGCACCGTGCTGTTCGAGCGTGAGCCTGAGCAATTCGGCGAGCTGGGTACGCGGCTCAACGCTAGCGTGCTGGCCGGTTCCAACGGGCGTTTCGACAAAGTCATTGATGCCGCAGCCGGGGGGCCGCTGGGCTATGTGCGGGTGATCGGCAACCAGGCCCATGCAGACGACTACAAGGACGGCAACAACGACACCGTCGCCTCGCGCTACGACAAATGGAACGGCGACGTAGCTGTAGGCTTCACCCCCGACGCCGACACCCTGCTGGAACTCACTGCCGGCCGTGGCGATGGCGAAGCGCGCTACGCCGGGCGCGGCATGGATGGTTCGCAATTCCTGCGCGAAAGCCTGGGGCTGCGTTTCGAAAAATCCAACATTGGCGAAGTCCTCGACAAGGTCGAAGCCCAGGTCTACTACAACTACGCCGACCATGTGATGGACAACTACAGCCTGCGCACGCCCTCGGGCACCGGCATGATGGCCGGGCCGATGGCATCCAACGTCGACCGGCGCACCCTCGGCGCGCGCATCAAGGCCACTTGGCGCTGGGCCGATGTGCAGTTGATCAGCGGCCTGGATGCGCAGACCAACGAACACCGCCAGCGCAGCAGCATGGGCATCGAGACCTACAAGGACCTGCCACGGGTCAAGGACGCCAACTTCCACAACTATGGTGTGTTTGGCGAAATGACCTGGTACGCCGCCGACCGCGAACGGCTGATCACTGGCGCGCGCCTGGACCGCGCCTCGGCCAAGGATTTCCGGCAGAGCACCGGTTCCGGCATGATGACGCGCGCCAATCCGACGGCTGACAACACCCGCGCGGACACCTTGCCCTCCGGCTTCGTGCGCTATGAACACGACCTGGCCGACAGCCCCACCACCCTCTATGCAGGCCTGGGCCACTCGGAGCGTTTCCCCGACTACTGGGAGCTGTTTTCGCCCAACACCGGCGCGGCCGGCTCGGTGAATGCCTTCGACGGCGTGAAGCCGGAGAAAACCACCCAGCTCGATTTCGGCGCGCAGTACAAAGCCGAAAACATGGAAGCCTGGGCTTCGGGTTACATCGGTCGGGTGCAGGACTTCATCCTGTTCGACTACCGGCCCGGAATGATGGGCACCACCTCTCAGGCCCGTAACGTCGACGCCCGCATCATGGGCGGCGAACTGGGCGCAGCGTACAAACTGACGAGCAACTGGAAGGCCGACGCCACCCTCGCCTACGCCTGGGGCAAGAACAGCAGCGACGGCAAAGCCCTGCCGCAAATGCCCCCGCTGGACGCACGCCTGGGCCTGACCTACAGCGAGGATGACTGGAGCGCAGGCGCGCTGTGGCGTGTGGTCGCCGCACAAAACCGCATCGACCAGAACAAGGGCAACGTGGTCGGCAAGGACTTCGACAAGAGCGGCGGCTTTGGCGTGTTCTCGCTGAACGCGGCGTATCGCATCAACAAGCACTTCAAGGTCAGTACCGGCGTCGACAACCTGTTCGGCAAGGCCTACGCCGAGCACTTGAACCTGGCCGGCAACGCCGGGTTCGGCTACCCGGCCAGTGACCCGCAGGCCATCAAGGAGCCGGGGCGCACGCTCTGGACCAAAGTTGATATGAGCTTCTAAAAGCTTCGCAGGCAAGCCAGCTCCCACAGTTTGGAATGCATTTCAAATGTGGGAGCGGGCTTGCTCGCGAAGGCGGCATAACAGACAACAATTTTTAAGCCTTGCGGAGCACCTGATGAACCCCCCAAAACTCTCCTTCTACAACCTGGCCTGGCGCTGGCACTTCTACGCCGGCCTCTTCGTTGCCCCATTCATGGTGCTACTGGCCCTGACCGGCATCATCTACCTGTTCAAACCCCAACTCGACCCACTGATGTACGGCGACCTGCTCAAGGTCCAAACCGCCGAGCACGTCATGAGCGCCGACGAGCAACTGCAACGCGCCAAAACCGCCTACCCCAACGCCGCGATCAGCAAATACCTGCCCCCTGCCGACAGCACCAGCAGCGCGCAATTCGTGATGCACAACGGAGGCCGCGAAGTAACCGTGTTCGTCGATCCCTATCGCGGCACGGTCCTCGGTGAGCAGGACTCGAAATACAACCTGCAAGCCATCGCCCGCGCCCTGCACGGCGAACTGATGATCGGCACCGTCGGCGATCGCCTGGTGGAACTCGCCGCCGGTTGGGGCGTGATGCTGGTGGTGTCGGGCCTGTACCTGTGGTGGCCACGCGGCAAGTCCTCGGCGGGTGTGCTGTGGCCGCGTTTCAACAGTCGTGGCCGGGTGCTTTGGCGCGATATGCATGCGGTCACCGGTTTCTGGGGCGCGTCCTTGTTGCTGGTGATGCTGCTGAGCGGCATGACCTGGACCGGCTTCTGGGGCAAGCAATATGCCGACCTGTGGAACACCTTCCCGGCGACGATGTGGAACAACGTGCCGCAGTCCGATCAGCAGGCACGCGCGCTCAATACGGCCAGCCAACAGACCGTGCCCTGGGCCATGGAAAACACGCCGATGCCGATGTCCGGCGACCATGCCGAACACATGAACCATGGCGCTATGCATTCAGCTCCGGCGGCGCCCACCTTGCGCTTGCAACAAGTGGTCGACCTGGCCAACGCACGCCACGTCGAGCCCGGCTACAGCATCACCTTCCCCACCACCGCCGAAGGTGTATTCACCGTCGCGGTGTTCGCCAACGACCCACGCAACGACGCCACCCTGCACGTGGACCAGTACACCGGCAAGGTGCTGGCCGATGTGCGTTGGGAACATTACAACCTGGTCGCGCGAGCCACCGAGACCGGCGTGATGCTGCACGAAGGCAAGATGTTCGGTTGGGTCAATCAGCTCATCGTGCTGTTGATCTGCCTGATGATCCTGCTCAGCGCCGTCAGCGGCGTGGTCATCTGGTGGAAGCGTCGGCCTCAAGGCGGCTTGGGCGTTCCGCCGCTGCGTCATGACCTGCCAAAGTGGAAAACCGCGATGGTGATCATGCTCGCCCTGGCGATCATTTTTCCTCTTGTTGGCGCGTCTTTGATTGCGGTGTGGGCGCTGGATCGCCTGGTGCTGTCGCGCTTTTTTGCGCAACGTGAATCTGCCTCGGGTTCAGCATGAAATCAGCGAGATGCCCGACGCAGAGGCTTTCTGTAGCCTTGCGTCCGGGCTGTGCCTGGTATGGGTGGACGTGGCTGCGCGCACGCTGATCGCCCCTGAAGACCTGCCCATCGGCGTAGCCACGGCGGCGATTGGCGGGGTGTTTTTCATCGGGCTGATGCGCAAGCGCTGACCGCGCCCCGTTGTAGCGCATAGCGATGCACCTGGCACCCCGCCCTGCCATTTGATGGTGCGCAACCCGTGCGCAACACACGGCGAAGCGACTATTTCATGCCTTTTCCCGACTAGGCACAGCGCTTGCAATCACCTCCTCGACTTTGTCCCCCTCATAACAATTTTGAGTTCACGGAGATCGCACCATGAAGCGTCGCAGCTTGATCAAGGCTTTCACTCTTTCGGCGTCCATTGCCGCCATGGGCATGTCCTGGACGATCCAGGCCGCCGAGACCATCAAGGTCGGCATCCTGCACTCGTTGTCCGGCACCATGGCGATCTCCGAAACCTCGCTCAAAGACATGGCGCTGATGACCATCGACGAGATCAACGCCAAAGGCGGTGTGAACGGCAAGATGCTTGAGCCGGTGGTGGTCGACCCGGCGTCGAACTGGCCGCTGTTCGCGGAAAAGGGCCGGCAATTGCTGACCCAGGACAAAGTCGCGGTGGTGTTCGGTTGCTGGACCTCGGTGTCGCGTAAATCCGTGTTGCCAGTGTTCGAAGAACTCAACGGCCTGCTGTTCTACCCGGTGCAATACGAAGGCGAAGAGATGTCGCCAAACGTGTTCTATACCGGTGCGGCGCCGAACCAGCAGGCGATCCCGGCCGTGGAATACCTGATGAGCGAAGAAGGCGGCGCGGCCAAGCGTTTCTTCCTGTTGGGCACCGACTACGTTTACCCGCGCACCACCAACAAGATCCTGCGTTCGTTCCTGCATGCCAAAGGCGTAGCGGATAAAGATATCGAAGAGGTCTACACCCCGTTCGGCCACGCCGATTACCAGACCATCGTCGCCAACATCAAAAAATTCTCGGCCGGCGGCAAGACCGCGGTGATCTCCACCGTGAACGGCGACTCCAACGTGCCGTTCTACAAAGAGCTGGCCAACCAAGGACTGAAGGCCACCGACGTACCGGTGGTGGCGTTCTCCGTAGGTGAAGAAGAACTGCGCGGCATCGACACCAAGCCGCTGGTGGGCAACCTCGCCGCCTGGAACTACTTCCAGTCAGTGGAGAACCCGGTGAACAAGAAGTTCGTTGCCGACTGGAAAGCCTACGCCAAGAAACACAACCTGCCAGGTGCCGACAAAGCTGTGACCAACGATCCGATGGAAGCCACCTACGTGGGCATCCACATGTGGGCGCAGGCGGCGGAGAAAGCCAAGTCCACCGACGTCGACAAAGTGCGTGAAGCGCTGGCCGGGCAGACGTTCGCCGCGCCTTCGGGCTTCACCCTGACCATGGACAAGACCAACCACCACCTGCACAAGCCGGTGATGATCGGCGAGATCCAGGCGGATGGGCAGTTCTCGGTAGTGTGGCAGACCCAGGAACCGATCCGGGCACAGCCGTGGAGCCCGTACATCCCGGGCAATGATAAGAAGCCGGACTATGCGGTGAAGAGTAACTAAGCCCCACCGAAGCCCAGATGTCGGGCGCGGTCAATGTGGGAGCTGGCTTGCCTGCGATGCAAACAACTCGGTGTACCTGACACACCGCAGCGATGCGATCGCAGGCAAGCCAGCTCCCACACAGAGCCAGCGCCCACACCGTCCGTGCATGATCAGGACATTTTGTTATGCCCACTGCCTTTTACCGCTTCATCCTTATGGCCCTGCTGTTGCTGCCTTTCGCGGCACACGCCAACGATGCCGAAGACTTCCTGGCTGCCAACCCCAGCCAACAAGCGAAGCTGCTCCAGGACTGGGCCACCCAGCCCGACCCAGCACGCATCGAGTTGGTGGACGCCCTTGAACAAGGCCAACTCACGCTCAACGGTGAAACCAAAACCGTACGCCTGAACAACCGCCTGCGCAGCCTGATCGACAACGTCCAAGCCAGCCAGCAACTGCTCGCCGCCGACCCCAAGGTGCGCCTGGCCGCAGCGGTGACCCTGCAAAAAAGCGCACAACCGGCGCAACTGAAATTCCTCGATCAGCAGGTCGCCGCCGAGACCAACGAGGACGTGCACACCGCCCTCAGCCTGGCCCTGGCCAACCTGCAACTGGTCGACCCCGACCCCGTCGTTCGTCTTGCCGCCGTACGCCTGTTGGGCAGCACCGGTGATCCACTGGCGCGCACGCGTCTTGAGGCGCTGCTCGCCCCCGGTGTCGAAACCGATGCCGCCGTGCACACCGCCGCCGAAACCAGCCTGGCCCAAGTCAAACGCAAGTTGATGCTCGGTGAAATCCTCGGGCAAGCCTTCAGCGGCATGTCCCTTGGTTCGATTTTGCTGCTGGCAGCCCTGGGTTTGGCGATCACCTTCGGCCTGCTCGGCGTGATCAACATGGCCCACGGCGAGATGCTGATGCTCGGCGCCTACTCCACGTATGTGGTGCAACTGCTGATGCAGCGTTACGTGCCGCAAGCCATCGAGTTCTACCCGCTGATCGCCTTGCCCGTGGCGTTTTTTGTCACCGCCGCCATCGGTATGGCCCTTGAGCGCACGGTGATTCGCCACCTCTACGGTCGGCCACTGGAAACGTTGCTCGCCACCTGGGGCATCAGCCTGATGCTGATCCAGCTTGTCCGATTGCTGTTCGGTGCGCAGAACGTCGAAGTGTCCAACCCGGAATGGTTGTCCGGTGGCATTCAAGTGCTGCCCAACCTGGTGCTGCCGTACAACCGCATCGTGATCATCGCCTTCGCGCTGTGTGTGGTGGTGCTGACGTGGCTGCTGCTGAACAAGACCCGCTTGGGCCTCAACGTGCGTGCCGTCACCCAGAACCGCAACATGGCGGCCTGCTGCGGCGTGCCCACCGGACGTGTGGACATGCTCGCGTTTGGCCTGGGCTCCGGTATTGCAGGTTTGGGCGGCGTGGCGCTGAGCCAGATCGGCAACGTCGGCCCAGACCTCGGCCAGAGCTACATCATCGATTCCTTCCTAGTGGTCGTACTTGGCGGTGTAGGCCAGTTGGCCGGTAGCGTCATGGCCGCCTTTGGCCTAGGCATCGCCAACAAGATCCTGGAACCGCAGATCGGCGCCGTACTCGGCAAGATCCTGATCCTCGCGCTGATCATTCTGTTTATCCAGAAACGCCCGCAGGGACTCTTCGCACTGAAAGGACGGGTGATCGACTGATGAACCAACCATTGATGCTGACGGCCACGCAAAAGGCTGGCCCTAAGGTGACGATTGCGGTGGGCGTGGTGATTCTCGCGCTGCTGCTGGCGTTGCCATTATGTTCACTGCTGTCACCGGAAAACCCGTTGCATGTGTCGGCCTACACCCTGACCCTGGTGGGCAAGATCCTCTGCTACGCCATCGTCGCCCTGGCGCTGGATCTGGTGTGGGGCTACGCCGGGATGTTGTCCCTCGGCCACGGCCTTTTCTTCGCCCTCGGTGGCTACGCGATGGGCATGTACCTGATGCGCCAGGCCTCCGGCGATGAGTTGCCGGCGTTCATGACCTTCCTGTCGTGGACCGAATTGCCCTGGTATTGGATCGGCACCCAGCACTTCCTCTGGGCGCTGTGCCTGGTGGTGTTGGCGCCAGGCTTGCTGGCGCTGGTGTTCGGCTTCTTTGCCTTCCGCTCGCGTATCAAGGGCGTGTATTTCTCGATCATGACCCAGGCCCTGACCTTTGCCGGGATGCTGCTGTTCTTTCGCAACGAGACCGGCTTTGGCGGCAATAACGGCTTCACCAATTTCCGCAGCATCCTCGGCTTTGGCATTACCGAGCCAGGCACACGGGCGGTGTTGTTTGTGGCCACGGTGCTGTTGTTGGTGGCGAGCCTGTTCATCGGCTGGCGCCTGGCGCGCAGCAAGTTCGGCCGAGTGCTGACCGCCCTGCGTGATGCGGAAAACCGCCTGATGTTCTGCGGCTACGATCCGCGCGGCTTCAAGCTGTTCGTGTGGGTACTGAGCGCGGTGCTATGTGGCTTGGCAGGTGCGTTGTACGTGCCGCAGGTGGGCATCATCAACCCCAGCGAAATGTCACCGACCAACTCCATCGAAGCCGCCGTGTGGGTTGCTCTTGGCGGGCGCGGGACCTTGATCGGCCCGCTGCTCGGCGCTGGCGTGGTCAATGGCATGAAGAGCTGGTTCACCGTGGCCTTTCCGGAATACTGGCTGTTCTTTCTCGGCGCGCTGTTCATCATCGTCACCCTGTACCTGCCCAAGGGCGTCATCGGCCTGCTGAAGAAATGAGGAACGTCATGCTTGAACCTATTTTCGATGCAGGCGCCGGCCGCGATGCCATCGGCCTCGGCCAAGTGGCCGGCAAGGGCCTGAACACGCGCCATGGCACCATCCTGACCCTGGAAGATATCAGCGTCAGCTTTGATGGCTTCAAGGCGCTCAACAACCTCAACCTCTATATCGGCGTCGGTGAACTGCGCTGCATCATCGGGCCCAACGGCGCGGGCAAGACCACGCTGATGGACGTGATTACCGGCAAGACCCGGCCCAGCCACGGCACCGCCTGGTTTGGTGAAAACCTGGACCTGACCCGCCTGAGCGAAGTGCAGATCGCCCAAGCCGGCATCGGCCGCAAGTTCCAGAAACCCACCGTGTTCGAAGCCCTGAGCGTGTTCGAGAACCTGGAGCTGGCGCAGAAGACCGACAAGTCCGTGTGGGCCAGCCTGCGCGCACGCTTGAGTGGCGAGCAGAAAGACCGTATCGACGAAGTGCTCGACACCATCCGCCTGACAGCCTCAGCAGAGCGTCAGGCCGGGTTGCTGTCCCACGGTCAGAAGCAGTTCCTGGAAATCGGCATGCTGCTGATGCAGGACCCGCAATTGTTGCTGCTGGATGAACCAGTGGCGGGCATGACCGACGCCGAAACCGAATTCACCGCCGAGCTGTTCAAGCGCCTGGCGGGCAAGCACTCGCTGATGGTGGTGGAACACGACATGGGGTTTGTCGGCGCGATTGCCGACCACGTCACCGTGTTGCACCAGGGCAGCGTGCTGGCCGAAGGGTCGCTGGAACAGGTGCAGGAAAATGAGCGGGTGATCGAAGTCTATCTCGGTCGCTGAGGAGAGCTGAACATGCTGCAAGTCGACAAGTTGCACCAGTACTACGGCGGTAGCCACATCCTGCGCGGGCTGTCGTTTGACGTGAAGATCGGCGAAGTCACCTGCCTGCTCGGACGTAACGGCGTGGGCAAGACTACCTTGCTCAAATGCCTGATGGGTTTGCTTCCAGCCAAAGAAGGCGCAGTGAATTGGGAAGGCAAAACCATCACCGGGTTCAAGCCGCACCAGCGTGTGCATGCCGGCATCGCCTACGTGCCACAGGGCCGGGAGATTTTCGGGCGGCTGACGGTGGAAGAAAACCTGCTGATGGGGCTCTCGCGCTTCCCCGGTTCGCAAGCCAAGGAAGTGCCCGAGTTCATCTACGAGCTGTTCCCGGTGTTGCTGCAGATGAAGCACCGGCGTGGCGGTGACCTGTCCGGCGGGCAGCAGCAACAGCTTGCGATCGGCCGCGCGCTGGCCAGTCGACCGCGACTGCTGATCCTCGATGAACCCACCGAAGGCATCCAGCCGTCGGTGATCAAGGAGATCGGTGCGGTGATCAAGAAGCTGGCGGAGCGTGGCGACATGGCGATCCTGCTGGTAGAGCAGTTTTACGACTTTGCCGCCGAGCTGGCCGACCAATACCTGGTGATGTCCCGTGGTGAAATCGTGCAGCAGGGCCGTGGTGAAAATATGGAAAGCGAAGGTGTGCGCGGCTTGGTAACCATCTAATCTGTAGCCTCCTAACGATAAATACTCTGCCATGAACCTGCCCGTTACTCCTGCCCTGTTCACCCCCAGCTGGCACGCCGAGCTGGAACTCGGCTATGCGCGCTTCGGCGACACCACGCGGCCGGTGATGCGTCGCCACCTCGGCCCGTTGCGCGTGCAAAAACACCTGTACGCCGAAGGCCCCGAGGTGTGCCAGCACATCATCGTGCACCCGCCCGGAGGCATTGCCGGCGGTGATCGCCTGGACATCAGCGCCCACGTCGGCGCCGGTGCCTGGGCGCAACTGACCAGCCCCGGCGCCGCCAAGTGGTATCGCGCCAGCGGGCCGGCTTTTCAACAGCTCGACCTGACAGTGGAAGCCGGCGCCACGCTGGAATGGCTGCCCCAGGAAACCATCGTGTTCAGCGCGGCCCAGGCCGAACTCACTACGCGTATCGATCTGCAGGGTGATGCGCGGTTGTTCTACTGGGACGTGGTCGCTCTAGGTCGCCCCGCCAGCGGCGAGCGCTTCGACCTGGGCCATTTTCAATCGCACCTGGATATCCGCCGCGACGGCCAGTTGCTCTGGCATGAGCGCCAGCGCATTGTGGGCGCCGACGGTTTGCTCGATTCGCCCATCGGCCTGGACGGGCAACCGGTGTTTGCCACGTTGCTGCTGACGGGCGATATCGACACTGAATTACTCGAAACCTGCCGCGCCCTGCCACACGCGGTGCGCGGTGACCTGACCCAATTGCCGGGCTTGCTGATCGCCCGCTGCCTGGCCAGCGAGGCGCTGCATGCTCGCGCTTGGCTGATCAATTTATGGCGCCTGTTACGCCCCGCAGTACTGGGCCGTGAAGCCGTCCCCCCCCGAATCTGGAGCACTTGAACCATGGACCTGACCCCACGGGAAAAAGACAAACTGCTGATCTTCACCGCAGGCCTTGTGGCCGAACGCCGCCTCGCACGCGGGGTGAAGCTCAACTACCCGGAAACCATCGCCTACATCTCCGCCGCCTTGATGGAAGGCGCTCGCGATGGCCGCACCGTGGCCGACCTGATGCACTTCGGCACCACCCTGCTCAGCCGCGAACAAGTGATGGAAGGAATCCCGGAAATGATCCCGGATATCCAGGTGGAAGCCACCTTCCCCGACGGCACCAAGCTGGTCACCGTGCACCAACCGATTGCGTGAGGTCTGATAATGATTCGTGACGCAACCCAAAACGATTTGCCGGCGATCCGCGATATCTACAACGACGCGGTGCTGAACACCACGGCGATCTGGAACGAACAACCGGTGGACCTGGGCAACCGCCAGGCCTGGTTCAGTGCGCGGCATGCCCAGGGTTATCCGATCCTCGTCTCGGTGGAAAACGGTGAAGTCACCGGCTACGCCTCGTTTGGCGATTGGCGCCCGTTCGAAGGCTTCCGCTACAGCGTGGAGCACTCGGTGTACGTGCGCAGCGACCAGCGCGGCAAAGGCGTGGGCCCGCGCCTGATGGAAGCCCTGATCGAACGCGCACGTGGCTGTGGCAAACACGTCATGGTCGCTGCCATCGAAAGTGGCAACCAGGCCTCGATCCGCTTGCATGAACGCCAAGGCTTCATCACCACCGGGCAAATGCCCCAAGTAGGCATCAAGTTTGGCCGCTGGCTGGACCTGACCTTTATGCAACTGACCTTGAACCCGGGCGCCGAACCGCCCAAGGAGTGACGTCGATGAACGCCGCGCAACTGCGTCGAGTCAATGCGGAAAGTTTTGCCCATTACCGTCTGGGCTTGATCGAGCTGTTGCTGGACGCGGTCAAGCATGGCGCCTCTGTTGGTTTCATGGCCGACTTCGACGAGGCCCAGGCCCGCGAGTATCTGCGCAGCGTGCAGGCCAGCATCGAAGACGCCAGCCTGCTGCTATGGGTGGTGGTGCGTGATGAACAAGTGATCGCCAGTGTGCAGTTAGCACTGTGCCAGAAAGCCAACGGCCTCAACCGCGCCGAAGTGCAGAAGCTGCTGGTGCACAGCAGCGCACGACGCCATGGCCTCGGCCAGCAATTGATGAACACCCTGGAACTCGCCGCCCGCCAGCACAAGCGCGGCCTGTTGTACCTGGACACCGAAGCCGGCTCACCCGCCGAAGCCTTCTACCAGTCGCTGCGCTACACCAAGATCGGCGAATTGCCTGACTACTGCCAAAGCCCGGACGGGCGCTACAGCCCGACCGCCATCTACTTCAAGACCCTGGGGCAACCTGCATGATTCCTGGTGAATATCAGATCCAGCCTGGCGACATCGAACTGAATGTCGGCCGCCGTACTGTCATCCTCAGCGTGGCCAACAGCGGCGACCGGCCGATCCAGGTGGGCTCGCATTACCATTTTTTCGAGACCAATGACGCGCTGACGTTTGATCGTGCGGCGAGCCGTGGCATGCGTTTGAACATTCCGGCGGGGACGGCAGTGCGATTTGAGCCGGGGCAAAGCCGTGAGATTGAGTTGGTCGATTTGAGCGGGGGCAGGCGGGTATTCGGCTTTGCCGGGAGAGTCATGGGCGACCTTTAGGGCCTCTTCGCAGGCAAGCCAGCTCCCACAGGGGAACGCATTTCAGCTGTGGGAGCTGGCTTGCCTGCGAAAGCGATCTCACATTCAACAGATTCTTTTCAGGGCACACACATGAAAATCACCCGTCAAGCCTACGCCGACATGTACGGCCCCACCGTCGGTGACAAGGTCCGCCTGGCCGACACCGAACTGTTTGTCGAGGTCGAACAGGACTTCACGGTCTACGGCGAAGAAGTCAAATTCGGCGGCGGTAAAGTCATCCGTGATGGCCAGGGCCAAAGCCAGTTGCTCGCCCATGACGTGGTCGACACGCTGATCACCAATGCGCTGATCATCGACCACTGGGGCATCGTCAAAGCCGACGTCGGTCTGAAGAACGGCCGCATCCACGCCATCGGCAAAGCGGGCAACCCGGACATCCAGCCCGGTGTGACCATGGCCATCGGCGCCAGCACCGAAGTGATCGCGGGCGAAGGCATGATCCTCACCGCCGGTGGCATCGACAGCCACGTGCACTTCATCTGCCCGCAGCAAATCGAAGAGGCGCTGACCAGCGGCGTCACCACCATGATCGGCGGCGGTACGGGACCTGCGACCGGCACCAACGCCACCACCTGTACCTCCGGCCCGTGGCACCTGGCACGCATGCTCCAGGCCAGCGATTCGTTCCCGATGAACATCGGCTTCACCGGCAAAGGCAACGCCAGTCTGCCGGAGCCGTTGATAGAGCAGGTCAAGGCTGGCGCCAT
The DNA here is from genome assembly GCF_003970195.1 of Pseudomonas sp. C 49-2. Classification (NCBI taxonomy): domain Bacteria; kingdom Pseudomonadati; phylum Pseudomonadota; class Gammaproteobacteria; order Pseudomonadales; family Pseudomonadaceae; genus Pseudomonas; species Pseudomonas sp. C 49-2. Next base: position 99,999 of record NZ_RXYG01000002.1, read on the forward strand.
CGGTTTGAAGCTGCATGAAGATTGGGGCACCACCCCGGCGAGTATCGACAACTGCCTGAGCGTCGCCGATGAATACGACGTACAGGTGGCGATCCACAGCGACACCCTCAACGAATCGGGCTTCGTCGAAACCACCCTCGCCGCGCTCAAGGGCCGCACCATCCACACCTATCACACCGAAGGGGCAGGTGGCGGCCACGCGCCGGACATCATCAAGGCCTGCGGCTTTGCCAACGTGTTGCCAAGTTCGACCAACCCGACGCGGCCGTTCACCCGCAACACCATCGACGAACACCTCGACATGCTGATGGTCTGCCATCACCTGGACCCGAGCATTGCCGAAGACGTGGCCTTCGCCGAAAGCCGCATCCGCCGCGAGACCATCGCCGCTGAAGACATCCTGCACGACCTCGGCGCGTTCTCGATGATCAGCTCCGACAGCCAGGCCATGGGCCGCGTCGGCGAGGTGATCACGCGCACTTGGCAGACCGCGGACAAGATGAAAAAGCAGCGCGGCCCGCTGCCGGGTGACGGCCCGGGCAACGACAACTTCCGCGCCAAACGCTACATCGCCAAGTACACCATCAACCCGGCGATCACCCACGGTGTGAGTCACATTGTCGGCTCCATCGAAGTCGGAAAATGGGCCGACCTGGTGCTCTGGCGCCCGGCGTTTTTCGGTATCAAACCGACCCTGATCCTCAAGGGCGGCGCGATTGCCTCAAGCCTGATGGGCGACGCCAACGCCTCGATCCCGACGCCGCAACCGGTGCACTATCGCCCGATGTTCGCCAGCTTCGGCAGCTCGCTGCACGCCACCAGCCTGACCTTTATCAGCCAGGCCGCCCAGGACGCCGGATTGCCCGAGGCCCTGGGTTTGAAAAAGCAGATCGCTGTGGTCAAGGGTTGTCGCAACGTGCAGAAAACCGACTTGATCCACAACGATTACCTCCCGGATATCGAAGTCGATCCACAGACCTATCAGGTCAAGGCTGACGGCGTTTTACTGTGGTGCGAGCCAGCCGAGGTGTTGCCGATGGCTCAACGTTACTTCCTGTTCTGATGCTTCTATTGGCGCGCAGGCACCTGGTATACCCGGTGCCTGCGCTCAACCGCCATCAACTGGCGGGTTCAACGGTGAAAGGGATTTCCACCCGTCGCAATTTCGCCCGATCAATCGCCTGGCCAGTGATCGTCTTGAGCATTGCTTTCATCTCATCCTCAATCACTTTCACATCGGCAACGTACTCGTCTTCGGTCATGACGGTACCCGGGGCATACGCGCTCTCCGGTTTTTTCAATTCAGAACCCAGCACCCTGATTTCAATCTTCAACTGTTCCTTTTGCTCGAAGGAAAGCTCGGTGCCTCGCGCGCGTTCCTCCAGCGCCATATAGAACTCGGTAGTGAGATCCAGCCGGCGCCTGAAACCTTTGAACGTGCTGCGATTGGAGCCTTCAACGTAGGATGTCCAGAACGGTTGATCGAGGAGCACGTCATCCAGCAAATCCCCAGCTTCAAGGTCCAGCACGCGTTGATAGGCAGCATCGATCATTGCCTTATCAACCCCGGCGATTCCTCTGAATTGCATCTTGCGGAACTGCCAGGGCAAGTCCAGCCGTTCTGCCAGATCGGTCATGAACGCCATATGCACCTCGACTTCGTCGATGGTTCCCTGGACCTCGCCGCCAGCAGCGACTCGCCTGAACTCCTCACCCTGCTCCAGGCGCTCGGCGACCGTCTTGTGGGCGATCCTGGTCAATTCGTCCAGCCGCCCCTTACCCCGCGCCAGCGTGGCTAGCTCGGTTTCCACCAGGCCGGGATTGGCTAACCCATACGCCTCATGAATCAGCACCTCCATGCCCATGGCGTTGAACAACTGCGCACCGGCATCAACACACGAAGTGCCGGGTTCAGCCATGGTGAACAACTTCAAGCGCAACTCCGTGTTCTCGGCCATGGCTTCGAGCATTCGCCACACCTTAGCAGTCAGGTCGACCCGGTAAAGCGTGTCATTGACGTAATGGGACGATTGGGTCAGTTTGCGGATCTCGTTGAAAAACTGAACCGATCCGGTCTCGTCCTCGACGCTGTTCCAGACCTTCTGCCGGGAGTACCACTCGCGTCGAGACAAGCCCTCCTCCCAGTCGAGGCTATCGCGCATCCCACGCGGAGGATAAGGTCGATCGGGGTCGAGGCCGACGGACTGGATGTAATCGCGCAACGTCCGCAAATTGTCTGCTGAAAGAAATTCCGGACCACGGCTCACCACGGTTCGCGCCAGCAATTCCGCTTCGGCCGATCCACGGGTGACTGCGGGAATGTCGGTGAGCACGTTGCACTGCAAATCCAGGTAAAAATGCCGAAACCGCGGTTGCGCAAACAATCCACTCGGCCAGCTTCGAATGTGTGTGTCAGCCAATAGAAGCGTATGCAACATGCTCATCCTGCTTATATCTGGGGGGGTTCTCAATGGGTTACCCACCAGGTCCAGCCTCTTGAGCCGTGTGAGCACTGCCAGGTCGGCGATACCTCGCGCATCCAGCACAATCTGGTTACCGCGCAGGTTCAAGTCGGTCAAGGCACGCATGCGCCCGAGTGCATTCGGAATGCGCGTGAGCGAATTGCCGTTGGCGCTCAGCGAGCGCAAACGAGGGAAATGATCAAGGAATGAAATGTGTATCTCGGACAATTCGGTGCTGCTCACATCCAGCCGGGTGACGTGATCGAAATTGCCTTCCAGAGTAGGCATGGTGTTCAGGTGCCGTCCCAGCGGGACATTGTGTAAATCCAGCACCGAGCCCTGCAGGTTGCCGAACGCATCCACGTCGCGCGGACCGCTGTGCTGCCAGCATTCGCGCACAGCCTTGTATAACGCATTGCGCGACTGCCATTCCGCAACCCCGGCTGGCGAGTAGCGGAACGATTCGGTCGGCGAGCTTAACCAGCGTTGGAAATTCGCGTTGAGCCTATTGAATTCCGCCTCCAGCGCACTTACCCGCTGCTCAATACCGGCATCACTTCCACCCGCCTGCAGATAGGCCAGGGCCTCTAACTCTGACCATCCAGGACGCACGACGCGCACTCGCTCTTGGGGTGTCAATTGCGCAGTGACTCGACGCAGCCCGTGAGAAATCCCGCGCATGCCGCCTCGCAGGCGCATGGTGAGCGGGTCATAGTGCGGCTTGCGCACCGGATTATCAGCCAGCAAGGCAGTGAACCTGTCTCGCGCAAACGGGCCTTGGAGAACGGCCTGTTTGAGCGTGGCGCCCTGGTTGATCTGATAGCCCAGCGCATCTCGCTCGGCATCGGGCAGGGCATGCAATACGGACACGTAGAGATCGTTGGGGCTATTGAGGTGCAAGTCATTGGCGTCGCGGGCTTCGTACTTTCCACTTTTGCTGACGATCACCCGGCGAATGTCAGCATCTACTGGGCCGATGCTATTGCTCAACTGGCCGTCGAACGAAGATTCACGGATTTCAATCCGGACGTTTTCCGGCCAGTTGGGTAACGCCTGCAGCGAATGCAACGCCAGCAGCTCGGTGTCCGCGCTGTAGGCCACATCGAGAAACAACCCCTCATATGCGCGTGCAACTCGTGACGTCAGCACGGCCGCTCGCGCCCGTTCCCGTAACGCCAGCGGGATGTGTGCAGAGTCGGTAATCTTCGGCAAATCCCTTGGTGCGACGTCCGCCAGCAACTCCTCGGCAGCGGCCGTGGAAAGCCCGCTGAATGCATCCTGCAACACCACTGCCTGCGGCGAGCCGGTCTGCCGTCCCGCACGGGTGAGCGCATAAAACAAGGAGTCGCTTTGCAGCTTCGCCTGCTCGGCCAGCTTGTTTTTCAGTGCATCAATACGCACGGGCTGTTCTCTTGAAATGCCCTGCCCAAACATGGCGTGGATTTCCGTTTCACTCATAAACTTCACCGCGAATTCAGGCAGTTTCCCTGCACGAATGTCGGCGCGAGTGATCTTCAGGGTGTTCGCTGGCGATGCGTCGAGGCTACCAAACTTCATCGAGGCGCCCCAATGTTCGGTGCCTTCAAATAATTCGATGCTGGTGCGCGCAGGGCATCTTGGCAGCTCAAGCAGCAAGCGCGGCATCTGTTCAACAAAGGCCTGCGGCACCTGGTCGAGTTTGATCTGCCCCGGCAGCTTGCCTACCTCGGCCCACACCTTAAAGCGTTCGAGGGTGTCGAGCAAAACTGCAGGCGGTGGCTGGTTGACCACATGCAGCCTGCGCAACTCCTCCTCGCCCACACCGCCAGCCACGCGAACCTGCTCCAGCGTCGCATCGGAAAGACCTTCCGTCATCGGTCCAAGTCGGCGCATGAGAGTAGGCTTGTCCCACTCGAGCGGACGGTCGAGTTCAGTCTTCCAGCCGCCGGCCCCGTTGTGTTCGAGTTTGGGCTGATAGGCTTTCGGTCGGCTCGGATGCGGCACGCATGACTGGCCCGTGCGCGGATCATCGCGCACCTCGAAATGCCGGCCGTCATGTTTGAGGATGTCTTTATTGCTGTGCCGGAACAGGCCCTGCTCATTGGGTTTCGCGTCGGTGGCCAAGGCAATGTCATGGGCATAGGGAGCCAGGTTCTTGTTCCACAGGCGCATGCTGCCATCGGGCAGTTGAACCGGTTTCAGGTTGTCGATAAGCGAGGATGGCTTGACCGGGGTGGCTGCGCCACCCGGCAGGATGTGCCCTGCCATCATCAGCGCCAACTGCGCCGCATTGATCATGACCCCGACCAGATGGGCCGCAGCCTCTTCCTTGTCGCCCTTGCTCCACTCCTCTATACCCTCCATGGTTTCGAGGAGCATTTGCCCCACCATGACGGCCAGCAGCGGTCCGGCCAGGCCAGGAACGAGCATGGCGCCGAAATTGAACACGTTCCAACCGATATTCAGGTAGGTGGTCAGCCGGTTCCAGCGCGTGGCAGCGTCTTCATCGTCAGTCAGCACCGCGATCTGCCGTGCGTCCGCTATCGCCTTTTCCCTGCGCCAGCGACCTATTCGCGGCCACAAATCGCCGGGGATGACGTTGGTGATAGGTTCGGCGTTGGGGTTTTCGACGGCCGTTTCACGCCACCAGGGGCCCATGTCCAATGGGCCACGGGCAGTCCAGGTATAGGTCGTGAGGCGCTCACGCACGCGGGCAAAGAACCGGCCCTTGTCTTTGTGCGCAATAAATCGACTAAAAAACTCCTGGTAACTCGGCGAACGCAGTTGGCCCAGCAATACCTTCATGAAGTCCGCGAGGGAGTCATACTCTTTGATGGGGTGATCAGGGTCATCGGGTACATAAACCAGTAATGTGCCGTCCAGACGGCTCTGCTCGTAAAGATCATTGCGTTTCATCATGGCTTCGACCAAGCCCTTGGGCCCATTGGCGAAGAACGCCTTCAACAACTTGAATTGGTCAAATTCCTGTCCTGGCAACAGGGTCAGGCGTCGCGACCACTCCATCAGCGTTCGCTGGTGCTGCGGCACCAAGCTGTCATAAAGCCGTTTGACTTCGGAAGGGTCCGCAACGGCGCTGAACAATACAACTCCCGAGACGTTAAAACCCATCAGCGAGAGCCTATGGCAATGCAAAGGACGATTACCCAATAGCACGCCCTGATTACCTTGGTGGATCTGCAACAGTTTTGCCCAACTTGCTGAAGAAACGTCTTTCTTCAAGTAGGCAATGAAAGCCGATTCTTTGAAGGCGGCTTTTTCAATATCCATTTCTTGTTTGGCGACCGCCGACATAGCGGCTGCCTGCTCGGGCATCAACAAGGCCTTTATATGCGTTTGATACTGCGCCCCCAGATCGAGCTTACGACACAAGGTCGCAAATTTTTCGACGGTCAACTCATGGCGCTGCAACGCGTTGGTGCTGTCGACGGTGAAGATGCCGGAACCATCACGGAACGCCCCTGCCAACGTTTCTGGCTGCTCAAAGTTGTGCAGTGCCGCTTCCAGTAATGAAGATTGCCGCAACCGGCTGGCGTTGTTATCGATGCCGGGAAACAGAGTGGCCGGGATGTACAACCGAATCACGGTCGTATTGACGTCCAGTTCCAGCTGGAATTCGTCTTTCAGTGCGGCAACGAGCAACGGCTCGGCAAAAGCATTGATGTCCTGCTGCACGTTCTCCAGCGTTTTTTGCAGCGGGCCCTGGAGTCGCCAGCGTCGATCTATCAAGTCGTCGAGATATTCTTGATCCATGCGCCGCGCATTCATGTACCACTCAGGAAAATGCGGTTGCGTGTTGACGATCGATATCAATACCGAGGGCGGAGCGTCTTTTATCGGCGTCGGCAACTTGCTCAGCAGATAATCACGGTAGACGTTCGGCTGCCCCGCGACCGCTGAGTACAATACATCAACGGTGGAACTACTCGTTAGCTGGCTCATCTTGCATATCCTATGCAGTAAATTCACTTGCCAGTTTCAGTGAGCCCCAAACAAAAAAAAAGATTAAAAAATGGCTGAAAACAACACATTCCAATTGAAGTTACATTGAATTTTGCCCGCTGAAAAACAAGTAATTACCGCGCACTTAGTTCCCACATATATAGGCACGGCGGCAACGTATTTTTTAGCGCCCGGGACACAGGGCATCGGAGCTTGGATTCATCCTTTTGATCACTCGGCCATGCGCCCCCCGACTGTTGTTCTTACAACATCCGGGGGGCTATTCATCTACCAAGGCTCACTTTTCCAGGTTGAGTATTTCCTGAGGAGTCAGCAGATCGATGAGCTTGCGCTCAGTCAGCTGTTTTTCCTCAGCCAACGCCGTGAACTGGCGGTTGTATTCACCACTGCTCATCGTGCCGCTGGCTAGCTCAAGCTGCGCCATGCGACTGTAGATAGGCTCCTCAGCCAACTCGAACCTGGAACGATATTTATCCTTCAGGTACTCGCCCCAGAAGTCTCGACGAGCAATCGACTCAATCTCCTGCTTCGAATTCCGCAGGCTATTCACATGGTCCTCAGCAGCACGCAGCTTTGCTCGCGACACGTATTGGTGACCGGTGTATTCAGCTTGCTTGGGCTGCCCGGGCAATTGGAGTCTGTCGCGCAGACTCACCCGATAAGACAGTCGTACTTCGATTTGATCCATCAACAACAGCTGATTGCCCATTTCACTCGACAATATGTTGGAGCGGAGAATCAGCTGAATGCGCTCTTTGATATCGTTGAGCGCAAATGCCTCGACCTCATCCAGGCGGAACAGACCTTTGGCCAATTTGAGCAACTCAACGCCCGCGCCAGCCTCACCGACCTGCGCCAATGCTTTATGAATCTGTACCTTGATTTCCAGCTCGCTAAACACCAGCGCGGCCCGATCACTGCACGTCTGTGGTTCGCCCGCAGCCTCGAACAACTCGCGACGCAGTGCTTCATTTTGTTCTGCCGCGTCCAGCACCGCCCACACCCGCGCTTTGAGATCGGAATATGACTTTTTGTATTCGGTCGTTTCCTTCAACTTTTCCAACAACCGGAAAAATTCTTCGCTCTCACTGACTATGCTGCCACCCTCTCCTCCTGCCGCTTCTCGCTCCAGAGCCTCAGCGTCGAGTAGCGCCCACTGTGTTTTTCTCGCGGCCTGCTCAGCCGTCGAAAAGCCTTTCAACCAATGCTCAACTCTCTGCGCCGATGGCGCTAAAGTGCCGCCTTCTGCGCCACGTTCAGCCGGGCCATCCGGAGGAATTGGCATCAAGCCGGCCTGATCGTCATCCAGAAAGATACGCGTCAGAATGTCGGCATACTGCTGCATGCCTTGATCAGAAAGGGGATTACCATTGAGTTCAGTGACTTGCAACACACGGTTGATGTCAGGCGCATGTTCCGCTGATGGATTCACCGCCCATTCAGGAAACGAGGTGAGCTGGTTATCACGTAAGTCAAGCATGACTAGCTCCGCTTGATCACGCAGCCCGACAGGCCATTCGGTGAGACCGCAGGCTTGTAGTCGGACTTGGATCAGGTCCCGCATCTGACTAAAGTCAGGGAGAAGCCCAAGTGGATTGTGGCTCAGTTCGAGATATTCCCAGTGAGTCATCTTCGCCAAAGCGTCGGCTGTTTGCTCTGTCAGGGTGATGTTGTTATTGGAAACATCCAGATAAATCAGCGAGGATTTATCAGTGATCATTGTCGGCAACTCAACCAGCCCGTTGGACTGCAACTGCAACTGCACAATAGACGGAAACGAGTCCAGGAACTCAGTGGGCACCTCTGTGAGTCCCATGTTATTCAGGTCCACAAAGCGCACGTGGGGGAAGTAGCCTTTCATCGCAGGCAGCTCCCCGGGGAAGCGGCCGTGAAGATCGAGCTCATACCCCAACGCCCTACGGTTTGGCCCGTACCTCATCGTACCTGTGCGCCTCTGCCAGCAGCGCTGAAGCTTTTCTGCGACTACGGCCTTTTCATACGGCTCGACAGCGACGATCCTGCCATCCGGCAGTACGCGAGTACTCGGTGTTGACTTCCATTGCTGCAACTCGTTGCGCAGAACTTCCAGCTCTGCCTCAAAATTGACCAGGTACTTCTCACGTTGAGTGCCTATCTGCCCCAGAAACCTGTCAATTTGTGCATCGGTATAGTCAGGAAACAGTCTCAAGACCCTGTTCCTGTCTCTTAACAGCCGGGGCTCGCCAGTCCCACGACCACTTAACGGATAACCCAGACGCCCATTGCTCCCGCGTGTGGGCGCCTTGAACCAGGGGTTGATCGGCTGCATCTTCAATACCGAGCGCAGCTCTCCCCGTGAAAGCAGGTGCTGCTTGATCAACGTTTCCAGGGCTGGCCCCTGGTTCACGTCAGGCAAGCCCAATGCAGTGCGATGGTCATCGGGCAGAGCATGTTGAAGGGCGGCGAAGAAATCGTCGGGCTGATGCAATTCAAGATCATTACTGTCACGCGCCTCGTACCGACCGTCGTAGTCGTGCACAAGCACTTTGGTATTCTCAGTCCCTTCAGCACCGGTACTGGCCCGTAGTTTTCCGGTGACCGAACCCTCTCGAACTTCAATACGCAAATCAGCTGGCCAGCCAGAGAGTTTCTTCAGCGAATTAAGCACGAGCGTCTCTGTATCCGGGTTGATCAACCCGTCCAGATAAAGCCCCTCGTAGGCACGCGCCAGACGCACTTCACGCTGGGCGATGCGCAAGGCCTCCGCCAATTTGAGCGGTATGGGCTTGGTCTGCAGCCTGTCGGCGAAGTCCCATTTGGCCATTTGTTGCCGTTCAGCGCTGCCGGCCTCTCGCAGAAGCGCTTTGATCACGTTCATGGGCACACCGCGAAAGCGTGCCCAAAGCAAATTGGCCCGAGGGTCGCTGACGTCGGTATCGCCCCTGTAAAAATCATTGAGTAGCGGAGCTTTACGGCGTGCGGCAACCTTGGCAATGGTCGCGCGTAGTTTTGCAACACGCGCGTCGAGGAGGCCGCGCGGGGTTCCAGGCGCTTGTTCAAGTAGCGTATTGGTTTCGCTCTCATCCAGGGCTTCCAGAAGCGTCGGCAGCAGTTCACCGTTGCGCACCTGCAAATCATGGATCTGCACGGTACGTATTTCGCTCTGTGGACTGTGCGAGCTGGAATATCTCCAGAGTGTCTTGGCCTGTGCGTCGATCACTCGCAGCGAGACCCGTTCCGGCCACTTGCCGTAACGCGTCATGACATGCAGTTGATTGATCGAGTGGTCCTGAGTAGATAAGGTCGAGGAATCATCCTCCATGGCGGCGATGAACGTTTCGACCCGTTTGTACGCGTCGAAGCGACTGATCGTATCGGCCAGCAGTGGCCCTGGCGGCTCGTTCTCGACATGCATTCTGCGCAACACGTCTTCAGAGGTGTCGCTGACATGGCGAATCTGCTCCAATTCGGTATTGCTGAACTCACTGACTGAATGCCCAAGGCGCTGCATCAACTGGGGTCCCTCCCAGGTTCGCGGCTGTTCCAATTCATGATTCCAGGCACCGGAGCCGTTGGTGTTCAGCTCGGGGGCGTAAGCATCGGGCCGCGTGGGGTGCTGCATCCGATACCTGCCCGTGGCCACGTCTTCCTGCACGGCGTAGTGATTGCCGTCCAGCGGCAGAACATCTCGCCCATCAAAGCGATGAAGGCCCTGTGCGTTGGGCCGGGAGCCTTCCGGCAACGTCATGTCCAACTGATAGGGCTTGAGGTCCGGCTTCCACAAACGTGTTTTGCCACTGGGGAGCACGACGGCTTTGAGCTCTTCGATAAAAGGTGAAACCGCGAAATGGAATACTGGCGCCAACGCCAACACGGTTGCCAGATTCTCCACGACATCAGTGATATGCGCCCAGCCTGCCTCCCTGTCACCCCGGCTCAACTCACGAACACCTTCAATCGTCTCGGACAACAATTGGTTTGCGGTGATCAACAACATCGCGGCGCCTGCGGGCGGCACCAAGAACGCGGCAATACCCACGATGAACAGGCCGATGTTCAGATAATTGGAGAGTCGGCGCTCGCGAGTGAGGTTGTCCTCGGCAGCCGTAGACACAGCCAGCACCTGGGCGTTCTCGAGGATACGTCGGCGGTGCTGCAGGTACATTTCAAACCAGATGCCGGACATACCCAGCCACTGCTTTTTGAACGACATCTCCAGGTGCAGGTCGATGTTTTCCAGGGGATCGCGCCGCCGGTGCCGGTCAACCAAAGGACCGACCAATCTGTCGGCCGGATTAAGGAACTTCTGATAGTTTCGCAGGTGGGCGATCCAATAGGCACCGGACGGGAAGTCTTTTGCTTTCTCGGTGAAACGAAGAAAAAACCGGCCGCGGTCCTTTTCCGACACGAAGCGGCTGAAAAACCGCTGGTAGCCGGTGAGCACATCCCGGCCACTGTCGATCTTGCTCCCCTGGGGCCGGTACAGCAGTTTATGGGTAAGTTCCTCTTCAAACTCGGCAAATGACGCGTACTGTTTGACCGGATGTTCGGGTTCGTCCGGAATATAAACAATGACATAGCCGCCGTCGTAGCGATCCTTGTGCGTGGGGAAAAACAGCGCGCACTCGGCAATGTCATATCCCATCAATTTTATTGGACTATAACTGATCAATCGGTCTATAGCGCTATCCTCGACCTTGGACTTATCGCTGATCAACTCGACCAATAAATCATAATGTTTGCGCTCAATATCCTTTTTCAGCAAGGCGGCAAACGCGGCGGCCTTCAGGGCTGCTTTTTTATTTTTGGTAAAGGGCTCACGCCCCAGCTCAAATCTCCCGCCGGGGCCATAGAGCTTATCTTTTATAAATTTCTCATATTGTCCACCGATGTCCAGCTTGCGACAAAGGGCAACGAACGCCTCCACCGTCATCGGCGCGGGTCGGATGACATCGAAGTGCCCCCGCGCATCGGGCTCGGTTATAAATAACGACTCGCCGTCGAAGTAACCCGCCTCAGCTTCAAAGGCTTCGAAATTATGCAAAGCCGCCTGTAGCAAGGAAAAAGTCCTGCTACGAAAGTCGCCCGTTTGGACGCCTGTCGGAAGGCCGAAAAACTTATACTCCACCGGGTAATACAGGCGCAGCCAGGTAGTGTCGACATCCAGCTCGACGCCTGCTTCGGCCAAGGCTGCGGTTAATTTTGGTTTAGCGTAGGCGGTGATGTCCTGCACGTCCCCGAGAAACTTTTCCCATTCATTTTGCGCATGACAGTCAGCCTCCAATAACTGTTTTAACTGCTCCCGCTCCTCAGTCGAACATTTTTCATACCAGTCTGGAAGATCAGGTTTGGTGTCTTTAAGCACTTTACGCCGCACGGGTGAAGCGCCAATTAGGCAGCCTGGGATGATGTTTTTAATTAAGTCAAAATGAATACCCTTATCGTTACTCTCGGGATTATCACCAGCGACATTTACTACTAAATCGTCAGTCATTTCACACGTTCCATATGCAGTTGAATTCAATAACTGTTTTAGGCATTACCGATAAAAAAATAAATTAATGCCCACCGGGCAGTTCTTGACCCGAGAACAGAATTAACCATTTAAACAAGTGCAAAAAAGAATAGTCTTTTATTGCCTTTATCCGGAAAGTCGACTGCGTTAATTATTTATGCAGGAACGAACGAAGGGCGCCCGGTTGAACCAAGAGGGCACACGGTCTTTCAGGAAGTCGTAGTGGACACCGCGAGCGCCGGCGTTGAACACACCAACGGGGGTGGCAGTTGCAGTAGGGTTTGACATGACGGATCGTCCTTGACGGGTGACAAAGACACCAGCCTATAGAACGATCCGACACGCTCGGACTGCATAGATAGTGTGCAGGCAGCCTGAGTGCATGGGGTGCTCCTGCGTTTTTCGCGAGCACGGACTAGCCCGCCGCCTCGCCCCCTACACTGAAAGGCATCAGGGCTTACGATCAGCTATTCCAGGTTTGCCTCGGATCGAAGTCAGCGTTTTTCGCCAACGCCTGCCACAACGCCTTGGCCTCTTCGTCGACCTCTTTGGGCATCACCACCTTGAGCTGAATAAACAGAAAGCCGCGCTCCCCGCTCTTGTTCAGCAAGCCATGGCCCTTGGCGCGCATGCGCTGGCCGTTCTGGCTGCCAGCAGGCACCTTGAGGTTGATCTTGCCGGTCAGCGTCGGCACAGCTACTTCCGTGCCCAACGCCAACTCCCACGGTGCCAGGGGCACTGTGATTACCAGGTCCTGACCTTCCACCTCGAACTTAGCGTGCGGTGCAAACTTGATGATCAGGTACAGATCACCATTGGCCCCGCCGCCAATCCCCGGTGCGCCCTGCGCCTTGAGGCGGATGCGCTCACCGTCGGCCACGCCGGCGGGGATCTTCACGTTCAAGCTCTTGGTAGTGTTGCTCACATGCCGGCCCGAGGCATCGTATTGCGGCACCTGGAAGCTGATCTGCTTGGACTCGGTGGACAGTGTCTCTTCAAGGGACACTGTCAGTTGCATCTCCACGTCCTGCCCCTTGCGCCCGGCCGGACGGCGCTGGCCGCCACCAAACGCATCGCCACGGGAGCCGAAGATCGAACTGAAGAAGTCCGAGAAATCCTCACCGCCACCGCCGCCAAAGCCGCCACGGCTCTGCCAGCCCGGTGGTCCCTGGAAAGGTTGGCCATGCTGGCCGTATTTGCGCAGTTCGTCGTATTCGGCGCGTTTGTCGGCGCTCTTGAGCGCCTCATAGGCTTCGGACGCGTCCTTGAATTTGGATTCGGCGTCTTTTTCCTTGCTCACATCCGGGTGATATTTGCGCGCAAGCTTGCGATAGGCCGCCTTGATTTCCTTGTCGTCGGCCGTCGGCTCTACGCCCAATATCTTGTAGTAGTCTTTGAAATCCATCGGCGGTTCACCATCCTTAATCGAGATCGCACAGCCCGGGGCACAGCGTGCGCTGCATTGCACCTGTTGAGTGATGTGGCCTGGGGTGCGTCAAAGTGTTATCGGCACTTGCCGTATGCAGCAGATGTGGGGGCAAATCCCCAGGTTTCAAGCACGATTTAACAGATGGTCGGCCTACGCATCCGGCGTCGACTGGCATACACTGCGCGGCCGTTTTTCAACCGGAACCTGATTGTCATGGAAAACTCATCCCCAGCCCGTGCCTGCGGCATCGACTTTGGCACGTCCAACTCCACCGTCGGCTGGATCCGCCCCGGCGAGGAGACGCTTATCGCGCTGGAGGACGACAAGATCACCCTGCCGTCGGTGGTGTTCTTCAACTTCGAGGAACGCCGCCCGGTGTACGGCCGCCTGGCGCTGCATGAGTACCTGGAAAACTACGAAGGCCGACTGATGCGCTCGCTCAAGAGCCTGTTGGGCTCCAAGCTGATCAAGCACGACACCAGCGTGCTCGGCACGGCGATGCCATTCACCGACCTGCTGGCGCTGTTTATCGGCCAGCTCAAGAGCCGCGCCGAAGCCAATGCCGGCCGTGAGTTCGAAGAAGTGGTGCTGGGTCGTCCGGTGTTTTTCGTCGACGACGACCCAATGGCCGACCAGGAGGCCGAGAACACCCTGGTCGACGTGGCACGCAAGATTGGCTTCAAGGACATCTCGTTCCAGTACGAGCCGATTGCCGCCGCGTTCGACTATGAGTCCACCATCCAGAAAGAAGAGTTGGTACTGATTGTCGATATCGGCGGCGGTACCTCCGACTTCTCCTTGGTGCGCCTGTCACCGGACCGTCGCCACAACGACAACCGCCAGAGCGACATCCTCGCCACCGGCGGCGTGCACATCGGCGGTACTGACTTCGATAAACAGCTCAGCCTGCAAGGCATGATGCCGCTGTTCGGCTACGGCAGCCGCATGAAAAGCGGCGCCTACATGCCCACCAGCCATCACATGAACCTCGCCACCTGGCACACCATCAACTCGGTGTACTCGCAAAAATCCCAGTTGGCGTTGGGCAGCATGCGCTACGACATCGAAGACACCGGTGGCATCGACCGCCTGTTCAAGTTGATCGAACAGCGCGCCGGGCATTGGTTGGCGATGGAAGTGGAAGAAACCAAGATCCAACTGACCCACGAAGACAGCCGCCATGTGGCGCTGGACCGCATCGAAGCAGGCCTGAGCGTAGACCTGAGCCGGGCGCTGTTCGAGTCGTCCATCGACAGCTTGCTGGAGCGTGTGCGCGGCAGTGTCACACAGCTGCTCAACGACGCCTTGGTGAGCGTGGCACAAGTGGACACGGTGTTCTTTACCGGCGGTTCCAGCGGGATTCCGGCGCTGCGCCACAGCATTTCGGCGATGCTGCCGAATGCGCGGCATGTGGAAGGCAATATCTTTGGCAGCATCGGCAGTGGTTTGGCGATTGAGGCCAGCAAGCGCTACGGCTACTGAGTTTTAGCTGACACCGCGCCGTGCCCATCGCGGGCAAGCCCGGCTCCCACACTGGCGGTGTTCACAAATCAAGATGTGTGAATGCCGTCAGCCCAGGCAATACAAGGCTTAAACCATCCCACCGAGCTTCAGCTCACTCTTCAAATACGCATAGTAAATCGGCCCCGCCACCACACCCGGCAGGCCAAACGCGGCCTCAAACACCAACATCGCCAGCAGCAACTCCCACGACTTGGCACTGATCTGCCCGCCCACGATCCGCGCATTGAGGAAATATTCGATCTTGTGGATCACGATCAGATACCCCAACGCCGCCACCGCCACCCAGATCGACAGCGACAGCGCGACGATGGTGATCAGGGTGTTGGACATCAGGTTACCAATGACCGGCAGCAGGCCGAGCAGGAACGTGAGAACGATCAGGGTTTTGGTCAACGGCAGGTGAATCCCGCACAACGGCAGCACCACGGCGAGGAACACGGCAGTGAAGGCGGTGTTGAGCGCGGCGATCTTGATCTGGGCGAAAACGATATTGCGAAAGGCCTGGACCAGCAGGTGCAGGCGGTCGAACAGCGCGGCGGCCAAGGGTTTGCGTTTGGTCAGGTCGGGGACGCGTTGCAGAGCGATGATGGCGCCAAGCACCATGCCGATCAGCAGGGTGACGAACATGTGGGCGGCGTCTTTGCCGACCAACTGCAACTCGCTCAGGTGCTTGCTTAGCCAATCGCCGATGGCCACGCGGAACTCGGCGGCGCTGGCAGGCAGGTAAGCGTCGAGGAACGGCGGCAACTGGCCGCGCGCGCGATCAACCACACCCATGAATTTATCGAGAGAGGCCCCGGGATTTTCCGCTTCGTGGAGCAGAAAGCTGATGGCGCCGGCGAAGATCAGGGTCAGCACGCTGACGATCAGGGTGCCGAGCAAGGCGACCGCCAGCCAGCGCGCACGCCGTCCTTCGATCAGCCGTTGCAGTTGGGGGGTCAGCATGTTGACCAGCTCGAACACCAGCAGGCCAGCCAGCAAGCTGGGCAGCAATTTGAGCGGCAGTACCAGCAGCAGGCCGCCGAAAATGATGATGTAGCTGGCCAGCAATATCACATGACGCTGAGAAAACGTTGGCATACAGCCTCAAAACGAACGGCGTTAAAAGATGTGTAGGAGCCGGCTTGCTGTGGCGAGGGAGCTTGCTCCCTCGCCACACACTTGCCGCGCGCATACAGGGGGCTGTGTGCGAGTGTCGCAGCCTTCTATGGCCTGGGGCTATTATTTCTTCAGGCAGGTGCTCATAAAGGTTTTACGCGCGTCGCCGGTCAAGGCTTTGGTCTTGGCGTCCGCATTGCAATCCTTCATCTTCTGCTGCTGTGGCGTAAGCGTCTTGGCGTCATTGGCTGCTGGAGCAGACAGACAGGTCTTCATGAAGGCCTTGCGGTCATCACCTTTAAGCGTCTTGGTGGTGGCTTCGGCGTTACAGGTGGTCATTTTATTTTGCTGAGCGGTCGCAGCAAAGCCTTGGGAACACAGCAGCAGGCCCATCATCAACAGCGGGATTCGCAGCATCTTCATGGAGTTTTCTCCCTGTTACCGCACCGAAGGGCACGGACTACCCAGCAGTGTAGTCAAAGCCTGTTACAACTTCACCGGGTACGGACATGCGTCCGTCGATACTGCTCCGGCGTACAGCCCGCCTGGCGCTGGAACATGGCGATAAAGGCCGAGGCGGTGCTGTAGCCCAGGTCAAACGCCACATGTTGCACGCTGCGTGGGCTGTCGAGGGCTTCGATGGCCGCCAGGTAGCGCAGACGCTGGCGCCATTCGCCGAAGCTCATGCCCAGTTCCCGCACAAACAGGCGCGCCAGGGTGCGTTCGCTCACGTGGACTTGTTCGGCCCAGTGCGCCAAGGGGCGGTTGTCGGCGGGGTCGGCCTGCATGCCTTCGAGTACGCCGAGCAAGCCAGGGTGGCGGGCGTATGGCAGGAAGCATTCATGGATCGGCGCCTGCTTGAGCTGGTCTACCAGCACCTGGGCCAGGCGGATGTCGGACTCGGTCTGCGGCATGTTCACGTCACGCTGGGCAAAATCGCTGAGGATGGCCTTTAGAATGTCGCTGATGGCGAGGGTGCAAGGCTGCTGGGGCAGCTGCTCACAAAGTTCCGGCGCCAGCCCCACCGAGTGATAGACGATCGCCTCGGCATTGTAGGAGCTGTGTTCGGTGTGAGGTGGCACCCACACCGCGTATTGCGGCGGCGACATGAAGCGGTTGCCGGCCACTTCCATGCGCATCACGCCGCTGGCCGAGTAATCCAGCGAGCCCCAGAAATGCTGGTGCGGCGTGCATTCGGTGTCAGGCGCGAAATCCGAATAACGGAAGTACACCGGGCTCGGCAACCGGGGGAAATCCGCAAGACGTACGTTGTGCTTGGCCATATTGTCTGGATACAGAGGTGGTTTGTCTGGATCGCAGTATAGGCTTCGATCCAGACAATGGATAATCCTGCCTCATCAACACACTTGGTTACTTTCGATGCAATACGCTTATCCCTTGCTGGCCATTTTCATCTGGGCCGGCAACACCGTCGTCAACAAGCTGGCTGTGGGCGCACTGTTCCCGGCGGAAATTGGCTTTTACCGCTGGTTGCTGGCGGCGCTGCTGTTCACGCCGTTCATGATCAAGCCGGTGATCGCCAACTGGGCGCTGATCCGTCCGAACCTGGGCAAGGTGTTCATCCTCGGCGTGTTGGGCATGGCGGTTTACCAAAGCCTGGCGTATTACGCCGCGTCGCTCACCACCGCGACCAACATGGGCATCATCCTGTCGTTGATGCCATTGATGGCACTGACGGCGGCGATCATCAGCCTCGGCCAACGCCTCACCTACGGCGCGATGACCGGTGCCGTGCTGTCATTCGCTGGCGTGGTGGTGGTGGTTTCCGTCGGCAGCCTCGACGCACTGCTGCAGCACGGGGTCAACCTGGGGGACGGCATGATGCTGGTCGCGACCCTGGCCTACGCGGTCTACAGCACTCTGCTGAAAAAATGGCAGCTGCGCCTGCCGCCGCTGGTGTTGCTGTATCTGCAGGTGCTGGTGGCGGTGGTGGTGCTGTTCCCGCTGTTTCTGTTTTCGGCGAAGGCTGGCTTGGGTTGGGCGAACACTCCACTGGTGCTGTATGCGTGCCTGTTGGCCTCGATGGTCGCGCCGCTGGCGTGGATGCATTCGGTGAAGACCTTGGGCCCGAGCCGCACCACGCTGTTTTTCAACCTGCTGCCATTGATCACCGCGCTGATTGCGGCGGTGGTGTTGAAGGAAGAGTTGGCGCTATACCACCTGGTGGGCGGCCTACTGACCTTGGGCGGGGTAATTCTGTCGGAGCGTTGGACCACGCCGGTGCGTTAAACCCCGGCCTCCTTCAGGCGCCGGGCATGCTCGACAAACAGTCGGATCGGCTCGGCGCCCTTGCCCACCAGCCCCAGGGACTGGTTGACGATATCGAAGTGGTCCAGGGGGTAGTCATCGCCGATCACCAACCCCAGGTGTGAACTGTAGCGCCCGACCATGCCGTCACACTGGCCCTTTTCGCGCACGAAGCTGCGGGCGAACAGGCGGCAACTGCGGTTCGTACCGTCGAACAGGTTACGACCGCGGTCGGTAATGCCCGGCTGCAAGGTGCCGGACCATGAGTAATAACGCACGCCATTGACCTCTTCGGGCCCCTGCCCACCCCATGTCTGCGGCAGCCCCTGTGGATAATGCTGATTGAACAGCGCCACGCCCGCACTGGTCAGCGAGTGATGGGAGGCCTGCAGATCCGCCTTGAAGCGTGGCCCGCGATAGCCGGTTTCCAGCACGCCCATCAGCCAGGCGACTCCGTGAAACAGCGCGCTCATGATCCGCCCCTTCACGCCATCCACCGGGTAATTGAGGTGAATGTGGTCCGCCAACTCCGAGCCGTGGTTGGGCCCGGCCACGGACGTCACCGACGCCACCCATTCCGGGCGCTTGGCCGCCGCATACCTGGCGGTGAGCGAGCCCTGGCTGTGGCCGATCAAGTTGACCTTGTCGGCCCCCGTTTCACGGCGGATGCGCTCGATCTGCACCAGCAATTGCTCGCCGCGCACTTCGCTGGAATCCAGCGGCGCCACCTGCACGGGAAACACCTGCGCCCCGCCCGCCCGCAGCGCGGGGACGATACCGTACCAATAAGGAAACCACCCCAGGCGCACGAACCCGAGCATGCCAGGGACCAGCACCAGGGGGTAACGCGTGGCTAACGACTGCGGCATGGGCCGAACGTCCTTGATCAGGAAAGATTCACCAGAGGCTAGCCCAGTCCCGCGACGCAGTGATGACATAAATCCGATAAAACTTTTTGCGTGACGCAGGACTCACAACTTGGAGCGATCACGCCGGCAGAGCGTGGCGCAAAACCGGATTAGTACCAGGAGATTGAGATGACCGAAGCAAACTTGACTGACGTTGCGACCCTGCGCAGCCGCGCCCGCCAGAACGTGGAAAACGGTGCAGTGACCGAGGGTTATGACGCCGACCGCGAAGAAATTATCCGCCTGCTCAACGCATCGCTGGCCACCGAACTGGTCTGCGTGCTGCGCTACAAGCGCCACTACTTCATGGCCAGCGGCATTAAGGCTGCAGTCGCCGCGCAGGAATTCCTCGAGCACGCTACCCAGGAAGCCGAACACGCCGACAAGCTCGCAGAGCGCATCGTGCAGTTGGGCGGTGAGCCGGAGTTCAACCCGGACCTGCTGTCGAAGAATTCCCACGCACAGTACGTGGCAGGCAATAACTTGAAGGAAATGGTCTACGAAGACTTGGTAGCCGAGCGCATTGCCGTGGACAGCTACCGCGAAATCATCCAGTACATTGGCGATAAAGACCCGACCACGCGCCGCCTCTTCGAAGAAATCCTGGCCCAGGAAGAAGAGCATGCGGACGATATGGCTGACATCCTAGAAAGCCTGTAATCCCGCGACATGCAATCCCATGTGAGAGGGGGCTTGCCCCCGATAGCGGTGGATCAGTCAATTGAGATGTCGACTGGTCTGCCGCCATCGGGGGCAAGCCCCCTCCCACATTTGCAGTTAGCCTTTCACAGTCTTGGGCGCCTTGCCTTCCTTCATCTGCTGCAGCAACGGCGCACATTCATTCGGCTCACCGCCACTGGGCGCAACCAATGCCAGCAACCCGGCCGCCGGCCCGGCGATGACACCCAGCGCCACCATGCCAGCCCCCCGCAGCGCCAGCGGAATGGCTTTCACACCCGCATTCGGCTTGATAAACGGTCCATTGACGTACAGCGGTGAACGCAGGGAGAACAGGCGAAAGCCTTTCGATTCCGGGGTAATGGTCAGGTCCAACTGCTCTGTGGCCATGTTCGCCGTGCCGTCGATGTAGATGATGGCGTTCTCGGTGTCGAACAGAAACAACCGAGTGGTCGCCAGGCCTGTCTTGATGCCGAAGTCCGCCGCCGCGCAGTTGATCTTCACTTCCTTGTCACCGAACAGTCGGCCTACCACGTAGTTGCCCACGTTGAGCCCGGCGATTTCCATCAGGCTGCGGCTGATGGCACCGTCGTTGATCAGCATCTTCAGGTCACCGTTGGAGCTGCCCAACAGGGCCGCCACGGAGTTGCCGCGACCGGCAATATCCGCGTCGCCATTGAGCTCACCAAAGCTGGTTTTCATCGGTTCGAAGGTTGGGAACAGCTGCTTGAGCTTGAAGTTGCGCGCGGTAAGTTTGGCGCGGCCTTCCATTGGCGTGATGCGGCCGTTGAGGCGGATCTGCGCATCCAGCTTACCGCCGGCCACGCCGAAACGCAGGGGTTCGAGGCTCAGTTCGCCGTCATTCAGCACCAGGTGGGTGTAGAGGTCGGTAAACGGCAGATCGGCACTGTGCACGATGCGCTTGCCGGTGAATTCCACGTCGGCATCCATGACGCGCCAACGCTCGGTGCGGAATTCTTCCACCGGCAACACTTTGGTCGCCGGCTGTTTGCTGTCGCCGCCACGGGCTTTTTGTTTGGCGTTGGAGTCGGCGCCGATCAGCGGTGCGAGGTCGGTCATCAGCAGTTGGTTGGAGACCAGCGCGCCGCTGAGCTTGGGCCGTGGCTGGCTGGCGACGTAGGCAAGGTTGCCGTGGATATCGCTGTTGCCGATCTTGCCGTTGAAGTTGTCATAGCGGAAGGACGCGCCATTGGCTTCGTGCAGCTTGGCGATCAGATGACCATCGGTGGAGTAGGCCGGCGAATCCGGCAGGGTCACGCCAGTCAGGGGGTAGAGATTGCCCAGGCTGGAACCGGCGAGTTTCAGGCGCAGGTCGAGCGCGCCCAGGTTCAGCGGGTCGGTCAGGGTGCCGGCCAGGGCGATGCTGGTGTCGGCAATCTTGACCTGGGCTTGCAGCGGGAACGGCTTGGCCGCGTCCTGCAGGGCCAGCAGGCCACCGATCTTGCCGCTGCCGTCGAGTTTCTGGCCGTGATACTGGCCTTTGACCTTGAGGCCGAACGCATAATCCTGCGGTGCGGAGCCTTTCTCCAGGGCCTTCTTGGCATCGGCATCGCCGACGATTTCGCCGAACGGGATGGGTTTGCCCAGCGGGTCGATGATCACATCCAATTGGGTCTTGAGGGTTTGGTCGTCGAGGGTCACGTGGCCTTTGTCGAAGCCGATGGCACCGATGTCCACCACCCAGTTGGAAGGCTCGGCGTTCGGGTCCTTGGGGTCGAACGTGAAAGTCCAGTTGGCGCGGCCATCGGCCAGGCGCTGCAACTGCGCGCTCGGCTCGGTGAGGTCGATACGCGGGATCACCACGCGCTGCACCAGCAACGCCAGGGGCGAAATGCGCAGCTCCACCTTCTTGAGGGTGACCATTTGCGGGTTTTTCGACCAGTCCGGGTTGCCCAGGGTCAGGTCTTCGGCAATCACATGCGGCCACGGCACCCAAGCGCGCCAGCCGCCTTCATCGGGCTCACGCGCCCACACCACCGCCAGGTTGCCGTTGATGGCAAACGGTCGATGCAATTCTTCGGAGACCTTGGCATTGAGGGGCGGCTTGATGCGGTTCCAGTCAAAGAACACCAGGACCAACACCACCACGGCGATTAACACAACGAAGCTGGCGCAGCTCCAAGCGACGATTTTACGAGTGCGCGTCATTGCACAGGACTCCTGAATACGACTGGCTGGGTGACAGCCTTTAAGGACAGCTTATAGAACTACGACTGGCAAACCGCCTGGGGGTTTAACCCGATCCCCGATTTGCCTGGAAAAACCTCAATTTCTGACCACTTCGACAGATTCCTCCTACCACGGCGCACCATTGTTACCCACGCGCGTGTCGAAAATACCCACACCAGTGCAAAACCGCGTGCTTGAGAGGCCCGTTCTAGAGCCTCCGCCTAGAACAATCAATTCTGTTGATTATTACCATTGTGTTTATGAACTTTTATATCGACTTATCGAGAGTAGCATTAGTCCTGTACCCACTTTATCGCCCTCCCAAGGAGCAACCCATCATGAAACGCCAATTACTCGCTACCGCCCTGTTATCCATCCTGGCTTCCAGTGCCTTTGCCCTGCCAGCCGCCGAACAAGCCACTCCACAAGTCAAAGCTGACGCCGTTCCTTTCAGCCAGACCGTCGCTCGCAGCGGTTCGCAAGAAGAAGAGAACCGTGACTACGCCAAAGGCGCTGTAGCTGAAAATGGTTCGGAACAAGCTAACAAACGCGCTTACACCGAAGGCCTGACCGAAAACGGCCGTAACCGCCTGGAAGAAAAAGGCCTGGTTGAAGGTGGTGCTGATCGCCTGCTGGAACGCAACGCTGTTGCCGAAGGTGGCCGTGATCGTCTGGAACAGAAAGGTCTGGTCGAAGGCGGTGCTGAACAAGCCAACAAACGCGCCTACACCGAAGGCGTTGCTGAAGGCGGTGCTGACCGTCTGCAAGAACTGCATCAAGCACAGAGCTAACCCCGTGGTGGCCGAGAAAAAAGCCCGATCTGTCGATCGGGCTTTTGCTTTCCTGTAGATCGCGTCACGCCCGTCCCCCGCCAAGTTCGACGCCAACAGACCTGTTTTGCTAGAGTGCGTCGCTGTACTTGCCAACAAAGCCCGCCCGCCAATGCTGCCCCGCGCCGAACAGAAGCAACAGACCCGCCTCGCCCTGATGGACGCAGCCCGCCATTTGATGGAGTGTGGCCGTGGGTTTGGCAGCCTGAGTCTGCGTGAAGTGGCGAAGACCGCCGGTATCGTGCCCACCGGTTTCTATCGGCATTTTGCCGACATGGACCAGTTGGGGCTGGTGTTGGTGAGTGAAGTCGGCCAGACCTTCCGCGCCACCATCCGCCTGGTGCGCCATAACGAATTCGTGATGGGCGGCATTATCGATGCCTCCGTGCGGATCTTTCTCGATGTGGTCTCGGCCAACCGTTCGCAATTCCTGTTCCTGGCCCGCGAGCAATACGGCGGCTGCCTGGCGGTGCGCCAGGCGATCGGTGCTTTGCGTGAAGACATCACCCGCGACCTGGCGGCCGACCTGACGTTCATGCCAAAACTGCAGCACCTAGATGCCGAAGGCCTGCATGTGATGGCCGACCTAATCGTCAAAAGTGTGTTCGCCACCCTCCCCGACATCATCGATCCGCCGGCCCAGGCCCTGCCTGACCACCTCACGCCGCAGGCGAAAATCACCCAGCAATTGCGCTTTATCTTTATCGGCCTGAAGCACTGGCAAGGGCTTGGCAGCACCGAATAAAGCCATCAGCCTGCCGTGTGAAAACGTTTAGCAGTGGTGTAGTGCTTGTTCCAGTAGCTGTTGCTTAATGAATCGATGCGGATGTTCTTGCCCGTACGTGGCGAATGAATGAATTTGCCTTGGCCTATATAAAGCCCCACATGGCTGACTTGACCGCGCCCGTTTGCCTTGAAAAACACCGCATCGCCGGGCTTGAGTGCGTTGCGCTTGATGGTCGGAGCCGTGGAGCGGTGCATGGCGGCGGTGGTGCGTGGTATCTGGATATTGGCTTCGGTCTTGAACAGGTAAACCAGGAAGCTGCTGCAATCGAAGCCTTGCTGCACCGAAGAGCCACCCCACTTGTACGGCGTGCCGAGCAGTTCATGGGCACGGTCAACCACATCGTCAATGGCGGCTTCTTGGACTGAAGCGCTGAACGTGGGGCGGGGCTGCAGAGAGGCTGAAGCTGATGAAATGGCAAAAGACAGGCTGACAATGACTAAACAACACAATGATCTAAACATGATAAACGTCGCAGTGGGTTGAACACGGCGCACAGACTAAAGACACAGCAGGTAACTACTTGAACGGCGAATCCTCAACCTACGTAGGAAAAATCCGAAAACGCCCATAGCGAGTGCGTCAGCCCAGCCAGCGCACCATCTTTGCTCACACCAAAAATCTTCCTACGCCCTATTTAGTGGCGTTACCGTCCCTGCTGACAGGGAATTCCTACTCTCCCGCCGGGTTGGCAAGCCCCTTGCTCTAGCACTTGCATCGCTCATAGCTGGAAGCTTCCTGATGCTGGTGATCCACCGCCGAATCGCCCCCCAAGCCCTCTGGGCCGCCGAGTTGCTACTGAATTTCGAAGCACGCAGCAAAAGCCGCCTGCGCTGTTTCAGTGCCGACGGTGAAGACGTCGGCCTTTTCCTGGAGCGCGGTCAGCCACCGCTGCACGATGGCGAATTCCTACAGGCTGAAGACGGACGAGTCGTACGCGTGTGCGCCCGGCCTGAACAACTGCTGCATGTCACCTGCAGCAGCGCATTTGAACTGACGCGCGCGGCGTATCACCTGGGTAACCGGCACGTGGCGTTGCAGGTGGGCGATGGCTGGCTGCGCCTGCTCGATGACTATGTGCTCAAGGCCATGCTCGAACAGCTGGGCGCGCAGACGCAGACCATCGAAGCGCCGTTCCAGCCGGAACATGGCGCGTACGGCGGCGGGCATCATCACTCGCGCCATGGCGATGAAGATTTCAACTACCCGCCCAAGCTGCACCAGTTCGGCGTGCGCCTGTGAACCCAGCCTGGGCGCTGTTGCGTCTGGCCAGTCCGCAATTGCCGATTGGTGGCTACAGCTATTCCCAGGGCTTGGAAATGGCGGTGGAGAACGGTCGCGTCAACGACGCTGCCAGTGCGCGACGCTGGATCAGCGATCAGTTGCTGCTCAACCTGGCGCGCTTCGAAGCGCCGGTGTTGCTCGCCCATTGCCAAGCAGCCTGTGAGGCCGATTGGCCGCGCCTGACCCAGCTGTGCGAAGAACATCGCGCTAGCCGTGAGACCCGCGAGCTGTATCAAGAGAGCCGACAGATGGGCTACTCCCTGCAACAGTTGCTCAATGGTTTGCCGGAACTGGACGGCGGCGCCCGCGAATTTCTTGAGCAGTGCAGCGAGCCCCATCTCGCCCTGGGCTGGGCCCTCGCCGCACGCGCATGGAACATCAGCCCCGCCGACGCCCTCGCCGCCTGGCTGTGGAGCTGGCTGGAAAACCAATTGGCCGTGCTGATGAAAACCCTGCCCCTGGGCCAACAAGCCGCCCAACGCCTGACCAGTGAACTGCTGCCGTTGCTGCAACAAGCCCAGCAGGACGCCAGCCGCATCGAACCCCACCATTTCGGCAGCGCCGCGTTTGGCCTGTCCCTGGCCTGCATGGCCCACGAGCGCCAATACAGCCGCCTATTCCGTTCCTAGGAGAAAAGCACATATGAACACACAACCTTTGCGTGTCGGCATCGGCGGCCCGGTGGGCTCCGGCAAGACGGCCCTGACCCTGGCCCTGTGCCTCGCGCTGCGTGATCGCTACAACCTCGCGGTGGTCACCAACGACATCTACACCCGCGAAGACGCCGACTTCCTGGTGCGCAACCAGGCCCTCGCGCCGGAACGCATCATCGGCGTGGAAACTGGCGGCTGCCCGCACACCGCGATCCGCGAAGACGCCTCGATCAACCTGGAAGCCGTCGACCAGCTCAACCGCCGCTTCCCCGGCCTGGACCTGATTCTGGTGGAGTCCGGGGGCGACAACCTCTCGGCCACCTTCAGCCCGGAGTTGTCGGACCTGACTATCTACGTGATCGACGTGTCCGCCGGCGACAAGCTGCCGCGCAAGGGCGGGCCTGGCATCTGCAAGTCCGACCTGCTGGTGATCAACAAGATCGACCTGGCGCCCTTGGTCGGCGCGTCGCTGGAGCTGATGAACAGCGACACCACCCGCATGCGCAACGGCAAACCCTTTGTGTTCAGCAACCAGAAAACCGGTGTCGGCCTGGATGAAATCGTCGCCTTCATCGAACGCCAAGGCCTGCTGAGCGCCGCCTGATCAACCCATAAGGAACCTGTCCATGAGCCTCAAGAAACTCTTCACCGCCGCCGCCCTGCTGCTGGCCCCAGCCCTGGCTTTCGCTCACCCGGGCCATGGCGACAACGGCCTGGTGGCCGGCATCAGCCATCCCCTGGGCGGCATCGACCACTTGCTGGCCATGGTCGCCGTCGGTTTGTGGGCCGCCCAACAAAAAGGCGCCGCACGTTGGGCCCTGCCGTGCACCTTTGTCGGCACCATGTTGATTGGCGGCGTGTTGGGTTTTGAAGGCCTGGCGTTGCCGGCGCTGGAAAGCGGGATTGCCGCGTCGGTGTTGGCCCTGGGCCTGGCGGTGGCGCTGGCGGTGCGTCCGCCGTTGTTCATGGCGGTGGGGGCGACGGCCTTGTTCGCGCTGTTCCATGGTGTGGCGCATGGTCTGGAGCTGCCGGACATGTCCAGCCCGTGGGCGTATGCCGCGGGGTTTGTCGGTGCGACTGCCGTGCTGCACGCGGCCGGTTACGCGGTGGTGCGCTTCCTGCCGGCTGCGGCGGCGCCGTTGGTGCGGATTGCTGGGGCGGCTTCGGCGGCGACTGGGGTCTGGTTGTTGGCAGGCTGATTTGCGGCGTATTTGACGGCCTCATCGGGGGCAAGCCCCCTCCCACCTTTATTTGTGAACATGGTCGAATGTGGGAGGGGGCTTGCCCCCGATAGCGCTAGACCAGACACCACAGAACCCAAGCCTGATACCATGCGCGCCTACACCCCTGCCGTGACGACGCCAGCCAATGCCCAGCGCTTCCCAACCCTCCTTGAACACCGTGCTTACGCACTTCCACAGCCTGATCGTGCCGCTCTGGCAAGGCCCGGGCTGGAATGCCGACCTGGCATTGCCCTATGAAGCGCTGGACGCCGACCATCACCCGCTGCCCCCGCAACGCTACCGCGCCATGGCCTGCGCCCGGCAGTTGTACTTGTTTGCCAGCCTGATCGGCGAGCCCGGCGCAGCCTTCGCGCAAGAGCGCGCAGCGGCACTGTTCCGCTCCCTGCAACGGCACTTCCACGACGCCGAACACGGCGGCTGGTTCTACAGCATCGACCCGTCCGGCCAGCCGCTGGACAAGCGCAAAGACCTCTACACCCACGCCTTCATCATCTTTGCCTGCGCCCATTACTGGGCCAAGGTGCGCGAGCCATTGGTGGAGTCGGTCCTCAATGCCGCCCTGGAAGTGGTCGCCGAGCGATTTTCCACAGGCGACGGCCTGTACGAAGCCGTGCTGGAACGCAACTGGTCATCGCTCAAGTCAGGCCCGCTGCAAAACCCGCTGATGCACCTGGCCGAAGGTTTCCTTGCCACCCTCGCGGTGCGTGAAGACGCCAACGTGCAAGCCGCCCTGCTGACGCTGGCGACAGCCATGCAGCAGCGTTTCATCGACCGCCAGCACGGCGTGATGATGGAAAAACCGCTGGACGCTGTGGATAACTGGTTCGAGCCGGGGCACCAGTTCGAATGGTTCTTTTTGCTGGAGTCTTCGGATGTGCTGCACGGTACGCCGCTGCATGCGTCGCTGACCCGGGCTTTCGCCTACGCAGAACTCAAGGGTGTGGATAACCTCAGCGGTGCAGTCAGCGGCATGCTGGCGCTGGACGGTACGGTGCGCGACGGCACCCAACGCATCTGGGCACAGGCCGAATACCTGCGGGCACTGACCTTGCGACCCAACAGCGAAGCGGTGCTGCAACGCCAATTGCTGGCGCTGCAACAACATTTTCTGCATGCAAAAGGCTGGAATGAATGCCTGGATGCCAAGGGCGCCGTAAGCCGACGGGACATGCCGTCGACCACGCCGTATCACTTGGCAACCTGTTACCAGGGCCTTATGCGATCCACTTGCGATCTCCGGTAAAGCTGATCGTCAGCCAACGCGCTGCATCCGGAGCGCCGAGCCCTGTGGATATCTCTTCGCGCAGTCCGTCCAGCGTCGCGACGTTATCCACCGGGTAGTCCGCCGGCAACACCACATGAATCTCGATAAACCGCGCCCGCCCGTGCTTTTGCACGTACGACACATAGTCGTCGAAACCATGTTTGGCCTGCGCCGCTTCCATCACCTCGCGCACTTTGTCGTCCAACTGGTCCGGCGCGATTCCCAGCACCTCGCGCAACGCTGGGCGCAGGATCTTGAACGCCGGTGCCAGCATGCTCAGGGCCAGCAGGATCAGGATCAATGGGTCGACATACACCGCCCACTCGCCGTAGCCCTGGGACTTGAGCAACAGCGCCGCCAGGAAGCTGATCAGCAAGCCCACCGACAACATCGCGTCCACCAGCCAACTGATGTTGTCGAACTGGATCAGCGATGATTTCAGCCGGCGATTGCGATAACGCACGTAGAAGAAGTAGGCGAACTCGACGACGGTAAACACCGCCGCGTAGATGATCACCAACCCCAACTCGATCTCCCGGCCGCCATTGATAATGCCGAACACGCCGTTGAGGAACGCATAGATGGCGATCAGCAAGAGGAAACTGCCTTCAATCAGCAGCACCATCGGCTCCAAGTGCCAATAGCCGAACTGGAAACGCTCGTTGCTTTTCTTGGCGATCAGCTTTGCCGTGATCAGCATCAACACCTTGATGGCGGTGGCGATCAGCGAGAAAAAGCCGTCGAACAGAATGGATTGGGCGCCAGAAATCACACCCGTGACAATCCCGGCGATCGCTACGGCGAACATCAGGATGGTCGATTGTTTGAGCAGTGCCTGCTCACCTCGGTTACTCACATTTCCTCCCGTCAAAACCTTAAATCCGCACGGTGCGGAGGGGTTTTACCGGGTGGAGTGTACCTTATGTCGTGTTTTGGCCGATTTGCCGCATGATTACCGGTAAAAACCTGATCCTGTGGTGAGCGGGCTTGCCCCGCGCGAGGCAAGCTCGCTCACCACAAAAAAACAGCAGGACGGAGCGTCAGCCCTTGGCACCACGTTCAATCGCAAACCCGGCCCAGGTCTGGCTCACCGGCATCAACTCCAACCGATTGATATTCACATGCGCCGGCGTATTCATGACCCAGAAGATCGTGTCGGCAATATCCTGCGGCTGGATCGGCTCGGCACCCGCATAAGTCGCGTCATACCGCGCCTGGTCACCGCCAAAGCGCACCAGCGAGAACTCGCTCTCACACAGGCCCGGTTCGATGTTGGTCACGCGCACGCCTGTGCCTTGCAGGTCGCAACGCAGGTTCAGCGAGAACTGCTTCACGAATGCCTTGGAACCGCCATACACGTGGCTGCCCGGATAAGGGTAATTACCCGCGATTGAACCCAGGTTGATGATGCCCGCACCACGACCGTGAGCGATCAGGCGTGGCAGCAGCAGGTTAGTGGTGGTCAGCAGGCCCTTGATGTTGGTGTCGACCATGGTTTCCCAATCGTCGAGGTTGCATTTGGGCGCAGGGTCGGTGCCCACGGCCAGGCCGGCGTTGTTGATCAGCCCGCGCAGCTTGGCGAACGACGGAGGCAGGTTGGCGATGGCGTCTTCCATGCCTTTGCGATCCCGCACATCCACGACCAGGCCATGCACTTCAGTCTGCTTGGAAAGCTCTTCGACCAGCGCATTCAGGCGGTCGGCACGACGACCGGTGAGCACCAGTTTCCAGCCGGCTTCGGCAAAACGACGGGCGCAGGCTTCGCCGAAACCTGAGGTTGCGCCAGTAATAAACAACGTGTCGGACATGGTGTTCTCCTTGCGGGCATCGGAAAAAAATCAGCCAGCAGAATGCCCTTACGCCGCGATGGCGGCAACCGCTAAGCACACAACTTGATACACGCCTGATCATTTTTTAACCATATTCCGCAAAGCCATACAAACCGTGGCTTGTAGCCATATGCACGCAGGTTATCCACAAGTGCGCCCACAGTCTTTGGGGGCAAGTACACAATGCTTCAGGCCGCTATACACAAGGGCTGCAGGCAGTTTTAGAAAGTTTTTTGCTTGACCTTGGTCGGGACGTATGTAGGCCTGTCGCCGATCGCAAAATCAGAACGATGGCTCCAGGCCAGTCAATCCGGCCGCTGCGGCGGTCTTTCCAGAGTTTAGTCACAGACTTATCCACAGGCTGGCGGGACATATTTCGGTCATATACCTGTGTCTTTAAACAGGTTGACAAAGGGCCCGACTGGCAACCAAAAACCCACTGATCAAAAAACAACCACTGCGCTGCAAGCCACGGATTCATTGGCTTCCAGCCAGCTACTCCCACGTTACCCACAGCCGGTTCCACAGCGGATGGGGACAAGTCAAAACTGTGACAAAACAGGGATTTGCGGCGGCTATATGTCGCGCTTTGGAGGGAGGCTGGATTTGTTTTCCACAATTTGGCATCGGCCTTGTGAAACCCACAAAAACAAATGTGGGAGCAGGCAAGCCAGCTCCCACATACAGCAGGCACCTACAGCAGGCCTGCATCAAGTTTTACATCAATGCCCGCCGAGGTAGGCGTTGCGCACTTCCTCGTTCACCAGCAACTCCTTGCCGGTGCCGGTCAGGCGAATCTCGCCGTTAACCATCACATACGCGCGGTCCGACAAGCGCAGCGCATGGTTGGCATTCTGTTCCACCAGGAAGATGGTCATTCCGGTGGAGGCCAGCTCGCGCAACGTCGAAAAGATCTGCTTCACCACAATCGGCGCCAGGCCCAGGCTCGGTTCATCCAGCAGCAACAGCTTGGGCCGGCTCATCAGCGCGCGGGCGATGGCGAGCATTTGCTGCTCGCCGCCGGACATGGTCATGGCGCGCTGGTTACGCCGCTCCTTGAGCCGTGGGAACAGCTCGAACATGCGCTGCATGTCTTCCTGGGCAAACTTGTCGCCAATGGGGATGGTGCCCATCAACAGGTTTTCCTCGACGGTCATGTCGGGGAACACCCGCCGGCCTTCCGGCGACTGCGCGATGCCGTTGGACGCGATGTAGTGCGACGACTTGTGGGTAATGTCGACACCGTTGTAGAGAATCTGCCCCGACTCGGCACGTGGCTGGCCGAAGATCGACATCAGCAGCGTGGATTTGCCCGCGCCGTTGGAGCCAATCAGGCTGACAGTTTCGCCTTCATTGATGTGCAGCGAGACTTTTTTCAGGGCCTGGATCGGGCCGTAATACACGTCCAGGTCCTTCATTTCGAGGATAGGTGCACTCATACCAACTCCTCTTCGTCAGCGCCCAGGTAGGCGGCAATCACTTTCGGGTCGTTGCGGATCGCATCCGGGCCACCCTCGGCGATCACGTTGCCGTGGTCCAGCACCACGATGTGGTCGGAAATACTCATTACCATGCCCATGTCGTGTTCGATCAGCACCACCGTGAGGTCGTGTTCGTCGCGCAGCAGGCGAATCATCGCGCTGAGCGCTTCGGTTTCCTGGGGGTTGAGGCCCGCAGCGGGTTCGTCCAGACAGATGATCTGCGGCCGCGTGCACATGGCGCGGGCGATCTCCAGGCGGCGCTGCTGGCCGTAGGAGAGTTCACCAGCCAGGCGGTTGGCGCAGTCCACCAGGTCCACCACTTCGAGCCAGTAGAACGCGTGGTCCAACGCGTCGCTTTCGGCCTTGCGATAGCCCTTGGTATTGAGGATGCCCGCGAGCATGTTGCGGTTGACCCACATGTGCTGGGCCACCAGCAGGTTTTCCACCACCGACATTTCCTTGAACAGGCGAATGTTCTGGAATGTCCGCGCCAGTCCGGCGCGGTTCACCAGGTGGGTGCCGCCGAACATCTTGTAGTACACCCGGCTGAGGAAGCTTTTGGGCGACACGAAGTCGGTGGGCTGGAAGCGCTCGCCGAGCAACTGGATCACGTCGGTCTGCTTGCCGCGAAGGTTGAGTTGGATCTTGCCGCCGCTGGCTTTGTAGAAGCCGGTGAGGCAGTTGAACACCGTGGTCTTGCCGGCGCCGTTGGGGCCGATCAGCGCGAAGATCGAGTTGCGCTCGACCTTAAGGCTCACATCGCTCAAGGCCTTGATGCCACCGAAGTGCATCATCAGGTGCTCTACGGAAAGGACGACTTCCTTGCTCATGGCGCCACTCCTTTACGTGGGGTCACACCGGTACGGCTGATGCGGATCAGGCCGCGTGGTCGCCAAATCATCATCACCACCATCAACACGCCAAACAGCAATACGCGGTACTCGGAGAAGCTGCGCAGCAGTTCCGGGGCAACGGTCAATACGAATGCCGCAATCACCACACCCACCGTCGAACCCATACCGCCCAGGACCACGATGGCCAGGATCAACGCCGACTCGAAAAAGGTGAACGACGACGGGTTGACGAAGCCCTGGTAGCTGGCAAAGAACACCCCGGCCAAGCCCGCCGTCGAGGCACCGATGGTGAACGCCGAAAGCTTGACCAACACGTGGTTCAGGCCCATGGAGCGGCAGGCGATTTCATCTTCGCGCAAGGCTTCCCAGGCGCGGCCTACCGGCATGCGGGTCAGGCGATGCTTGATGTACAGCACGGCCAGCACCACCAGGAACAGCACGATGTAGATGAACAGGAATTTGATGTTGGGGTTGTAGTCGATGCCGAAGAACTCATGGAAGGGAACCCCGCCATCCTTCGCACGCTTGCCGAACTCCAGGCCGAGGAAGGTCGGCGAGGGCACCGGCATGCCGTTGGGGCCGCCGGTAAACGACAGCCAGTTGTTGAGCACCAGACGGATGATTTCACCAAAGCCCAGGGTCACGATGGCCAAATAGTCACCGTGCATTCGTAGCACCGGGAACCCGAGTATGCACCCCGCCAACGCTGCGGCAATGGCCGCCAGCGGCAGCACCGTCCAGAACCCCAGGCCGAGGTATTGATAACCCAATGCCAGGCCGTAGGCGCCGATGGCGTAGAACGCCACGTAACCCAGGTCGAGCAGGCCTGCCAGGCCGACCACGATGTTGAGGCCCAGGCCGAGCAACACGTAGATCAGCCCGAGGATCACCACGGTGAGCAGGTACTTGTTGGCGAAGATCGGGAACACGATGGCGATCACGATCAGTGCCGGGATGATCCAGCGCAACCGCGACTTGTAGTCCGGCGCCAGGACGTGCACGCCAGAGCCGGTGCTCTCAAAACCCTGCAGGATCTTCAGGCCCTTGGGCGTTTGCAGGAACAGGCTCATGGCAAAGCGGCCGACCATCACGATGGCCACCAACAGGGCCACGCGGGCCGGTTCCAGGTTGAAGCTGTAGCCGTCGAGGACCACGCCGACGATCGGACCGAACACGACCAGTGAAATCAGCCCGGCGAGGACTGTATCGACCACACTTTTCTTGATATCGATGGGTTTGGCAGCAGACATGTTTACACCTTCGCCACAAGTGGGCGACCAAGCAGGCCCTGGGGACGGAAAATCAGAATCACCACCAGCAGGGAGAAACTGAACACGTCTTTGTAATCAGAGTTGATCAACCCCGAGAACAACGACTCGGAGATACCGAGGATGATCCCGCCCAACATCGCCCCAGGCAGGGAGCCGATGCCGCCGAGTACCGCTGCGGTAAACGCCTTGATGCCGATGATGAAGCCGGCATAGAAGTCGAAGGTGCCGTAGTTGAGGGTGATCAACACGCCAGCCAATGCCGCCATGGCGGCGCCGATGACGAACACATAGGAGATCACCCGGTCGGTGTTGATGCCGAGGATCGACGCCATCTTGCGGTCTTGCTGGGTGGCGCGGCACATGCGGCCGAGCTTGGTGTATTTGATGATGTAAGTGAGCAACGCCATGCCGGCAAACGCCGCCACGAGGATGAACACCTTGGTGTACGTCAACTGAACGAAGCCTGTGCCGATATCGACACGCCAGGCCCCGGCCAGCAGGGTGGGAATGCCTTGTTGCTTGGCGCCCTGGGCGATCTGCGCGTAGTTCTGCAGGATCAGCGAGATACCGATGGCGCTGATCAGCGGTGCCAGTCGGGTGGAGTTGCGCAGCGGTTTGTAGGCGACACGCTCGATGACCCAGCCGTACACCCCAGTGACGACGACGGTGAAGATCAAGGTGCCGAGAATGAGCAGCGGGAAGGATTCGATGCCGAAGTAAGCCAGCAGTGCCAGACTGATCGCCGCGAGGTAAGCGGAAATCATATAAACCTCGCCGTGGGCGAAGTTGATCATGCCAATGATGCCATAGACCATTGTGTAGCCGATGGCGATCAGGCCATAGACCGACCCGAGGGTCAGGCCGTTGACCAGTTGCTGCAGGAAAATACCATCCATAACGCAATCTCACGCGGTGAGCACCTGCACACCGGTGGGTGTGCGGCGCTTCTGGAGGAAAAAACAGAGTCGTTGCTGGACACGATGCAGTTGGCAACCTCGATCCCCTGTGGGAGCTGGCTTGCCTGCGATAGCGGTTTCACATTCAACACAGGTGTCGACTGTCAGTCCGTCATCGCGGGCAAGCCCGGCTCCCACAGTGGCTCTGTGGTGCCTGCGTGGTCGCGTTAATGCTTACTTCTGTTTTTCCAGCTGGTGGTATTTGCCGTCTTTATCCCACTGGTAAACCACGTAGTCGGAGATCTTCAGGTCACCCTTCGAATCCCAGGCTTTTTCGCCCATGACGGTGTTTACCGGGTGAGCCTTGAGCCACTTGGCGGCGTCTTCGCCTTTGTTGGACTTGGCGCCGTTGAAGCCGGCGGCCAGGGCCTGGACCGACGCGTAGGCGTACAGGGTGTAGCCTTCCGGCTCGGTGCCGTTTTTGCGGAACTCTTCCACCACGGCCTTGCTGTCTGGTAGCAGGCGCGGGTCGGCGCCGAAGGTCATGTACACGCCATCGACGTATTGCTTGCCGCCAGCAGTGGCAACCAGTTCGTCGGTTACTACGCCGTCATCGGACATGAACTTGACGTCTTTCAAACCGGCTTCACGGATCTGGCGAACCAGTGGACCGGCTTCCGGGTGCAGGCCGCCGAAGTACACGACGTCAGCGCCAGTAGAACGGATCTTGGTGACCAGGGCGCTGAAGTCTTTCTCGCCACGGGTCAGGCCTTCTTCCAGCACCGGCTTGACGCCGCGCTTGGTCAACTGGGCAGCGGTGGCGTCAGCCAGGCCTTTGCCGTAGGTGTCCTTGTCGTTGATGACGGCGACTTTCTTGCCCTTGAGCACGTCAACGATGTAGTCACCGGCGACGATGCCTTGCTGGTCGTCACGCCCACACATGCGGAACATGGCGGCCAGGCCGCGTTCGGTCACTTGTGGGTTGGTGGAGCCTGGGGTGATAGCGATGATGCCAGCTTCGTCATACACCTCGGAGGCCGGGATGGTGTTGGAAGAGCAGAAGTGCCCGACCACGCCGATCACTTTGTCCTGGTCAGCCAGGCGGTTGGCCACGGCCACGGCTTGTTTGGGTTCGCAAGCATCGTCACCGGCCACCAGCACGATTTTTTCGCCGTTGATGCCGCCGGCCTTGTTGATCACATCGGCTGCCGCCTGGGCACCCTTCATGTACTGCTCACCGAAAGCGGCGTTGGCGCCCGTCATGGGCCCCGCGACGCCGATCTTCACATCAGCTTGAACAAACGTAGAAACACCCAGCGCCGCTGCAACGGCGAGGGCCAGAAAACCTTTCTTGTAAAACGTCTGGGACATGAGTGGTGCTCCGATATTTTTGATTTTTGGCACGACAACTTGCGTTCAAACTTTTCACTGAAAGCCCAGAGCAAGGCGCGTGCCATTACGTTTTTATTCTTCAAAAAGACACGGTGTCATTGTTATTGCAGGCGTTTCGCCTCCATTCGCCAGGACGTGCAACCCTCTAGCATCAGAAGGTGCAACCAATGGATCCAAAAAGTACAACCGCGACAGGTCGCACCTGCAACCAAAGCTATAAACGACAGTTCCTACAGCTGTAACAGACGGCGTAACGGAACTGCACATTTACAGTGCGTGATTGCTACGACTTGCACCAATACAGATTAGTAGCCTGCTAAGAAAATGCAGGCTTTTGAGCGGTATTTCGCTGATCAGATCACGATCCTCAGGCATTGGCCGGCGTGATACAGCGAGAAGCCGGCTTCATACAGACAGCTGCGCAGGCCCACTCCGGCCAGCGGTTGCATGGGAGCGAACGGAATCGGCAGCGCCTGGGGATTCTGGTGACACAGGTAGTCGGCAAATGCCTTGCCGACCACACTGCCGGTGGTTACGCCGCGGCCGTTATAGCCCGTCACTGCTACGAGGCCGGGCGCTGGTTCGAACAGGCGCATCAAATGGTCTGGGGTGAAGGCGATACAGCCGGTCCAGGTGAACTCCCACTGCACCGATTTGAGGTACGGGAAGTAGTGCTGCTGCACCCGATCGGCCCACGCCTTGAGGAACCAGGCGGGTTTCTGATTGCCGTTGCCCAGGCTGCCGAGTAACAGACGGCCATCGGCATCGCGGCGAATGCTGCTCAGCACCTGGCGCGTATCCCATGAACCCTGGCCACCGGGCAGGATCTGTTGGGCGGCGTCGCCCGTGAGCGGAGCCGACGCGACCTGATAGTAATAGCCGGGGAAAAAATTGCGCCGCAACTCGGTCCATTCGCCCTCGGTGTAGGCGTTGGAGGCGATCACCACCTGTGCAGCCTGCACTGAACCCTGGGCGGTCTGCACCGACCAGTGCGAACCTTGGCGCTCAAGCTGAGTGACCGGTGAGTGATCAAACAACTGCCCGCCAAGCCCGGCAGCAGCATTGGCCAAGCCACTGGTGTAGGCCATCGGGTTCAAGGTGCCAGCGCGCCGGTCCAATAAGGCGGCGGCGATCTTTTTGGTGCCGGTGGCCTGTTCGCAAGCCTGGCCGGTAAGCAGCTCCACTGGCGCGCCCCGGCGTTTCCATTGTGCTTCACGACTGCGCAAATCCGCCTCGCCACGGGCGTTGTGCGCCATGTGCAAGGTGCCTTCACGGCGCAATTGGCAATCGATGGTGTATTTGTCGATCAGGCTGAACACCAGGGACGGCGCCGCACCCAACATGCGGTTGAGCTGGCTGCCCACCGCCTCGCCGAAACCGGCTTCGATCTCGTCCGGCGGGATCCACATGCCGGCGTTGACCAGCCCCACGTTGCGCCCGGAACCACCATGGCCGGTGCGATGGGCCTCCAGCACGGCGACGCTTTTGCCCTGTTCCAGCAAATGAATGGCCGCCGACAAACCGGTGATCCCGGCGCCGATCACGCACACATCCACCTTGACTTCGCCCTTGAGCGCGGCACGGTCCGGCCGGCTGGGGGTGAGGTGCTCCCACAAACATGTTTCGCGTAGTGCCATTGCCAGACTCCGGGATGAAACCTAACAAACAACTGTTATTTTGAATTGCAAACCCAATCAAATGTGGGAGCTGGCTTGCCTGCGATGCAGGCACCTCGGTGTATCAGGTACCCCTGGGTGATGCTATCGCAGGCAAGCCAGCTCCCACATTGACCGCGCTTCGACTTGAGGAATCAGTCGAACGTGATGCCCTGTGCCAGCGGCAACTCCAGCGAGTAGTTCACAGTATTGGTCTGGCGACGCATGTACCCACGCCACGCATCCGAACCCGATTCACGCCCGCCGCCGGTCTCTTTCTCACCGCCAAACGCGCCGCCGATTTCCGCGCCGCTCGGGCCGATGTTGACGTTGGCGATGCCACAGTCGCTGCCCACTGCCGACATGAATTGCTCGGCTTCACGCACGTCGGTGGTGAAGATGCACGATGACAGGCCTTGAGGCACGGCGTTGTTCAGGCGCAGGGCTTCGTTGAAGTCGGTGTAGCCAATCACATAGAGGATCGGGGCGAAGGTCTCGGTGCACACCACGTCGCTTTGCTCGGGCATTTCCACAATCGCTGGCGACACGTAGTAGGCATTCGGAAACGTGTCTTCCAGTTGGCGCTTGCCGCCGAACACCTTGCCGCCTTCGCTCAAGGCTTGCTCCAGGGCGTCCTGCATGTTGTCGAAGCCGTGCTTGTCGATCAGCGGGCCGATCAGGTTGCCTTCCAGCGGGTGGCCGATGCGCACTTTGGAATAGGCGGCCTTGAGGCGGGCGACGATTTCTTCTTTCACCGACTCATGGGCGATCAGCCGACGCAGGGTGGTGCAGCGTTGGCCGGCAGTGCCGACGGCGCTGAACAGGATGGCGCGCACGGCCATGTCCAGGTCGGCGCTCGGACCGAGGATCATCGCGTTGTTGCCGCCCAGTTCGAGGATGCTGCGGGCAAAACGTGCGGCGACTTTCGGCGCCACTTCGCGGCCCATGCGGGTGCTGCCGGTGGCGCTGATCAGGGCGACACGCGGGTCGTCCACCAGTGCAGCCCCGGCATCGCGGCCGCCGATGATCACTTGGCTCAGGTATTCCGGGGCGCCATCGAATTTCTTCAGCACGCGCTCGAACAACGCCTGGCAGGCCAGCGCAGTGAGCGGGGTCTTTTCCGAGGGTTTCCAGATCACGGCGTTGCCGCATACCAGCGCCAGGGTGGTGTTCCACGCCCACACGGCGACCGGGAAGTTAAAGGCACTGATCACGCCAACCACGCCCAGCGGATGCCAGGTTTCACGCATATGGTGGCCTGGGCGCTCGGAGGCGATGGTCAAGCCGTACAACTGGCGCGACAAACCGACAGCGAAGTCGCAGATGTCGATCATTTCCTGCACTTCACCCAGGCCTTCCTGGGTGATCTTGCCGGCTTCCCAGGACACCAGCTCGCCCAGGTCGGCCTTGTATTCGCGCAATACGTCACCGAACTGGCGCACCAGTTCGCCACGGCGCGGTGCTGGCACTTTGCGCCAGGCCTCGAATGCATGCTCGGCGCGACTGACCTGTTGCTCCACCTCGGCGGCACCTTCCCAGTGCACACTGCCGATACGGCTGCCATCAATCGGCGAATGCACGGGCTGCTTGCCCGACTGGTACAGCGCCGGGTTTACCCCGAGACGATCAAGCAATGCGGCAACCATGGGTCACTCCTTCAATCTCAAACAGAAAATTCGCGCCGCTGGCGACACGGCGATCCAGAGCTTATTTGTAGCTGGCCCAAGACTTGCCAACAAACGACGATTAGGCGAGATATCATTCCGTTTATTCATGCAAAGAATAAAAAAGAGGCGTGCCGTGCTGAACAAAAGACATTTGCCTTCGATCACCGCCTTGCAGTGCTTCGAAGCCGCCACCCGCCACCTGAGCTTCACCCGCGCCGCCGAGGAACTGAACCTCACGCAGAGCGCGGTGAGCAAGCAGGTGGCGCAGTTGGAAGAGTTGCTGCAGCACTTGCTGTTCCGCCGCGTGCGCCGGCGCTTGCAGATGACCCCAGCGGGTGACTTGTACCTGGTGGAGGTGCGCAAGATCCTCACGCAGGTGGAGATGTCGACTCACTACCTGCGCTCCTACGGTGGCGAAACCGAAGTGCTGCGGGTCTCCACGCCCTACACCTTCGGCGCGCGCTGGCTGGTGCCGCGCCTGAAGGGCTGGCGACTGCGTCACCCGCAGATCCACCTGGACCTGTGCAATGAACAGGAGCCGGATGAGTTGCTGCAAGGCAAGGCCGACATGGCGTTCTACTTCGGCCAGGGTTCACGCCCCGGCACCGAGAGCCTGAAACTGTTCAGCGAAGAGCTTGTACCGGTGTGCGCGCCGGAGAGCCTGCCGGCGCAGCCATTCTCTGACCCCACGCAATTGAGCAACCTGGTGCTGCTGCAAAACGCCTCGCGCCCCCAGGGCTGGCATGACTGGTTCGCCAGCCAGGGCTACCAGACCGAGCACAGCTATCACGGGCCGCGGTTCGACACCTTTTATATGTGCATCCGTGCCGCGCAGGTGGGTTGTGGCGTGGCGCTGCTGCCGCGCTTTCTGGTGGAAGAGGAACTGGCCGATGGCAAGCTGGTGATCCCCTGGCAGCATGCGCTGCCCAGTCAGGATGCATATTACCTGGCGTATCCGGAGCATTCGGCGGAGGTGCCCAAGGTGCGCGATTTTGTGAAGTGGATGATGGAGCAGGTGGATGGCTGACTACCGCCATCGCCGGCAAGCCAGCTCCATATTTCAAGGTAGGAGCCGGCTTGCCGGCGATAGCGCCAGTAGCCTCGACAAAAAAATCACTGGCAAACCGACCCGCGTCTATGCGCCACTAGCCCCCTTCCTTAATTGTGCGTAAAGGTCGGCGCCCATCGCCGACCCGTCTGGAGATTCCCGTTATGAGCGAGAGTGTGTTTGCCGATCGCATCGTGCAGAACTTGCTCGACACCGACTTCTACAAGCTGACCATGATGCAGGCGGTGCTGCACAACTACCCCAACGTGGAAGTTGAATGGGAGTTCCGCTGCCGTAACAGCGAAGACCTGCGCCCTTACCTGGCGGAGATCCGCTACCAGATCGAACGCCTCGCCGAGCTGAGCCTGAGCCCCGACCAGTTGGGTTTCCTGGAACGCATCAGCTTCATGAAGCCGGACTTTTTGCGCTTCCTCGGGCTGTTCCGCTTCAACCTGCGCTACGTACAGACTGGCATCGAGAACGGCGAACTGTTCATCCGCCTGCGCGGGCCGTGGCTGCATGTGATCCTGTTTGAAGTGCCGATGCTGGCCATCGTCAGCGAAGTGCGTAACCGCTACCGTTACCAGACCGTGATCCTCGAACAGGCGCGGGAGCAGCTGTACCGCAAGTTCGACTGGCTGACGGCCAACGCCAGCAGCGATGAACTGTCGGAGCTGCAAGTGGCCGACTTCGGCACGCGTCGGCGCTTTTCGTACCGGGTGCAGGAAGAAGTGGTCAGCGTGCTCAAGCACGACTTCCCCGGCCGTTTCGTCGGCACCAGCAACGTGCACCTGGCCCGCGAGTTCGATATGAAGCCGCTGGGCACCATGGCCCACGAGTGGATCATGGCCCACCAGCAACTCGGACCGCGCCTGATCGACAGCCAGATCGCCGCGCTCGACTGCTGGGTCCGCGAATACCGTGGCCTGCTGGGCATCGCCCTGACCGACTGCATCACCACCGACGCGTTCCTGGGCGACTTCGACCTGTACTTCGCCAAGCTGTTCGACGGCCTGCGCCATGACTCCGGCGATCCCGTGCAATGGGCAGAAAAAGCCATCGCCCACTACCACAAGCTCGGCATCGAGCCGATGAGCAAGACGTTGGTGTTCTCCGACAGCCTGTCACTGCCCAAGGCCCTGGAGATATTCCGCGCCCTGCGTGGTCGCATTAATGTGAGCTTCGGCATCGGCACCAACCTGACCTGCGACATTCCAGGTGTTGAGCCGATGAGCATCGTGCTTAAAATGACCGCCTGCAATGGCCAACCCGTCGCGAAGATCTCCGATGAAGCGGGCAAGACCCACTGCACCGACCCGAATTTCGTCGCCTATTTGCGTCATGTTTTCAAAGTACCTGCCATCTCTAGCAAGGAGTGAATCATGCAAGCCGTACAGCGTGAGATTGCTGAACAGCTCAAGGTCCAAGCGCCGTTCAACGACCAAGCCGCCCTAGAGGCCGAGGTTGCCCGCCGCGTGACCTTTATCCAGGACTGCCTGCGCAATTCCGGGCTCAAGACGCTGGTGCTGGGCATCAGCGGTGGCGTCGACTCCCTGACCGCAGGCCTCTTGGCCCAACGCGCGGTGAAAGAATTGCGTGAGAACAGCGGTGATGAGGCTTACCGCTTTATTGCGGTGCGCCTGCCTTACGAAACCCAGTTCGACGAAATCGATGCCACCGCCTCGGTGGACTTTATCGAGCCGGACGAGCGCCACACCGTGAACATCGGCCCGGCGGTCAAGGCGCTGGCCAATGAAGTGGCAGCGTTTGAGGGCAAGGCTGCGGTATCCCGGGATTTCGTGCTGGGCAACACCAAGGCGCGCATGCGCATGGTGGCGCAGTACACCATCGCAGGCGCAGCCGGTGGCCTGGTGATCGGCACCGACCATGCAGCGGAAGCGGTGATGGGCTTTTTCACCAAGTTCGGTGATGGCGCATGCGATTTGGCGCCGTTGAGCGGCCTGGTGAAGAACCAGGTGCGTGCGATTGCGCGGCACTTTGGCGCGCCGGAGTCGTTGGTGGAGAAGATTCCGACTGCCGATCTCGAAGACCTGTCGCCAGGCAAGCCGGACGAAGCGTCACATGGCGTGACCTACGCCGAGATCGATGCGTTCCTGCACGGCGAGCCGGTGCGTGAGGAAGCGTTCAAGATTATCTGCGACACCTACCGCAAGACCGAGCACAAGCGGGTCATGCCATTTGCGCCATGAGGTGAGACAGGTAGTTTTGTATTGATTGCCTCATCGCCATCGCAGGCAAGCCAGCTCCCACAGTTGACCTAGTTCCAGCATGAGAATGCGGTCAACTGTGGGAGCTGGCTTGCCTGCGAAGAACGATAACGCGGTGTTACTTCAGGGTCACAGTGCCTTTCATCATCGAGTTGTGGCCTGGGAACGAGCAGAAGAATGCGTACTCAGTGCCCGCCTTCAACTTCGACACATCGAAGGTCACCGAATCTTTCTCGCCAGCACCGATGATCTTGGTGTGGGCGATGATGCGTGCGTCGCCTTCCTTCAGGTAGTCCTTATCGATACCGGCAGCCATGCCGTCGGTGGCAACCGGCTGCATGTCAGCGGCGCTGGTCAGCACCCAGTTATGGCCCATGACGTTTTTCGGCAGGTTGCCGGAGTGAGTCAGCTCAACGGTGAACGTCTTGCAGCTCTTGTCGATTTCAATGGCTTTGGTGTTGAAGGACATTTGGTCGGTGGAGTCGACAGTGACCTTGCACTCTGCAGCAAGCAACTGGCCGCTCGCCAGAGTCAGCAGGGAAACAGCAACGAGTTTGGCAAACATGTGAATCTCCAAGGCAGGGTTTAAAAAACGCGTATTGCGACAAGGGTGCCTGAATCAGGCAGGAATTCTTATGATCTGAATCAACAGATTGTATACAACTTTAGGCTATCAGACTTATCAACACAATCTACCAGCCAAAGTACAACCCCCTGACTATGATCGACTCATCACCCATCGGAGTCCGAGCCATGCACCTCAACCAACTGTTCAACGGCCTGCTGGCCGCCTACGCCTGCGGTAAGTGAAGGCCAAGCGCACCCTGAAGCTGCTACCATGTCGTCCCAAGGCAGCTGCGCGCCGCCACCCTCACCTTCGACCCTAGAGGATCGCCCATGGCCAAACCTAATTACTCCTTCGCCAAACGTCAGAGAGACTTGGCCAAGGAGCAGAAGAAAGAGGAAAAACTGCAACGCAAGAAAGCCGCTGCAGAAGAAGAGGCCAATGGGCTGAACGCCGATGTTGATGGTGAAGAAACGAGCGACGAGACCGAAACACCAAAAGATCCGGCTGAATAAATTCCTTTGTGCTGAGCCGGCCCGCCCGGCTCGGCACAATCCACCGTTATTCCAGCGGCATCACCGTTACCCTCACCTCCGGGTCATGGCTCCCTCCCCCCAGAATCACCCCTCGCAACGGCGACACATCGGAAAAGTCCCGGCCCCAGGCCAGGGTGATGTGCTCCAGTGCCGGCTGCACATTGTTCGTCGGATCGAAATCCACCCAGCCCGAAACCGGGCAATACACCGAGACCCACGCGTGGGACGCATCGGCGCCGATCAGCCGTGGCTGGCCGGGCGGTGGCTGGGTAAGCAGGTAGCCGCTGATATAGCGTGCCGCGAGGCCCCGCGAGCGTAGGCAGGCGAGCATCAGGTGGGCGAAGTCCTGGCATACGCCGCGACGGCGCTCCAGCACTTCCACCAGCGGCGTGGCGACTTGGGTGGCCTCGGCGTCGAAGGTAAATTCGCTGAAGATCTTTTCCATCAGCGCCTGCACGCCCAGCAGCAGCGGTTTGCCGGGAGGAAAGCAGCTTTCGGAAAATTCGACGAAGGTTTTCTTCAAGTGCACGTAGGGCGATTCGAAGCGGTAGCGGCAGGCTTCGATCAATTCACCGGACATAGGCTGGCTGCTGTAGGTCAGGCTGTCGCGGGTCTGGTCCCAGGCGGGCGACTGCTGGAAATCCAGCGCCGGCCGCGCCAGCACTTCCACGGTCAGCCCGGCGTTCACCAGCAATTCATCATGAGGCCGCTCGAATGCCAGGCGCGTGATCGGGTTGCCGAACACGTCCAGCTCATCGCGGCGCGAGGTCGGTTCCGGGCTGATATCCAGTTGCTGCAAGCTGCAACGCTGCCAGGCGCACGGCCGTGGCCACAAATGCGCCAACTGCTGGGCCAGGGACACCGGGCTGTCATAGTGGTAATGGGTATCGTGGAAAATCTGGTAGCGCGCACTCATCACACCGACACCGTTTGCTGACTGACATCATCCACATGGGCAAAGTGACGCAAGGCCAGGCGGTCCGACACTTGCCCACTCTCATCGGCGACTGCTTGCAGCAGGTCCGCCAGGCCGTCCAGCGCGGCACGTACGCTGGATTCGCCGAACAACGGGTTCTCCAGGCAACCCAGGTCGAACCGCGCCAGGCGCTCCACCAACGGGCCGAGACCGGTTTCACGTGGCACACCAAAGTCGTCATTGAGACGCCGCAGCGTGCGGCTCACCAACTTGAGCTGGAACAACACCGCATGGGGGTTCTGCTCGTCCAGCAACAGCAGGTCGAGTACCGGGATCAACTGCGGCACCGCCAGGTAACGCGAACGGT
The DNA here is from genome assembly GCF_003970195.1 of Pseudomonas sp. C 49-2. NCBI lineage: Bacteria > Pseudomonadati > Pseudomonadota > Gammaproteobacteria > Pseudomonadales > Pseudomonadaceae > Pseudomonas > Pseudomonas sp. C 49-2. The sequence continues at coordinate 144,774 of NZ_RXYG01000002.1, forward strand.
AGGTGATGCTGCTGTTGCCCAGTTCCAGCAACCACTCCAATCCCGCCTGGTCAAACACCGCCACGCCGCGCAGGAACGCCGCCAGGCTGCTGCTCAGGAATTGCAGGCGCTCGATACGCCGGCCCATCATCAAAAAGCGCCAGCCTTCGTCACGGGTCATGTCGTCCAGGGCAAACCCGGACAACGCCGCCAGGGACATCACCAGACGGTTGAGGAAGTCCAGCAACTCGCCAAAATCCGGTGACTCGCTTTCCAGCTCCATGGCTTCGCGCTGCAACTCCACCAGGGCCTGCCAGTTCTCCCGGGACAGCTTGCCGCGTACCTGGGACGCCGCCCACTGCAAGCGTTGCAGGTTGGCGCGCAGGCTCGACGGCCAGTCATCGCCGAGCAGCGCCGCCAGCAGGCGTTCGGGCAACTCGCCCTCTTCCGGCAGCAGCCGCAGGTTTTCACCCAGCTCGACAGCCGCCTGCAGGGCCAGCGGGTCGTCGCCATCCACATAACGCGCCAGCACGATACGCAGCCAACGCGCGCTGTCGTCGCAGCGTTCGCAGTAACGGCCAAACCAGAACAGATTTTCCACCACGCGGGACGGCAGATAGGGATCGCGGCGTACCAGGTCATGGGCGCCAATCGCACGCTGTGCACGCCAGTGTTCGCCACCGGCGGCGCGTTCGCCGAGCACCCAGGTGTCCTTGCTCGCACCGCCGCGTTGCATCGACACCACTTCGGCGTCGGCCTCGGCTGCCACCCGCGTCAGGCCACCGGGCAGCACACGGTAACCGTCGTCACTGGCCACGGCGTATACGCGCATGCCGATGGCGCGGTGTTGCAGGTGGTCATCCACGGTGTGCCATACCGGCGCCTGGGACAATTGAGCCAGCTCCTGGGCGACGTAGGCGTAGGGCCGCGCGCGCATGCGCTCGGCCAGGGCCTGGCGTTGTTCGTCGTTGAGGTCGCGGCCGAATACCGGCGCAAAACTCTGCGACGGAAACGCGGGTTTGATCAGCAACTCCGGCAGTTTCTCCAGCGCTTCGGCCAGCACCGGCGCCTCACCGCACCACCAGGTGGCGATGGACGGCAGAATCAGTTTTTCGCCAAACAGGAATTCGTTGATCTTCGGCAGAAAGCCCAGCAAACCGGGGGATTCCAGCACGCCGCTGCCCAGGGCATTGGCCACCAGCACATTGCCTTGGCGCACGGCATCCAGCAAACCCGGTACGCCGAGGGCCGAGTCAGTGCGCAGCTCAAGCGGGTCGCAGAAATCATCGTCGAGGCGACGCATGATCGCGTGCACCCGGCGTAGGCCGCTGAGGGTTTTCAGGAACACAGTGCTGTCGCGCACGGTGAGGTCGCCGCCCTCCACCAGCGGGTAGCCGAGCTGGCGGGCGAGGTAAAGATGCTCGAAGTAACTTTCGTTGAAACGGCCGGGCGTCAGCAGCACGATCAGGGGCGGCTGGTCATCACCGGGCGCCTGGCGGGCCAGGGTTTCCTGCAAGGTGCGGAAGAACCCGGTGAGGTGCTGCACCTGCAAGTCACGGTAAAGATCCGGGAAGGCGCGGGACACGATGGTGCGGTTTTCCAACGCATATCCGGCACCGGACGGCGCCTGGGTACGGTCGGCGGTGACCCACCAGCGACCATCCGGCGTGCGCGCCAGGTCCACGGCATAGAGGTGCAGGAACGCACCGTCCGGCGGCTGGATGCCCTGGCACGGCCACAGGAAATTGTTATGTCCGAATACCAGCTCAGCCGGCAGCAAGCCTTCCTTGATCAGGCGTTGCGGGCCATAGAGATCGGCCAGTACGGCATTGAGCAGGCGGGCACGTTGCGCGATACCCGCTGACAGGTGCTGCCATTCATCAGCGGCCAACACATGGGGCAGTAGGTCCAGCTCCCACGGGCGGTCGGCGCCCTTGGGGTCGGCGTAGACGTTATAGGTCACGCCGTTTTCCTGGATCTGCCGGGTCAACAGCGCCTGGCGCTGGGCCAGTTGCGCGGGCGTGCTGCGTTGCAGGTGATCCAGCAAGCGCCGCCAATGGGCACGCACCGCGCCGCTGTCATCCAGCAGTTCGTGATAAGTGCCCGCGGTCAGCGGGTAACGGTCGAGCAAGTCGGACATGGAACGCTCGGCAGAGGCAAGGGGGCTCAGATTAACTCAACAAACACTGCAAATCCCCTGTAGCCCCAGGCTTTTGTGGTGAGCGGGCTTGCCCCGCGCGAGGCAAGCTCGCTCACCACAAAAGCTAGCGTCCACAGGGGATCGCATTCAGTCATTTTTATTGGGGAAACGCCGTAGATCCAGGGTCATCGGCAATTCGTCGTTAATGACAACCGTCGGCACGTCGAGCTTCCCTGGGCTATGCCCCAACCGGAAAAACCGCGCCATGCGCCGGCTCTCTGCCTCGTTGGCATTCACCGGCAGGCTGTCGTAGTTGCGCCCACCCGGATGGGCGACGTGGTATTGGCAGCCGCCCAGCGAACGCTGCATCCAAGTGTCCAGCAGATCGAACACCAGCGGCGCATGCACCGGGATGGTCGGTTGCAGGCAGTTAGCCGGTTGCCAGGCGCGGTAACGCACGCCAGCGACGAACTCACCGACTCGCCCAGTCGGTTGCAGCGGCACCGGGACGCCATTGCAGGTCAGCAGGTAGCGCTGCGGGGGCAGCCCGGTCAATTTGACTTGCAGGCGCTCAAGGGATGAATCCACATAACGCACTGTGCCGCCGACCGCGCCCTCCTCGCCCAGGACGTGCCAGGGTTCCAGAGCCTGACGCAGCTCCAGCTCGATCCCGCTGACGGCGTAGTCACCCACTTTGGGGAAACGGAATTCCAGGTGCGCGGCAAACCACTCGGCGCGTAGCGGGTAGCCGGCGCTGTTGAGTTCGACGATCACGTCGGCAAAGTCTTGCTCGATGAAATGCGGCAGCAGGAAACGGTCGTGCAGCTCTGTGCCCCAACGTGCCAGCTTCGGCGGCGCGTAGGGTTCGCGCCAGAATCGCGCGACCAAGGCGCGCAGCAGCAATTGCTGGGTCAGGCTCATGCGGGCATGGGGCGGCATTTCAAACGCGCGCAGTTCCAGCAGGCCGAGGCGGCCGGTGGCGCCGTCCGGCGAGTAGAGTTTGTCGATGCAGAATTCGGCGCGGTGGGTGTTGCCAGTCACGTCGATCAGCAGGTTGCGCAGCAAGCGATCCACCAACCACGGCGGGCATTCCTCACCGGGTTCTGGCATTTGTGCGAAGGCGATTTCCAGTTCGTACAACGCGTCATTACGCGCCTCGTCCACCCGTGGAGCCTGGGAAGTCGGGCCGATGAACAGGCCGGAAAACAGGTAGGACAATGACGGATGGTTGTGCCAGTAGCTGATCAGACTGCGCAGCAGATCGGGTCGGCGAAGGAACGGTGAGTCCTTGGGCGTTGCACCACCGAGTACAAAGTGATTACCGCCGCCGGTGCCGGTGTGACGCCCGTCGATCATGAATTTTTCGGTGGTCAATCGCGTTTGCCGCGCCTCTTCGTAGAGAAATTCGGTGCGTTCCACCAATTCGTCCCAAGTGGCGGACGGCTGCACGTTGACCTCAATCACACCCGGGTCCGGCGTGACGCGGAAGTTACTCAGCCGCGTGTCGGCCGGCGGCTCGTAGCCTTCCAGCAACACCGGGCAGTGCAGCTCTTCGGCAGTGGCTTCAATGGCTGCCACCAGTTCCAGATAGTCTTCGACGCGCTCCAGGGGCGGCATGAACAGATAGAGGCGCCCTTCCCGTGCCTCAGCGCACAGAGCGGTGCGAGTCAGCCAGTCGGCGGACTCGTCCACCTTGGGCACACGCTCCTCGCTCGGCGCGGCCTCACCATGGTGTTGCAGTTGCACAGTGGACGGCAGCTCCGGCTGATCCTGATTCGGGTCAGTCGGGTGCACAAACGGATACTCCGCCGCCGTCACCCACGGCTGCGAGGCCAATGGCAGGCGATAACCCAGCGGCGAATCCCCCGGCACCAGGCGGCAGTGGTTGTCGCGCAAATACCAGCGCCCGCTTTGCCAGCGGTCATTGGCTGCCGTACGCGCCAACGGCAGCACTTGGCCGATGACTTTATCCAGGCCCTGGCTGAACACCTTGCGCAGGCGTTCGCGCTCCAGATCGTCGCTCAGCCGCGGATCTTGGGCGGTGACGTTCTGCGGCAGCGCACCCTCGCGCCACAGGTAGTAGAAGTTGTCTTCGAACGCCGGGAACACAAAGCGCGCCGGTAATTTGAGGCGCTCTGCGACGCTGGCCAGGAAACGTCCGGCCAGCGCACCGTCAGCGCCGTAGTCCGCCTGCTCATCGGCAATCAACGCGCTGTTGTGCCAGATCGGCACACCGTCGCGGCGCCAGTAGCAGTTGAGCGACCAACGCGGCAGTTGCTCGCCGGGGTACCACTTGCCCTGGCCGAAGTGCACCAACCCCTTGGGTGCGTAGTGCTTGCGCATGCGCTGGAACAGCTCGGCAGACAGTCGGCGCTTGTCCGGACCTAAGGCGGCGGTGTTCCACTCGGCGCCGTCGGGATCGTCGATGGAAACGAAGGTCGGCTCGCCGCCCATGGTCAGGCGCACATCGTCCTTGAGCAGGTCGCCATCGATCTGACGGCCCAAGGCCTGGATCGCCAGCCATTGTTCTTCGGTGTAAGGCTTGGTGACGCGTGGGGCTTCCCAAATCCGCTCAACCGACATTTCGTGGGTGAATTCGCACTCGCAAGGCTCCACCAGCCCACTGATCGGTGCGGCGGACGATGGATCGGGACTACACGCCAACGGAATATGGCCTTCACCGGCGAACAACCCGGACGTGGCATCCAGGCCAATCCAGCCGGCGCCGGGCAAATACACTTCGCACCAGGCGTGCAGGTCGGTGAAGTCCACTTCGGTGCCGGAGGGCCCATCGAGGGCTTTGACGTCAGCCGTGAGCTGAATCAGGTAACCGGACACGAAACGTGCTGCCAGCCCCAGATTGCGCAGAATCTGCACCAGCAACCAGGCCGAGTCGCGGCATGAGCCAGAGGCGTTTTCCAGGGTGAACTCTGGGGTTTGCACGCCTGGCTCCATGCGGATCAGGTAGCCGATATCGGCCGCCAAGCGCTGATTGAGGCCCACCAGAAAGTCCACGGCCGGCAAGGGTGTGCGGTCGATACCCGCCAGGTACGCGGCGAACTTCGGCGTCAGCGGCAGGGTTTCCAGGTACGGCGCCAGCTCACGCTGCTCGTCGGCGGCGTAGCTGAAGGGGATTTTCTCGGCATAGGGCTCGAGGAAAAAGTCGAAGGGGTTGAACACCGCCATTTCAGCGACCAGGTCGACTTCGATGCGCAGCTCGTCAGTCTTTTCCGGGAACACCAACCGCGCCAGGTAATTGCCCTGGGGGTCCTGCTGCCAGTTGATGAAATGCTGCTCAGGCAGCACTTTCAGCGCGTAGGACAAAATCCGCGTGCGGCTATGGGCTGCTGGGCGCAACCGCACGATTTGTGGGCCGAGCTCGACAGCGCGGTCGTAGCGGTAATGCGTAACGTGGTGCAACGCGACATGAATCGACACGGCGGCCTCCTGCGAGCCAGGGCATGGGAACAAAGCGCGCAAGACTTATGCCAGAGCGGCGGTCATTGCGCTTTATCGTAAGACCCGGTGCAGTACAGCACCAAAACGGCGCCAACGGCGGTGCCATGGTGCAAGTGACGCACATATTTGTGGCGCCGGTGTGAAGGCGGGTGGGGAATCTACCCAATCAGCCGGTTTTGCGCTTGGCGATCGCGGCTTGGCGCAGGTGGCGGATCTCAAGCAGCTTCTGGCGCATTTCGCGATGGCGCTTGCTGTTGAGCAGCAACAATCCAAGCAGCGGGAAGAGCACAGCCGAGCCATAGACCAGAGTGTGCAGGTCGTATTGAATCATTGGCAGTACGAACAACAGGCAAGCGCCGAGATAGCCCGCCACCAGTTTCGTCGCCCACGGATAGCCGCGCGCGATCATGACGTTGCCAAATACCAGCACCGCGACCAGCATCAGGATCGCAGCGCCCGAACAGCCGGATTTAAGCGCGGGATCAGTGTCGCGCAAATAGGTTACGCCCGCCGTGGAAACCGCAGCGGAGCCGGAAAAGATCGCCATGAAAATCGTGCCCATGAACACGGGGAAATAGCGCGCGAGAAAACTGCCCATGTCGGGAAAGCCTTTCATTCCGTCAGGTCCTCGTACAGGCCGATGGCAATGGTCTCGGCAGTGCCGACGTGACCTGTTCGATGGCTGCCCCATATTCCCAAGAGCCCGCCCAAGGCATCCTTGAGTTGGGTCAGGGTGGCATGGCGGATCTCCGTAGAGCTGTAGCTCTTGGTGAGCTTGCCGGCGCGTTGCTGCAATTTGAGTAGCTTGGGCGTCAGGCTGGGGTCCCGAAGGCTCAGCAATTCCTTGGTCAATTTCTTGCGCTCCTGGCGGCTCAAACCCTTGAGCAGCTCGTACCAACTCTTGCCCAATGCCGCGGCCTTATTGGCCTTGAGCAGCCTTACGGTGGTCAGCGCGCCCGTGCCGATGCCCACTAATGAGGCCGCATCCAGGATGGGTGAAACTGCGCCATACCACTCGGCGTCGTCCATGCGGTCGTTGGCATCCGGATCCAGTATTTCGTTATAGGTGCGCGCCACGCCGAACCCGCATTGTGCGCTACTGGCCAATGCCGCCGTGACACCAATGCCCACCACAAACGCACTGGCGCCGGCCGTGAATGGTACGGCTACGCTACCGCTGAACACCACAACCCAGCCGATGATCGCTGCGCCGCAAGAAAGCCCCATATCAAAAGCCTCTTTTTGAAGACGCCCTTCACGGGGGTCAGTCTTCACCTGCTCTACAAACTGCGCAGGCGAGATGTACTTCTGCGCCTCGCGCAAGATGATGCGCTTGGGTCTGATACTGCAGATGGGCTTGAATTCGCGCAGGGTGACCACGTTGAAATCAGCGTCAATGTACACGACGCCCGCGCCAACAATGGCGGGGTCGGCGTCGATCGCCGCGAACAGGCGTGGCAGGTTGATCTGGCTTTCGATGCGCTGGCGCGCCATGAACTGAGAGCGGTTGGAGTCCATGCCGATGCCAGCAAGGGGGTTACCCATGAGTGTTCTTCCTTGAAGTCGAGGGCGGCCAGACTGGCCTCATCGCGGGCAAGCCCGGCTCCCACAGTTGACCGGGTTTCAATGCTGGAATGCGGTCAACCGCGGGCTTGCCTGGGATGGCGACAACATCATAGCCCAAGCGGGAATTGGAGGAGATCACCATCAGATCGTCCCCATGAACTGGAAAATAGCGCGCGAAAAAACCGGTTATCGACGGCGACTCCTTCACATGCGGCTACTCGACCCAACGGTTGATTTGACAGATTGCCGAATGCGACGGATTCCCACCAGTTTTGCACGCATCTCTCGTTGAACCTTGCTGTTAAGTATCAACAATCCAAGGAACGGGAATAACAGCGCCAACCCATAGAGAACTTTATGAGGCTGGTACTGAAGCATTGGGACGACAAACAGTAGACAGGCGACGTAGATGCCGACCATCACCCACACCCAGGAGGGGCGGCCCCGCAAAATCATAAAGTTGCTATGGACCGTCAATAGAATGAGCAGCGCCCCGGCAGACATGATCTTGAGCCCCACTTGAGCAATGGGCGCATCACGAAAATAGGTGATGAACGCCAGCGCCACAGCCAACGCCAAAGAAAAACACGCAGCAAATACGCCGCCCATAAACGTCAGAAAGTATTGCCTGAAAAAGTCGCGTAGCGTCATTAACTCGTTCATTCGTTTATTTCCTCGTACAACCCAATCGCGATGGTATTGACGTTTCCGGAGTACGCACTCCCGCCAAATCCTATGGTTGCGCCGAGGACGTCTTTGATCTGGGTAGTGGTGCTGTGCTTGAGCTGCGTAGGGGTGAAACGCTTGGTGAGTTCGCCCGACGCCTGCCTCAATTTGATCATCTTCGCGGTCAAGCTGGGATGGTTGATGCTCAGCAGCTCTTTCGTCAGCTTGGCTCTTTCCTGGCGATTCAAACCGCGAAGCACATCACGCAGGCTCTTGCCCGTCGATGCTTTGGCGGCCCTGACCAGCTTGACCGTCGTCAGGGCCGAAGCGCCCACGCCAGCCAGTGATACGGCGTCCAGCACAATGGACGCATTCTGGTACCAGCCTTCACTGTCGAGCGAATCCTTGACCTCAGGTTTGGCGACTTCCAGCGCTGTTCGGGCAATGCCGTTAAAGCACTGAAGCATACTCGCGCCGGCAGCCGCATACCCCACTACAACGATGACGGAACTGGCGCCAGCGCTGAAAGGCACCAGAATGGTTCCACTGGCAATCGCAGCCCAACTGATGACAGCCCCAAAGCAGGAGATTCCGGTATTTACGGCCTCGCCAATCAGTCGGGACTCTCGAGGATTGCTCACGACATGTTGAGCAAACTGCGTTGGCGCAATGTACTTCTGCGCTTCACGCAAAATGATGCGCTTAGGCTTGATGCTGCAGATGGGCTTGAATTCGCGCAGGGTAATGATGTTGAAGTCAGCGTCGATATACACCACGCCTGCGCCGACAATCCCGGGGTCGGCGTCGATAGCCGCGAACAGGCGCGGCAGGTTGATCTGGCTTTCAATGCGCTGGCGCGCCATGAACTGCGAGCGGTTGGAGTCCATGCCGATGCCGGCCAGGGGGTTACCCATGGGGTGTTCTTCCTTGAAATGGGTGGTGACTGAACTGACGCCTTCGCGAGCAAGCCCGCTCCCACATTTTGATTTGCGAATACATTCAAGTGTGGGAGCGGGCTTGCTCGCGAAGGCGATTTAATGGTCGCCACCTTAACAAACAGGCTCGCCACCGAATAGAAAGCAAAACGCCAGCACACGGCTGGCGTTTTACATGTTCAGACTGCGATCAACGCGGCACGACCGGCTTGCGCGCAGGCTTGCCGCCCTTGCCCTTGGCCGCATCGGCGCGCTCCTTGGCGGCCTGCTTGTTGCGCGCCTGGGCCGCGGCCTTGGCTTGCTCACGCTTGTCCCACGGGTTGCTGCCGTCGCTACCGCGAGGAGGCAAACCGGTGTGCTGGGTGAGGATCTTCGTGGTGGTTTCCTTGGCGACCTTGTGGCTGCCGGCCGGCGTCGAATTCTTGCGACGCGCGCTCTGGTAGCTGTCGGTGCTCGGCTGGTGCAGCGGGATCAGTTGGTCCTTGCCTGGCCCGATCAAGTCGGCACGGCCCATGCGGGTCAGTGCTTCACGCAGCATTGGCCAGCCTTTCGGGTCGTGGTAACGCAGGAAGGCCTTGTGCAGACGGCGCTGCTCTTCGCTCTTGACGATGGTCACCGCGTCGCTCTTGTAGGTGACCTTGCGCAGCGGGTTCTTGCCCGAGTGGTACATCGCGGTGGCGGTGGCCATCGGCGACGGGTAGAACGCCTGCACCTGGTCGGCGCGGAAGCCGTTGCCCTTGAGCCACAGGGCCAGGTTCATCATGTCTTCATCGGTGGTGCCCGGGTGGGCGGCGATGAAGTAAGGAATCAGGTACTGCTCCTTGCCCGCTTCCTTGGTGTACTTCTCGAACATGCGCTTGAACTTGTCATAGCTGCCAATGCCCGGTTTCATCATCTGGTTGAGCGGACCTTCCTCGGTGTGTTCCGGGGCGATCTTCAGGTAACCACCGACGTGGTGGGTGACCAGCTCTTTCACGTATTCCGGCGACTCGACGGCCAAGTCATAGCGCAGGCCGGAGGCGATCAGGATCTTCTTCACACCCGGCAATGCACGCGCGCTGCGATACAGCTGGATCAACGACGAGTGATCAGTGTTCAGGTTCGGGCAGATACCGGGGAACACGCACGATGGCTTGCGACACGCGGATTCGATTTCCGGGCTCTTGCAGGCGATGCGGTACATGTTCGCGGTCGGGCCGCCGAGGTCGGAGATCACGCCGGTAAAGCCCGGCACTTTGTCGCGGATCTCTTCGATCTCGCGGATGATCGACTCTTCGGAACGGTTCTGGATGATGCGCCCTTCGTGCTCGGTGATCGAGCAGAAGGTGCAGCCACCAAAGCAGCCACGCATGATGTTCACCGAGAAACGGATCATGTCGTAGGCCGGGATCTTTTCCTTGCCATACGCCGGGTGCGGGACACGTGCGTAAGGCATGCCGAACACGTAGTCCATTTCTTCGGTGGTCATCGGAATGGGCGGCGGGTTGAACCACACGTCCACTTCACCGTGCTTCTGCACCAGGGCACGGGCGTTGCCTGGGTTGGTTTCCAGGTGCAACACGCGGTTGGCGTGGGCGTAGAGCACGGCGTCGCCACGGACCTTCTCTACTGAAGGCAGACGGATCACGGTCTTGTCGCGGGTCATGCGCGGGCTGGCGAGGATCTGGACGACCTTGGCTTCTTCCGGGTCATCCACCGGCCCCTTCTCTTGCTCGATAGCGCAAGCCTGGGTGTCTTGAGTGTTGACGTACGGGTTGATGATCTTGTCGATCTTGCCCGGACGGTCGATCCGCGTGGAGTCCACTTCGTACCAGCCCACCGGCGTATCACGGCGAATGAACGCGGTGCCACGCACGTCAGTGATGTCTTCGATCTTGTGGCCCCACGACAGGCGCTGGGCGACTTCGACAATCGCACGCTCGGCGTTGCCGTACAGCAGAATATCGGCGGTAGCGTCGATCAGGATCGAGTTACGCACGCGGTCCTGCCAGTAGTCGTAGTGGGCGATGCGGCGCAGGGAGGCTTCGATGCCGCCAAGTACGATCGGCACGTTCTTGTAGGCTTCCTTGCAACGCTGGCTGTACACCAGGCTCGCGCGGTCCGGGCGTTTGCCGGCCATGCCGCCGGGGGTGTAGGCGTCGTCGGAACGGATTTTCTTGTCGGCGGTGTAGCGGTTGATCATCGAGTCCATGTTGCCGGCCGCGACGCCGAAGAACAGGTTCGGCTCGCCGAGCTTCATGAAGTCGTCTTTGGACTGCCAGTTCGGCTGGGCGATGATCCCGACGCGGAAGCCCTGGGACTCCAGCAGCCGGCCGATGATCGCCATGCCGAACGACGGATGGTCAACATACGCATCACCGGTGACGATGATGATGTCGCAGGAATCCCAGCCAAGCTGATCCATCTCCTCCCTGCTCATCGGCAGGAATGGCGCTGGACCGAAACATTCGGCCCAGTACTTGGGATAGTCAAATAACGGCTTGGCTGTTTGCATGACGGTGACCGGTGTTGAGATGGAAAATCGCGGGCGCGGAATATAGCACAAATTTTGACCAATTCCGACGGTAATGGTCGGAATTGAGCAGACGGGTTATTCGTCGTCGTCGAAGTTGTAGCTACCTGGTGCGAGGTTTTCGAAGCGGGTGTACTTACCAATGAACGCCAGGCGGATAAAACCGATCGGCCCGTTCCGCTGCTTGCCGATGATGATCTCGGCGATGCCTTTGTGCTCGGTTTCGGGGTGGTATACCTCGTCGCGGTACACGAACATGATCACGTCGGCGTCCTGCTCGATCGCACCCGATTCCCGCAAGTCGGAGTTCACCGGACGCTTGTTGGGACGTTGCTCCAGGGAACGGTTGAGTTGGGACAGAGCCACGACCGGGCAGTTGAACTCCTTTGCCAAGGCCTTCAGGGACCGGGAGATCTCGGAAATCTCGTTGGTCCGGCTGTCACCGCTGGAACCCGGGATCTGCATCAACTGCAGGTAGTCGATCATGATCAAGGCGATATCGCCGTGTTCACGCACCAGGCGGCGGGTGCGTGCACGCATCTCCGAGGGGCTGATGCCCGCAGTGTCGTCGATGAACAGCTTGCGGTCATTGAGCAGGTTGACCGCCGAGGTCAGGCGCGGCCAGTCGTCATCTTCCAACTGGCCGGAACGCACCTTGGTCTGGTCGATACGGCCGAGGGACGAGAGCATCCGCATGATCAGCGATTCACCGGGCATCTCCAGGGAGTACACCAGGACGGTCTTGTCGCTGCGCAACACGGCGTTTTCCACCAGGTTCATCGCGAAGGTGGTCTTACCCATGGAGGGACGACCGGCGACGATGATCAAGTCGGACGGCTGCAGGCCGCTGGTCTTCTCGTCGAGGTCGGCGTAGCCGGTGGAAATACCGGTGATGGCCGCGTCGGTGTTGAACAGCGTGTCGATACGGTCGATGGCCTTGGTCAACAGCTCGTTGACGCCTACCGGGCCGCCGGTTTTCGGGCGGGCCTCGGCGATCTGGAAGATCTGGCGTTCGGCTTCGTCGAGGATCTCTTCGGCGGTGCGCCCTTCCGGGTTGAAGGCGCTGTCGGCGATCTCGGTGCTGATACCGATCAGTTGGCGCAGCGTGGCCCGTTGGCGAACAATCTGAGCATAGGCCTTGATGTTGGCGACGGACGGCGTGTTCTTCGCCAGTTCACCGAGGTAGCCAAGGCCGCCGACCTGGGAGGTCTGGCCTTCCTTGTCTAGCTGCTCGGCCAGGGTCACCACGTCGATCGGTGAGTTCTGGTCGGCCAGCTTGGCGATGGCACGGAAGATCAGGCGGTGGTCATGGCGATAGAAGTCACCGTCCGAGACTTGATCCAGCACGCGTTCCCAGGCGTTGTTGTCCAGCATCAAACCACCGAGCACAGCCTGTTCGGCCTCGATGGAATGCGGCGGCACCTTCAGGGCAGCGGTTTGCAGATCGTATTGCTCAGGAGCTGAAATATCGTTCATGGCCACTTGGAATTTGGGGTGTGTAGAAAAACAAAAGGCACGACCTGTAAACAGGATCGTGCCCGATGTTAACTGGCTGACACGCGAGGTGCCAGTCAGTTAGGTGCTGCTTAAGCTGCTACCACGATAACGCGTACGGTGGCTTCAACTTCGGCGTGCAGGTGCACGGCTACGTCGAATTCACCTACGTTACGGATGGTGCCGTTCGGCAGACGAACTTCGCTCTTCTGCACTTCAACGCCGGAGGCGGTCAGTGCATCAGCGATGTCGTGAGTGCCGATCGAACCGAACAGCTTGCCTTCGTCACCGGCGGTGGCAGTGATAGTCACTTCCAGCTCAGCCAGTTGGGCAGCGCGAGTTTCGGCCGAAGCTTTTTTGTCTGCTGCTGCTTGTTCCAGCTCAGCACGACGCTCTTCAAACGCAGCCAGGTTGGCAGCGGTTGCAGCGGTGGCTTTGCCGTATGGCAGCAGGTAGTTACGACCGTAACCGGCCTTAACGTTCACTTTGTCGCCCAGGTTGCCCAGGTTGGCGACTTTTTCCAGAAGGATCAGTTGCATGTGAAAATCCTCTAACTTTTAACCTTCACCGTTCGCGTTATCGGCGTCTTTCGGCGCCAGACGACCGCGAAAATCAATCAGGCCGTCGACAATGGCCAAAACCACGAGTAACGGATAGATCAGTTGCATGAACACCAGCATCGTTACGTACATCCCCACCAGCCAGAACTTGGCCAGGCGCTTCTGCGCGACCAGCCCATGAATCAGGGCCAGTCCGGAAAACACCAGCGGTACGCTGCAAAACAGCATCAGCAAGGTGGCTTGTGAACCGAAGTACGGTCCGACCACCATGAGTGCCAGCAGCAACATCGCCGGGCCCACGGGGATTCTGATACTGCGAAATTCGCGACCAAAACCACCCGGGTTGTACAACAACGCCTGCCAATAACGCCCAAGCATCAGGCTCAGCAAACTGACGATCTGCATCATTACCGCCATCAGGCCGATCAGGGCCGGTGCAATCAGCGTTGCCAGTCGCGCTCGCTCTTCTACCGACAGCTGTTGGTAGAGTTCCCCGAGGGCCATCGGCAGGATCTTGACGATCTCTTGCGACAGCGCCTCGATCTGCGGGCGGAAAGCCGCGTCAATCAACACCGAAAACACCAACCCCAACGCCACGCTGACCAGCAGCGTGCGGACCCAGGACTCACTTGCGCGCAAAACCAACGCAAGGCTCGACGACCCCAGCAGCACCAGAAGCACTTTGGGTTCGCCCAGTTGCAACCACCAGATCAAGGCGGCTACGACTCCCAGGGCCAGGATGCCAACGGCATCCTGCAAACCGCGCCGCAGGAGCACAAGGCATCCAGCGGCGGCAGCCAACCAATACAACAACGGCAATGCTGCACATCCAGCCACTACCAGAGTGGCCTGCACACGACCGCGCATGATGAACTCAGCTAAGGCGCGCATGCATTCAATCCCTTACTACTTGTCGACTGCCCGGTCTCAGCGGCCGTGGCTGTCGGTGTAGGCCAGCAGGGCCAGGAAGCGGGCGCGCTTGATAGCGGTGGCCAGCTGACGCTGATAACGTGCTTTGGTACCGGTGATACGGCTTGGAACGATTTTGCCGGTCTCGGATACGTAGGCTTTCAGAGTGTTGAGATCTTTGTAATCGATCTCTTTCACGTCTTCAGCGGTGAAGCGGCAGAATTTACGACGACGGAAGAAACGTGCCATTTGATAGGCTCCTTAAAAGGTCCGTGGATTACTCGTCAGCGTTATCGCTGTTGTCGCTGTCATCACTATCAGCGCTATCAGCGCCTTCGTGCTCAGGACGGTCGCGACGCTCACGGCGCTCACTGCGGTTTTCTTCAGCCTTGAGCATCTCGGATTGGCCGGTAACGGCTTCTTCGCGACGGATGACCAGGTTACGGATCACAGCATCGTTGTAGCGGAAGTTGTCTTCCAGCTCGGCCAGGGCCTTGCCAGTGCACTCAACGTTCAGCATCACGTAGTGAGCCTTGTGAACATTGTTGATTGCGTAGGCCAGTTGACGACGGCCCCAATCTTCCAGACGGTGGATTTTGCCGCCGTCTTCTTCGATCAGCTTGGTGTAACGCTCAACCATGCCGCCGACTTGCTCGCTTTGATCCGGGTGGACCAAAAAGATGATTTCGTAATGACGCATGAATGCTCCTTACGGGTTGTAGCCTGCCGCTCAAAAACGGTCAGACAAGGAGTGAATGACACTTATGGATCTTGCCGCAGGGAGGCACATCGGTGCCTGCCAGGAAGGCAAGGGGCGCAATTGTAGAGAAGGGGGAGGAAGCGTGCAAGGTGATTGGTGATTATTTGAACAATCTCCCAAACACCACAAATCAAATGTGGGAGTCGGGCTTGCCCGCGATGCAGGCACCTCGGCGTATCAGTGATACCGAGGTGATGCTATCGCAGGCAAGCCAGCTCCCACATTTTGACCTGAGCCAGACTTGGCTACTTCTTCGGCTTGGCCTTAGCTTTGGCGCCACGCTGACGCTGGGCTTCAAACAGGCACACGCCGGTGGCAACCGACACGTTGAGGCTGCTGACGCTACCGGCCATCGGCAGATGTACCAGGTAATCGCAATGTTCGCGGGTCAAGCGACGCATACCTTTGCCTTCGGCGCCCATGATCAGGATGGTCGGGCCGGTGAGGTCCTGGTCATAAATGCTGACCTCGGCCTCGCCTGCCGTACCCACGACCCACAGGCCACGCTGCTGGAGTTTCTCCAGGGTGCGCGCCAGATTGGTCACGGCCACCAGCGGAATCACTTCCGCCGCGCCACAGGCGACTTTACGCACGACCGGCGTCAAGGTCGCGGACTTATCTTTAGGCACGATCACCGCCAGCGCGCCGGCAGCGTCGGCCGAACGCAGGCAAGCGCCGAGGTTGTGCGGATCGGTCACGCCGTCCAGCACCAGCAGCAACGGCGCACCTTCGGTACGGTCGAGCAGCTCGTCGAGCATCGCTTCGCCCCAGACCTGGCTCGGGCTGACGTCCGCGACCACGCCCTGGTGGACGCCTTCGACCCACACGTCCATTTCGCGACGCTCGGCCTGGCCGATGGCAACCTTGTTCTGGGTCGCCAGTTCAACCAGCGCTTGTACACGCGGCTCGCTGCGGCCTTCGGCCAGCCACACTTGCTTGACGCGTTTCGGGTGGTGACGCAGCAGTGCTTCTACGGCGTGCACGCCGTAGATTTTTTCCAGACTCATGACTTGGCCTTAGGTTTGCGCGACCCGCCGCTCTTGGCAGGGCCCGAACCCGCTTTTGGCGGGCCTTTACGGTGTTTACTTGGCTTGCTCGACGGCTTTTCCGCCCCGTGGGACTTTCCCCCAGACGCCGCTTTACCACCGCTTTTGGCTTCGTTGAGCAACTGCTGCTTCAACTCGCGGCTCTTGCGCAGCTCGGCGTTTTTCGCCGCAGCATCGCTTGGGCGGTAGGCTTCAGGGGCCTTTTCCTTGGTTGTCGGGCGACGGCCAGTTTTGGCTGGCGCAGGCTCGGCGGTCGCTGCTTTCGCAGGCGCGGCTTTGCCTTTGCTGGTCGGTTCACTGCCACGTTTTTTACGGCTGCCCGGCGATTCGGCTGGCTTGTCGGACATGCCGAAGTCGATCTTGCGCTCGTCGAGATCGACGCGCATGACCTGCACTTCCACGGTATCACCCAAACGGAAGCTGCGACCGGTGCGCTCGCCCGCCAGGCGGTGGTGCACAGGGTCGAAGTGGTAGTAGTCACCCGGCAAGGCGGTGACGTGCACCAGGCCTTCGACGTAGATGTCGGTCAGTTCGACAAACAGGCCAAAACCGGTCACGGCAGTGATCACGCCAGGGAAAGTCTCGCCTACACGATCCTTCATGAACTCGCACTTGAGCCAGTTCACCACGTCGCGCGTGGCTTCGTCGGCACGTCGCTCGCTCATGGAGCACTGCTCGCCCAGCTGTTCCAGGGCCGCTTCGTCGTACGGATAGATCCGTGCTTTCGGAATGCTCATGGCACCGGCGCGCTTGACGTGCGGGGTGTTCTGCTTGGAGTGGATCACGCTGCGGATTGCGCGGTGCGTGAGCAGGTCCGGGTAACGACGGATCGGCGAGGTGAAGTGGGTGTACGCCTCGTAATTCAGACCGAAGTGGCCCTGATTGTCGGCGCTATACACCGCCTGGCTCAGTGAGCGCAGCATGACGGTCTGGATCACATGGTAATCCGGACGGTCCTTGATGCTGGCGAGCAGCGCCTGATAGTCCTTCGGCGTCGGGCCGTCCTTGCCTTTGTGCAGGGACAGGCCGAGCTCGCCGAGGAAGGCGCGCAGTTTTTCCAGACGCTCCGGCGGCGGGCCATCGTGCACGCGATAAAGCGCAGGAATCTCATGCTTCTTCAGGAATTCCGCGGTGGCCACGTTGGCCGCCAGCATGCATTCCTCGATCAGTTTGTGCGCATCGTTACGCGTGGTCGGGGTGATCGCAGCGATCTTGCGCTCGGAACCAAAGACAATCCGGGTTTCCTGGGTTTCAAAATCGATAGCGCCACGCACGTGACGAGCGCCCAGCAACACCTTGTATAGCGCATAAAGCTGCTTGAGGTGCGGCACCACGCCAGCGTATTCAGTACGCAGGGCCTTGGCTTCGCTGGTCTTCGGCGCTTCCAGGATAGTGCTGACCTTGTTGTAGGTCAGGCGCGCCTGGGAGTGGATCACCGCTTCGTAGAACTGGTAGTCGGTCATTTCGCCGGTTTTCGAGATGGTCATCTCGCACACCATGGCCAAACGGTCGACTTTCGGGTTCAGGGAGCACAGGCCGTTGGACAACTGCTCAGGCAGCATCGGGATCACGCGCTCTGGGAAGTACACGGAGTTGCCGCGCACTTGGGCCTCGTTATCCAGGGCCGAACCGATCTTCACGTAGCTGGATACGTCGGCAATCGCGACGAACAACTTCCAGCCACCGGAGAACAGACGCAGCTTGCCCGGCTTGGCTTCGCAGTAGACCGCATCGTCGAAGTCGCGGGCATCTTCGCCGTCGATGGTGACGAACGGCAGATGGCGCAGGTCGATGCGTTTTTCTTTGTCTTTCTCTTCTACTTCAGGCTTGAGCTTGCCGGCTTCTTTGAGCACAGCTTCAGGCCAGACGTGAGGAATATCGTAGGTGCGCAGCGCAACGTCGATTTCCATGCCCGGCGCCATGTAGTTGCCGACCACTTCAACGATATCGCCCTGGGGCTGGAAGCGCGCCGTTGGCCAGTGAGTGATCTTCACCTCGACGAATTGGCCGACCTTGGCGGCGCCATTGCGGCCCGGGGTGATCAGCACTTCCTGCTGGACCTTCGGGTTATCCGGCACGACAAAGCCAATGCCGCCTTCTTCGAAGTAACGGCCGACGATTGACTCATGGGCACGGGACACCACTTCGACGATCACGCCTTCACGGCGACCGCGACGGTCCAGGCCGGAAACGCGCGCCAGGGCACGATCGCCATCGAACACCAGGCGCATTTGCGCCGGGCTCATGAACAGATCATCGCTGCCGTCGTCCGGGATCAGGAAGCCGAAACCGTCACGATGGCCGGCAATGCGGCCCAGGATCAGGTCGAGCTTATCCACAGGCGCGTAAGTGCCACGGCGGGTGTAGATCAGTTGAGCATCACGCTCCATGGCACGCAAACGGCGGCGCAGGGCTTCGAGTTGGTCTTCGGTGGTCAGACCGAATTCTTCAACCAACTGCTCGCGGCTAGCAGGCGAACCCCGATCGGCGAGGTGCGCCAGGATCAGTTCGCGGCTAGGAATAGGGTTTTCATATTTTTCCGCTTCACGAGCGGCCTCGGGATCGAGGGACTGCCAATCGGCCATTAGAGAGTTTTCACCTTGTCTATATGCGGGTTAGTTTGGCATACGCGTATTGAAACGGGAAATTTCAGACGCCAACAAGCCTTTTAAAGCCCTTTGCAGCCCCCGGCGGACACCTTGCACGACCATTGGCGAAATTTTCCAGGCTTTTTTCATGGCAGGGCTTTACAGCTTAAAATCCCCTCCGTATAGTGCGCGCCATCGACGACGGCAACGTTGTCTGATAATGCCCAGGTGGTGAAATTGGTAGACACGCCAGCTTCAGGTGCTGGTGATCGCAAGGTCGTGGAAGTTCGAGTCTTCTCCTGGGCACCAAATTCAGATCAAACCCGCGAAAGCGGGTTTTTTCGTTTCAGGCCTTTGATTTTCAACGGAAAACTTGATTTATTTTTTCGAATCAGGGGTTTACAGATCAAAAAGCCCTCCGTATAGTTCGTCCCATCAACAGCGCAAGCGCTGCTGATAATGCCCAGGTGGTGAAATTGGTAGACACGCCAGCTTCAGGTGCTGGTGATCGCAAGGTCGTGGAAGTTCGAGTCTTCTCCTGGGCACCAAATTCAGATCAAACCCGCGAAAGCGGGTTTTTTCGTTTCCGGGGTTTGAAAAGCCTGACCTGAATCTTTCCCAGCGATTTGCCCCCTCGCCCGCACCTGAGAAACTTTATCGTTTATCCTTGTAAGTATTTGTTGCATACAAGTGAGGAACAACCCGGATGATGATCCGCGATACCCATCTCAAGACATCCCTTCTGCGCGGCCTGACCATCACTCTGCTCGGCCTGACCCTGCTCTCGCCCACCGCCTACTCCGCCGACAAGGTTTCCCTGACCCTGTACAACGGCCAGCATAAAGAAGTCGGCGATGAACTGGCCAAGGCCTTCGAAGCCAAGACCGGTATTCACGTCAACGTGCGCAAAGGCAGCAGCAACCAGCTCGCCAGCCAAGTCGTGGAAGAAGGCGACCGCTCGCCTGCCGACGTGATCTACACCGAAGAATCGCCACCGTTGAACAAACTCGGCGAACAAGGCCTGCTGGCCAAGATCGACGCCAGCACCCTCGACGTATTGCCCAAGGATTATGTCGGCACCCATGGCGACTGGATGGGCGTGACCGCACGCACCCGCGTCGTGGCGTTCAACCCGAAATTGATCGCGGAAAAAGACCTGCCGAAATCGGTGCTGGATTTTGCCGGCCCCGAATGGCAAGGCAAGGTCGGCTTCGTACCTACCAGCGGCGCCTTCCAGGAACAGGCCGTGGCGATCATCAAGCTGCACGGGCGTGAAGCCGCCGAAGAATGGCTGACCGGCCTGCGTGCCTTCGGCAAGGTCTACAGCAACAACATGGTCGCCCTCAAAGCCGTTGAAAATGGCGAAGTGGCTACCGTGCTGGTGAACAACTACTACTGGTTCGCCCTGAAGAAAGAAAAAACCAACCTGGATTCCCAACTGCATTACTTCACCGATGGCGATGCCGGTGGCTTGATCACCGTATCTTCGGCGGCGGCGCTGAAATCCAGCAAGCATCCGAAAGAAGCCCAGCAACTGCTGGCGTTCATGGCCAGTGAAGAGGGCCAGCGCGTCATCACCAACACCTCGGCTGAATACCCGCTGCGTAAAGGCATGGAATCCAGCCGTGGCCTCAAGCCGTTCAGCGAGTTGCAACCGCCGAAAGTCACCCCCGCAGACCTGGGCAACGCCGAAGAAGCCCTGGACCTGGAACGTGATGTTGGCTTGAACTGATGAACCCATCGTTACCCGCCCCCGCCCTGCGCGGGGGTTTCAGCCCAAAGCGCAAGCGCCCGTCGATCTGGTTGTTGCTGCCCGTACTGTTGCTGGTCGGCTTGAGCTTGCTGCCGCTGGCCTATGTCGGGCTCAAGGCGTGGCAAGCCGGTTGGGCGGAGGCGGTGCACCTGCTGTGGCGGCCGTATGTGTTCGGGTTGCTGCGCAATACCTTGGCGCTGATGATCGGGGTGACGGTGACGTGTGGCGTGATCGGCCTGTCCCTGGCCTGGCTGCTGGAGCGCAGCAATCTGCCGGGACGACGTATCTGGGGCGTGATCCTGTGCCTGCCGTTTGCGGTGCCGGCGTTTGTCAGCAGCTTTACCTGGGTATCGCTGAGCGCCAGTTTCGAAGGGCTTGGCGGGGCCATCCTGGTGATGAGCCTGTCGAAATACCCGCTGGTGTTTCTGCCGGTGGCAGCGACCCTGCGCAATCTTGACCCGTCCCTGGAAGAGTCGGCCCGCACCCTCGGATTGAATCGCTGGGGCGTGTTCTTTCGCATCACCTTGCCGCTGCTGTGGCCTTCACTGCTGGCCGGAGCATTGTTGATTGCGCTGCATATGCTGGTGGAGTTTGGCGCGCTGTCGATCATCGGTTTGCAGACCTTTACCACCGCGATCTACCAACAGTTCGAGCTGGAATTCAGTAACGCGAATGCCGCGATGCTCTCGGCTGTGCTGCTGGTGATGTGCCTGACTCTGCTGTGGCTGGAGTTGCGCGTGCGCGGCAAGGGCCGGCATGTGCGTATCGGCCAGGGCGCGGCGCGACATGCGGAGCAGGTTCGACTGGGGAAGTGGACGCCATTGGGTCAGGTTTATTGCCTGGCGCTGGCGATCATCGGCAGCGGGATTCCGCTGGGGATGCTCGGTTATTGGTTGGCAGTGGGATCTTCTGCCGCCTTCCCAGTAGCAGAGATCGGTGAAGCGTTGCTGTCCTCGTTGGCGCTGTCCCTCGGAGGCGCCGCGCTTTGCCTGGTGCTCGCGGTGCCGGTCGGTCTGCTGGTGGTGCGCTACAAAGGCCAACTGGCGATCTGGGCCGAGCGCCTGCCGTACCTGCTGCACGCCCTGCCCGGCTTGGTGATTGCGCTGACCCTGGTGTATTTCGCCCTGCACTACGTGCCGGCGCTGTACCAGACATCAGCGCTGCTGTTGATTGCTTATGCGCTGCTGTTCTTGCCGCTGGCCCAGGCGCCGATTCGCACCGCGCTGAACAAGGCAGCGCCGCAGCTTGAAGAAGCTGCGCGCACGCTGGGGGCTTCGTCGTTCAGTGCGTTTTGCCGGGTGACCTTACCGATTATTTTCCCGGCATTGGGGGCGGCGTTTGCGCTGGTGTTTCTGGATGCGATGAAGGAATTGACGGCGACATTGCTGCTCAGTCCGACAGGGTTGAATACATTGGCGACAGCGGTGTGGGCGCACACCTCGAATGTGGAATTCGCGGCGGCGGCGCCTTATGCGGCGCTGTTGATATTGGTGTCGGGGTTGCCGGTTTACCTGCTCACAACACGGATGTATTTGAGCCGCTGAAACCGCTATCGGGGGCAAGCCCCCTCCCACACTTGCCTGCATTCCAACATTGGAACTCGGTCATCTGTGGGAGGGGGCTTGCCCCAGATGAGGTCGGTACAGGCGATACTAGGCCCTGAACTGCCCCAGGCTCGCCTTCAACTGCGCCGCCAACCCATCCAGTACCTTGCCACTGGCGGTGGTCTCAACCACCGCCTGGGCGGCACGTTCGGCCTGAGCATGGATTACCTCAACCCGCCCACGCACCGCATGGGCACCCTGGGCCTGATGCTCAGCGGCACGGGTTGCCAAGCCTATCGCGGCATGCACCTGCTCCACCGAAGCCTGCACCGTCTGTTGCAGGCGCACGCTGTCGCGCAGCACCAGCAAACCTTCACTGGCCTGGCGCCCGGCCTTGCCGATGGTTTCCACCGCCTCCCGCGCGCCTTGCTGCAGCGCCACGATATGCGCCTGAATATCGCCCGTGGAGCTTTGCGTCTTGCTGGCCAGCGCACGCACTTCATCCGCCACCACCGCAAAGCCGCGACCGGTCTCACCAGCACGCGCCGCCTCGATGGCCGCGTTGAGCGCCAACAGATTGGTCTGCTCGGCGATGCCGTGAATCACGGTCAGCACCACCTCGATCTGCTGGCTTTGCTGGGCCAGGCGCTCGATGACCGTGGAGCCCGCTTGTACTTGGCCCGCCAGCGCCTCGATCAAACTGCCGACCTCAGCCGAGGTCCGCGAGTTCTCATCCGTGGCCTGGCGAATATCCACCACCTGCTGCAACGCCGCCTGCATCGCATGGCTCTCGGCCTGCGCCTCGTCGGCCATCTGCGACAGTGCGCGCAAGCTCTCGGCCACTTCATCGCGCTGTAAACCGGCTGCAGCGTCAGCACCAGCATTGCGCAAGGTCATGGCGCCGATTTCCACGCCAGTACGCTGGGCCACATCCCCCGCCTCGCGCACGATGGGCTGCAACTTATCGACAAAGCGATTGACCGCCGAAGCCATGTCGCCGATTTCATCCTTGCTGCTGATTTGCACACGCTTGGTGAGATCACCCTCGCCCGCCGCCAAGTCGTCCATGGCCGCGATCAGCAGCTTCAGGCGATTGACCACACGGCGCCCGAGCACGATGGCGATCAACAGCAACACGCCCAAACCGACCAGCGCCAGGCCCATGCCGATGCGCCAGCGCAAGGTGCCGGCGGCGTCCTGGACGGCGCTGGTGGTGTTGGCGGTCATCTGTGTAGCGGTGGCTTGCGCGGATTGCAGGCGCGCGCCCATGGCGGCAGCGCTATCGGCCGCTGCGCCCTTGAGGCTGTCGCCCACCAACTGGTCACCGCTGGCGATCAGTGCGGCGAAGCGCTTATCCAGCGCGGCCAGATCAGCCTCCACTGCGGTCGTGGACACCCCCATGCGCACCTTACCGATCTCCACGCCGTTGGGGCTGATGGACGCTTCAACATAGAACACCGAAGGGTCATCTTTCGCCGCATCCAACACTTTATCCAGGGCGCGGTCACCCTTGCCTTTTTCCAACAGCGCCTGGTTAATCGGGTTTTCACGGTTGAGGTAGCGGGTCAGATGCTCACCCGCCGCGTCGTCATAGACCACGAACAGCACGTTGGGGTTGCGCTGGGCACGCCGGGCGAACTCCGACAGCGTCGGCACGTCGCTGTCCCACATAGCGCGGGGCGCCACCGAGGCCAGCAGTTGCGCCATGTCATTGGCAGAGTCTTTCAGGTCTTTTTCCAGGGTCGCACGCAGTTGCTTCTGCTCTTCCTGCAGGCGGGTTGAAAGCCCCGCTGTCAGACGCTGACGGGTACTCGTCGACAAGCTGTCCAGGCTGGACGTGACTTCTTTACCGGCCTGGGCCAATTCACCCGACAGTTTCTGGCTGTCGATACCCAGGCGATTACCCAAATCAGCTTCCAACGCTGTGACGGTGCTTCGCGTCAGGGCGACGGCAACCAACACTTGCACCAAAAGGGCGATACCTAGGGTAACGAACACCGGCCGCAACAGACGGCTTTGTAACAATGAGAGAACGGCAGACATCGGGAATCCCTCCACCACGGGTGCCATTAATTTGATAGCACCGCGAAAGAAAGAACCAAAGCAAGGGTCGTGCCGCCCAGGCGACAGAAACGACAAAGGGCTCCCGAAGGAGCCCTTTGCTTTTTACATCAACAGCTTATTAAGCGAACGGGTGACGCAGAACGATGGTTTCGTTGCGGTCCGGACCTGTCGAAATAATGTCGATCGGCGCACCGATCAGCTCTTCAACTCGCTTGATGTAGGCACGGGCATTAGCTGGTAGCTCTTCCAGGGTCTTGGCGCCCACGGTCGATTCGGTCCAGCCCGGCACTTCTTCGTACACTGGCTGCAGACCTACGTAGCTGTCGGCGTCGGTCGGAGCAACGTCCTTGCCTTCGGCATCTTTGTAGCCGATGCAGATATTGATGGTTTCCAGGCCGTCGAGTACGTCCAGCTTGGTCAGGCAGATGCCCGAGATGCTGTTCACATCGATAGCGCGACGCAGGATGACGGCGTCGAACCAGCCGCAACGACGAGCACGGCCGGTGGTCGCGCCGAATTCGTGACCTTGCTTGGCCAGGTGAGCGCCGACGTCGTCGAACAGCTCAGTCGGGAACGGACCCGAACCTACACGAGTGGTGTAAGCCTTGGTGATGCCCAGGATGTAGTCCAGGAACATCGGGCCAACGCCCGAACCGGTCGCAACGCCGCCAGCGGTGGTATTGGAGCTGGTCACGTACGGATAGGTGCCGTGGTCGATGTCCAGCAGGGAGCCTTGGGCGCCTTCGAACATGATGTCTTTGCCGGCACGACGCAGGTCGTGCAGCTCCGCAGTCACGTCCAGCATGAGTGGCTTGAGCAGCTCAGCGTATTCCTTGCACTCGGCCAGGGTCTTTTCGAACTCGATGGCTGGCTCTTTGTAGTAACCGACCAGCATGAAGTTGTGGTAATCCACCAGTTCACGCAGTTTGTCTTCAAAGCGCGGCATGTTGAGCAGGTCGCCCACACGCAGGCCACGACGTGCAACCTTGTCTTCGTAGGCCGGGCCGATGCCGCGACCGGTGGTACCGATCTTCAGCTCGCCACGGGCCTTTTCACGGGCCTGGTCCAGCGCAACGTGGAACGACAGGATCAGCGGGCAGGACGGGCTGATACGCAGGCGCTCGCGCACCGGCACGCCTTTCTCTTCCAGCTTGGTGATCTCACGCAGCAAGGCGTCAGGTGCAACCACCACGCCGTTGCCGATCAGGCACTGCACGCCTTCGCGCAGCACGCCCGATGGGATCAGGTGCAAGACGGTTTTTTCGCCATCGATGACCAGGGTGTGGCCAGCGTTGTGGCCACCTTGGTAGCGCACTACGGCGGCAGCATGTTCGGTCAGCAGATCAACGATCTTGCCTTTGCCCTCATCACCCCATTGGGTGCCCAGGACTACGACATTCTTACCCATAACACTTGTCCTCATTCGCGCAAACTTGGTGCCGGCGATGGCCGGCAGGAAAACTCAAGAAGCCAGTGGCGATACTTGCCAAAGCCCGTTCTGCAGAATCAATTGCCGGTCGCAGTCCGCATCACGGGCGGCGGCCAATGGCTGCCCAGGCAAAGCCTGGACGACACGCTGACCCTCACTGCGCAACTGGCAAACCTGCTGCCAGAGTGCTGCGTCCGTACTGTCGGGCATCCAAATGCCACCAGACGGTAGCTCGACCTCAGCACGCCCCAGGGTCACCAGGGTTTTCAAATCGGTGGAGAAACCAGTGGCCGGACGCGCACGACCAAAGTCGGCGCCGATATCGTCATAACGACCACCCTGGGCGATGGCTTGGCCAACACCCGGTACAAATACAGCGAACACCACACCGGTGTGGTAGTGGTAGCCGCGCAACTCACCCAGGTCAAAGTACAGCGGCAGCTCCGGGAAGCGCGCCGACAACTGCTCGGCAATCGCCAGCACGTCGTCCAGCGCAGCCAATACCGGCGCTGGCGCCTTGGCCAGGCGCTCACGGGCAGCCACCAACACTTCACGGCCGCCGCACAGGTCGACCAGTGCACGCAGCATGTCAGCCAGATCGGCAGGCACACCCGCCGTCAGGGCAATCACTTCATCGATGGCCTTGCGTTGCAGGGCATCGAACAGCTGTTGTTCCACTTCACCAGACAAACCGGCCGCACGGGCCAGGCCACGGTAGATACCGACGTGACCCAGGTCCATGTGGACATCTGGCACGTCGGCCAGTTGCAGCATGGCCAGCATCAAGCTGATCACTTCAACGTCGCTGCTCGGGCTGGCATCGCCGTACAACTCGGCGCCCAACTGAATCGGGCTACGGGACGACGACAAGGCACGCGGCTGCGCATGCAGCACACTGCCGGCGTAGCACAGGCGGCTCGGACCTTCTCGGCGCAGGGTGTGCGCATCGATGCGCGCCACTTGCGGCGTGATGTCGGCACGGAAACCCATTTGCCGGCCCGATTGCGGGTCGATGACCTTGAAGGTGCGCAGATCCAGGTCCTGGCCCGCGCCGGTCAGCAGGGATTCCAGGTACTCGATATGGGGGGTCACGACAAACTCGTAACCCCAGCTCTGGAACAGATCCAACACCTGGCGGCGCGCTACTTCAATGCGCGCAGCTTCTGGTGGCAGTACTTCTTCGATGCCATCTGGCAGCAGCCAGCGGTCTACCGTTGCCATTACGCCATTCCCCTTTGATCCGGGCGGCCAGCCCTCGGCCGAGCCTTGAGTGAAGCAGAAAACACCCGCCCCCTGCATAAACCACGCGCAAGAGCGACGTGACGAACGGCCTGTAATCGGCCTCGTCGGGCACTTTCCTCGAAAAACCTGTCACGCCTGCCGAATCAAACATGCAGACGCAAAAAAGCCGGGAATTTCCCGGCTGCCGCATCATACACCCGTTTTCTGAAAGGATCACCCCGCCAGGCGTTTTAGCCGCCCGACGGGAGTGAAACCTACAGAATCACAGGCCGGTTACTTGGACTTTTCCAGGTAGCGGAAGAAGTCGCTGCTTGGGTCCAACACCATGACGTCGGTTTTGTTTGCGAAGCTTTCACGGTAGGCGCGCAGGCTACGGTAGAACGCGTAGAACTCCTGGTCCTGGCCGTAGGCCTTGGCGTAGATCGCCGCAGCTTGAGCATCACCATCACCACGGGCCTCTTCAGACTCGCGATAAGCTTCGGCCAACAGTACACGGCGCTGACGGTCGGCATCCGCACGGATACCTTCTGCCAGCTCGTTACCCTTGGCGCGGTGCTCACGGGCTTCACGCTCACGCTCGGTGCTCATACGCTCGAACACGCTGCGGTTCACTTCCTTCGGCAGGTCGATCGCCTTGACCCGGACATCAACCACTTCGATGCCCAGCTCTTTTTCCGCCATCGTGTTCAGCGACCGCGTGATGTCAGCCATCAGCGCGTCGCGCTCACCGGATACCACCTCATGCAGGGTGCGCTTACCAAACTGGTCACGCAGACCCGATTCCAGACGGCGCGACAAACGCTCGTCGGCAATCTGCTTGAGGCCGGAGGTCGCGGTGTAGAAGCGCTCGGCATCCTTGACGCGCCACTTGGCGTAGGCGTCAACCATCACGGCTTTCTTTTCCAGGGTCAGGAAGCGCTGTGTCGGTGCATCCAGGGTCATCAGGCGGGCGTCGAACTTGCGCACCTGATTGACGTAGGGGACTTTCACATGCAGGCCCGGCTGGACATCTGCCTGGACCACGCGACCGAATTGCAGCAGCACCGCACGCTCGGTCTGAGCCACGATGTAGAAGCAGTTCCAGGCAGCGATGACCACGACGACGCCCACAATCAGGGCGGTCAGCGATTTATTGCTCATCAACGACTCTCCCTGGTACGTGTTTGCTGTTGCAGCAAGTCAGCGGCCGCACGGGCGCTCGCTTCGTTGGCAGCGGCATTGGAACCGGTGGACGGTGCACTGGTGCTGCTACGACCACCTTCGATCATCTTGTCCAGCGGCAGGTACAGCAGGTTGTTCTGCCCACCTTTGCTGCCGGTCACGAGAACCTTGCTGGTGTTGCTGAAGACTTCCTGCATGGTGTCCAGGTACAGACGCTCACGCGTGACTTCCGGCGCCTTGCGGTACTCGGCGACCAGCTTGGTAAAGCGATCCGCCTCACCCTTGGCGCGAGAGACCACTTCGTCGCGGTAACCGTTGGCATCCTCGAGGATGCGCTGGGCCTGACCACGGGCTTCCGGCACGACACCGTTGGCGTAGGTTTCAGCCTGGTTGCGCGAACGCTGCTCGTCTTCACGGGCACGAATCACGTCATCGAAGGCTTCCTGTACTTCGCGCGGTGCAGCTGCGCTCTGTACGTTGACCTGGGTGACGGTGATACCGGTGCGATAGGTATCGAGGAACCGTTGCAGGCGTTCCTTGATCTCGCTGGCCATCAATTCACGACCTTCGGTCAGCACCTGGTCCATCGCGGTCGAACCGACGACATGGCGCAGGGCACTTTCGGTAGCGTGTTGCAGGCTGATTTCCGGCTGATCAACGTTCAGCACGAAGTCCTGCAGGTTGCTGATCTTGTACTGCACGGTCAGCGGCACTTCGACGATGTTCTCGTCTTCGGTCAGCATCTGGCCCTGCTTGGTGTAGGCACGCTCACGCGTGACGTTTTCCATGTACTTCTTGTCGATCGGCGGGAAGTAGATGTTCAGGCCAGGGCCGACAGTCTCGTAGTACTTGCCGAAGCGCAGCACCACGGCCTGCTCCTGCTCGTCCACCACGTACACGGCGCTGTACAGCCATACGGCCGCCAGCACGACAAGACCCAGGCCCAGCAGGCCATAGCCGCCGCCCTTGCTTGTGCGACCGCCGTCGTCACCACCCCGTTTTTTTCCACCACCGAACAACCCATTCAGGCTTTCCTGCAGCTTTCGGAAGGCCTCGTCGAGATCTGGTGGCCCCTTGCGGTCGCCATTATTGCGGCGTTTACCACCCCAAGGATCCTGATTATTCGAGTTGCCACCCGGCTCATTCCAAGCCATAGCGCTCTCCATCTGATAAAGCAAAGACGCACCCACGGCGCGCCGACCAATGCTACAGAATGCCTGCCACTGCGGCACAACCGCTTTAGGAGGCTTTTATTGCAAAGTGTGTTGTTCGATGAACTCTGTCGGTACTACGCCCTCACGGCTGACCAGCCGATTGAGCTCCGAGCGCGGCAATCGAACGGCCAGCAAGCTGACACCTTCTTCGTCGTGTTCTTCTTTCTGTACCGCGCCCAACTCGAAAAACTGTGCACGCAGTCGAGCAAAACGCTGAGGCAAGCGCAAGGTGCCAACGAACAAATCGCCGCCGAGCAACTCGGCAATGGCCTGTTCAAGCAACTCAAGGCCACTGCCATCGCGCGCCGACAGCCAGACCCGCTGGGGCTTGCCGTTCTCATCGCGCTGGATTTGTGGCTCAACGCCTTCAAGCAAATCGAGTTTGTTATAGACCTCGAGGATCGGCAAGTCCTGGGCACCAATCTCGCCCAGCACCAGCATCACCTGTTCAATCTGCAACATGCGATCCGGTTCGGCCGCATCAATCACGTGCAGCAGCAGGTCGGAATTGCTCGACTCTTCGAGCGTAGACCGAAATGCCTCGACCAGCTTGTGCGGCAAATGACGAATGAAACCCACGGTGTCGGCCAGGACAATCGGCCCCAGGTCGTCCAGATCCAGACGACGCAAGGTCGGGTCGAGGGTGGCGAACAGTTGGTCGGCCGCGTACACGTCCGATTTCGTCACATTATTGAAGAGTGTGGATTTGCCGGCGTTGGTATAGCCCACCAGGGACACGGTCGGGATATCCGCGCGGGTACGCCCACGGCGCGATTGCTCACGCTGGCTGCGTACTTTCTCGAGGCGACCCTTGATCTGGCGCAGGCGAACCCGCAACAGGCGTCGGTCGGTTTCGAGCTGGGTTTCACCCGGACCGCGCATGCCGATGCCGCCACCTTGACGCTCAAGGTGAGTCCAGCCGCGGACCAAGCGGGTGCTCATGTGGTCAAGCTGGGCCAGTTCAACCTGGAGCTTGCCCTCATGGGTACGGGCGCGTTGGGCGAAGATATCGAGAATCAGACCGGTACGGTCGATCACGCGACACTCGAAGACACGTTCGAGGTTACGTTCCTGACTGGGCGTGAGGACGTGATTGAAGATCACCAGATCGGCTTCTTCGGCGTGCACCAGGTCGCGCAGTTCCTCGACCTTGCCGCTGCCAATCAGGAATTTGGCGGTTGGCCGATGACGCGGTACGTTAAAAAACGCAACGGTCTCGGCGCCGGCCGAATTTGCCAACTCCTGAAACTCCTGCGGATCTTCGCGCGCCTCAGGGTCCTGTCCATCCAAGTGAACGAGAATGACCCGCTCACCACCACCGTGGCGCTCAAAGAACAAAGGAGACTCCTATCAGGCGTTACCTGGCTCAGCGTCAGCTACGTCATCACCGGCAGCGCTAGGCAGACGGATTGGACGAACAGGGACGACTGTCGAGATAGCGTGCTTGTAGACCATCTGGCTGACGGTGTTTTTCAGCAGGATCACGAACTGGTCGAACGACTCGATCGTGCCTTGCAGCTTGATACCGTTGACCAGGTAGATGGAAACCCCCACTTTCTCTTTACGTAAAGTATTCAAGTAAGGGTCTTGTAGCGAATGCCCTTTTGACATGTGCCGCACTCCTTTAAGGATCAATAATAAAAAATCGGAAAATAGATAGCTTATGGCCGTCACACCCCCAAGGATAGACGGCAATTGCAAGGACTCAGCTCAATATGGAGACCGTTCCCAAGTATTTCAAGGCGCGTGACAGATTGTCGCTGTCCAGGCTGTCCAGCCAGTGCAAATCGCTCCAGCTGCGCAACCAGGTGAACTGGCGTTTCGCCAATTGGCGCGTGGCAATGATGCCGCGCTCCTGCATTTCGGCTGACGTCAGCTTGCCATCCAGATGATCCCAGACTTGGCGGTAGCCTACAGCACGTATCGAAGGTAACCCTGGATGCAGGTCACCTCTGGAACGCAGAGCTACGACCTCGTCCACAAACCCCTGTTCCAACATAATTGTGAATCTTTGTGCAATTCGATCATGCAGCACCTGGCGATTTGCCGGAGCGATGGCCAGATTCGCCACAGTATAGGGCAATTGTGACGCGCCAGATGCGCCTGCGTCAGCACTTTGCGCACTTTGTTTCAGCCGATGTTCAGTCATGGTCTGCCCGCTGACACGCCAGACTTCCAGGGCGCGAGTAAGGCGCTGGGGGTCATTGGGGTGAATGCGCGCGGCGGACACCGGGTCCACGGCGGCCAACTGGTCGTGCAGGGCTTGCCAGCCAAGGCGTGCAGCCTCTTCTTCAAGCTCGGCGCGCACCTGGGCGTCGGCCGGCGGCATATCCGCCAGGCCTTCCTGCAAAGCCTTGTAATAGAGCATCGTACCGCCCACCAGCAGCGGAATATTGCCCCGTGCGGTGATGTCGGCCATGGCCGCCAGGGCGTCGGTGCGAAAATCCGCGGCCGAATAGCTCTGCGACGGATCGATGATGTCGATCAGCTTATGCGGGTATTGGGCCAACAGCTCTTTGGAAGGCTTGGCGGTGCCGATGTCCATGTCCCGGTAAACCAGGGCAGAGTCGACACTGATCAGCTCGCACGGCAGCACTTTGGTCAGCTCGATGGCCAAGTCGGTCTTACCGGCGGCCGTGGGGCCCATCAGGAAGATCGCGGGGGGCAAGGCACTCATCAACGGCCGCGCAAGAACAGTTTGTCCAGATCGTCCAGGCCCATCTGGGTCCAGGTCGGTCGGCCATGGTTGCATTGCCCGCTGCGTTCGGTGTTTTCCATGTCGCGCAGCAGGCCGTTCATTTCCGGCAGGGCCAGGCGACGATTGGCGCGGATGGCCCCGTGGCAGGCCATGGTGCCGAGCAATTCGTTGATATGCGCCTGAATGCGGTCACTGGTGCCGTATTCCATCAGGTCCGCCAGCACATCAGCGACCAGGCGGTTGGCCTCGGCCTGTTTGAGCAACGCAGGAATCTGGCGGATGGCCAGGGTTTCCGGGCCCAGGCGCTGCAATTCAAAGCCCAGCTTCTGGAACACGCCGTGGTGTTCTTCGGCACAATCGGCCTCACGCTGACTGACGGCCAGGGACTCCGGCACCAGCAGCGGCTGGCCGCTGAGACCTTCGCTGGCCATGGCGATCTTGAGGCGTTCGTACATGATCCGCTCGTGGGCGGCGTGCATGTCCACCAGCACCAGGCCATGGGCGTTTTCCGCCAGAATGTAGATGCCCTTGAGCTGCGCCAACGCGTAGCCCAGCGGCGGGATATCTCCACCGCCTTCCGGCAAGGCCACAGGCGTGCCCGGTTCGGCACCTGGCAGCGGCGCGAAAAACTCGCGGTAAGCCGCCTGGGCCTCAGCCACCGGCACTGCCGATTGAGGGCGCGGCGTATATTGGTATTGATAACCCGAGCCGGCGCCAGCATTCGGCGCGGTATAGGCAGGTTGCGACTGCGGCGATTGCAGCAGGTTGGCCGCCAGGCTCATTTCGCCCTGAGGGCCGAACTCACCGGCTTGCGGGCCACTCGGGCGGACCACGGCCGTCACAATCGGCGCGGACAGCTGATCATCCGGACGTACATCACCCAGCGTGCGGTGCAAGGTGCCATAGAGGAAGTCATGCACCATGCGCCCATCACGGAAGCGTACTTCGTGCTTGGTGGGGTGCACGTTGACGTCCACTACCGACGGGTCGACTTCAAAGAACAACACAAACGTCGGATGACGCCCGTTGAACAGCACATCGCGATAGGCCTGGCGCACCGCGTGGGCCACCAGCTTGTCGCGCACCGCACGGCCATTCACAAAGAAATACTGCAAGTCCGCCTGGCTGCGGGAGAAGGTCGGCAAACCAACCCACCCCCACAGGCGCAAGCCATTGCGCTCGATTTCAATCGGCAGCGCCTGCTCAAGGAAACCCGGCCCGCAAATCGCCGACACACGGCGAGCGCGCGCGGCGTCATCGTGGGCTTCGTGCAGGCTGAGGATGGTCTTGCCGTTATGCCGCAGGTGGAACGCCACATCGAAGCGAGCCAAAGCCAAGCGCTTGATGACTTCCTGCAGGTGATCGAATTCGGTTTTCTCAGCCTTGAGGAATTTACGCCGCGCCGGGGTATTGAAGAACAGGTCGCGCACTTCCACCGACGTACCGACGGGATGGGCTGCCGGCTGGACCCGAGGCGCCATGTCGCGACCTTCGGTTTCCACTTGCCAGGCCTGCTCGGCGCTGCGGGTGCGGGACGTCAGGGTCAGGCGCGCCACAGAACTGATGGACGCCAGGGCCTCACCGCGAAAGCCCAGGCTCATCACCCGCTCAAGGTCTTCCAGATCGCGAATCTTGCTGGTGGCGTGACGGGCCAGGGCCAGCGGCAGATCGTCGGACGAGATACCGCTGCCATCGTCACGCACGCGCAGCAGCTTGACGCCACCCTGCTCCACGTCGACATCAATGCGCTTGGCGCCGGAGTCGATGCTGTTTTCCAGCAGCTCCTTGATCACCGATGCCGGACGCTCCACAACCTCGCCCGCCGCAATCTGGTTGGCAAGGCGCGGGCTGAGCAGTTCGATGCGTGAGCCGTTATCCAGGATCGAGTCGCTCATTACTGCGCCGCCAATTCGGTGCCAGGGATGGTCAACACCTGGCCGACTTTCAATTCATCAGTCTTCAGGTTGTTGGCGCTGCGCAAGGTAGCGGCCGACACCTGGAAACGCACAGCCAGCATGGCCAGGGTGTCGCCGGGCTGTACGCGATGGTCGCGCGGGCCCTGGGCGATCTTCCCGGAGTCGCGCAGCCAGGCGATGTAGGTGCCCGGTGGCGGATTCTGCTGGAAGAACTGGCGCACACCGGCACTGATGGAACGCGCCAGCGCTTGCTGGTGGCTGGCACTGGCCAGCTTCGAGGCTTCATTGGAGTTGGAGATAAACCCGGTCTCTACCAGGATCGACGGAATATCCGGCGACTTCAACACCATGAATCCTGCTTGTTCTACGCGCTGTTTGTGCAGCGAGGTCACGCGGCCGATATTGCTTAGGACTTTCTGACCGACGTTCAAGCTGGACGTCAGCGAAGCGGTCATCGACAAGTCGAGCAGCACGCCGGCGAGCATTTTGTCCTTGTCATCGAGGGAGACGTTGCCGGCCCCGCCGATCAAGTCAGAACGGTTTTCACTGTCGGCCAGCCAGCGCGCGGTTTCGGACGTCGCGCCGCGATCCGACAGAGCGAACACCGAGGCACCGAAGGCCGCAGTAGACGGCGCGGCGTCGGCATGGATCGAGACGAACAGGTCGGCGCCCTTCTTACGGGCGATTTCGGTACGGCCACGCAACGGAATGAAGTAGTCGCCGGTGCGGGTCAGCTCAGCGCGATAACCTTTCATCGCGCTGATCTGGCGCTGCAGTTCACGGGCGATCGCCAGTACGACGTCTTTTTCATGCTGGCCGCGTGAGCCGGAGGCGCCCGGGTCTTCACCGCCGTGACCAGCGTCGATCACTACGATGATGTCACGCTTGCCGGCCGGAGCCGGTGGCGGCGGAGGCAGCTTGACCTGCGGTTGCGACGGGTTGACCGGCACAGCCGGCACCGTCGCGACGCTTGGAGGCGGTGCAGGCGGCGGGTTGGCATCGGCGGCGTTGTCGAACAGGTCGACCACCAGTCGGTTGCCGTACTGGGCGTTGGGCGCCAGGGAGAAGCTTTTTGGGGTCACGACCTTTTTCAGGTCGATCACCACACGCAGGTCGGTCGGCGTGCGTTGGGCCGAGCGCATCGCGGTAATCGGGGTGTTGGCGGTGGACACTTTCAACGGCGCGGCCAGGGTCGCGCCATTGATGTCAATCACCAGGCGATCAGGCGACGTCAAGGTAAAGACGCTGTGCTGGACCGGCCCAGACAGGTCGAACACCAGTCGCGTGTTATCCGGCGCTCGCCACAGGCGAACACTCTTCACCTGAGAAGCAGCCAGAGCATTGACAGTCATTGCCGCAAGCAACACCCCCACGACAGCAACCAACGCGCGAAAGCGCATACCTAACCCCACCAATTATTTGAATTCCAATGCCAAAGCGGCGCACCAAGACTGGCCGCGCGCGCTCTGGGGCAACAACTTCAACTGACGTCCATGCTCATGCGGCGTAATGGTAATGGTCATGTCAGGCTTTGGCAAAAAGCCTGTGCCTTTATCTGGCCACTCGATCAGGCACAACGCATCTTCATCGAAGTAATCCCGGATACCCATGTATTCCAGCTCTTCGGGGTCCACCAGACGATAGAGGTCAAAGTGGAAGGCGCGTACTGCACCGATCTCGTAGGGTTCTACCAGGGTGAACGTAGGGCTTTTTACTGCTCCCGTATGACCCAACCCTCGGATAATCCCTCGGGAGAGCGTGGTCTTGCCCGCCCCCAAATCGCCTTCCAGAAAGATCAGCCCAGCTCCGGCCGTCACCTGCGCAATGCGTTGCCCGAACGCAACCATGGCTTCTTCATCAGCCAGGAAAAGGATTACTTCAGACACGGCGACTGCTCCTCCAGCAATTGACGAATGGCGGGTATCAAGTCGCTGGCAGCCAAGCCGCGACCAAAGGTGCCCTGGCGATCGCCCGCCGTGGCATGCAACCAAACCGCCAGGCAGCTTGCCTCATAAGCCGGCATGCCCTGGGCCAGCAACGCGCCCACCAGACCGGCCAGGACATCACCAAGCCCCGCCGCTGCCATCGCTGGATGGCCCTGGTCACACCGTGAAACACGTCCGTCCGGGCTGGCAATCAACGTTCCAGCCCCCTTGAGGATAGCCACTGCATTGAATGTCTGACTCAACGCGCGCGCCACCTTAAGACGATCGGCCTGAACCTCGGCTGTCGAAATACCCAGCAACCGCGCCGCCTCCCCTGGATGCGGGGTGATCACGCAGTTGGCCGGCAAGCTGACGCCGCCGCTGGCGAGTTGGTTCAAGGCGTCGGCGTCCCAGACTTGCGGCTGATTGGCGTTGGCGGCGACGGACAGCAGGCTTTTGCCCCAGGACGCATCACCCAGCCCAGGCCCGATCACAATGACCGAGATCTTTTCCAACAGGCCCATCAGTTGATTGGCCGAGCTCACGCCGACGGTCATGACTTCCGGCAAGCGGGCCAAAGCGGCCGACACGTGTTCCAGGCGCGTCGCCAGGGACACCATCCCCGCACCACTGCGCAAGGCACTTTCGGCACTGAGCAAGGCTGCGCCGCCAAAGCCGCGGTCGCCGCCAATGACTAACAAGTGGCCAAACTGGCCTTTATGGGCGTCCGGGGAACGCGCCGCCAGTTGCGGCAGATGGCCGTGCAACAGGGGCTGTACGTCGGTTATTGCGTGTTTTGTCTGCGGCATGCGTCTTCAAGCTCCGATGTCTGGCAGAATTATACGCATCTAACTTGTGGTTTCCCGTGTCTCATGCCTGCTATTACGTCCGATCTTCCCGCCCTCGCCCAATCGATCAAAGACTGGGGCCGCGAGTTGGGCTTTCAACAAGTCGGCATCAGCGGCCTGGACCTCGCCGAGCATGAACAGCACCTGCAACGCTGGCTCGACGCGGGCTACCACGGCGAGATGGACTACATGGGCGCCCACGGCAGCAAACGCTCCCACCCCGACGAACTGGTGCCCGGCACCTTGCGCGTGGTGTCGCTGCGCATGGACTACCTGCCGGGCGATACGCAAATGGCCCAATTGCTGGCCAAGCCGGAAAAAGCCTATATCTCCCGTTACGCCTTGGGCCGCGACTACCACAAGCTGATCCGCAAGCGCGTGCAGCAACTGGCCGACCGCATTCAAGCGCAGATCGGCCCTTTCGGCTTCCGCGCCTTTGTCGACAGCGCGCCTGTGCTGGAAAAAGCCATCGCCGAAAAAGCCGGGCTGGGCTGGATCGGTAAAAACACCCTGGTCCTCAATCGCAAGGCCGGCAGCTATTTCTTCCTCAGCGAGCTGTTTGTCGACTTGCCGCTGCCGATCGACGCGCCCCACAGCACCGAACATTGCGGCCGTTGCACTGCTTGCCTGGATATCTGCCCCACCAATGCCTTCGTCGGCCCTTACGTACTGGACGCCCGACGCTGCATTTCCTACCTGACCATCGAGCTGAAGAACGCGATCCCCGAGGAGCTGCGCCCCCTGATCGGCAACCGTGTGTTCGGTTGCGATGACTGTCAGATCGTATGCCCATGGAATCGTTTCGCCCGCCCTACCGCTGAAAGCGATTTCAAGCCACGCCACAATCTGGATAACGCGGAGTTGGCCGAACTGTTTATGTGGGACGAGGATAAATTCCTCAGCAGCACCGAAGGCTCACCGCTGCGTCGCGCCGGCTACGAGCGCTGGTTGCGCAATCTTGCGGTGGGCCTGGGCAATGCGCCGTCGAGCATTCCAGTGTTGGAGGCCTTGAAGGCGCGCCGGGATTACCCGTCGGAATTGGTGCGTGAACATGTGGAATGGGCGCTGAACCAGCACGCTACGCGCTAGTGCACGTCGTCGTTGTAGACGAACTTGGGCATTTCCCAGTGAAAACGGATCGCCAGCAGCCGCAATAGAAAGCCGCTGAACAGGGTCAGCAGGATCGACTGTTCACTGGGCAGCTCCAGATAAAGGCAGAGCATGTAGAACCAGGCGGCGAGGAACGACACGCTGGCGTACAGCTCGCGGCGGAAGATCAGCGGGATGTCGTTGCAGAAGATGTCTCGCAGGATGCCACCGAAAACTCCAGTGATCACACCACTGACCGACGCCACCAGCATGCCGTGGCCCATCTCCAACGCGGTCATGCAACCAATCAGGGTGAACGCCACCAGGCCCACGGCGTCCAGCGCCAGGAACAACGAGCGCAGACGACGCATCAGCGGTGCGATAAAGATCGTCACCAGTGCGGCAATCGAGGTCAGCACCAGGTATTCCGGGTGTTTGACCCAGGTCAGCGGGTAATGCCCGAGCAGCACGTCGCGCACCGAACCACCGCCCAACGCTGTGACACAGGCGATCAGCACTACACCAAACCAGTCCATGCCGCGCCGCCCGGCCGACAGCGCGCCGGTCATGGCTTCGGCAGTGATGGCGATGAGGTAGAGCATCAGCAGCATGAGGGCGATCCTTGCGATTTTGTAGTGAGCGGGCTTGCCCCGCGCTGGGGTGCGTAGCAGCCCCCAAAAGCCAGCGATGATATCCGTTTGTAGGTGCGTGTTGGCTAAATTAGGGCTGCTTCGCACCCCAGCGCGGGGCAAGCCCGCTCACTACAGGGCCAGATCAAGCCTTGATGAAATGCTTGCGGTAATGCTGCAGCTCGGCAATCGACTCGCGGATATCGTCCAGTGCCAGGTGAGTGCTGCCTTTATGGAAGCTGTCTTTGACTTCCGGCGCCCAACGCGCGGCCAGCTCTTTAAGCGTGGACACATCCAGGTTGCGGTAGTGGAAGTAGCTTTCCAGCGCCTTCATATGCGTATAAAGGAAACGACGGTCCTGGCAGATGCTGTTGCCGCAGATCGGCGACTTGCCCTTGGGCACCCACTTTTCCAGGAAGGCGATGGTTTCGGCTTCGGCTTCGGCCATGCTGACGCGGCTGTCGCGTACGCGCTGGGTCAGGCCGGAGTTGCCGTGGGTGCGGGTGTTCCACTCGTCCATGGTGGCGAGCACGGCGTCGCTGTGGTGAATGGCGATCACCGGACCTTCGGCCAAGGTGTTGAGGTTGCTGTCGGTGACAATCGTCGCCATCTCGATGATGACATCGGTGTCGGGGTTCAGACCGGTCATTTCCAGATCGATCCAAATCAGGTTCTGTGGGTTTTGCATGGCTTGATTCTCTTGGCACCTTGGCGTAGCTGCGCAGTTTAGCAGGCGGGGGCGTGCTAGACTCGCCACCGTTTTACCCAACTTTTGCATTATCGACACGGAACACCAATGGCCAAACGCCAGCTCAATCGTCGCCAAAACTGGCGCATCGAAAAGATTCAAGGTGAACGCGCCGCTCGCGCCGCCAAACGTGAATCCTCCGCCGTAGAAGCGCTTGAAGGCGGCGACCTGGGCCCCGAGCAAACGGGCCTGGTGATCGCGCACTTTGGTGTGCAGGTCGAAGTCGAGGCGCTGGAAGGCGAACTCGCGGGCTCGGTCTCCCGTTGCCACCTGCGCGCCAACCTGCCGGCGCTGGTCACCGGCGACAAAGTGGTCTGGCGTGCCGGCAACCAAGGCATCGGCGTGATCGTCGCCCAGTTGCCACGCACCACCGAACTGCGCCGCCCGGACAGCCGTGGCCAGCTCAAGCCGGTGGCGGCCAACGTCGACATGATCGTCATCGTATTCGCCCCGCTGCCCGAGCCACATGCCAACCTGATCGACCGCTATCTGGTCGCAGCCGAGCACGCTGGCATTCGCCCACTGTTGCTGTTGAACAAATTTGACTTGATCGACGAGCAAAACGCCCCCGCGCTGAATGCCCTGCTCGCGGTATACCGCACGCTCGGTTACCCGGTGCTGGAAGTTTCGGCGCATCACGGCAATGGCATGGAACAGCTGCAACAGCAGTTGGACGGGCGCATCAGCGTGTTTGTCGGCCAGTCGGGCGTGGGCAAATCCTCGCTGGTCAACAGCCTGCTGCCGGAAGTCGACACCCGCGTAGGCCCGCTGTCGGAACTGTCCGGCCAGGGCACCCACACCACCACCACCGCGCGGTTGTTCCACTTCCCCGGTGGCGGTGAGTTGATCGACTCCCCAGGCATCCGCGAATTCGGCCTCGGCCACGTCAGCCGCAGCGATGTGGAAGCGGGCTTTATCGAGTTCAACGACCTGATCGGCACCTGCCGCTTCCGCGACTGCAAACACGACCGCGAGCCGGGCTGTGCGTTGCTCAAGGCGCTGGAGGATGGGCGTGTGCAGCAGCAGCGGATGAATAGCTATCGGTCGATTATTGCGAGTTTGCCGGAGAGCAATTACTGAGAATTGTGGCGAGGGAGCAAGCTCCCTCGCCACAAAAAGCTCACCCTACAGATAGAAACAACAAGGCCGCGATCATCGCGGCCTTGTTGTATGTGAAGCTTACGAACCCGTACCAGGCACCGTAGGATCCTTCACCCCACCATCATCAAACAAATTCAGCTTCTGGCGCAGCTCATGCGCCGGCAGCGGCTCTTGCCCTGGCGGAATGGCGTTCGGGTCGACCGGTACTTCGCCAGGCGCGCCTGAACCTTGGGTGGGTTGCGGCGCTGGCGGCTGATCACCCTCAATCGCACGCTGGGCCTTTTTGGTCAGCACTACGATGTCGATCCGGCGGTTGACCG
Organism: Pseudomonas sp. C 49-2; assembly: GCF_003970195.1. Lineage (NCBI taxonomy): Bacteria > Pseudomonadati > Pseudomonadota > Gammaproteobacteria > Pseudomonadales > Pseudomonadaceae > Pseudomonas > Pseudomonas sp. C 49-2. The sequence continues at coordinate 185,069 of NZ_RXYG01000002.1, forward strand.
GGTTGAACGGGTCTTGATGATCAAACAACTGCGATGAAGCAAAGCCCACCACCCGTGCCACTTGCGGGTCCGGATAGCTGCCGGCTACCAGCGCGCGGCGAGCGGCATTGGCGCGGTTGGCCGAGAGTTCCCAGTTGCCGAAGTCGCCCTGACCTGCGTACGGCTTGGCGTCGGTGTGGCCGCTGATGCTGATCTTGTTCGGCACTGCCTTGATGGTGTCGGCCATGGCCAGCAGGATGTCTTCAAAGTACGGCTTCAAGCGCGCGCTGCCGGAGTCGAACATCGGCCGGTTGGCCGCGTCGGTGATCTGGATACGCAAACCTTCAGGCGTGATCTCAAAGGAAATCTGGTCCTTGAATTTCAGCAGTTGCGGGTTTTCCTCAACCTTGGTCTGCAGTTCTTGCAGCAACAGTTCAAGACGTTCCTGCTCGACCTGTTCGGCCATGGATTCAACGGTATCGCGCTCGATCGGGATTTTTTCCTGGGGCGATTCGGTTTGCACTTCCGGGTTGATGGTGCGCTCAGGCGCCAACTGGGGCGAACCGCCCAGGTCGATCACGAAGGGCGTGCCGCTTTCCGAGAAACCAATCGGGTCTTTGAAGTAGCCGGCGATGGCGATCTTCTGTTCCGGCGTGGCGGTGGACATCAGCCACAGCACCAGGAAGAACGCCATCATCGCCGTCGCAAAGTCGGCGAAGGCGATTTTCCAGGCGCCGCCATGGTGCCCCGCAGCGAAGCGCTTGACGCGCTTGATGATTATCGGCTGATTGTTTTCCATGGCTTAGCGACCGCGAACCGCTTGTTCCAGCTCGGCGAAGCTTGGGCGATGTTTCGGGTACAACACCTTGCGGCCGAACTCCACTGCCAGCGACGGCGGCATGCCGGAAGCGGAAGCGACCAGGCTGGCCTTGATCGATTCGTACAGGTTGATTTCTTCCTTGGCGTCGTGGGCCAGGGAGGTGGCCAACGGGCCGAAGAAGCCGTAGGCCGCGAGAATACCGAAGAAGGTACCGACCAGTGCCGCACCGACGTGCATACCGATGGCAGCCTGGTCGCCCTCACCCAGGGACGCCATGGTCACCACGATACCGAGCACCGCCGCGACGATACCGAAACCCGGCATACCGTCAGCGATGCCAGTCACAGCGTGGGAGGGATGCTCCAGCTCTTCTTTAAGGCTGAACAACTCCATGTCGAACAGGCCTTCCAGCTCATGGGGGGCCATGTTGCCGGAGGACATGATGCGCAGGTAGTCACAGATGTAGGCGGTCATGCGCTCATCTTTGAGCACGGCCGGGTATTTGGCGAAAATCGGGCTGGCGGCTGCGTCTTCGATGTCGGCCTCGATGGCCATCATGCCTTCGCGGCGGCTCTTGTTGAGGATCTCGTAGACCAGGCCCAGAACCTCCAGATAGAAGGTGTGAGTGAAGCGCGAACCGAACATGCCCAGGGACTTCTTGACCACGTGCATGGTCATGTAGCCGGGGTTGGCCTGCAAGAATGCGCCGAACGCCGCACCACCGATAATCAGCACTTCGAAGGGCTGGATCAACGCAGCAATTTTACCGTGGGACAGGACGTAGCCACCGAGCACGCTTGCGATGACGACGATGATGCCGATAATTTTAGCCATAGGGGATGAGTACTTGCGCCGTCGGGTTCATGGACATATTGGGTGTAGCAGAAAACTCTTGTTCTACTTATCGGCAAAACTGCGCCAGACTATAGCCCGTTAAGGCGAAAAGCCAGTTCGGCCCGCTCCGGGCGTGTAGACCGCAAGTGATGATCGCGCCCCTATCATGGCTAATGAAACGACAGTCCCAACTGCAAAACCGACCTCTCTCGCCGCTTGGGTCAAGCGCCTGGACGATGTGCTGCTGCCTGTGCCCCAGGCCAGCCACGACCGTGTGTGCAAAGGCATCCGCGACAGCCGCAGTTCATTGCGAGATATTGCCGAGCTGATGCAAAGCAGCCCGGCGCTCGTGCTCAGCGTGATGCGCGAGGCCAACAGCCACACCCATGGCAGCCTGGCGGAACCGGCGGAAAACCTCGAAGTGGCGCTCAATCGCCTGGGCCTCAAGCGCGCCGAAGAACTGCTGGCGCGCCTGCCCTCGGTGCCGGCCAACGAGATTCCTGTGGCATTGCGCCAATTGTTGCTGGTGAGCCAGCACGCTTCGCAGCAAGCCAACGGTTTGTTCGGCAGCCGCCTGGCGCGACTGTGGCAGGACATTCACTGGGGCAGCCTGCTGTTTCTATCGCCGCTGTGGCCGATGGCGGTCGCCTACCCCAAACTCCTCGAAGAATGGGAACTGCGGGTGATCCACAAAGGCCAATCGGCGCGCGAGGTCGAGCAAGCGTTGTTCGGCGTGCGCTTGCTGGACCTGTGCGTCGCCCTGACCGAAGCCTGGCACTTACCGATCTGGGTATCCCAGGGCTACAAGCTGCTGATGAGCGAGAAACGCTTGCTGGTCAAGGCGCTGCACATCGCCCGCGAAGACGACCCATTGCGCCACCAGCAATTGCTCGACGCCGAACCCAATCTGCGCCGCTGGTTGAACCAGCCGGCCAACACCGTGTTGCTGGCCAACGGCCTGGCGATGTCGGCCCAGGAGTCCTGGACCTGCCCGCACACCGAACGCTGGCAATTGCTCACTGCGCTGTACCTGCAACAGCCTTTGGGCGAGGTGCAGCAACTGGTCCACCAACAGGCTGTCACCAGCGCCCGCACCGCCTTGATGCCCGACCTCTGGCACCCGGCGCTGTCGCTGATCTGGCCGTGGCATGTACAGAAGATTCATCGCGGCCTGCTCCCAGCGCCGCCGCCCACTGCCGAGGCTCTGGCCGTGTGGCGCAAGCGCTGCACCGAGCTGCTGGTAGAGCCGAGCCGCTTTGCCAACGCCATGCACTTGACCACCTGCGCCAAGGAGGCCCTGGTGGCCAGTGGTATGCAGCGAGTCATGTTGTTGATGGCTGACCGCGCCATGAGCACCTTGCGTGTGCACCAGGCCGATGGCCTGCCGAAGGATGCGGCCAATTTGTGCCTGGATGTGGTCAACAGTACGTTGCTGCAGCGCTTGCTGGAAAAGTCCGCCCAAGTACGCCTCAACCCTGAAAACCACGCGCAGTTTTCGGCTTTGCTGCCGCCGATCCTGCGCCGCCTGTTCACCGGCGAACACCTGTTGCTGCGCTCCTTGAGCTGCAATGGCAAGGTGGTGATGCTGATGGTGGCCGATCAGGGCGGCGGGCCGTTCTCGGAAACCACCGTGCAGGCCTTCGGCAAAACGGCCCAATGCATCGAGAAAGCCCTGCACTGCTTTACCAACCGCAGCGCCTGATGCTTGCGCTACAATCGCCGTCTTTTATCGCCAACATTTGTGCCCAGGAGACCTCACATGCCTGACTTCTCTGGCTTGCCGCTGGTGATCGAATCCAGCGACCTGCTTGGTCGCCTCGATGCCGAACACCTGATACTGGTGGACCTCACCAGTGCCGCCCGCTACGCCGAAGGGCATATCCCCGGCGCGCATTTCGTTGACCCCAAGCGCACCCAACTGGGCCAGCCGCCGGCACCCGGCCTGCTGCCCAACAAGGCTGATCTTGAGAAACTGTTCGGCGAACTGGGCCATACACCGGACGCCACCTACGTGGTCTACGACGACGAAGGCGGCGGCTGGGCCGGACGATTCATCTGGATGCTCGACGTGATCGGCCACCAGAAGTACCACTACCTGGACGGCGGCCTGCTGGCCTGGCTGCAAGAAAAGCACCCGGTCTCGACCGACGTGCCCGCCCCCGTCGGCGGCCCGGTCAGCCTCACGCTGCACGACGGTCCCACCGCCACCCGCGAATACCTGCAAAGCCGCTTGGGCGCTGCCGACCTGGGCATCTGGGACGCACGCGGCCCGCTGGAGTATTCCGGCGAAAAGGTCCTCGCAGCCAAAGGCGGACACATCCCCGGCGCCGTGAACTTCGAATGGACCGCCGGCATGGACAAGGCGCGCAACCTGCGTATCCGCCGCGACATGCCGCAGATCCTCGAAGACCTGGGGCTGACCAAAGACAAAGAAATCATCACCCACTGCCAGACTCACCACCGCTCTGGCTTCACCTACCTGGTGGCCAAGGCGCTCGGTTATCCGCGAGTCAAAGGTTATGCCGGTTCCTGGGGCGAATGGGGCAACCACCCCGACACCCCCGTCGAGATTTAAGGTTTAAGGACAGTTATGAAAAAGCAGTTGTTTATCCTCAGCCAGTACTTGCTGCCGCACCACTTGCTATCGCGCCTGGCCGGTTGCATCGCCGAATGCCGTGTGCGCTGGTTCAAGAATGCGTTCACCACGTGGTTCGCCAAGCGTTATCAAGTGGACATGTCCCAGGCCCTGGTTGAAGACGTGACCGCCTACGAGCACTTCAACGCCTTCTTCACCCGCGCCCTGAAAGACGGCGCGCGCCCACTGGATCAAACCCCAGGCGCGGTGTTGAGCCCTGCCGATGGTGCGGTCAGCCAACTGGGCCCGATCGAGCATGGCCGGGTGTTCCAGGCCAAGGGCCACAGCTTCAGCGTGCTGGAGTTGCTAGGTGGTGATTCGGCCGTAGCAGCGCCGTTCATGGGCGGTGATTTCGCCACCATCTACCTGTCGCCAAAGGACTACCACCGGGTGCACATGCCGTTGGCCGGCACGCTGCGTGAGATGGTCTACATCCCGGGTCGCATCTTCTCGGTGAACCAGACTACCGCTGAAAACGTACCTGAACTGTTCGCGCGCAACGAGCGCGTTGCCTGCATTTTCGACACCGAACGCGGCCCGATGGCCGTGGTATTGGTGGGTGCGATGATTGTGGCGTCGATTGAAACCGTGTGGGCAGGGCTGGTGACGCCGCCGAAGCGCGAGCTGAAAACCTTCCGCTACGACGAGGCTGCACGCGCGCCGATTCATCTGGAAAAAGGTGCAGAGCTGGGTCGCTTCAAGCTGGGTTCGACGGCGATCGTGCTGTTCGGGCCGGATCAGGTGAAGTGGGCTGAAGAGTTGGTGGCGGGTACGCCAGTACAGATGGGCCAGGGCATGGCACTGCCAAAAGCCTAACGCAGAACCCAATGTGGGAGCTGGCTTGCCTGCGATGACAATGGTGAATCCAACACCGCTATCGCAGGCAAGCCAGCTCCCACATTGTTGATCCCATTCCTCCAGCGGGATCGGAGGGTTACAGCTGACCGTCGCGGTCGCGGAAGCCCAGCAGATACAACACCCCATCCAACCCCAAGGTCGAAATCGCCTGCTTGGCCGACTGCTTCACCAACGGCTTGGCGCGGAACGCCACACCTAACCCGGCAATCGCCAGCATCGGCAAGTCATTCGCCCCGTCGCCGACCGCAATGGTCTGCTCCAGACGCAAACCTTCCTTGTGAGCTAGCTCCTTCAGCAGATCTGCCTTGCGCTGTGCGTCGACAATCGGCTCCACGGCCACGCCAGTCACCTTGCCATCCACCACTTCCAGCTCGTTAGCGAACACGTAGTCGATGCCCAGCTTGGCCTGCAATTGCTTGGCGAAGTAGGTGAAGCCACCCGACAGGATCGCGGTCTTGTAACCCAGGCGCTTGAGTTCGGCGAACAGGGTCTCGGCGCCTTCGGTCAGGCGCAGGGAGGCGCCGATGGAGTCCAGCACGCTCACGTCCAGGCCTTTGAGCAGCGCGAGGCGCTCCTTGAAGCTGGCGCGGAAATCCAGCTCACCGGCCATGGCGCGCTCGGTGATTTCGGAAACCTGCTCGCCCACACCGGCGGCTTTGGCCAACTCGTCGATGACTTCAGCCTCGATCAGCGTGGAGTCCATGTCGAACACCGCCAGACGGCGGTTGCGGCGGAACAGCGAGTCTTCCTGGAACGCGATATCGACATTCAGCTCCTGGGCCACGCTGAGGAACTCGGCACGCAGGGCTTGCGGGTCGGCCGGCTCACCGCGCACGGAGAACTCGATGCAGCCCTTGCCTTTGTCGGCCGGGGTGTCCAACGGCATACGACCCGACAGACGGTCGATATGGTCGATATTCAAGCCGTATTGCGCAGTAATGGAGCTGACGCGCTGCAACTGTTCGGCGGTGACCTTGCGGGTCAGCAGCGTCACGATGTGGCGTTTCTTGCCTTGGCCGGCGACCCATTGCTGGTAGTCCTCTTCGGAGACCGGGGTGAAACGCACCTGTTGATCAAGCTTGTACGCCGTAAACAGGATGTCCTTGAGCACCGAAGATGCCTGTTCAGTGCTCGGGATCTCGACCAGGATGCCGAAGGACAAGGTGTCGTGGATCACCGCCTGACCGATGTCGAGAATGTTCACACCACCCTGGGCCAGAACACCGGTAATGGCTGCGGTCAGACCTGGGCGGTCTTCCCCCGTGATGTTTATCAGGACAATTTCGCGCAAGGCGCACCCCCAGGCTGGAAAAAAACCGCATTCTACCCACTTTCAGTGACCATCGGGCACAGCCAGCGCTTTGCCGGTCCTAGGGCTGTCGCTATACTGCGCGTCAACTTCACGGACCAAGAGCCGAGCGCAAGTGAACCGGCCCACGCCAGTAAAAACCGATAATTTCTTCCTGCTGATCTTCCGGGCACTGCGCCACCGCCGTGTACCGATCGCATTACGCATCGCCAGCCATAACGTGATCCTGGTCGCCCTGGCCCTGGTGATCTACGCCTGCGTGATGGGTTTGCAGTTCAAACAGGCCATGCATGAGCAAGCCGACGCCCTGGGCGAGAGCTTGACCACCCAGACCGCCACCTCGGCGACTGAGTTGTTGGTGTCCAATGACATCCTCAGCCTCAACGTGCTGCTCAACAACCTGACCAAGAACCCGCTGGTGGCCCACGCCGCCATCTACAGCGTGGACAACCGGATCATGGCCGAAGCCGGGCAACGCCCGAAAAACGGCCTGCTGGGTGAAGCCGAAGGTCTCTACCAGAGCAATATTACGTTTCAGGATGTGAAGGCCGGCCAACTGCGCATCAGCCTGGACATGCAGCAATTCCAGCAGCCGATGACCATCAGCCTGCAAAGCATGGGCATCTTGAGCGCGATCCTGCTGGCATTGGCGTTGGCGTTGAGTCTGCGCCTGGGTCGACACATCTCCACGCCACTGATGCAGTTGCGCATCTGGCTGCGCGATATCGACGAACACACCCCGGCCACTGAACGCCAGGATGAGATCGGCGACCTCGCCCGCCAGTTGCACGCCAGTTTCGCCCCGGAACCGGTGGTGCGCGAAGTAGAGCCAGAGCCTGAGTTCGACGAAACAGACTACGACGACGAGCCTGAGTTTGAAGTGCAAGACGCGCCGGTAGCGGGCCTGAAGCCTGCCACCCGCCAGGCGTTCAAAGCCGAAGAAGACGAGCTGGACGACGAAGACCCCTTCGCCGACCTGCGCGACACCTCGGCCAGCGAACCGGCCGTCGCACCGAAGCCAGTCCCGGTGAAGAATACCGAACCCCAGTTCAGCGCCGTATTGGCTGTGCAACTGGGCGCTCAGGACCAACTGCGTCGCCTGCCCCGCGCACGCCTGACCGAGCTGCTGGAGCGCTACCGCGACTGCCTCGACCAGGCCGCTTCGCTGTACCAGAGCGAGCTGCACACCCTGAACGACGGCAGCACGCTGATGCTGTTCCACAGTGAAGACAGCGGCGAAGACTACCTGACCAACGCCATCTGCTGCGGCGAGTTGCTTCGCGCCCTGGGCCATGCTCTGCAGATCGAAGTGGCCGACAGTGGCATCACGCTGCAACTGCAGTTGGGCCTGACGGTGAGCGATGACCTGTTTGGCATGAGCCAGATCGACCTGCTGCTCACCGAAAGCGCCCAGGACGCCCTGGCGCTGTCGCAGCACAGCCGCAACCTGTTGCTGGTGGAACGTAAGATCAGTGAAGACACACTGATCCGCCAGCGCGCACGCATCCGCCCGATTGCCAGCCCAGAGGGTGCAAGCTGTGTGGAGCGGTTGATGGAGCCGTATCCCTCGATGCTGGAGCGGCAGTTGGCGCGGATGCACGAGACCCGCAAGCCCTGATCTTATGCAGGAGCCGGCTTGCCGGCGATGGCGATGGCGATGGCAATCTCACCATCACCACCGGCCTCGACGACCTCATCGCCGGCAAGCCGGCTCCTACAGGGATCGGGTTTACAGCCAACAAAAAGGCCCGCTGAATCAGCGGGCCTTTTTTGTATCTGCAATTCAGATCAAAACCTGAACACTTCCATATCCGTGCGAATCGGCGTCGCCATTGGCATCTTCGGCTTCTGCGGTTCTGCCGGCTTAGCCTGCGCCGGGGCGCTCTGCTTGCGCGGCGCTTCGGCAATCGGCGGTTGGTTGGCCAATGGCTTGAGGGCCACCGACAACTGCTGTGCCAGATGTTGCAACAACACGCCCTGGGCCTGGACCTGGGACGCGGTGGTGCCGGTGTGCTGCTCCTGCAGGTGCACGATGCGGTTATCGCGTACCTGGCCACGACGATCGATCAAGCGCCATTGCGCATCGAGAATCGCCGGCTGCGACGTACCGGAGTCAAGACGGGTGATCGTCAGCAGCACCTGCACGTCCGGAGTAAACCCGGTCGGCGCGGGGGCCAGCACCACACGCTGGCTGTCCAACTGACCTGCGACCTGGCGCAACATCAATTGGTTGATGTCGGACGACAAACTGCCCGCCCAACGACCATCGGTGGAACCTTGCAGGCTGCCGTCGTTCTGACGTTGCAGCAGTGTTTCGCGTTGCAGGTAGTCGGCGACGACCACCGGGCCCAGCAAGACGGCCATGCCGGCGGTCTGTGCAGGTTGAGCCGGACTTCCGCTGTCCAGCTGGTACAGCGACACCGGTTGATGTGTGCTGCAACCCGCCAGCCCCAAAAGGCCAGCGAGCACAAAAAATAAAGGAAGGCGTGGAGCAGTCATCATCCCATCCAGGTGGCTGCCACAAGGCGAACCACAATGTAATACTAAAAATAACCTAAACACGCTCGGCCACGCCGGCGCTGGAAAGGCCATATCATCCGTGAATATGCGCCATGACTCCAGCGCCAAAGCGTCGATCTACGCGTTAAATCGTAGATCGAGGGCTCTAATACGCGTTAAATCGGCGTTTCCACCAGCAAAGCATCCACGCGCTGGAAGCCACGAGGCAATTTGTTACCACGCCGACCGCGCTCACCCTTGTAATGCTCAAGGTCGTCAGGACGCAACGACAGGGTACGTTTACCGGCCTGAAGCACCAACGTCGCGCCTTCCGGGATCACTGCGATGTCAGTCACATACTCTTCGCGACTGGCCACTCGCTCGCCGGGGATGCCAATGATCTTGTTGCCCTTGCCTTTACCCAACTGCGGCAGGTCGCTGATCTTGAATACCAGCAAACGCCCCTCGGTAGTCACCGACGCCAGCCAGTTGCTCTCTCGGTCGTCCACCGGCCGCGGCAGGATCACCTTGGCGTTGTTCGGCAAGCTCAGCAAAGCCTTGCCCGCCTTGTTCTTGGCTTGCAGGTCTTCACCTTTCACCACAAACCCGTAGCCCGCGTCGGAGGCGATCACGTACAGCGCATCGTCGTCCGGCAGCAGCACGCACTCGAAATTCGCCCCTGGCGGTGGCGTCAGGCGCCCAGTCAAGGGCTCACCCTGCCCCCGTGCAGACGGCAAGGTGTGGGCCGGTACCGAATAACTGCGCCCGGTGGAATCGATAAACACCGCAAACTGGTTGGAACGCCCGGCGGCAGCGGTCTTGAACCCGTCACCCGCCTTGTACGACAAGCCAGTGGCATCAATATCATGCCCTTTGGCGGAGCGAACCCAACCCTTTTCCGACAGAACGACGGTAATTTTCTCGTTTGGCAGCAACTCGGTTTCTGTCAGCGCTTTCGCTTCTGCGCGCTGCACGATCGGCGAACGACGGTCATCGCCATAGGTTTCGGCGTCTTTGATCAATTCGCTGCGTACCAGCTTCTTAAGCTTGGCTTCGCTGCCCAGCAGCGCTTGCAGCTTGGCTTGCTCCTTGAGCAGCGCGTCCTGTTCGTCGCGCAGCTTCATTTCTTCCAGTCGCGCCAACTGACGCAAGCGGGTGTCGAGGATGTAGTCAGCCTGAATCTCGCTCAGCTCGAAACGCGCAATCAACTCGGCTTTCGGGTGTTCGGCGGTACGGATGATGTGGATCACTTCATCCAGGTTGAGGTAGGCAATCAGCAAGCCGTCCAACAGGTGCAGGCGACGCTCGACCTTATCCAGGCGGAATTGCAGGCGGCGACGCACGGTGTTGACCCGGAACTCCAGCCACTCCACCAGCAGGTTGCGCAGGTTTTTCAGCTGCGGCTTGCCGTCCAGGCCGATGATGTTGACGTTGACCCGGTAGCTGGACTCCAGGTCCGTGCTGGCAAACAGATGCTGCATCAGCACTTCGTGGTCGACCCGACTATTGGTCGGGATGATCACGATGCGGCAAGGGTTTTCGTGGTCGGATTCGTCACGCAGGTCGGCAACCTGCGGCAATTTCGATGGTTTGGCCTGCATCAGCGCGGCGATCTGCTCCAGCACCTTGGCACCGGACACCTGGTGCGGCAACGCGGTGACGATAATGTCGCCATCTTCGATGTGGTAAACAGCGCGCATACGCACCGAGCCCTTGCCGGTTTCGTACATCTTCAGCAGGTCGGCGCGCGGCGTGATAATTTCCGCTTCGGTCGGGTAATCCGGCCCCTGGATGTGCTCGCAGAGCTGTTCTACCGTGGCTTTGGGCTCATCGAGCAAGCGCACGCAGGCGGTGGCGACTTCACGCAGGTTATGCGGCGGCACGTCAGTGGCCATACCCACAGCAATACCGGTGGTGCCATTGAGCAGGATGTTCGGCAAACGTGCCGGCAACACCAGTGGTTCGTCGAGGGTGCCGTCGAAATTAGGCCCCCAGTCGGCGGTGCCCTGGCCCAATTCGCTCAGCAGGACTTCCGAATAACGCGACAGACGCGCTTCGGTGTATCGCATCGCAGCGAACGATTTGGGATCGTCCGGCGCACCCCAGTTGCCCTGGCCGTCTACCAGCGTGTAGCGATAGCTGAACGGCTGCGCCATCAGCACCATCGCTTCGTAGCAGGCGGAATCGCCGTGGGGGTGGAACTTACCGAGCACGTCACCGACGGTACGCGCCGACTTCTTGTGCTTGGAATCAGCGTCCAGGCCCAACTCACTCATGGCGTAGATGATGCGCCGTTGTACGGGCTTGAGGCCGTCGCCGATATGCGGCAAGGCACGGTCCATGATCACGTACATGGAGTAGTTGAGGTAGGCATTTTCGGTGAAGTCAGCCAGCGACCGGCGTTCTACGCCATCTAAGCTGTCTGCGAGGATGTCACTCATGCGGGCCTCATCATGGTCGGGTAAGGTGCTGCGGAACTGCCGCTGCACCGGGTCAATTCAAAAAAATAGGGGCTCATGGGCGAGCGCTCCAGCCACCGACAGGGGCGGCGAAACGATAGACCACGGGGCGCTTTTCACCATCGGCACGCGGGCCGAAATTGTTGTCGATGCCCAGCCAGGCACCGTCGGCGTCCACCACCAGGGCTTCTGCCAGGCCATAGGGCTGAGGATAACGCCGCTCGGGCGTCAGGGTCTCGTCGGCAAACGACCAGCACAGTTCGACCTTGGCCGTGACCGCATCACGCCGGCAAATCTGGAACGCATTGCGCTCCAGGGTAAACAGCTTGCCGTTGAACAGCGCCAGGTCGGCGAAGTCCTTGGACACCGCCTTGGGGTTCGGGAACTGGGCCGGTTGCACTTCCTGGCCGGCTTCGCTCAACAATACGCAGGGGCCATCACAATCCCACAGGCTTTGCGGACGCTTGATCGAAATTAGCCCTCGTCGTTCGCGCTCGGCTGCCAGCCAAATCTGATTGCCTTCGGGATTGATCGCGAGACCTTCAAACAAGGCGTTGAAGTGCAGCAACATGCCGCTGGCCCGCGCTTCACGCACCATGCCCGGCGCGATCTTCAACCACTCAGGCGCGCCCGTCACCGGCACTTGCAGCACCGCCGCATGGGCTTCGCTGACTACGTAGCGGTTGCCGGCGGCATCGCAGGTGATGCCTTCAAAGTCCAAATCGCCACCGCGAATGAACGATGCGGCCTTGGTGCGCGAACGCAAACCCCACGGCAGCCCGGATTCCGGCACCGGTGGCACGTCGATCTTTACCGCCTCGGCCTGCCAGGTTGGCGCACTGGCATCCAGGCGGTAGATCTGGTCGTCATCGCGGTCGGAAACCGTCCACAACTCCTTGCCACACAAGGCCAGGCCCGACAGGTTGCCGCCGCGCATGCCGTCCACCGGGTGTTCGGACATCAGCTTTAGCTCAGCCACGGGCGCGGCAACTACCGTGGTAGCCACCAACCCGCTCAACATCAGGATCGCCAGGGCGAAACCTGTGCGCATCAGCCCAGAACCTCGGCCAGGTTGCCTTTGGACTCCAGCCAGGACTTACGGTCCGGTGCGCGTTTCTTCGCCAGCAGCATGTCCATCATTTCCGACGTGGCGGCGTAGTCTTCCAGGGTCAACTGCACCAGGCGCCGGGTATTCGGGTCCATGGTGGTTTCGCGCAGCTGCGGCGGGTTCATTTCACCCAGGCCCTTGAATCGCGTGACCTGTGGCTTGCCGCGCTTCTTCTCGGCGACCAGGCGATCGAGGATGCCATCGCGCTCGGCTTCGTCCAGGGCGTAGTAAATCTCCTTGCCCAGGTCGATCCGATACAACGGCGGCATAGCAACGTAGACGTGACCGGCATCCACCAACGGGCGGAAGTGCTGAACGAACAACGCGCACAGCAGCGTGGCGATGTGCAGGCCGTCGGAGTCGGCGTCGGCGAGGATGCAGATCTTGCCGTAGCGCAGTTGGCTCATGTCCGCTGCGCCGGGATCAACGCCAATGGCCACGGCGATGTTATGCACCTCCTGGCTGGCCAGGACTTCGCTGCCATCGACTTCCCAGGTGTTGAGGATCTTGCCGCGCAACGGCAGGATCGCCTGGAACTCCTTGTCCCGCGCTTGCTTGGCGGAACCGCCGGCGGAGTCACCTTCCACCAGGAACAGCTCGGAGCGCATCGGGTCTTGCCCGGCGCAATCGGCCAGCTTGCCGGGCAATGCCGGGCCCTGGGTGATGCGCTTGCGCTCGACCTTCTTGCTGGCCTTCAGACGACGACCGGCGTTGTTGATCGCCAACTCCGCCAGGGCCAGGCCCAATTCAGGATGCTCGTTGAGCCACAGGCTGAAGGCATCCTTGACCACGCCGGAGACAAATGCCGCCGCCTCGCGGGACGACAGGCGCTCTTTGGTCTGGCCGGAGAACTGCGGCTCCTGCATTTTCATCGACAGCACGAACGCGATGCGCTCCCACACGTCTTCCGGCGCCAGCTTCACGCCGCGCGGCAGCAGGCTGCGGTATTCGCAGAATTCGCGCATGGCATCCAGCAAGCCCTGGCGCAAACCGTTGACGTGGGTACCGCCCTGGGCCGTCGGGATCAGGTTGACGTAGCTTTCCTGCACGCTGTCGCCACCTTCCGGCAACCACAGCAGCGCCCAGTCCACCGCTTCTTTATTACCGGCCAAACTGCCGCAGAACGGCTCGTTGGGCAGGCGCTCGAAGTCGCTGACGGAGTCTTCCAGGTACGAACGCAGGCCGTCTTCATAGTGCCACTCGACCTTCTCACCGGTGCCTTTGTCTTCAAAGGTCACCAGCAGGCCTGGGCACAGTACAGCCTTGGCCTTGAGCACGTGCTTGAGGCGGCTGATGGAGAATTTCGGCGAATCGAAGTATTTCGGATCCGGCGCAAAGTACACGCTGGTGCCGGTGTTGCGCTTGCCAACGGTGCCGATCACTTCAAGGTCGGTGGCTTTGTAGCCATCGGCGAAGGTCATCTGGTACTCGTTGCCGTCGCGCTTGACCTTGACCCGCACCAGCGTGGACAAGGCGTTGACCACCGAAATACCCACACCATGCAGGCCGCCGGAGAACTGGTAGTTCTTGTTGGAGAACTTGCCGCCCGCATGGAGCTTGGTGAGGATCAGCTCGACGCCCGACACCCCCTCTTCCGGGTGGATGTCCACCGGCATGCCGCGACCATCGTCGGACACTTCCAGGGAGTGGTCAGCGTGGAGAATGACATGCACCGACTTGGCGTGGCCGGCCAGGGCTTCGTCGACGCTGTTGTCGATGACTTCCTGGGCAAGGTGGTTCGGCCGACTGGTGTCGGTGTACATGCCGGGGCGTTTGCGCACCGGGTCGAGGCCCGAGAGGACTTCGATGGCGTCGGCGTTATAAGAGCTAGCGCTGGGAGTGGCCATGGGGTCTCGTCGTGAGTCGTTCGATTAAAAAGTGACCTGCGATTCTTACAATGAAGAAAAATCGAAGGATTGATACTGATCTGCGCCAATGCCGGCAAAGCTCAACATGGCCGGTAATTGCTGGGCGAACCCCTGGTAACCATGGTCGCCGCCGGCCTGGATGCGCAAGGCACAGGCTCGGTAGTACTGCTGGGCGAGGCGATAATCCAGGGTTTCATCCCCGGTCTGCAACCACACCTGATACCGCGCCGCATCCTGGGGAGCCGGTACTTCCAGCTCGGCCAGCGCCGTAACGTGGTCGTGGGTCAGTTCCCAGGTTTCATCGGTGTAGAGGTTCTTCTGGGTGCCCAGGTAACCGTCGAACATCCGGTGAGGGCTGACCGCCGGGTTCACCAGCAGCGCCTTGAGGCCATGGCGCTCGGCAAGATGGGTTGCATAGTAGCCGCCGAGTGAGCTGCCGACCAGCAGTGGCCGCCCCAGCTCGGCGATCGCCGCTTCCAATTGCGGAATCGCCTGACGGGGATGGTGATGCAGGGCCGGTACGCGCAACTGGTCGGCCAGGCCGATGGCGCCCATCACGGTCATCAACTGAGTGGCCTTGTTGGACGTAGGCGCGCTGTTGAAACCGTGGATATACAGGATCGAAGCGGACATGCCTGGCTCTCCGTGCTTGCGCCAAAAAGGCGCAGTTTACAGGTAAATCTCAGTAGCCGTTGCTACCGTAATCCACTGTAAACACGAAGCCGACCAAGCGTTCTACGCCCGTCTCCAACCGCCCGTCGGCATGCAGCCGCAGCCAGCGGTAGCCCGGCGCCTGCTCGCTGACCTTGAAATCCTCGCTGCCCGGTGCGAACTGGATGCAGGTGGACGGCGATGCCAGCAGGCGTACGCCGTTGCGTTCGCGGTCGATCTCCTGGTGCACATGCCCCCAAAGCACCGCCCGCACCTGCGGAAAACGGTCCAGCACGGCAAACAACGCCTCAGGATTGCGCAAGCCAATGGGCTCCATCCAGGCGCAACCGATGGACACCGGATGATGGTGAAAACACACCAGATGATGACGGTTCGGCGCTTCGCTCAGGGCCTGGGCGAGCCGTTGCAGTTGCTGATCTTGCAGATAGCCCGGCACCGAACCGGGTACGGCGGAGTCCAGCAGGGTGACGCGCCAGTTGCCGATATCGACCACCGGCTCCAATAAATCGCTGTGCTCGGCGGCGCGGGCCATGATTTGCGGTTCGTCATGATTACCGGGAATCCAGCGCGCCGGGGCGTCGATCTGCCGGGTCATGTCACGAAACTGCTGGTACGACTCCAGCGTGCCGTCCTGTGACAGGTCCCCCGTGGCCAACACCAAATCGATGTGCGGCTGCTGCGCGCGCACCAATTCGATGACGCCTTGCAGGCTTTCACGGGTGTTCATGCCCAGCAGCGTGCCGTCGGCCTCGGCAAACAAATGGCTATCAGACAGCTGCACCAGCAATGCGGGCGCATCGGGACTCACAGTGGATACGCTCGGCAAGGCGCTCTCCCAAGGCAATCACAGGAATGGACGTTTGGCGTGATTATGCTGGGGCAGGACACAAGAGGAAACCATAGGAAGCAGATGCAGTTCACATCTACCGCACAACTTCGAACTCATGGCCCAGGGCCAAGCAATGGCTCAACCACTCACCGAGGAACACATTGAGCTGTGCTTTCTCATCGGGCTGGTGCATGAACACGTTGGGGTAAGGATAGATGCTGCGAAAGCGTCGTGCATGTTCGGCGCTGATCACTTCGGCCATGCGCGCGTCGTGGTACACCTGCACTTCCAGTTGCGGCACCGGCAGCCACGGCAGGCTGTGTTCCTGGCGCACACGCAGGGTGGTGGTGTACGGGCAATTGACGATGACTTCCAGCGCCAGCACGCCAAGCATCTGGTCGCCGTGGGTCACGCCGATACGCCGCGCCTCGGGGGCATGGCGCATGTCGGGGAGCAGGCGCATCAGCCGCGCATAGTTGGCCTCGCAGGCCGCTTGCAACCCGATCAGGTCGACGCGATAACGTTCCCGTGGCTTTACTGCCATAACCCCCTCACTTCCGCGCGATTAAGCGCAAGCCATTGCAGGGCGATAATGCTGGCTGCGTTGGAAATTTTGCCGTCGCGCACCGCTTGAAGGGCATCTTCGAAAGCCCAGACGGTGACACGGATATCTTCAGCTTCCTCTTCCAATCCATGGACGCCACCGGCGCCCGAGCTGTCGCAACGGCCCAGGTACAAGTGGACAAATTCGGTACTGCCGCCGGGCGACGGGAAATACTTGGTGATCGGCCACAGCGCGGAGAATGTCAGCCCAGCTTCCTCCTCGGCTTCGCGGTGTGCAACCTCCTCCGGCTCTTCATCCTTGTCGATCAGGCCGGCAACCATCTCCACCAGCCACGGGTTGTCGGTTCGGCCCATGGCACCTACGCGGAACTGCTCGATCAGCACCACTTCGTCGCGCTGCGGGTCGTAAGGCAATACACACACGGCATCATGACGAACGAAGACTTCGCGGTTGATCACCCGGCTCATGCCGCCATCGAATTTCTCGTGGCGCAGTTGCACGCGATCAAGCTTGTAGAAGCCCTGGTAGGCATTGTCGCGCTGAACAATCTCGATGGTGCTCGGCGTCGATTTTGCGATGTCCGTCATATCCCTTCCTCATTGAGCCTGCGCAATTGGCGCCATCCTAACGCGCTCATGCCTCCGGATGCAGCCCCTTTCCAGTTGCCGGGATAGACGGCGGGCGTCAAACACACTCTAATCAGCTTAGTGGCGAACTGACTGCCGTGCTGGCAGTCGAAGCTCCACAAATTTCGCTCTTCTCGATAGACGAAGGACTTACATGTCGCTTTTAAAAATCGCCTCCGTGGCCTGCATCGCCTTGACCCTCGGCGCTTGCCAGAGCCTGTTCCAACCGAGCTTCAAGACCCCGCTGGAAGCCACCCGCGACGCCACCGAGCAGAGCAAGCCGGGCTGCGCCAGCACTGATTGCCCGCTGGTGAATATCGACACCGTGCACTTTGCCAAGGAGCCCAAGCTGGATGCCTTGATCGAACAGCGCCTGCTGGAAATGACCCAGGCCGACCCGCTGCCGAGCAGCCTCGCGACGTACAGCGAGCAGTTCCTGCGCACCGCCGCCCCACGCAATAGCATGTACTTGCAGGCCAAGGTACGGGAGCAGCATGACGGTCTGGTGATCATCGAGTTGTCCAGTTACCTGGACCAGGGCGCGACTCACGGCGAGCCAGGCCGTGCATTCATCAACTATTCGCGCCAGCAGCAAAAGGCCCTGACCCTGACCGACATGCTGCTGCCCGGCAAGGAAGACGCGTTCTGGAAAGCTGCCCAGGTGGCCCACAACAGCTGGCTGATCAGCACCCGTCTGAGCCTGGAGCCAGAGTTCGTGAAACAGTACCCTTTCCAGAAAACCCCTAACGTGGCGCTCACCTACGGTGGCGTGATCCTCAAGTACCCCACCACCACCATTGCGCCGTATGCCTTGGGCCACGTCGAGTTGCAAATTCCCTACTCGCGCCTGGACGGTATTCTCAAGCCTGAACTGGTGCCCGCGCGCCGCTGAAGGCCCGGCCCAGGATAAGTTGCAACAGCCCTGCCAGCACCAAAGCCGGCAGGGTCGCTCCGACGTCCGGATACAGATTGGCCAGCAGGTGGTAAGTCGCGATACCGCCCAGCCAGGCGACCAATGCCGGCCAGCGCAGACTGGCTACTGCACCCGTGCTACGACGGCGCAGAATGAAGTGATCCACCAGCACCACGCCAAACAGCGGCGCGAATACCGAGCCGATCAGCAGCAGGAAGTTCTGGTACTGAGCCAATGGCGCAAAGCAGGCAATGAGCGTGCAGATCACACCGATAGCCAGTGCCAGGTGCTCGACCTTCAAACGCAACAATATTCCGCTGGAAACCGCCGCCGAGTGAATATCGGCGAAGGCGTTTTCCGATTCATCCAACAGGATCAATAGCAGCGGAATCCCCAGGCCAGCCCCGGCCAACGCCAGCAACAGCGCGTTGACTTCACCGCTCGGCGCAAACGCCAGGGTGTAGGCCACACCCTGGCCCATCAGCCAGAAATTTCCGATAAAGAACCCAAGTGCCGTGCCGCCGAACACACTTTTGGCGCGCTTGCCGAAACGTGAGTAATCCGCGATCAGCGGCAGCCACGACAGCGGCATGGCGATGGCGATATCAAAACCCACCGCAAACGGCATCGAACCGTCACCCGCCTTGGCCCAAAGTGCAGCGAGGTCGGCCTTGGCGAACAAGTTCCAGGTGAGCCACAGGCAGGCGGCGAGCAGCAGCCAGATGCCCCATTTGCGCAGGATCTGACGCACAAAGGTCAGCGGGCCACTGACCGCCAATAGCGTCGCCAGACCGCCGAAGAACAGGGTCCACAACAATGGGCTGGCGAACAGGCTGCCGTCACTGAAGGCCCGCGTGCCTAGCAAGCTGGCCGCGTCGCGCATCACGATGATTTCGAACGAACCCCAGCCGATCAGTTGCAGCAGGTTGAGCAGCGCCGGCAGACTCGCACCTTTGGCGCCGAGGCTGAGCTTGAGGGCTGCCATGGCGGACAGGCCGGTGTCGCTGCCGATCACGCCGACGGCGGCCAATAACAGGACGCCCACCAGGGTGCCGAGGAAAATCGCCAGCAACGAACCGGACAGGCCCAGGCCCGGCGCGAGCAACGCGCCGGTTTGCAGAACCATCAGGCCGATGCCGAGGGAGAACCAGAGGGAGAACAGGTCGCGGGCACCGAAGACTCTTTTGTCGCTCGGCACTGCGATGTCAGGAGAGTAAGTGCTGGGTTGAATGCTCAAGGGTGTTATCTCTGAGGGACACTTTGTTGTTTGGGAGATCGCCATCGCGGGCAAGCCCGGCTCCCACATTTGGAATGCATTCCAGTGTGGGAGCCGGGCTTGCCCGCGATGGCGACGGCACAGTCACCGCCGCCTCTGGATCAGACCTTCTTGTACAGCTGACTCCCTTCCTGCTTGAACCGCTCCGCCTGCTCGGCCAAGCCCTTGGCCACATCCACGTCCACCGCTTCAATGCGCTGGTTGGCCGCGTACTCACGCACTTCCTGGGTGATCTTCATCGAGCAGAACTTCGGCCCGCACATCGAGCAGAAATGCGCGACCTTGGCCGAGTCCTTCGGCAGGGTTTCATCGTGGTACGAACGCGCCGTGTCCGGGTCCAGGCCGAGGTTGAACTGGTCTTCCCAGCGGAATTCGAAGCGCGCCTTGCTCAAGGCGTTATCGCGGATCTGCGCACCCGGATGGCCTTTGGCAAGGTCAGCCGCGTGGGCGGCGATCTTGTAGGTGATGATCCCGGTCTTCACGTCATCCTTGTTCGGCAGGCCCAGGTGTTCCTTGGGCGTGACGTAGCAGAGCATGGCGCAACCGAACCAGCCGATCATCGCCGCGCCGATGCCGGAAGTGATGTGGTCGTAGCCGGGCGCAATGTCGGTGGTCAGCGGGCCGAGAGTGTAGAACGGCGCTTCGTCACAACACTCCAGCTGCTTGTCCATGTTCTCCTTGATCAACTGCATCGGCACGTGGCCAGGGCCTTCGATCATGGTTTGCACGTCGTGCTTCCAGGCGGTCTTGGTCAACTCGCCAAGGGTTTCCAGCTCGCCGAATTGCGCGGCGTCGTTGGCGTCGGCAATCGAGCCAGGGCGCAGGCCGTCGCCGAGGGAGAAGCTGACGTCATAGGCCTTCATGATTTCGCAGATTTCGTCGAAATGCGTGTAGGTGAAGTTCTCTTTGTGGTGCGCCAGGCACCACTTGGCCATGATCGAACCGCCACGGGACACGATGCCGGTCACGCGTTTGGCGGTCAGCGGCACATAGCGCAGCAGCACGCCGGCGTGAATGGTGAAGTAATCCACGCCCTGCTCGGCCTGTTCGATTAGGGTGTCGCGGAACAACTCCCAGGTCAGGTCCTCGGCGGCGCCGCCGACTTTTTCCAGGGCCTGGTAGATCGGCACGGTGCCGATCGGCACGGGCGAGTTGCGGATGATCCACTCGCGGGTTTCGTGGATGTGCTTGCCTGTGGACAAGTCCATCACGGTGTCCGAACCCCAGCGAATGCCCCAGGTCAGTTTCGCCACTTCTTCTTCGATGGACGACCCCAGGGCGCTGTTGCCGATGTTGCCGTTGATCTTCACCAGGAAGTTACGGCCGATGATCATCGGTTCCAGTTCGGTATGGTTGATGTTGGCCGGGATGATCGCGCGGCCACGGGCGATTTCTTCGCGCACGAATTCAGGCGTGATGATCTTCGGCACGCTGGCGCCAAAGCTGTGGCCGGCGTGTTGCTGGTCGAGCAGGCCAGTGGCGCGGGCTTCTTCCAGCTTCATGTTTTCACGGATGGCGACGTATTCCATCTCGGCGGTGATGATGCCTTTGCGCGCGTAGTGCATCTGCGTGACGTTGGCGCCGGCCTTGGCGCGGCGCGGGTTCTTCACATGGGCGAAGCGCAGCGCGGTGAGTTCGGCATCGCTCAAGCGCTGTTGGCCGAAGTGGGAGCTGAGGCCTGGCAAGCGCTCGGTGTCGTTACGCACTTCGATCCACGGCGAGCGCACATCGCCAAGGCCTTTGCGCACGTCGATGATGACGTTAGGGTCGGTGTACGGGCCGGAGGTGTCATAGACCACGACCGGCGCGTTGATTTCACCGCCGAAGTCGGTGGGGGTCACGTCCAGGCTGATTTCGCGCATCGGCACACGAATGTCCGGGCGGGTGCCTTGTACGTAGATTTTTTGCGAGCGGGTAAAGGGTTGCACGGAGCCGGAGTCGACTTTGGCCGACTCACTCAGGTGCACGGTATTTTTTGGTCTTGTACTCATCACGGGCTCTCCAACTTATCCAGGCGGTGGATTTTTGTCGGAGCGAACCTGTGACGGATGGACGCACTGAAACCAGTGCTGTGCTCGGTGCACGAGGGCTGTTCACTAAATGAACAGCATCCCGGACGAAGCACAAGAGGACTCGCCGGGTGACGAGAAATCTTGTTCCCTACGCAGGCGCTAACCTGATCAGGTTCAACGGGATCCGGTATTTACCGATCTCAGCCTTCCAACAAGGCACCCCGACAAGAACGCGGCCAGTCTAGACCATGGCGTGGGCAAATTGCCAATAGCGGTGCATTCAGCGTGATGAATGGCGTGATTGCGGGATTGTTGCGCCGAGTCAGCACCACTACACTCGGTTGCCGCTACAGTGCTTGACGCCAGGAATGGGCCGCCTTAGCCTTGGGCGCTAAATTATCACCGTAATATTAAAACTAGGGATCGCCTCATGCTGCGCAAACTCTCACTGGCGCTCGCCGTGTCTTGTGCGACCAACGGAATGGTCTGGGCAGCAGAAGCGCCCTTGTCCGCTAAAACTGACTTGGTCAGCGTCTACCAGGAAGCGGTGGACAACAACGCCGACCTGGCCGCCGCCCGCGCCCAATACGGCGCGCAAAAAGAAGTGGTGCCCCAGGCCCGCGCCGGGCTGCTGCCAAACCTGACCGGTGGCGCCGATATCAATAACGTACGCACCCAGATCGACACGCCCGCCGCTACCGCCAACCGCGATGCGCATTCCTGGCGGGCCACCTTGAGCCAGCCGCTGTTCCGCGCCGACCGCTGGTTCCAACTGCAGGCGGCCGAGGCCACCAACGAGCAGGCCGCGCTGCAACTGTCGGCCACCGAGCAGAACCTGATCCTGCAAAGTGCCGAAAATTACTTCGCCGTGCTCCGCGCCCAGGACAACCTGGCGTCGACCAAGGCCGAAGAGAACGCATTCAAGCGCCAACTGGACCAGTCCAACGAGCGCTTCGACGTCGGCCTATCGGACAAGACCGACGTGCTGCAATCCCAGGCCAGCTACGACACCGCCCGCGCCAACCGCATCCTGGCCCAACGCCAGGTGGAAGACGCGTTCGAAGCCTTGATCACCTTGACCAACCGCCAGTACAACTCGATCCAGGGCATTGTCCACACCCTGCCGGTGTTGCCGCCGCTGCCGAACGACGCCAAGGCCTGGGTCGAAACCGCCGGCCGCCAAAACCTCAACCTGCTCGCCAGCAACTACGCCGTCACCGCCGCCGAAGAAACTCTCAAGCAGCGCAAGGCCGGGCATGCGCCGACCCTGGACGCCGTGGCGCAATACGAAAAAGGCGACAACGACGCCCTGGGCTTCAGCAACCCGAACGCGTTCGGCACGCCGTACCGTGGCGATGTGGAACAACGCACCATCGGCCTGCGCCTGAGCATCCCGATCTACAGCGGCGGGCTGACCAGTTCGCAAGTGCGCGAGTCCTACTCACGCCTTGGCCAGACCGAGCAACAGCGCGAAGGCCTGCGCCGCCAGGTAGTGGAAAACACCCGCAACCTGCACCGCGCAGTCAACACCGATGTGGAGCAGGTACAGGCGCGCCGCCAGTCGATCATCTCCAACCAGAGCGCGGTGGAAGCCACGGAAATCGGTTACCAGGTGGGCACGCGCAACATCGTCGATGTGCTGGACTCACAGCGTCAGCTCTACGCATCGGTGCGTAACTACAACAACAGCCGTTATGACTACATCCTCGACAACTTGCGCTTGAAGCAGGCGGCGGGCACTTTGAATCCAGGCGACTTGCAGGATTTGGCGCGCTACCTCAAGGCTGACTACAACCCGGACCGCGACTTCCTGCCGCCGGACCTGGCCAAGGCGGCGGCCGAGCAGCTCAAGGCCCGCCCCGGCTACTGACACAACCCTTGTAGGAGCTGGCTTGCCAGCGATTGCATCACCTCGGTGAATCTGATGTACCGCGCTGCCTGGATCGCCGGCAAGCCGGCGCCTACAGGCTGATGAGTCGAGAGAGGCCATCCAGCAAGCGTTTGAGCGCGCCCTGGTTGGCCTGCATCACCTTGAGACCCGCCTGCGCCATCTTGCGCGCATCCTGCGGTAATTCGAACAATTGCCGCACGGCCTCGGCCAATCCTTCGGCATCATCCACCTCTCGCAGCGCCCCGGCTTCGCGCATCATCGCGGTGATTTCGAGGAAGTTGAATACGTGCGGGCCCATGATCACAGGCTTGGCCAATGCCGCCGGCTCCAGTGGATTATGCCCGCCGGTCGCCACCAGGCTGCCGCCGACAAAAGCGCTGTCGGCCAAGGCGTAGAGAAACAGCAGTTCACCCATGGTGTCACCGAGCAGTACCGAAGTTTGCGCGGTGACCGCTTCGCCGCTGGAGCGGCGTACCGTGGCAAAACCTTGTTGCTGGCACAGCTCGAACATCGGCCCGAAGCGTTCCTGATGGCGCGGCACCAGAATCAGCAGTGCGTTGGGATAGCTGTCGAGCAATTGGCGATGGGCTGCCAAGACGACTTCATCTTCACCTTCATGGGTACTGGCGGCGATCCACACCGGACGTTCGCTGGCGCCCCATTGCTCGCGCAACGCAGCCGCCCGCACCGGCAGTTCGGGGTCGATGGTCAGGTCGAACTTGATTGAGCCGGTGACTTCGACGGTTTCCGGGCGAGCGCCAAGGCTAAGGAAACGCTGGGCTTCGGCGTGCGTCTGTACGGCAAACAGGCTCATTTGCGCCAGCATCGGCGCCGTCAGCCTGGCAAAGCGCGCGTAGCCCTTGGCCGAACGCGCCGACAGCCGCGCATTCGCCAATGCCACCGGAATCCCACGCTGGGCGCAGGCGTGGATATGGTTGGGCCACAGCTCGGTTTCCATGATCACCGCCAGTTTCGGCTGCACACGGTCGAGGAAACGCTTGGCCGCGCACGGCAAGTCATACGGCAAATAGCAATGCTGGATGCGCGGCTCGTTGGCGAACAACGCCTGGATGCGCTCGGACCCCGTGGGCGTCATGCACGTAACCGTAATCGGCAGCGTCGGATAACGCGCCAGCAACCCGCGCACCATGGGCGCGGCGGCAATACTCTCGCCTACCGACACGGCATGCACCCAGATCCCGCCGGGCTGCATCACCGGCAGGCCATAGGAGAAGCGCTCGCCAACGCGCTTGGCGTAGGCCGGCGCCTTGCGCGCGCGCAGCCACAGACGTAAAGCCACCAACGGCAGCGCCAGGTAAAACAGACAGCTGTAGAGAGTTCTATTCATGGCGGCGGAGTTTATCGGCTTTTTCAGTCGATCGCCTGCAAGCACTCGGCAAATCGTTTGGCCAGGAAGCGTGCGGCAGGTCCCAGGTGTTCGTCGCGCCGCCAGACCAACTCCACCACCAGGGCCGGCGGCGTCCACTCACTGTCCAACTCGATCATTTGTTGTTGATACGTCGGGTACTGCACGATATGCCGGGGCAGCCAGGCCCAGCCCAGGCCGCTCATCAGCCATTCAGCCAACACGTAGAAACTGTCGGCGCGCCACACCAACGGGCTGGCCGCTTCGCTGCCGGGGTAGACACTGGTCTGGGTCGACATCAGTAGCTGGCGGAACTGCGCCAGGCGCTGGCACGTCACGTACTTTTCCTTGGCCAGCGGGTGATTCACGCCACACACCGTGACCATCTCCACACTGCCGACCACACGCCGCTCCAGGGCTTCGGGAATCTGGTCGTGGTAGAACAGCAGGCCCAGGTCGGCCTTGCGCTCTACCAACTTGCGCGCCACGTCGCCCTGGGCGGCGCTGGATAGCTGCACTTCCAGCAACGGGTATTTGCCCGCCAACGCCTCCAGGCTGTCGAGTACCGGCTGAAACAGCATGGCTTCGTCCTGGGCCAGGCGCAGGCACGCCTCTTCGCCGCGCGTCAGTGAAAGCGCCCGGCCGTTGAGCCGCTCGCATTGGCGCAGCACTTCGCGCGCTTCCTCCAGCAACACGCTGCCGGCTTCGGTCAGTCGTGGTTGGCGCCCGCTGCTACGCTCGAACAGGCTGACGCCGAGGTCCGCCTCCAGCATCGCAATCCCATTGCTTACCGCTGACTGCGCCTTGCGCTGCTGACGCGCCACAGCCGAAAACGAACGCTGCTCGGCGACGCTGACAAACAGACGCATTTGCTCAAGATCCCACTGCACGCTCATGGCTCAACCCATCTCTTATTCGGATAGGTAATGACTTTACCCCATCTGATTAGACTCTAGAATGCCAGCCTTATCTGATCGCTTTACCCCGAGGATTACCCCATGAACGTCGCTTACTACTACTTGGCCATTGCCATCTGCTCGGAAGTGATCGCCACCGTTTCCATGAAAGCCATCAAGGGCTGGAGCACGCCGATCCCACTGCTGCTGGTAATCGTCGGCTACGGCGTGGCGTTCTGGATGCTGACGCTGGTGGTGCGTACGGTGCCGGTGGGCGTGGCCTACGCCGTGTGGGCCGGGATGGGCATCGTGATGGTGAGCATCGCGGCGTTGTTTATCTACGGGCAGAAGTTGGATATCCCGGCGATGCTGGGGATGGGCCTGATTGTACTGGGTGTGGTGGTGATCCAGTTGTTCTCGAAAACCGCCGGGCACTGAACTACTCACCTGTAGGAGCCCGGCTTACCGGCGATGGCGGTCTCTCAGACGCCATCGCCGGCAAGCCGGGCTCCTACAAATAGTGATCCCTGTATACTGCGCCTCTTGTCTTGAACACTGAGGTCGCCCATGCCATCCGTTATTTCCACCGACGTTCTGATTGTCGGCGCCGGGGTTGCCGGCCTCTGGCTGAATGCGCGCCTGCGCCGCCAGGGGTTTTCCACGGTGTTGGTGGAAAGCGCCACCCTGGGTGGCGGGCAAAGCGTGAAGTCCCAAGGGATCATTCACGGCGGTGCCAAATACGCCCTGCACGGCGCCCTCACTGGCGCCTCCGAAGCCATTGCCGACATGCCGCGCCGCTGGCGTGAAGCGCTGGCGGGCAACGGTGAGCTGGACCTGACCGGCGTGCGCCTGCTGTCCGAAGCCCATTACCTGTGGTCGCCCGGCACGATTGCCGGCAACCTCACCAGCTTCTTCGCCAGCAAGGCCGTGCGCGGCCGTGTCGACCAGGTCAAGGGCGACGACCTGCCGCCAGCCCTGCAAGACCGTCGCTTCAAGGGCAAGGTCTATCGCCTGGCAGAGCTGGTTATCGACGTACCGAGCCTGATCAAGCGCCTGGCCCAGCTGGCCGGTGATGGTTTGCTCGCTGGGCAGCACATCGAACCCTTGCTGGAAGGCAACACACTCATCGGTTTGAACGTAGACGGCCGCGAAATCCGCGCCCAGCGCATCGTGTTGAGTGCCGGCGCGGGCACGGCGGATCTGCTGACCGCGCTGGGGCTGAGCCAGCCGGCGATGCAAAAGCGCCCCCTGCACATGATCATCGCCAAAGGGCCTGGCCTGAAGCCGTTGTACGCCCACTGCCTGGGCGGCGGCACCAAGCCGCGCATCACCGTCACCACTCACCCGGCCGCCGATGGCAACTGGGTGTGGTACATGGGCGGCGACATTGCCGAAGCCGACGGCGTAGCGCGCACGCCGGAAGAGCAGATTGCCACCGCGCAGAAAGAACTGGCGCAATTGCTCCCGTGGATCGACATGAGCCAAACCCAGTGGGCCACCCTGCGGGTCGACCGTGCCGAGCCACTGCAATCGGGCCTGACCCGTCCCGACAACGCCTTCATCGCCGAGGAAGGCCGCCTGTTGGTGGGCTGGCCGACCAAACTGGCCCTGGCGCCGGACTTCGCCGATCGGGTGATCACCAGCCTGGAACGTGACGGCATCCGCCCGAGCGCCAGCGAGCCCCTGCCCGACCTGCCAAAACCCGCCATCGGCGTACCTGCCTGGGAGCAACTGTTGCCATGAGCCTGCCCACCCTGCACGACCTGCATCGCCCCCTGGGCAGCACCGGCCTGATGGTCTCGCCACTGGGCCTGGGCACCGTCAAGCTGGGCCGCGACCAAGGGGTGAAGTACCCCAGCGGCTTCCAGATTCCTGGTGACGACGAGGCGCGCATGCTATTGCGACAGGCGCGCGAACTGGGCATCAACCTGATCGACACCGCGCCGGCCTATGGCATGAGCGAGGAACGCCTGGGGCCACTGTTGCGCGGTCAACGCCAGGACTGGGTGATTGTCAGCAAGGTCGGTGAAGAGTTCGAAAATGGCCTGTCCAGTCACGACTTCAGCGCGGCCCACACCCGCCTGTCGATCGAGCGCAGTTTGAAACGACTTGAAACCGATTTTATCGACCTGGTGCTGGTGCACTCCGACGGTAACGACCTGCATATCCTCAACGACTGTGAGGTCTACCAGACCCTGGCCGAGCTGAAAAAGGCAGGCAAGATCCGTGGTTTCGGCTTCTCCGGCAAAACCGTCGAAGGCGGGGTGAAGGCTCTGGAACAGGGCGATTGCGCCATGGTCACCTACAATTTGAACGAACAGGCCGAGAAAGCCGTCATTGATTATGCGGCGACCCACGGCAAAGGCATCCTGGTGAAAAAGGCCTTGGCCAGTGGCCATGTTTGCCTGGAGCCTGGAATGGATCCAATTCGTGCGAGTTTCATGCTGTTGTTTGCGCAAACGGGCGTCGCCAGTGCTATTGTCGGGACCATTAATCCGCTGCACCTGGCCCATAACGTGGCGACCGCTGCCCAGGTCATTCGTCAACTCTGATGCCGCCCACGCGGCCGACCCCGTCGCAAGAAGGAGCCGACATGCCGCGAACGCTCATAAGAAAAAACCCCAGCAACTTCAAGACACTGCCGCTGCACGTCGAAGCCACCCCCGAAGGCCTGAGTTACCAGAGCGTCGGCATGCCGCTCAACTTTGCCCAGACCCTGCAACGGCGCAAACCGGTGGAAGTGGCCGACCCAGAACGTTTCGCCCTGGAACTGGCCAACCTCGGCGTATCGGTTCGCCTGACGTTGCACTGGCAGAACCGCGATTACTGGGTGCTGGTGCGCCAACGCCGCCAGGACCGTGGCGATGTGGTGCTCAAGCTGATCTCCGGCTACGTGCCCGCCCATGAACTGAACCTGCCGCTGCACACCGCCATCCAGGAAATCGCCGAAGAGTGCCTGCTGGAGACGCCGGAAGGCTGGCTGGGCGGACGCTTCAACGACACCTGGCTACCGGCGCCCTATTCCGCAGCGCTGCATTACCGTGAAGCCCTGCCCTTTCGCCTCAGCCCGCTGTCCGGTGCCGCCCGGCCGGTACGCTGCGCCACTACCCAATTGATCGAGCGCCCACGCGCTTATGTGCACCTGCCCACCGCCTCCCTGCAACTGATCTATGACCTGCGTCTGGAAGTGCCCAAGGAAGCCAAGTCCCTGAGCCTGTTCCATGTAGACGAGCGCCTGGAAGGCGATCAACTGGTGGCACGCCTGGACCGCCAGCGTCCTGACCTGTACCTGATGCCATTGAAAGACGGCCAGCCTCTGGCCGAGTTGTACACCGTCAAGAAAGACCAGCTGTACCCGGCGAGTACACGGGGTTTGTACCTGGCGGAAAGCTTCGCCCAGCAGGAAGGCTGGCTGGTGCGTGAGGAGCGGATTCGCTGGAAGGATTGGCTACGCCAGCAGGGCTTGGCGGAGCCGGAGAAAGAGTCGAAATTGAAGCGCCTGGCACAGCGGGTACTGCGCAAGATTGTGCCCAAGAAAAAAGCCAAGGCCTGACGCCAACGCGATATGGGAACTGGCTATGGTGGAAGCTGGCAAGCCAGCTCCCACATTTGATTGCGTTCAGCCTTCGAGCAAGCGTTCCAACCCGACCTTCAACGGAGTGGGCTCGGGCAACTTGAAGCTCGCCAGCAAGCGCTGGTTATTCGCCCGCGAGTGGCGAATATCCCCGGAACGCGCCGGCCCGTAAGTCACCGTCGGCAACTTGCCGACAATTTCTTCCAACGCCTGCAGCACCTGCTTGAGGGTAGTCGTGCGGTTCCAGCCCACGTTGATCGCGCCCAACGGTGCGTCCGGCGCTTCGATGGCCTGCACCAACACGTCCACCAGGTCTTCCACGTACATGAAGTCACGGGTTTGCTCGCCATCGCCAAACACGGCAATCGGCACGTCCTGCTGCACGCGTTCGCTGAAGATGCTGATCACGCCGGAATACGGCGATGACGGGTCCTGGCGGGGCCCGAAGATATTGAAGAAGCGGAAGATCACCGGTTCCAGGCCATGCTGGCGACGATAGAAGTCGAAGTAGAACTCACTGGCCAGCTTGTCGGACGCATAGGGCGTCAATGGCGCCTTGGTGGTGTCTTCGTCAATCGAAGCGCCTTCGCCATTGTTGCCATAGACCGCCGCGCTGGAGGCATACACCACGCGTTTTACGCCAGCCTTGCGCATGGCTTCGCAGACATTCAAGGTGCCGACGAAATTGCTCTGGTGCGTGCTGACCGGATCATCCACCGAGGCCTGCACCGAGGCCACTGCCGCCAGGTGCACCACCGCCGTTGCGCCGACAGCGGCACGGGCCACCAGCTCGGCATCGGCCACATCACCTTCCAGCAGTTCGACGCGTGGATTGTCCAGCGGCAAATTGCTGCCCTTGCCGGTGGACAGGTTATCCAGCACTCGCACGCCATAACCTTTGGCAAGCAGTGCATCGACCAGGTGCGAGCCGATAAAGCCGGCACCGCCGGTGATCAGGACCCACTTATCAGCGTTACTCATTGTTGCGGATCTTCTCGACAATGGCGGTGGTCGAGCTGTTCTCGACCAGGCCCAGCACTTTGACCTTGCCGCCGTAGGCGCTGACGATATCCGCCCCTACGACCTGGTCGACGGAGTAATCGCCACCCTTGACCAGAACGTCCGGCTTGACCTGGGCCAGCAGGTTTTCCGGGGTCGCTTCAGGGAAGCTGATCACCCAGTCCACCGCGCCCAGGCCAGCCAGCACCGCCATGCGACGGTCGACGCTGTTGATCGGACGGCCAGGGCCTTTCAGGCGACTCACCGAGGCGTCATCGTTGACCGCCACGATCAGGCGGTCGCCTTGGGCGCTCGCTTGCTCCAGGTAAGTCACATGGCCAGCGTGCAGGATGTCGAAGCAGCCATTGGTGAACACAATGCTTTCGCCATGGGCACGGGCATCGTCAATCGCCAGCAGCAGTTGCTCGATGGTCAGCACACCGCGCTCCGAACCTTCGGAGCGCTGGATCGCACGACGCAATTCAGGCGCGCTGATGGCAGCAGTACCCAATTTGCCCACCACAATGCCCGCCGCCAGGTTGGCCAGGGCCACCGCGTGGGGAAGCTCTTCGCCCGCCGCAATCGAGGCGGCCAGGGTGGAGATCACGGTGTCGCCGGCGCCGGTAACGTCGAACACTTCACGGGCACGTGCCGGCAGGTGCATCGCCGGGTGGCCAGGACGCAGCAAGGTCATGCCGTGCTCGCCACGGGTCACCAGCAAGGCGCCCAGGTCGAGGTCAGCCATCAGCGCGGCGCCTTTGGTCACCAAGTCGTGCTCATCGGTGCAACCGCCGACGATGGCTTCAAATTCGCTGAGATTCGGCGTGATCAGGCTGGCTCCGCGATAAATCGAGAAGTCCTTGCCCTTGGGATCGGCCAATACCGGAATGCCCTTGGCCTTGGCGGCCTGGATCAGTTCCTGGTGATTCTTCAAGGCGCCTTTGCCGTAGTCGGACAACACCAGCACCTTGATGCCTTCGAGCAACTGGTCGACCTGGCTACTGAGGGCGAGGGCGTCGGTGCTGAAGGGTTCTTCGAAATCGATACGCAGCAATTGCTGGTGCCGGCTCATGACCCGCAGCTTGACGATGGTCGGCTGGTGGGCAATGCGCTGGAACAGCGCGCGCACGCCAGCACCGCGCAGGCTATTGGCCAGGCTGTCGGCGGCTTCGTCGTCGCCGGTCACACCCACCAGGGAGGCCGGGGCGCCGAGGGCGGCAATATTGAGGGCAACGTTGGCAGCGCCGCCTGGACGGTCTTCGATTTGCTCGACCTTGACTACCGGTACCGGCGCCTCAGGGGAAATCCGTGAGGTACCGCCATGCCAGTAACGGTCGAGCATGACATCGCCGACCACCAAGACAGGGGCTTGATCGAATCGCGGCATGGACAACTTCATGGAGCAACCCACATACAAAATGAACAGGGGCGCGATATTAGCACAGGGTTACAGGAGGATTGCGGGAGGGTTTTGCAATGCAGGAACCGGCAAGCCGGCTCCTACAAGGGAGGCTCAGGTGATGTCGGCGGAAACTGGCGCATCCAGCCCCATGGCATGCAGGCGGGCGTAGTAGCCGTTCTGGGCCAACAGTTCGCCGTGAGTGCCACGCTCGACAATCCGACCGTCGTCCATCACCAGGATCAGGTCAGCTTTCTCGATGGTGGACAAACGGTGCGCGATCACCAGCGTGGTGCGACCTTGCATGACCTTGTCCAGCGCCGCCTGAATGTGGCGCTCGGACTCGGTGTCGAGGGCCGAGGTGGCCTCGTCGAGAATCAGCAACGGCGCGTTCTTGAGCAAGGCACGGGCAATCGCCAGGCGCTGGCGTTGGCCGCCGGACAGCAACACGCCGTTTTCGCCGACCTGGGTGTCGAAGCCCTTGGGCAACTGGTCGATGAAGTCCTTGGCATTGGCATCCGCCGCGGCGGCTTCAACGTCCGCCCGAGGTGCACCCGCCAAGTCGCCATAGGCGATGTTGTTGGTCACAGTGTCGCTGAACAGCGTCACGTGCTGGGTCACCTGGGCGATGTGCTTGCGCAGGTTGAGCAGCTTGTACTTTTCGATCTCGACGCCGTCCAGCAGGATCTCGCCGCTTTCATGATGATAGAAACGCGGGATCAGGCTGGCCAAGGTCGATTTGCCACTGCCCGAACGCCCTACCAGGGCGATCATCTGCCCAGGCTCGGCGGTAAAGCTGATGTCCTTGAGCACATGGCGTTCGGTGCCTGGGTAGGTGAAATTGAGGTTGCGTACGTCAAGACGACCGCTGACTTTTTCACGCTCGATCGTGCCGCGGTCAACTTCGACCTCTTCGTCCAGCTGTTCAAAAATGCTTTCGGCGCCCGCCACACCCTTCTGAATCGTCGAGCTGACTTCCGAAAGCTGGCGAATCGGCTTGGGCAACAGGCCGGCCAAGGTGATATAGGCCACCATGTCACCCGCCGAAGCATCACCGCGAAGATAAAGGACCAGGAACATAAGCACCGCCATCGCGGTGTAGATCACCAGTTGCAGCGCCGGCGTATAGATCGCCCCGGTACGGGTCATGCGCAGTTGCTTGTCGGTGTTGCTCTGGCTGGCCTTGAGGAAACGTTTTTCCTCGTAGACTTCGCCACCAAAGCTGCGCACCACGCGATAGCCCTGGATGGTCTCCGACGCGACGTGGGTCACGTCGCCCATGGCCACCTGGATCTTCTTGCTCTGCTTGCGAAATTTCTTGCTGGCCGTGCTCACCATCACTGCAATCAACGGCAGGATGGCGATCATCACCAGCGTCAGGCGCCAGTTCATGTACAGCAGCGAGGCGAACAGGAAGATCACCGTCATGCCTTCGCGAATCACCACTTTAATAGCATCAGTGGCCGCGCCCGTGACCATGGTCACGTTGAAGGTGATACGGGAAATCAGGTGCCCGGAGTTGTGGTTGTCGAAGTAGCGGTTTGGCAGTGTCAGCAGGTTGTTGAACAACTGCACCCGCAGGTCGTGCACCAGGCCCAGGGAAACCTTGGCCAGCAGGTAGTTGCCAAGGAACGAACCGAGGCCCTGCCAGGCGGCAATCAGGATGATCAGCAGCGGCACGGCCTGCAGCAATTGCAGGTCCCGCAGGAATGGCACGCTGGGGAACAGCACGGCTTCAGGATTGGAAAGGCCGTCGACGAAGTACTTGAGGATGTACCCCAGCATTGGCTGGGTCGACGCGAAAATCAGAAATCCGACGATGCTCAGCGCGAACAAGCCGGCGTAGGGCTTAACGTAACTGAGCAGGCGGAAGTATATTTTCAAGCTCGAAGGGCTTGCGCTCGGACTGGAGTCGGTCATATCACGCGGCGTTTTGAAAAAGGAGGCTGACTTTAGCACAGCTTCTCTGTTGTACTTGCACCCTGCATGACCCACAGCCTGGTCGGACCCGACCAGCGACATTACATAGCCACTACTTTAAGATGGTTGGCTTTCTCAAAATGGAATGGCTTTACTGTATGCACTCCAAGCGCCTGATCTATGGCTCAAATCGCGTTTTCGACTTCCTGGTCCTGTGGATTTTGCCCATTGGCTTGTTGTTATTGCTGAGTTCGCTGTTCTTCGTATCCAACCGCAACGTGCTGCATCGAATCGTCTACATCCTGTTCAGCGTACCGACCCTGTTCATGTTGTGCATGCGCCCGCGGGAGCTGAAAGAGTTACTGCGCGAGCCCCTGGCGCTCGCATTCCTGGTCTTCTCCGCCTGGGCCATGACCAGCCTGCTGTGGAGCCCCGAGCCCACCGCCGACACCGACCTGTTCAAGCGCCCGCTCAATACCTTCATGCTGTTTGGCGGCTGCGGTCTGCTGCTGCACTACCGCAACGAACTGTTCAAGCCGATCTTCTTCAGTGCAGCTGTAATTGCACTGGTGGTGAGCCTGTGCAACCTGGTGGCGTTCGTCAAAGGCTTCGAACCGGGCATGCGCATGATCGGTGGACGTGGCGCCCTCGACAACCCGCTGCTCAGCTCTCATCTATTCGGTTTCTTCTGCGTCTACTGGCTCTATGTCTGCATGACCACCCAGCGCCTGAAAGTGCTGTGGTTCAGCGTCCCGGCCCTGGCAGTCATGCTCGCGGCGGTTCTGGCCACAGGCTCGCGCACACCGCTGGTAGCCCTGACACTGACCATCCTGTGGATGACCTTCGTCAGCCGCAACCGCCGCTCAGCCTGGCTGATCGCAGGCATGATCCTGGGCGCCGCAGGGCTTCTGCTGCTCTACCCCGAGGTGATCACCAATCGCGGCAGCTCATTCCGCTTCGAATTGTGGGGCATGTCCCTGCAGCGCATTGCTGAACATCCATGGATCGGCCACAGCTATGACTCCGAGCTGTACCTGACCCTGGCCGACGGCAACGAGCTGCGCGAGCCGCACAGTTTTGCCCTGGGCGTGCTGTATTACGTCGGGATCATCGGTTTTATCCCATGGATCTTCATGCTCGGCTGGGGCCTGTACAAAGGACTCAAGGAACGGGCACAACCCCTGTTTATCCTGGCCTCGTCGCTGCTTGCCTATGGCATCGGCGCCGGCTTGACCGAAGGCGGTGGCATTCTGTCACGGCCCAAGGAGCACTGGTTCCTGCTGTGGATCCCGCTGGCCATCATCACCGGCCTGAGCATCGCCCAGCGCCGCCGCAGCCTGCTGCGCATACCGGTGCAAAACCTGCAGCCTGAAGACTTCGAGCAACTGTGCGCCGATGCCCACGTGATCGAAGCCGACGGCCTGGGCCCGAAGGTCCTGCGCCTGGCCAACGGTCGCTTCCTCAAAGTGTTCCGCCCGCGCCGATGGTATACCTCAGGCAGCTTCAACCCTTACTCCGAACGGTTTGCCAGCAACGCCGAGCAATTGCGCTCCCTGGGTATTCCCACGCCGCAGATTCTCGGTGTCTATCGACTGCGCGACGCCAGCAGTGCCGTCAGCTACACGCCACTGCCCGGCCTGACCCTGCGCCAGGCCCTGCAAAGCCTGGACAACAGCCTGCGTGAATCGCTGATCGAACGCTTTGGCCAGTTCATGGCCCAACTGCATGAGCGCGGCGTGTACTTCCGCTCGCTGCACTTGGGCAACGTACTGTTGATGGACGACGGTGAGTTCGGCCTGATCGATATCGCCGACCTGCGCATCTACCCGTCGCCGCTGCGCAACGCGTTGCGCCAGCGCAACCTTCGCCATATGCAGCGCTATCCGCAGGACCGCGCCTGGCTGTTCGAAACTCACTTCGAACAGTTGGCCAAAGGTTATGCGTCGGTCGCCAGCCCAGGCGCCACCGCGAAAATCCGCGAGCACGTACTGGCGTTGGCCAGCACCGCCGCCTGATAAAAAAGGCGACTATCACGGCTGATAGTCGCCTTTTTCATTTCGCCTGCCGCCTCACTTCCTCAGAGGCGCCAGATACAACCGCACCAAGCCACGCAAGGTCTTGCGCCCCCAGAACTTCAGCGGGATCTGCTTGAGGATTTCCCGCGCCAATGGCCGGTCACGGTCGGCTGTCTTGAGGAACATCGAGTTCAGGAAGTTGTAGCGCACCGCGTCATAAGCCGGGTGTTCGCTGAACTGGGCATACGTCTTGAGAATATTCTGGATCATGTAGCGATGGTTCTTGTAGGTGTTGCTCGCGTGCTGCCGATACTGCGCCATTACCACGCCCAGGGCGTCGATCGTGTAGCCGGCAGCAGTGATCTTCAGCTGGATCAGCAGGTCTTCCAGGGGAATCAGCGGGTCGAAGCCGCCGACCTCCTCCAGCACTTCGCGGCGGATCAGCATGGTTGGTGCTGGCGGGAAAGGCTTGCGATCCATGAACATATCGTCGAAGTCGAGACTGCGAAACGGTACGTCGCGGCGCTGTTTTTTCTCCGGGTGCAGGTTGCCATCACCGTCGATCAGCTCGATATTGCCGGCGCACATGCCCACCTTGGGTTTGTCTGCCATATACGCCACCTGGGTGGCGATACGGTCCGGCAGCATGATGTCATCCGAGCCGAACGGAGCGATCAGGCTGCCCTTGGCGCGGGCGATGGCACCGTTGAGCGTGGCGGTCAGCCCCTGGTTCTGCTGCACCTGGAAATCAAAGCCGTGCTCGGCCTGCAAGCGTTGGATGCGCTCGACACTGTCATCCTTGGAGCCGTCATCCACCACCAGCAGTTCGATATTCGGGTACGTCTGGCCGAGCACGCTGAGGATGCTCTCTTCGATATACCGGCCGTGGTTATAGGACGCGATAATCACTGAGACCAGGGGTTGTTGCGCGGTCATGCTCTACCTACTTCTTTCAAACCGGTTTCGATGAGGTTCAGGTACTTCTGCTGGAATTCAGCCAGTGCGTGGTTTTCTTCCAGGTAACGGAACACCTGTTCACCCTTGGCGCGCAATTGCTCATCGCTCATGGCCAGGTAAGTGTCCAGGGCAGTAGTCAGTTGCTCGACATTGCCAGGCTCGTGGGACAAGCCGCCCGCCCCTTCTACCAGCGGCAGCATGGCCGGGCCGTTGGAGGCAATCACCGGCAAGCGTCCACTCATGCCTTCCAGTAGCGCCAGGCCCAGGCCCTCAAGCAAGGAAGGCATGGTCCAGATATCGAAGGCACGCACATACTTGAGGCCATCCTCGCGAAAGCCCAGCAGGTGCGCACGGCCAGTGAGGCCGAGACGCTCTATGTCCCCACGCAAATCCGCCTCGGCACGGCCGGAACCGATGATGCCGACCTGGGCGTTGGGGTATTTGTCCTTGAGGCGCGCGAACGCCTGCAACAGATGCGTATGGCCCTTGATCGGCACCAGGCGTCCCAATGCGCCGATGATCCGCGCGTCGAGCGGCAGCCCGAGCGCCTGGCGCGCCTGCTCGCGTGGCAACTGCAAAGCTTCGGCCTGCGGAATATCGATGGCGTTGGTGACGAAGGTGGTGTTCTCGTGGGTAAAGCCGCAGTTGAGGCCGACCAGGTAATCCCTGACCGCCGCCGACACCCCGACAAAACGCCAGGCCGGGCTGACCAAACGACGCGTCTGGCGTCGGCGATAGGCACGCTCGTACTCGCCGAAACCGTGGGAGATACCAATGCACAATGGGATCTTCAACCAGCGGTTGAGCGACAGCATCATGTTCACCGACTTGAAGCGATTACAGATGACCACGTCGAACTTCTGCTCGCGGCAGTACTTGTAGATCTCCCACATGGCGCCCAGGCGAATGCCCTTGAGCGCTTTTTCGGGAAACTCGAAATATTTGGAGTGATCCGCCACGCTCAACGGCTGTCCCGGCTGCGGTCGCCCACTGAGGAAGGCCGACGTCACCTCAAACCGCTCGGTCGGCAACGCCTTGACGATCTGCTCGCCAAGATCGGCAAAATCATTGAGTTTGACGTTGTAGTCAGGCTGCAATTGCAAAACCTTGAAACGAGGCTTCATATCACTCCATGAGGCAATCGGGCGGCTACACGCGGGCAGCCCGACGAAAAAATTCAATTTCAGTCCTGCTTCAGCACCCAAAGCAGCTCGTGACGGCGCACGGCCTTGCGGAAAAATTCATTCTCGCCGTAAGGCGATGGACCACGACGCGCAAGCCATTGCTGCAACAAGCGACGCACCCGACGCTTGAACGGTGCTCGGGGCTGCAGGTCATGCATCATGCCCAGCGCCATGGCCTTGTCCTGCTGCTGGCTCAGGCTCAGCACGCGGCAATAGGGCTCAAGTACCTGAGCGGCATCGAACTGCGGCGGCAAAGCAATGCCGGCGCCTGAATCACCCATGGGCCAACGGTCGTTATCATGCAGATGATTGGCGTAGCCAAGCAATGTGATCGGTTGCCACTCAAGTCCCTGCAAGGCTTGCACTACGGCGGTGTGCGCGCAGATATGGTCCGGGTGCGGGTCGAGCACCGGTGTCGGCAACACAATCACCTCGGGGCGCGCCTTGAGCAGCACCGCGCGCAGGTCGGCAATCAGGTTGTTCCAGGTCGGCGCGCCGTCTACATCGCCCGGCAACGCCAAGGCATTGAACTGACGGAACAGCCGCGTATCGTCCAACTGCGCTTCGCGCGATGCCTGGGGCTGATCGGGGGCGTCACGCATGGCCGGCAGTTGCAGACAGAAGTACCCCAGTTGCACGCAGTGCGCCTCGGGCACACCGGCCCAGCGCGGTACGGCAATGCTGTCCCAGGCGCGCAGGCGCCCTTTGATCCGCGCCGCTTCAGCCTTGGCCATGCCCATCTGTTGATAGTGCTCGGCCTCGATTTCACCCGCGGTCAGGGTCACGATCCAGCTTTCATCCGCCTGACCGTACAGGCCGAAGGCAGCTAACTCGGCATCGTCGGCATGGGGCGCGATCACCATCACGCGCTGTCGGGCAGCGTCGGGCTGGCGAAATACCCACAAGACAGGCTGGCCGATCACGCGGCAAAAACGACCGCGCAGGCGCAGTTCACCGCCGGCCAATGCCGCCGCCGAGCCAGTGAGGTTCAGGTAACGCTTGCCGGCCACGCCGCGCTCGAATGCCTGGCGATCGTCCAGAAACTCAACCGCAGGATCAAATAAACGCCCCCACAGGTTGCTCTTGAGCTGTACTTCGACGATCAGCGTTTCATCGCCAGCCAGCTCAAGCGGCCTATCGGCCAGCAACCTGCTGCCTTCCAGACGCAACCCGACCTGTTGGCCACTCGGCGCAAAACGGTACTGGTAGTCATCCTTGGGCGAATAAAACAGGTGGTCAGCAAACCACGCTTCGTGGGCCACCCACAACACGACCGCCAGGATCAGCGGCAGCCACCAGGCCACCAGCACACCGGCCGCGATCAACAGCAGCAGCCCGATCAGCAGCGCAATGCGTTTATTGCGCCGGTGGCGCTTGAGCAGTTGCTGTTTGCGACTCATATGCTGAACACCGGCACCGGGTTGCACCAGCGCTCCTTGTACTCACGGTCGGCACGCCCGAAGGAAAAGCGCAGCGGTTTATCCACGGCACGCGCCTGTTCCCAGGCGCTTTGCGTGTTGAGAAAGCTCAACACGCTACCGGGGCTGAACGCGCGGGTTTCAGGGTCGACCCCGCCGTTGACGTACTCAATGCTGGTCCACTCGGGCGCCTCGACGCGATACACCAATTGCACAGCAATTGGCGCATCGTTGAGAAACAGCACCGAGCCGATCAGGAACTCCTTGAGCAGCGCCAGCACCTCGGCCAGGCGCTCGGCGCCCGTGGCCGCAAAGCCCCAGCGGCGCTGGAACAGATCGCAATAGATCGCCGCCAGTTCCGTGCTCGAAAACTCGCTCACCGCCCGCACCACGCCGCCCGCCTCTTCCAGCAGACGCAGTTCGCGGCGCTGGTTGTAGCGAAACTTCTTCGACAAGTCTTCGGGGGTACGCGCCATGGCTAATTGCTCGGCCTGGGGCTTGAGGGTGCTGATACGACCCTCGTTCAGCGCTGAGAGGTAGCGCCCGCGATGGCGCACCGGCAACTGCGCATCGGCAGCGATCGGCAGGATGATCTCGGCATTGCCCAGGTCAAACAAACCTTTCTTGCCGCTGCGTTTGAGCACGTCCTTGGACAGGGCCAGGTCGCGCCCCCAGGTGGCAATCGCCCCCTTGAGTTCGCCGTCCTGTTCCCAGCCCAGGTAGCGCACAGGAATCTGCGCCAGGCCCGCCAACCGCTCGACAATCTGCGGATGGGTCGCCACGCTGCCGCCAAACCGCTGCCAGGCCTGGGCGTAAACCTCGGCCTCGACTGGCGCCCAGCCTCGCTCACGCCAACCCTGGAAGCGGTTCAGCATTTAGACCACGGCGTCATAAGGGTCCACGCCGTCTTTGACGACCAGGATGTCTTCCATGATCAGGTATTGCAGGTCGGAGCCGAAGAACATGTCCAGCGCGTCTTTCGGCGAGCAGATCATCGCTTCGCCACGACGGTTGAGCGAGGTGTTCAGCGACACACCGTTACCGGTCAGCACTTCCAGCTCTTTCATCATGTCGTAGTAGCGCGGGTTGTACTCGCGCTTGAGCACCTGGGCGCGGGAGGTGCCATCTTCATGGACCACTTCCGGCACTCGGGTCTTCCACTCTTCCGCCACTTCAAAGGTGAAGGTCATGAACGGCGCCGGATGGTCGACCTTGATCATCTGTGGGGCGACAGTGTCGAGCATCGACGGGCAGAAAGGCCTCCAGCGCTCGCGGAACTTGATCTGGTGGTTGATGCGGTCAGCCACGCCGGTGGCGCTCGGACAACCGATGATCGAACGACCGCCCAAGGCGCGCGGGCCAAACTCCATGCGGCCTTGGAACCAGGCCACCGGGTTGCCGTCGACCATGATCTTGGCGATGCGCTGCGGCATGTTGTCGATCTTGCGCCACACGGGCTTGCTTTCGTGCTTGGCGCACGCCGCAATCACCTCTTCGTTGCTGTAGGACGGGCCGAGGTAGACGTGCTCCATCTTCTCGACCGGTACACCACGGGCGTGGGACACGTAGGCCGCTGCACCGACAGCCGTGCCGGCATCGCCGGACGCTGGCTGCACGAACAGCTCCTTCACGTCGTCGCGGGCAATGATCTTCTGGTTCAGCTTGACGTTCAACGCGCAGCCGCCAGCAAAGGCCAGCTTGCCGGTGTCTTTCAGAATGTCGCCCAGGTAGTGGTCGATCATCTGCAGCGCCAGCTTCTCGAACAGCGCTTGCATGCTGGCGGCGTAGTGGATGTACGGCTCGTCGGCGATATCGCCTTCGCGCTTCGGACCCAGCCACTCGATCAGTTTTGGCGAGAAGTAGAACCCCTTGCCCTTTTCTTTGTAGCGGCGCAGGCCGATGACGTTGGCGTATTCGGTATTGATCACCAACTCGCCGTTTTCAAAGGAGGCCAGGCGCGAGAAGTCGTATTTGCTGGCGTCGCCGTACGGCGCCATGCCCATGACCTTGAACTCGCCGTCGAGCATCTCGAAACCGAGGAACTCAGTGATCGCGCCGTACAGGCCGCCGAGGGAGTCCGGGTCAAAGAATTCCTTGATCTTGTGGATCTTGCCGTTTTCGCCGTAGCCGAAGAACGTGGTGGCGTACTCACCTTTACCGTCGATGCCGAGGATCGCGGTTTTCTCCTGGAAGCCGGAGCAGTGGTAGGCGCTGGAAGCGTGGGCCAGGTGGTGTTCAACCGGCTCGATCTTGATTTTCTTTGGATCGAAGCCCAGTTGCTCCAGGCACCAGACGATCTTGTTGCGATAGCGCTTGTAGCGACGGTTGCCCATCAGGATCGCGTCAAGGGCGCGGTCCGGGGCGTACCAGTAACGCTTGGCGTAGTGCCAGCGCGCCTCGCCGAACAGGCTGATCGGGGCGAACGGAATCGCCACCACGTCAACGTCGGAAGGCTTGATGCCGGCTTGTTCCAGGCAGAACTTCGCCGATTCGTAGGGCATGCGGTTCTTTGCATGTTTGTCGCGTACGAAGCGCTCTTCTTCGGCGGCCGCGATCAGCTTGCCGTCGATGTACAAGGCTGCGGAAGGATCATGGCTAAGGGCGCCGGACAGGCCAAGAATCGTCAATGCCACAGGGGTCTAGCCTCTTTTAGTCTGCATGCAGGCGGGTTGCGCCTGAAAAAAGTGTGCCTCCTGCCCGGGCAGGAAACAGCTAAAGGGCGGGATTATAGCTTAAAAGCGAAGGGAAGCTGTTAGCGGCAAGCGTCAAGAGGGATCAGCGGAAGATCTCGATGCTGCCGTCCTGACTCTGGCGGTAAATGGTGTAGGGCAAGAAAAATGTATCCAGGACAGCAGATACGGGCACATCGAGAAAAGGCCATGGAACATCGTTCAAGGAGACCCCACTTCCAGAGTTCGGTGGCGCATGCAGCACGCACAAGTCATAAGCCACTCCGCTGTAAACGCGCGGAACCGACTGGCAATAGGTTTTTTTCGCTTTGAGCGACTGGACTGTAGCACTGTCTTCACGCAGCACCGTGGTCATGGTGCCGCAACCGGCCACCATCAAAGACACACCCAGCAATGCCAATAACCCTGCAACGTTAGACATCATAAATCTCTCCAATCTGTAGAGGGACCAAAAACCTACCACCGCACCCAGCTATTTACAGTCACCCGACAACGTAACGTTGCGTAGGAAACGTCCCATATGTCTGACGTGTCAGAAATTCGGTAAACGAGGGAGGCAGCCGTTAAACTCGCGTTTTTTTGCGCCTACGCTCCTTACCACGCGTCGCGCCACTGATCCGGCCTCTCCATGAACACAATTGCCTCCACTCGCCTTGCCCTATTACTGCTGGGCCTGAGCACTCCTGCGCTGGCCGATGATGCCGCGTTGATCCTCGACCCCAGTGTGGTCACCGGCTCACGCAGCGCCAGCCCGACCTTCGACCTGCCCTACTCGGTCGACGGCATCAGCCGTGAGCAGATCAGCGACGGCCAATTGGGCATCAATGCCTCCGAGGCGCTGGCCCGCGTGCCGGGTCTGGTGGTGCAGAACCGCCAGAACTACGCCCAAGACCTACAGATTTCTTCCCGCGGCTTCGGCGCCCGCTCCGCCTTCGGTGTGCGCGGCATCAAGCTGATCGCCGATGGCATTCCCGCCA
This sequence comes from Pseudomonas sp. C 49-2, assembly GCF_003970195.1. NCBI lineage: Bacteria > Pseudomonadati > Pseudomonadota > Gammaproteobacteria > Pseudomonadales > Pseudomonadaceae > Pseudomonas > Pseudomonas sp. C 49-2. The sequence goes on from NZ_RXYG01000002.1 coordinate 227,617, forward strand.
GCACGCCGGATGGCCAGGGCCAGGCAGCCACGTTCAACCTCGACACCGCTGAACGCATCGAAGTGCTGCGCGGCCCTGCGGCCACCTTGTATGGCAGCAATGCTGGCGGCGTGATCCAGATGTTCTCCCGCGACGGCGAAGGCCCGCCGCGCATTGGCGCCGAAACCCTGGTGGGCAGCGACGGTTTGAACAAGAACCACCTGACCGCCGAGGGCGCAGCGAATGGCGCAGGCTTCGTGCTCGACGCCTCGCGCATGGACACCAACGGCTACCGCGACCACAGCAGCGCGCGCCGCGACCAGACCTTCGCCAAGTTGAACTTGCAGCCGGATGACGACAGCAAACTCGCATTGATCTACAGCAGCCTGGAACAAAACGGCACGCAGGATCCGTTGGGGCAGACCTGGGCGGCGTACAAGGCCGATCCGCGCTCGGTGAGTGCCAATGCACTCACCTACAACACGCGAAAAAGTATCGATCATCAGCAATTGGGGATGAATTACGAACGTTACATCGGTGATGCGACGTTGCAGGTGAATGCGTATACAGGGCGGCGGAGTGTGATTCAGTACCTGTCGATTCCTGACAAGTTCGCCAGTGGTGTGACCAACCCTGCCAATGCGCGCGGCGGCGTGGTGGCGTTCGACCGCAAGTTCTACGGCGGTTCCGTCCACTGGTTGCAACCTATCACCAGCGTTCCGGGCGACCTGACCCTGATCGCCGGCGTCGACTACGACCGCAGCCAGGACGATCGCCAAGGCTATTCCAACACCGTCAATGGCGTTCACGGCGTAAAAGGCGCTCTTGGCCGTGACGAAATCGACACCGCCACCAGCCTTGACCCATTCGTGCAAGCCAACTGGTTACTCGGTGACTGGACGCTGCAAGCAGGCCTACGCCACAGCACCATGGAAATGAAAGTAAACGACCACTTCCTCAGCGACGGCAACGACAGCGGCAGCAAGACTTACCAGAAGAACACACCGTCAGTCAGCGTCATGTACGCCTTCACACCTGACTTGCATGGCTACGTCAGCGCTGGCAAAGGCTTTGAAACCCCGACGCAAGCTGAATCGGCATATTCCGGCAACTCAAACGGCTTCAACTTCGCGCTCAAGCCTTCGGTCAGCACGCAGTATGAGGTGGGCCTGAAAGCACGCGTCGGCGAGGACACACGCATCAACGCCGCCGTATTCCAGATCACGACCGAAGACGAGTTGGTGGTACAGCAATCCAGCGGCGGCCGTACGACTTATCAAAACGCCGGCCGCACCCTGCGCCGCGGCTTCGAACTGGGCATCGAAAGCCAGCTCAGCGAACACTGGAGCACCCACCTCGCCTACACCCGCCTGCAAGCCACCTACGACAGCGACTTCACCAGCGGTGGCAGCACCGCCGTCGACAAGGGCAACTACCTGCCCGGCGTGCCGCAAACCACGCTGTTCGCCGAACTCAACTGGAAGCCCCGCGACTGGGTCAGCACCGCCATCGAAGGCCTGTACCGCAGCAAGGTGTATGTCGAAGACACCAACAGCCAGCGTGCCGCGCCGGCCTACAGCGTCTTCAACTGGCGCGCACGTTTTGAGCAGAAAGTCGAACACTGGACCTTCCACCAGACCCTGCGCCTGGACAACTTGCTCGACCGCCAATACGTCGGCTCGGTGATCGTCGGCGATGGCAACAACCGTTACTACGAAGCCGCTCCTGGCCGCTCGTGGTACGCCGGTGCTGGTGCCGAGTACCAATTCTAAAACCACCACAAGGCTCATGTGGGAGCTGGCTTGCCTGCGAATGCGTTAGGTCAGCAACAAATGTACTAACTGACACACCCTGTTCGCGGGCAAGCCCGCTCCCACATTTTGACCGCGATCAAACCTGAGCTGGCAAGCGCTGATCGATGAGTTTGTACAACGCACTCTCCGATGGCCAGTTACGCATAAACCGCGCACGATCCTTGGCATACGCTGAGGCAAAGCTGGCGTCGGAGGTGTGTTGGCACATGGCATCAAGGTCGATCAGCGACCAGCGATCCGTGTCCCAAAACAGGTTGTGCCCCTTGAAATCACCATGGCTGATGCGCTCGCGGATCAGTTCAGCGAACAGGTAATCCAGCGCCCGCAGCTCGTTTTCCGGCGCATCGCCGTTTTCAACGTACGGCGCAAAGCGTTCGATGATGTCCTGGCCAGGCAGGTATTCGGTGATCAGGTACGCGCGGCTTCGCAACCAGAAGAAGCGTTTTTCCAGTACCGCCAGCGGCTTGGGCGTGGCAATACCGAGGAACGCCAGGCGGTTGCCTTCACGCCAGGAATGCCAGGCGCGACTCGGACGCCAGAAGCGCTTGAGCCAATGGGCGAAACCCTTGATGTTGTAGCGCTTGATCACCAACTGACGCCCAGCCACTTCGACCTTGGCCACGCTGGCAGCACCACCGGTTTTATACAGATGGCCCTTATCCAGCAGCGAATCGGCCTGCTCCAGCACCGGCAGCATCGCCGCCTCTTCTTCGCGGCGAATGGCGCGCAAGGCAAAAGCGCCACGCACCACGCTGAACAAGGTGCACTCGCGCCCGACTTTGTTCAAAAAGTCCTTGAGGCGCCAGGCGCTGACCTTGCGCACCTGCTTCTCCAGGGCTTCCAACGGCAGGGCGTGCTCGCCATTGCTCAGCAGGTAGTACACCAGCAGTTCTTCGGTGAACGGTTCGAGATTCTTTGGCAACTGGGCGAAAAACACGCCGAGGTTTTCCAGGACGCGGTTGCGCGACAACGGCTTGCCCGCCTCTTCGACGCGGATCCCGGCGCCATCGATCAGGTACAGCTTGCCGTCTTGGCGCAGCAGGTTGTCCAGGTGCAGGTCTTCCTGCCACAGCCCCCGAGTGTGCATCTGCGCAATTGCGCCCAGCGCTTCGGCCAGCACCGCAGTTTGTTCGTCAGCCAATGGCGGCAACCCTTCGACGGCCTGCCAGGCATCGGCCAGGCTTTCGGCGCCCTCGATGAATTCGAACAGCAGCCAACCGCCCTCGCCTTCCTTCAAGCCATCGGCCAGCAACAACGGCGTGGTCAGGCCTTGCTCGGCCAGCAGGCGCACGCCGCTGAGCTCTCGCTGAAAGTGCCGTGCTGCCTTGCTGCCCACCAGTAACTTGGCCAACACCGGACGGCCACGCCACACGGCGGCGCCTACATAGCGTTCGCCCGGCAGCACGCGCAACAGGCTCAACAGTTGCAACTGACCTGGGCCCGCCGCATCGGCCAGCTCAAGTGTCAGGGGCAAGTCCGGGGAACGGCCGGCGGTTTTCAGCTCGGACAAACGCATCAACGGTTTTCCTTGTGGCTGCGGCGGACGGTCAATTTCTGTAGCCAAGTAGCGACCAGCGCGCCGTCCTCCGGCTGATCGAGGTAGGCAGCCAGCAGTTGACGCACCTGCTCGTGAGACCACTGCGGCGCACGACGCAACAGCGGCTCCAGGTCCTTGACCCGATCACGCCAGCCGAACAGCAGCGGGCGGGTTTTCTCCAGGTCGATCAACTGCGCGGCATAACCGTCGCCGGTGGCCTGTAGGAAAATATGCTTGGGATAGAAACAGCCATGCACCTGGCCGACACTGTGCAATTGACGCGCAAGCTGACCGCAGGCCAACAGGATCGCGCAGTGCTGCGCATCGCTCAGTTGCGCCCACTGCTCCAGCAGCGAATCCAGGTCATTCCAGCCGTCCAGGGCGCGGGTCAGCAACATGGCGCGGTGTTCGCCGTTAACTTTACGCTCGCCGTAGAACGCCGCTTGCAAGGCGGGAATACCGAGCTTGCGATAACGGCTGATATTGCGGAATTCGCGGGAAAAACTCGGCTCGCCAAAAGGGCGGTGCAAGCTGCGCGTCAGGTAATTACTCTGGCGCTTGAGGTAGTAACCCTGACCGTCGAGTTCAAGGCGGAACACGCTGCTCCAGCCACCGCGACTGGTATTGGGTTCATCCACCGCGTCCAGTTGTTTGGCCCACAAGGCATCGAACGTCGCCAGGCCGTGCCGCTCCAACAGCGCACGGTCTTCAGCCGCCAGGAAATCACTCATTCGCGTCCCTCGAAAAACTTCACCACGTGGCGAATCCGCTCTTTATCCGATGCACTCAAGTGCCGGCACTGACGGTACTGCATGTAGAAGCGCAGGCGCTGGGTGGCGGACAGGTGATATTTGGCCACCTTGTCCAGGCAGGCCAAGTCTTTGGTGATGCGGTACTTGAGCCAAAACCCACGCCAGAAATCGCCATTGGGGCAATCGATCAGGTACAGGGTGGCCTGGTCATCGATCAGCAGGTTGCGCCACTTCAAATCATTATGGGTAAACCGATGGTCGTGCATCGTGCGCGTGTATTCGGCGAGTTGGCGGCTCACCGCATTGACCCACTTGGGGTCGCTCAGGCGCGCGTCGTTGCGCTCGGCCAGCACCGAGAGGTCTTCGGTCCTCGGCAGCTCGCGGGTGATCATCGCCCCACGGTTGTAGGCCAGGCCTTTGCGTTCCAGACCCCAGGCCACCACATCGGCGGTGGGAATGCCCCACTTGGCGAAGCGCTTGAGGTTCTGCCATTCGGACTTGACCCGCGGCTTGCCCAAGTAACGCCGCAGGCCCTTGCCGGCGCCGGTGTAGCGCTTGACGTAGTAATTGACCCCGCCGCGCTCCACGCGGATCACTTCCGACAGTGGGTCACGGGTCAGCCGCTCGCCTTGCAGGGCGAATACCGCTTCGAGGCTTCCAAAATCATCCGCCAGATTGGCGTAAGCAGGCTCCAGGTTCCAACCCGCCATCAGATTGCATCCCCGAGGCGCTGCTTGCGCGCGTAGAGCTTGTCGGCCTTGCGCTGCATCAGGTTCAACGACGCCGATTGCTCGGCCAGAATCTGGCGCAGCGGCTGGCGGAAGTAACCCTTGAGGAAGCGCAGTTTGTCGCGACGGGTCAGGCCAATCTCCAGCGCCGAGTAGTACAGCGCGGAGAGATCCTTGTCGCGCCAGCGCAACGGCAAGTGCGCGCGCAATTGGGCGCGGTGCAGGTCGATCACCGACAGCTTGATGCTCTTCGCATCGATGGGCTTGGCAGTGTCCAGCAGGAAATGGCACAGGTAGCAGTCGCGGTGGTTCACACCGCCACGGTGCATGTCGCCGACCATGCGCGCCAGTTCATGGGTGAGCGCATGACGCAACGCAGGCGCCGGAGGCTCGGCCACCCAGTTGATGGTCAGGTCTTCCAGGCTAAGGGTCGGCGCCAGCTCTTCGGTGATGATGAACGAGTGCTGGTCCGCCGGATTGCTGCCTTTTTCGCCGAAGGCCACGCCAGTCATGGTCGGAACGCCCAGTTCCTGCAAGCGGTGGATGGCATCCCACTCCAAGCCAGCGCCTAGCACCGGCAACTTGGCGGTGATCAGGTTCTTGAAGATTTCCGCCCAGCCAATGCCGCGATGAATTTTCACAAAATACGGACGGCCATCCACCACGGTACGCAGGGTGCGACGCGCCGCCAGCTCACGGAATACTTCGCCTTGCAGTTTCTCGACTTCGGCAAAGGCATCAAGCCCGGCCCATAACGTCTGGAACGGTTCGGCAAGAATCAACTTCATCGTTTTGGCTCCGCCAGGATCACATCCGCAGCGTGCTGCGGCATGCTGTAAAGGTCGGCCGTTTCAGCGAAGGCCAAACCATTGCGGCTCCAGGCCGCGCGCCGTGCAGTGTCAGTGAGCATATTCGTCAGGTACTGATTGAGCTGCGCTTGTTCGAACGGCTCATCCAACACCAGGCCGCTGTCGGCTTCGCCAATGTAGTGGGCATAACCACACACGGCCGAGACCAGCACCGGCAGCCCGGCCACCAGGGCTTCAAGCAATACGGTGCCGGTGTTTTCGTTGTACGCCGGGTGGATCAACAGGTCGGCGCCCAGCAGGAAGCGCGGGATATCACTGCGGCCCTTGAGGAACTGCACGTTGTCCCCCAGGCCCATCGTGGCGCTTTGCAGTTGGAATACTTTGGGGTCGTCCTGGCCGATTACAAACAGGCGCGTGCGTTTTTTCAGCTCAGACGGCAACGCGGCCACAGCCTTGAGGCTGCGGTCGACACCCTTGGTCTTGAAGCCCGAGCCGATCTGAACCAGCAGTAAATCGTCGTCGCCCAGGTTGAATTCCTTACGGAAACCCTCGCGAATTTCTGCGGCATTCGGCGGCGCGCGGCGGTCCTGGGCAATCCCCGGCGGCAGCAGATGGAAGCGCTCCAGCGGCGTGTCGTAGTGTTTGATGAACAGCGGCTGCTGCACTTCGGAGATCATCAAGACCTCGGTCTTGGCGTCCTTGGCGAACACCGCGCGCTCGTACTCGGCAAAGTGCTTGTAGCGGCCAAAATAGCGGTACAGCGAGTGGCGCAGGTTTTGCGCCTTGTCTTCAAAGCAGCCGTCGGCGGCGTAATACACATCCAGGCCAGGCATTTTATTGAAGCCGATCAGACGGTCCACCGGGCGCTTGGCTAGGTCGGCGGCCATCCAGGCGCTGAGTTTCTCATTGCGCCGATGGTTGAAGAACGCCTTGACCGGCGCCACCAGCACTTCGAAACCGGGCGGGATATCGCCTTCCCAGATCAGCGTGTAGACACGAATCTGGTGGCCGCGCTGCTGGCACTCCAGGGCGATGCGCATGAAGTCGCGCTGCAGGCCACCGAAGGGGAAATATTTGTACAAAACAAAAGCCAGTTGCATCAGTGCAGCTCCTCAGCCAATAACAACGTGCTCAGTCGGCTTGCCACACGCTCAGGGTTCAGGCGCGTGAAGCACAGGGGCGACTCGCGCTTGAGGTCGAACCGACGCAGGTCGTCGGCCGTCGGTTGATAGGTACAGTGTTTTTGCAGGCACGGCGCGCAAGGGAAGTCGCTGGCCAGGTGAATCTGGCCCTTGCCGTAGGCGCCGGTGAGGCCGGGGTTGGTCGGGCCGAACAGGGAAATGGTCGGCACATCCAGCGCGGCGGCCAAGTGACCGAGACCGGTGTCCACCGCCACACAGGCACGGGCGCCGGCCAGTACACGGGCGACACCGGCCAGGTTCAATTTGGGCAGTACTTCGGCGTTTTGCAGGCCCTGGGCCAGGCGTTCGGCGCGGGCCTTTTCGGCGGCGTTGCCCCAAGGCAATTTCACATCCACGCCCAGACGCCCCATGCGCTCGGCCAGCTCGCGCCAGTAGGCTTCGGGCCAGTGCTTGGTGTCCCAGGTGGTGCCGTGCAGCAGCAGTACAAACGGCTTTTTCGGCGGCAAGCCCAGGAGCTTTTCAGTGCTCAGGCCGTAGTCGCCCAAGCCCTTGGGCAAGTCATAACCGAGGGCCACGGCGAACAGCTGACGCAAACGCTCCACCGCGTGCTGCCCACGCGCCACGGCGAGGCGGCGGGAATAGAAACGTGCAGCCATCGGCTCACGGGCGGAATTTTTGTCGAAACCCGCGATGGGCGCACGCACGTAGCGGGTCAGCCAAGCGCTTTTCAGCAGTCCCTGGGCGTCGATCACCAGGTCATATTTGGTCGACTGGACTTGCTGCTTGAAGCGCCGCCATTCGCCACTCTTGATGGTCTGCCAGATGTTCTTGCGCCAGCGGCGGATCGCCACCGGGATCACCTTGTCGACCGCCGGGTGCCAGGTGGGAATCTCGGCGAAGCCTTCCTCCACCACCCAGTCGAATCGGATGCCGGGGATCGCCCGCGCCGCGTCGGTCAGGGCCGGCAAGGCATGAATCACATCGCCCAGGGATGAGGTCTTGATTACCAGTACGCGCAAACTATCGGACCTCGACCGCAGAGCCCTGCAACCGCTGCAAGGCTTCATTCACCGGCTGCGGCAGCAACTGGCGCATGCAGTTGTAGTGACCAAAACGGCAGGTGCGATCAAAACACGGGCTGCACTCCAGGCCCAGGCGCACCACTTCGACCTTGTCGGCCAACGGCGGCGTGAAGCCCGGTGATGTGGAGCCGTACACCGCCACCAACGGGCGGTTCAGCGCGGCGGCGACGTGCATCAGGCCGGAGTCGTTGGACACCACCGAATCGGCGCAGGACAGCAGGTCGATGGCTTCGGCAAGCGACGTGTCACCACTGAGGTTGACCGCCTCTTCACGCAGGCCGGGAATCAGGCGCTGGCGAATGTCCTCGCCTACCGGATGGTCCTTCTTCGACCCGAACAGCCACACCTGCCAGCCTTCACGGATCTTGGCCTCGGCAACCTTGGCGTAGTGCTCCGACGGCCAGCGCTTGGACTCGCCAAACTCGGCCCCCGGGCACAGTGCCAGGACCGGACGGTCGAGCTCTAGGCCGAACTTGGCCAGGGCGGCGTCACGGCTCACCGGGTCAATCTGCAAACTCGGACGCGGATACGGCGTGGGCAACTCGGCGCCCGGCTCGTAGGCCAGGGCCATGAAACGCTCGATCATCAACGGGTAGCGCGCTTTGTCCAGGGTACGCACGTCATTGAGCAGCACGTAACGGAACTCGCCACGCCAGCCGGTGCGTTTGGGGATGCCAGCAAAATAGGGCACCAACGCCGACTTGAGCGAATTGGGCAGCAGGATCGCCTGGTCGTATTCACCCGCCAGGGATTTACCGATACGACGGCGGGTCGCCAGCTCCAGAGCGCCATGGCCGAGCGGAAAGCTCAGGGCCTTGCGCACTTCGGGCATGCGTTCGAGGATCGGCCGGCTCCACTCAGGGGCAAGTACGTCGATCTGGCAGTCCGGGTAGCGCATACGCAGGCACTGGAACAGTGTCTGCGCCATCACCATGTCACCGACCCAACTGGGCCCAACGATCAGAATATTCATGTAGTTTCCACAAACGATGCGGGGAGGCTTATGCCTCCCCGCATCGAAATTTTCTGTAGGAGACGAACAATTGCAGGAGCTGGCTTGCCAGCGATAACGTCCGAAAGATCTCCATGGATTCCAAGGGCCTCATCGCCGGCAAGCCGGCTCCTACAGTTGACTCAACTTAACCCCAGTTCTTTCCAGATTCGCATCACCTGGCGCCGTTCGTCGGCGAACTGATCCCCGGCCACCGTGCCCGCCTCGTTTTGCAAGGCCTGGCGGTGCGCGGCGGAACGGTAGGCCTTATACACCTCGCGCAGCAGGTGGGCATCGGCCGCGGGCATCAAGCCCACCTGCTCCAGGCCTTCCAGAATGCGGATATTGTCGGTGTAGCGCAGCAACGATGGATGTTGCGCAGACCACGCCAAAGCCGCGTATTGCACCATAAATTCAATATCGACGATACCTCCGGCGTCCTGCTTGAGGTCGAACGCCGCCGTGGCCTCGAAGGCATTGGCGCCGGTGCCGGCCGCCGTGGTCTTGGTGCCCAGGTTGTCGCGCATCTTGGCACGCATCTCGCTGACCTCCTGGCGCAGCTTCGCCAGGTCGCGCTCCTGCCCCAACACTTTAGCCCGTACCTGCTCGAATGCCTGGCCCACATCCTGGCTGCCCACCAGCACCCGCGCGCGGATCAGCGCCTGATGCTCCCAGGTCCAGGCTTCATTTTGTTGATAGCGGTCAAACGCCCCCAGCGAACTCACCAGCAAACCAGACGCGCCGGAAGGCCGCAGGCGCATGTCGACTTCGTACAACTGGCCGGAGTTGGTCTGCGTGGTCAGCAAGTGAATGATGCGCTGGCCCAGGCGCGTAAAGAACTGCGCCCCGTCGATCGGCTTGGCGCCATCGGTTTCCGCTTGTGGATCGCCATCGTGGATAAACACCAGGTCCAGGTCCGAACCATGCCCCAGTTCGATCCCGCCGACTTTCCCATAACCGACAATGATGAACCCAGGATCGCACAGGGTGCCGTCCACGCGTTGCGGCGAGCCATGGCGCGCCACGGTCTGGCGCCAGGCCAAGGCCAATACTTGTTCGAGGATGGCCTCGGCAAGCCAGGTGAGGTAGTCGCTGACTTTCATCAGCGGCAGGCTGCCGGCGATTTCCGAAGCGGCCACGCGCAGGCGGTGGGCCAGCTTGAAGTGGCGCAGGGCTTCCATCTGTTGCTCCAGGTCGTCCTCCGGGATGCGCGTCAGGCGCTCGCGCAGCTCGGCAGCCAGCTCCGGCGCCAACGGTGGCTTGAACAGGCGGCCTTCGTTGAGCAATTCATCGAGCAACAGCGGGAAGCGTGTGATCTGCTCGGCGATCCACGGGCTGGCGGCGCACAGGGTTAACAGCCGACGCAGGGCGTCGGGGTTTTCCGTGAGCAGCACCAGATAAGCGGAACGCCGGGCGACGGCTTCCACCAGCGGCAGCACGCGCTCCAGCACTAGGTCCGGGTTGGCATGTTCAACAGCTTGGGCGAGTAGGCGCGGAATAAAGGCATCCAGCCGTTCGCGCCCCAGGCGCTGCATGGCGCGCAGTTGCGGGCTGCCGCGCAGGCCGGCCAGGGCCTTGAGGGCCTTGGGCGCATCGGTGAAACCGCCTTCGGCCAGTTGGCGGCAGGCTGCGTCTTCGTCTTGGGACTCTTCCCACAGCGGCAACCACTCACCGCCCACGACCAATTCGCTTTCTTCGCCCTCTTCTTCGTCCGGATCGGCAATCACTTGGCGGAAGTGCCAGTCCACCCGACCGCGCCAGTACATCAGGCGTTCGTGGAAGGCGGCCCAGTCGGCAAAGCCCAACATAAAGGCTATGCGCGCCTGGTCTTCCGGGCTGTCTGGAAGCATTTGCGTCTGCCGGTCGGCAATCGCCTGGATCGCGTGTTCGGTGTAACGCAGGAATTCGTAGCCATTGCGCAATTCGGCGATCACCGTCGGCGGCAAGTAGCCCTGGCCTTCCAGCGTACCGAGTACCTTGAGCAACGGGCGCTGTTGCAGGCTCAGGTCACGTCCGCCGTGGATCAGTTGGAAGGCCTGGGCGATGAATTCCACTTCGCGGATCCCGCCCGAACCCAGCTTGATATTGTCGGCCATGCCCTTGCGCCGCACTTCCTGCTGGATCAGCTGCTTCATGGTGCGCAGCGCCTCGATGGCGGAAAAATCCAAGTAGCGGCGGTAGACGAACGGTCGGAGCATGTCGAGCAGTTGCGCACCGGCCACTTGGTCGCCGGCAACAACCCGCGCCTTGATCATGGCGTAGCGTTCCCAGTCGCGGCCCTGGTCCTGATAGTACTGCTCCAGCGCATTGAAGCTGAGCACCAGCGCGCCGGCCGAACCGTAGGGGCGCAGGCGCATGTCGACACGGAACACAAAGCCATCGACGGTCATTGGATCGAGGGCCTTGATCAGTTTTTGACCAAGGCGAATAAAGAACTCCTGGTTGTCCAGAGAGCGTTTGACGCCAACGGTCTCGCCGCCCTCGGGGTAGGCGAAGATCAGATCGATATCCGACGACAGGTTCAACTCCACTGCGCCGAGCTTGCCCATGCCGAGGATGACCATGTGCTGCGGCTCGCCGCTGCGCCGGCTAGTGGGCGTGCCGAATTGCACGCAGTGGCGCTGGTACAGCCATTGGTAGGCTTGGTCGATGCTGGCGTCAGCCATGTCGGAGAGGTCGCGGCAGGTTTGCACCAGGTCGGCCTGGCGGGTCAGGTCGCGCCAGATGATGCGCACCTGCTGGCGCGTACGCTGGCGACGCAGCACACGGCCCAGCTCATCTTCTGTTTCGGCTTGTTGCACGGCGCCAGCAATCTGCCCGCACAGCTCACCAGGGGCAAAACCACGGTCCAGCTCGCCCCAGGCCACGAGTTCGAGCAACATCAAAGGGTCACGAACACTCTGTTCAATGACGAAATCACTCGCCGCGCACACGCGGGCGAAGTCGGCCCACCGTTGCGACGTCCACGCGGAAAGTCCATGATCGTCGTCCAGCGCGGCCACTGCGTCACGAAATGACTGCTCGGCCCGCTGGGCTTTTGGCAAGAGAATGGCCGGGAGTTCGGCGAGTGTTGGAAGGCTCATGGTCTATCCTTGATCGGCGCGTAAATGGCCTGTTGCTGTGAACGCAAGAACCACGCTCTATGAAGGACTGTCGAACAAAGGTTAGAAATAGCTGAAATTAATTTCATTTTGGCAGCCAACATCAAACATTCACCTTTTCTTGTTCGCAAAAGATCAACAATAACGATTATGCTCACCAGCCAGACCGAGCCATACGCTCAGTCTTGTGTAGTTTTACTACTCGTATATACATTCGAAAGGCTGAAATGGCCGACGATTTGTAGTAAAACTACAGGACGCCGAAGCAACCTTCGGCCATCCAAGAATTTATGTCGTCTGCCCACAAGGCCAGTCGCAAACTTCAGGCAACCGATTCTGGTAGCCTTTCCGCCCTGGAGCAAGCCATGCAAGACCTCGATCCCGTCGAAACCCAGGAATGGCTGGACGCCCTGGAATCGGTTCTCGACAAAGAAGGCGAAGACCGTGCTCACTACCTGATGACCCGTATGGGCGAACTCGCGACCCGCAGCGGCTCGCAACTGCCTTACGCCATCACTACGCCATACCGCAACACCATCCCCGTTACCCACGAAGCACGCATGCCTGGCGACCTGTTCATGGAACGCCGCATTCGCTCGCTGGTACGTTGGAACGCCATGGCGATGGTAATGCGCACGAACTTGAAAGATTCGGACCTGGGCGGTCACATCTCCAGCTTCGCTTCCAGCGCAACCCTGTATGACATCGGCTTCAACTACTTCTTCCAGGCCCCGACCGACGAACACGGCGGCGACCTGATCTACTTCCAGGGCCACACTTCTCCAGGCGTTTACGCCCGTGCGTTCATGGAAGGCCGCATCACCGAAGAACACATGAACAACTTCCGCCAGGAAGTGGACGGTAACGGCCTGTCGTCGTACCCGCACCCTTGGCTGATGCCTGACTTCTGGCAGTTCCCGACCGTTTCCATGGGGCTGGGCCCAATCCAGGCGATCTACCAGGCACGCTTCATGAAGTACCTGGAAGCCCGTGGCTTCATCCCTGAAGGCAAGCAGAAAGTCTGGTGCTTCCTGGGCGACGGCGAGTGTGACGAGCCAGAATCCCTGGGCGCCATCTCCCTGGCCGGCCGCGAGAAGCTGGACAACCTGATCTTCGTCATCAACTGCAACCTGCAGCGCCTCGACGGCCCGGTTCGCGGCAACGGCAAGATCATCCAGGAACTCGAGGGCGTGTTCCGCGGTGCTCAGTGGAACGTGACCAAAGTCATCTGGGGCCGCTTCTGGGACCCACTGCTGGCCAAAGACGTCGACGGCATCCTGCAACGTCGCATGGACGAAGTCATCGACGGCGAGTACCAGAACTACAAAGCCAAAGACGGCGCGTTCGTACGTGAACACTTCTTCAACACGCCTGAACTCAAGGCAATGGTTGCAGACCTGTCCGACGACGAGATCTGGAAACTCAACCGTGGCGGCCACGACCCGTACAAGGTCTACGCGGCGTACCACGAAGCGGTCAACCACAAAGAACAACCGACCGTCATCCTGGCCAAGACCATCAAGGGTTATGGCACCGGTGCTGGCGAAGCGAAGAACACTGCGCACAACACCAAGAAAGTCGATGTCGACAGCCTGAAGTTGTTCCGCGACCGCTTCGACATCCCAGTCAAGGACGAAGAGCTGGAGAACCTGCCGTTCTTCAAGCCGGAGCCGAACAGCGCCGAAGCCCGTTACCTGGCCGAGCGCCGCGCCGCACTGGGTGGTTTCGTGCCGCAGCGTCGCGCCAACAGCTTCAGCGTACCGACGCCAGACCTGAGCACCCTCAAGGCTATCCTCGACGGCTCGGGCGACCGCGAAATTTCCACCACCATGGCTTTCGTGCGCATCCTGGCGCAGCTGGTCAAGGACAAGGACATCGGCCCGCGCATCGTCCCGATCATCCCGGACGAAGCCCGTACCTTCGGTATGGAAGGCATGTTCCGTCAGTTGGGCATCTACTCCTCCGTCGGCCAGCTCTACGAGCCAGTCGATAAAGACCAGGTGATGTTCTACAAGGAAGACAAGAAGGGCCAGATCCTCGAAGAAGGCATCAACGAAGCGGGCGCCATGAGCTCCTTCATCGCTGCCGGTACTTCGTACTCCAGCCACAACCAGCCGATGCTGCCGTTCTACATCTTCTACTCGATGTTCGGCTTCCAGCGCATTGGCGACCTGGCGTGGGCAGCAGGCGACAGCCGTACCCGTGGCTTCCTGATCGGCGGCACCGCCGGCCGCACCACGCTAAACGGCGAAGGCCTGCAACACGAAGACGGTCACAGCCACATCCTGGCTGCCACCATCCCGAACTGCCGCACCTTTGATCCAACCTACGGCTACGAGCTGGCGGTGATCATCCAGGACGGCATGAAGAAGATGACCGAAGAGCAGCAGGACGTTTTCTACTACATCACCGTGATGAACGAGTCCTACCAGCAGCCAGCCATGCCGGCCGGCGTCGAGGAAGGCATCATCAAGGGCATGTACCTGCTCGAAGAAGACACCAAGGAAGCGGCGCACCACGTACAGCTGATGGGCTCCGGCACCATCCTGCGCGAAGTGCGTGAAGCGGCGAAGATCCTGCGTGACGAGTTCAATGTTGGTGCTGACGTGTGGAGCGTGACCAGCTTCAACGAACTGCGTCGCGATGGCCTGGCCGTAGAGCGTCACAACCGTCTGCACCCTGGCCAGAAGCCACAGCGCACCTTCGTCGAAGAATGCCTGACTGGCCGTAAAGGCCCGGTGATCGCATCGACCGACTACATGAAACTGTTTGCTGAACAAATTCGCCAGTGGGTCCCGTCCAAGGAATTCAAAGTCCTGGGCACCGACGGTTTCGGTCGCAGTGACAGCCGCAAGAAGCTGCGTCACTTCTTCGAAGTTGACCGTCACTTCGTGGTGTTGGCAGCCCTGGAAGCCTTGGCTGACCGTGGTGAGATCGAACCTAAGGTGGTGGCAGACGCTATCGTCAAGTTCGGGATCAACCCGGAAAAACGCAACCCACTGGACTGCTGAGGAGATTTTTTGTGAGCGAACTCATTCGCGTACCTGACATCGGCAGCGGTGAAGGTGAAGTAATCGAGCTGTTTGTGAAGGTCGGCGACACCGTCGAAGCCGACCAGAGCATCCTGACCCTGGAATCGGACAAGGCGAGCATGGAAATCCCTGCTCCCAAGGCCGGCGTGGTCAAGAGCCTGAAAGTGAAGCTGGGCGACCGCCTGAAAGAAGGCGACGAACTGCTGGAACTGGAAATCGAAGGTGCCGCTGATGCGGCCCCTGCGGCTGCTCCTGCTGCCGCTGCTGCACCTGCCCCTGCTGCTGAAAAGCCTGCTGCTGCCGAGGCCGCTCCGGCCCAGGCTGCCGCACCTGCCGCCGCCAGCGTCCAGGACATTCATGTCCCGGACATCGGTTCGTCGGGCAAGGCCAAGATCATCGAGCTGCTGGTCAAAGTCGGCGACACCGTCGAAGCCGACCAGTCGCTGATCACCCTGGAGTCCGACAAGGCCTCCATGGAAATCCCTTCGCCGGCTGCCGGCGTGGTGGAAAGCATCGCGGTCAAGCTGGAAGACGAAGTCGGCACTGGCGACTTCATCCTCAAGCTGAAAGTACAAGGCGCTGCACCTGCTGCCGCGCCAGCCCCGGCCGCCGCTCCAGCCGCCAAGGCTGAAGCTGCACCGGCTGCCGCTGCGCCTGCGCCTGCTGCAAAAGCCGAGGCCGCTGCGGCCCCTGCTGCTGCTGCTCCAGCGCCAAGCGGCGCCAAGGTGCACGCCGGCCCCGCCGTGCGTCAACTGGCCCGTGAGTTCGGCGTTGAGCTGAACGCTGTGTCGGCCACCGGCCCTCACGGTCGCGTGCTGAAGGAAGACGTGCAGGTCTACGTCAAGGCCATGATGCAGAAAGCCAAGGAAGCTCCGGCTGCCGGCGGCGCTACCGGTGGTTCGGGCATTCCGCCGATCCGTACCGTGGACTTCAGCCGCTTCGGTGAAATCGAAGAAGTGCCGATGACCCGCCTGATGCAAATCGGCGCGGCCGGTCTGCACGCCAGTTGGCTGAACATCCCGCACGTGACTCAGTTCGACCAGGCCGACATCACCGACCTGGAAGCTTTCCGCGTTGCGCAGAAAGCCGTGGCCGAAAAGGCCGGCGTGAAACTGACCGTGCTGCCGCTGCTGCTCAAGGCCTGCGCGCACCTGCTCAAGGAGCTGCCGGACTTCAACGCCTCGCTGGCGCCAAGCGGCAAGGCGATCATCCGCAAGAAGTACGTGCATATCGGTTTTGCGGTCGACACCCCGGACGGCCTGCTGGTACCGGTCATCAAGAACGTCGACCAGAAGAGCCTGCTGCAACTCGCTGCGGAAGCCGCTGCACTGGCTGCCAAGGCCCGCGACAAGAAGCTCACCCCGGACGACATGCAGGGCGCGTGCTTCACCATCTCCAGCCTCGGTCACATTGGCGGCACTGGCTTCACGCCAATCGTCAACGCGCCGGAAGTGGCGATCCTGGGCGTGTCCAAGGCAACCATCCAGCCTGTGTGGGACGGTAAAGCGTTCCAGCCGAAGCTGATGCTGCCACTGTCGCTGTCCTACGATCACCGTGTGATCAACGGCGCTGCTGCTGCTCGCTTCACCCAGCGTCTGAGCCAACTGCTGAACGACATCCGTACCATCCTGCTATAAGCAGGAACAGGCCTCCCGTTCACCCGGGAGGCCTGGTTGCACCGATTTTCGAGCGCCACGCTCGTACCTCAACCCCGCCACTTGGCGGGGCTTTTTTTGCCGGTTTGCTGGACAATAAAAACAGGCTTGTACACCTTCCATCACCCCGATTGCAGAAATCCCTTTCACGGCCGATAACCCCCTTATAGCACTTAGCCTTCATCCTCTCTTGTCAGCCCGCGCCGCATGATGCAACCTTGCCGCAGGCAACAGAAAAGAGGGCGTGAGCCCGGCGCCGTGCGCGTAATTTCAAGTGAGTTTCCCCCATGAAAAGCCAGCCCGATGTCGCCCGTATGGCGGCCGAGGTAGTGACGCAGTTACCGGTGCCTTCGCGCCTCGGTATGCTGCGTTTCGAGCGGCTGAATGAGGCAAGCTGGGCCCTCCTTTACCTCGACCCCAATTGCGAACGCCAATTCGGCCTGACGGCGGTCGAGCTGTGTGCCTTGATCGGCACGCCCTACGCCAGCCTGATGGAGCCCCAGGCGCGCTATCAACTGCACGACACCATCCAGCAGCAACTGACCCAGAGCCCGCATTACCTGGTGCGCTACACATTGCACACCAGCGACGGGCCGCTGAGCCTGCTGGAGATGGGCGAAGCCTACAAACAACACAATCGCCACCTGCTGCGCGGTTACTTGATGGTGGTCGACGGCCTGTTCAGCGAAATTCCCACCGCTGCCCCGACGGCAGACCTGGAGAACCAGAACAGCCGCCTGCAGATCGCCCTGGAGCTCAACCAGCGTGCCCAACTTGAACAATTGCAGCATTTGGAGCGGGTGCGCGCCCAGCAGGAACTGATCCTGTTGCTGGCCCGCCAGCGCTACACCACCCACAATTCGCTGCAAGAAGCCGCCGAACTGATCACCCGCAGTGCCTGTGATATCTACCAGATTGACTGCGCCAGCATCTGGAACCTCGAAGGCCAGCGCCTGGTGCCGATCTCCGCCTACCACCGCGCCGACGAGCAACACCACCTGCCCGAATCCATTGATGCAAGCTGCTTCCCGGACTACCTGGAAGCCTTGCACAGCAGCCGGGCGATCGACGCCACCAACGCGCTGCGCGACCCTCGCACCCGGGAAATGGCCGACAGCCTGCGCGATAAAGACATCCACGCCATGCTCGACGCGAGCATTCGCGTCGACGGCCATGTGGTGGGCGTGCTGTGCCTGGAGCAAAGCGGCAGCACCCGCGCCTGGCAGGCCGATGAAATTGCCTTTGCCGGCGAGCTGGCCGATCAGTTCGCGCAGGTCATCAACAACCACAACCGCCGTACGGCGACCAGCGCTCTGCACCTGTTCCAGCGCGCCGTGGAGCAAAGCGCCAATGCCTTTCTGCTGGTCAATTGCGACGGCGTGGTCGAGTACGTCAACCCGAGCTTTACCGCGATCACTCAGTACAGCGCCGAAGAGGTCCACGGCCACCGCCTGGCCCAGTTGCCGGCGCTGGAAAACCTCAGTGAATTGCTGTTCGACGCACCGTCAGCCCTGGCCAAGAGCAACAGCTGGCAGGGTGAATTCAAGAGCCGCCGCAAAAATCTCGAACCCTACTGGGGCCAGCTGTCGATTTCCAAGGTGTATGGCGACAACCGCGAGTTGACCCACTACATCGGCATCTACGAAGACATCACCCAGACCAAGCTGGCCCAGCAGCGCATCGAGCGCCTGGCCTACACCGACAACCTGACCAACCTGGGCAACCGCCCGGCGTTCATCCGCAACCTCGACGAACGCTTTGCCCGCGACAGCGACAGCCCGATCAGCCTATTGCTGGTGGACATCGACAACTTCAAGCGCATCAACGACAGCCTCGGCCACCAGACCGGCGACAAGCTGCTGATTAGCCTCGCACGGCGTTTGCGTAACAGCCTGAGTGCCGGCGGCAGCCTGGCACGTTTTGCGAGTAACGAGTTCGCGGTGCTGCTCGACGACACCGACCTGGAGAGCGGCCAGCAGGTTGCCAGCCAGTTGCTGGCAACCCTCGACAAACCGATGTTCGTTGACAACCAGTTGATCAGCGTCACCGGGTCCGTGGGCCTGGCGTGCGCGCCACTGCACGGTCGCGATCCGCAAACACTGATGCGCAACGCCGGCCTGGCCTTGCACAAGGCCAAGGCCAACGGTAAGCATCAGGTCCAAGTGTTTACCGAAGCGCTGAACGCCGAGGCCAGCTACAAGCTGTTCGTCGAGAACAACCTACGCCGCGCCCTCACCCAGAACGAGCTGGACGTGTTCTACCAGCCCAAGCTGTGCCTGCGCAGCGGCCGCCTGCTGGGCATGGAAGCGTTGCTGCGCTGGAACCACCCGGAAAAGGGCATGATCCGCCCGGATCAATTCATCAGCGTGGCGGAAGAGACCGGCCTGATCATCCCGATCGGCAAATGGATCGCCCGCCAGGCTTGCCGCATGAGCAAGCAACTGAGCGCCGGCGGCATGGGCAACTTGCAAGTGGCAATCAACCTGTCGCCCAAGCAGTTCTCCGACCCGGACCTGGTGGCCTCGATTGCCGCGATCCTCAAGGAAGAACAGTTGCCGGCCAACCTGCTGGAGCTGGAACTGACCGAAGGCCTGCTGCTGGAAGCCACCGAAGACACGCGCCTGCAGCTTGATCAACTGAAAAGCTTTGGCCTGACCCTGGCCATGGACGACTTCGGCACCGGCTACTCGTCGCTGAGTTACCTGAAAAAATTCCCCATCGACATCATCAAAATCGATCGCAGCTTTATCCACGAAATCCCGGACAACCAGGACGACATGGAAATCACCTCCGCGGTGATCGCCATGGCCCACAACCTCAAGCTCAAGGTGGTCGCCGAAGGCATCGAGACCGCCGAGCAACTGGCGTTCCTGCGTCGCCACCGTTGTGATGTGGGCCAGGGTTACCTGTTTGACCGGCCAATCCCCGGTGCAGAGCTGCTGGCGATGCTCAAACGCTACCCGCGCGGGCCAATCGCCTGACAGCGCCGTAACACTCGGGCACACTGGTTGTCTGAATCTTTACTGCTAACTCAACCTGACGAGAGGACTGATCATGGTCTTGCGCTCGGAAATTCTGGTGAACAAAAACGTGCTGCCTACCCAAGAACAAGCTCTACCTGGCCGTGAAACCCCGATGAACCTGCCGGAGACGCATTTCGTCAACGGCAACCCGCTGCTGGGTCCATTCCTGGACGACGTCGGCTTTGCGATCTTCGGTCTGGGCTGCTTCTGGGGGGCCGAGCGCCGGTTCTGGCAGCGCGATGGCGTGGTCAGCACCGTGGTCGGTTACGCCGGCGGCTACACGCCGAACCCGACCTACGAAGAAGTCTGCTCCGGCCTGACCGGCCACAGCGAAGTGGTACTGGTGGTGTATGACCAGGCCAAGGTGAAATACGAAGATTTGCTGAAGATGTTCTGGGAACTGCACAACCCGACCCAGGGCATGCGCCAGGGCAACGACATCGGCAGCCAGTACCGCTCGGTGATCTATGCGACCACGCCGGAGCAATTGGCGGCAGCGCAGGCGAGTGCCGAGGCTTATCAAGCTGAGCTGACCAAAGCCGGACTGGGTGCGATCACCACGGAAATCGAAGAAGCGCCGACGGTGTATTTTGCCGAGGCGTATCACCAGCAATACCTGGCGAAGAATCCGCAGGGCTATTGCGGGATTGGCGGCACGGGCGTGACCTGCCCGATCTGAAGCCATTTTGTGGTTACACCGATTCCCTGTGGTGAGCGAGCTTGCTCGCGCTGGGGCGCGAAGCGGCCCCAACAAGGCCGCTACGGTTTTTCTGATAGACCGTGGTGACTGGTTTTGGGGCTGCTACGCAGCCCAGCGCGAGCAAGCTCGCTCACCACAACAGCCCGCCCCCCCGCAAATTGATCAGCGTTGCTGACTACTCAGCGATGAGCCAATCCATCTGCCACCCACCCTGGGTCTGGCCCAGCTTCTTGGACAGCCACGGCAGCAGCTCACGCAACTCCTCTTCCAAACCCCACGGCGGGTTGGCGATCGCCAGGCCCGAGCCGGTCAGGGTGTTGGGTGTGTCCAACGGATGCACCAGCAACTCCACACGCAGCAACTTCGGCGCACCGGTGCCGGCCAAGTCTTGGTAGAAACGGCGCAACATGCGTTGGTCTTTCACCGGGTACCAGATGGCCGCGACGGTCTGGCGCATGCGGCTCACGGCTTCCTTGAGGGAAGCGGCGCAGCGTTGCATCTCGTCGAGTTTCTCGAACGGTGGATCGATAAGCATCAGCGCACGCTTTTCCGGCACCGGCAGCAGGGCACGCGGTACATGCCAGCCTTCGCCCAAATGCACCTTCACGCGGCGATCACCCTTCATATTGTCCTTGAGCAGCACACCGTCTTCCGGGTGTTTTTCATTGAGCAGCACACGGTCCTGGGGACGAGTGAGGCGTCGCGCCAACTCCGGCGAACCTGGGTAGTAACGCAACTCGCCATCCGGGTTCATCTCATGCAGCACGCGCATGTAATCGGCTGTCAACGGCGGCAGGTCGCTTTCGCCCCAAAGGCGCGCGATGCCTTCCAGATATTCACCGGTCCGATTGGCCTGGTCGCCCTGCAGATCGTACAGGCCGATCCCGGCGTGGGTGTCGAGGTAGGCGAACGGCTGCTCCTTGCGCGACATCAGGGCGATGAGGCGGGTCAAGGTCAGGTGTTTGAAGACATCGGCGTGGTTGCCGGCGTGAAAGGCGTGACGATAATTCATGGTTGCTCCTGCGCAGGAGGCGAAGTTTACCTTTTACGCGGGCGTTGGTGCAGTGCGGCGTGCCGGGCGGTGCTTATGTCGAAAAGGCAGGTGTGCACCTGAAAAAAGTCTAAATGTTGGTGAGGGCGCGGATTTATTGTGGCGATCCACACGCCAGGGAGGTCCACCACCATCATGAAAGACGCCACCATCGCATTGCACCACGGCTTCCAGTCGGACCCGACCACCAAGGCCGTCGCCGTGCCGATCTACCAGAACGTCGCGTTCGAGTTCGATAACGCCCAGCACGGCGCCGATCTGTTCAATCTGGACGTGCCCGGCAATATCTACACACGGATCATGAACCCCACCAATGACGTGCTGGAACAGCGCATCGCCGCGCTGGAAGGCGGTATCGCGGCCCTGGCGGTATCGGCCGGCAGCGCAGCGATTCACTATGCGATCCAGACCCTTACGCGAGCGGGCGACAATATCGTCACCACCCCGCAGCTCTACGGCGGCACCTACACCTTGTTCGCGCACTTGCTGCCCAGCTTTGGCGTCGATGTGCGTTTCGCCCGTGACGACTCGGCCGAAGCTATCGCCGAACTGATCGACGGCAACACCAAATTGGTCTACTGCGAAAGTATCGGCAACCCGGCGGGCAATATCGTCGACCTGGAAGCCCTGGCCAAGGTCGCCCACGCGCGTGGCGTGCCGCTGATGGTGGACAACACCGTGGCCACGCCGATCCTGTGCAAGCCGATCCACTTCGGCGCCGATATCGTGGTGCACTCAGTGACCAAATACATCGGCGGCCACGGCAATTCCCTGGGGGGCGTAATCGTCGACAGCGGCACTTTCCCCTGGGCCGACTACCCGGAGAAATTTCCCGGTCTCAACAACCCAGAGCCGGCCTATCACGGTGTGGTCTACACCGAAAAGTTCGGTCCCGCCGCCTTCATCGCCCGCGCGCGTACCGTGCCGTTGCGCAACACGGGCGCGGCGTTGGCACCGATGAATGCCTTCCTGCTGCTACAAGGCTTGGAAACCCTGGCCCTGCGCATGGAACGTCATACTGAAAATGCCTTGAAAGTTGCGCAGTTCCTCCAAGGTCATGCCGAGGTGGAATGGGTCAGCTACGCCGGCTTGCCGGATCATCCACACCACGAACTGGCGCAGAAATACCTGCAGGGCAAACCCTCGGCGATTCTCTCGTTCGGCCTCAAAGGCGGTTATGCCGCCGGTGTGCGCTTCTACGATGCGCTGCAAATCTTCAAGCGCCTGGTGAACATCGGCGACGCCAAGTCCCTGGCGTGTCATCCGGCGTCCACCACCCACCGGCAAATGAACGAGCAAGAACAAGCCAAAGCCGGCGTGAAGCCGGAAATGATTCGCCTGTCAGTGGGCATCGAGGCGATTGAAGACCTGATCGAAGATCTGCAGCAGGCGCTGGGTTCAACTCAACTCTGAAGCCAGGTAGTCCGCCAAACCCTGATGGCTGACATCCCGGCGGCGCGTGAAATAGGCGACCTTATGCCGCAAGGTCGTCGGCACGAATGCGGTGTAAAGGTCGGGCCGCTGCTCTTCGAGCCCTTGCAGGAGGTTATCGATCAGGGTTTGGGGCGATTGCTCGGCCAGATGTTGCAGTAAAGGCGCAGGCACTCGCCACCACGGGCTCGCCTTGGCGGCTGTGACTGGGCCAGAAGTGACGGTCAGCGACTGGCCATTGATCACGTAGCGCTGGAACATCGGCAATAGCTCATCGCCCGACTGCTGAAGAATCGGCAGGAATTGAGCACCATCCCAGAACCGTAAGAACACATCCTGACCATCGGGCAGGTAGACCTTGGTCAATCCTTGCAGGTGTGCAATCACGGTTTCCAGTGGATGGGTCGATATGGCCAGCCACCCCCAATCCGTGGCATCAGTGCAGGCGGCCCATTCCAGGAAAGGACTGCCCGGCTCGACGATGCCTACATAGGGCATGACCTCGTCCCATGTCGCATAGGCCGTGCCGGCCCATACGGGTTGCGGCGGGGCCCCGACGGCGAGCGCCCGCCAAGCGTCAAGGGGTTTGGCGTCGCTGGCAGCGCTCAGCACTGCAAACAGTTGTTCGCCAGGCAGCAAAGGTTGATGCATCTTCGTAAATCCCTTTAAAAGTCAGATGGGGCCGCACTGGCCGTTTTTGCAACGCTCGCACTCTTCGCAAAACGGCGCGCTGCGCTTGAGGCTGGCCACCTGCACGCGGCTCAGCGGAGCAGGAATCACCGCCAGCAGTGTTTCCTTCAGTCCAGGCGTTAACGGCGCTGCAGTAACAGCGGGCGCACTGCCAAGCTGGATCGGCACACTGCTGAAAATCCCGCCCGCAGACAGCGTGATCGACTGCCCGCCTGCCTGAATCGTGACAGTTGCGCCACCATCGATCACAACGCTTTGCCCCGCGCCTATCAGAATGGCCTGCCCTGCCCTTACCTGCCGAGAGCCGCCAACCATCAAGTGGTCGTCTCGCTTCAGGTCAGTCAGGCGGTTGCCATGGGTAATGCGCAGCTCCTCGCCCTGCAGTTCGTGATGCGACTCACCGTCCACTTTTACCCGAAGGTCATGCAGCACGTGTTGGGTCCAGTCCCGCTGGGCACGCAGGTAGATTTCCTCGGCCCCCTTGCGGTCCTCGATGCGCAACTCGTTGTAGCCACCACCACCGGGGCTGCTCTGGCTGCGGAAGATGCTGCGGGTCTTGTCCGCAGGCAGATCGAGGGGCACCTGGGCGGCCGCATTGGGTAGGCAGCCCATGACCAGCGGCATATCCATGTCGCCATTAACGAAGCCTACCAACACTTCCATACCGACCCGAGGGATCAATACCGCCCCATATCGATCATGCGCCCAGCCGCTGGCAACCCGCAGCCAGCAGCTGGAATGGTCGTTATGTTCCCCATCGCGATCCCACGCCAACTGCACCTTGACCCGGCCGTATTCGTCGCAATGGATTTCGCTGCCGGCGGGACCGGTCACCACTGCGTTCTGGTAACCCGATATTTGAGGCCGGGACATAATCTGAGGTGTTCGAAACGCTACGTCCCAAGGCGTTACAACAAATTCATTGCTGTAGCCTTGAGGCGACTCATCGCCAACAGACTCCTCAAGCACTTGAGGTTGGTGCCCTACATGGTGCAACTGGGTAATCAGCCACAAATCATTCCATTCCTGACGAGGATGCCCAGTCATTTTCAAGAACTGCCCAGTGACCAACGCCGGCTGGTCGCTAGCGCCGCTGGCCTGACGGTAATCGCTGCGATGACGCTCCAGCAGGCGTTGCGCCAGGTACTTACCACGCTCACGATCCGTGAAGTGCCCAGGGTAGCGCTGGTCGTCCAGGGTGGGCCGCAGCCGACTGGACACTTCGCTTTCCAACGTCAGGCTAGGCTTTTTGAAATCGTAATCCCGCAGGCTCACACCGGTGGTACGAGTCTTCAGCCGCAGAATAAAGCGCTTGATCGCTGTCTCGTCGGCAACCATCCCGGTACCAGGCGAATACGGTGTGGATTGATCAGGCCGCGCAAAAACACTTTGATCGTCGCCAAACACCAACAGGTGACGCTCAGGGTTGTGCTGGAAGTGATAGTGAATGCCCGATTCAGCACATAGACGCTGAATGAACTCCAGATCGGTTTCGCCGAACTGAACACAGTATTCACACTCGGGATACTTGCCGCTCAGTTGAAACGCGAAGGCATCACTTTGGATAGCCTGAGCTTGCAATACCTGCGCAATGATCTCGGGTATGGTTTTTTTCTGGAAAATCCGCTGGTGAGTGCTGTGTTCCAGATAAGCCAGCTGCGGCACCAGGGTGATCTGGTAACGGGTAAGGCGCCTGCCCGAATCGCCTTGCGCCACCCGATACACCAAGCCATGAATACCATGGCCATGAGCGTCAAACCCCAGGAACGCTTGACGATGTAGCAGGCTCTCAAGGTCTTGATCGGACTGTTCGCTGACCAACTCAAGGTCAAAGCGAAAAGGCAGGCTGATGAACTCATCCCCCACGAACCCGTGGACCTGGAATTCACTGGGCTCCCCGTCGAGGGTCAGGGTAAAGGCGCTTTGGTTGGCAGGAGCGAACATCCGGTGTTTCTCTGCGGGGGGTGGGCTGCCGATTTTGCATCACCCTTGCGACCTGCTGAGCACTCGCCAGGAAAATCAGTAAAACCCTACGTGCGCACGTCCGAATTTTCTTAGGACCGACATAAATCACACGTAAAAAAAAGGCCCGCAATCCGTAGGACGCGGGCCTTTCTTTCAACTCACTTGGCGCTAAACACCCAGCGAATTACTTATTGAGGTTGTAGTCTTTTTCCGCAGCATCAAAACGCTCGACCATACCGGCAGTCGGTGCGCCCATCTTGCTCACGAAGTAGATCGCCAGGCTGGCGAAGATAAAGCCTGGGATGATTTCGTACAGGCCCAGCAATTCGAAGTGTTTCCACACAATCACAGTGATCGCGCCGACCAGGATACCGGCCAGTGCGCCGTTGCGGGTCATGCCTTTCCAGATCACCGAGATCAGCACCACAGGGCCGAATGCGGCGCCGAAACCGGCCCAGGCGTAGCTCACTAGGCCCAGTACGCGGTTTTCCGGGTTGGCAGCCATGGCGATAGCGATCAGTGCAACCAGCAGCACCATCAGGCGACCGACCCATACCAACTCAACTTGGGACGCGTTTTTGCGCAAGAAGGTCTTGTAGAAGTCCTCGGTCAAAGCGCTGGAGCACACCAACAGTTGGCAGCTCAAAGTGCTCATCACCGCCGCCAGGATGGCCGACAGCAGCACGCCGGCAATCCATGGGTTGAACAGCAGCTTGGCCAGCTCAATGAATACGCGTTCGTGGTTTTCGGTCACAGGACCTGCCACTTCCGGATGCGCCGAGAAGTAGGCAATACCGAAGAAGCCCACCGCCACGGTGCCGCCCAGGCACAGGATCATCCAGGTCATGGAAATGCGACGAGCCTTGGCAATCGACTTCACCGAATCCGCCGCCATGAAACGCGCCAGGATGTGCGGCTGGCCGAAGTAACCCAGGCCCCAGCCCATCAGCGAGATGATGCCGATGAAGGTTGTGTTTTTCAGCATGTTGAAGTTGTCAGGGTTCTGGGCTTCGATCGCCAGGAACGTGGTGTCGACGCCACCGGTGGCCAGCAGCACGATGATCGGCGTGAGAATCAGCGCAAAAATCATCAGCGTGGCTTGTACGGTATCTGTCCAGCTCACGGCCAGGAAACCACCGACGAAGGTGTAGGCAATGGTCGCTGCAGCACCGGCCCACAAAGCAGTCTCGTAGGACATGCCGAAGGTGCTTTCAAACAGGCGGGCGCCGGCGACGATGCCGGAGGCGCAGTAAATGGTGAAGAACACCAGGATCACCACGGCGGAGATGATCCGCAGCAGGCCGCTTTTATCTTCGAAACGGCTGGAGAAGTAATCCGGCAGGGTCAGGGCGTCACCGTTGTGCTCGGTCTGGACCCGCAGGCGACCGGCGACGAACAGCCAGTTGAGGTAGGCACCGACGATCAGGCCGATGGCGATCCAGCTTTCCGACAGGCCAGACATGTAGATCGCGCCCGGCAGGCCCATCAACAACCAGCCGCTCATGTCGGAAGCGCCGGCCGACAAGGCAGTCACCACGCTACCGAGGCTGCGACCGCCCAGGATGTAGTCGGAAAGGTTGTTGGTGGAGCGATAGGCCATGAAGCCGATCAGCACCATTGCTGCGATGTAGATCACGAACGTGATCAGGGTTGGATTACTAACGCTCATAAGAGTGACGCCCTGGCTTTGTTTTTATGTAGCAACGGTCTGTCAGACTGCCACCCACTGGAAGTAGGTAGACGTAGCTGCGTGCCGCGCATTTATGACTGACGTTTCCCCAGGAAAGCCGTCAGCCGATGAACCGAACTTTCAAAGTGGTTGCACCTTGGGCGCGAATGCTATTCAACAAAGCAAATAAGGTGCAACCAGTTTCGTGAGAATAAGTTGCACCTTGATATGTTTTGTGGAAAACGCCCTGTTTTTGCTCCTTTTCGGAGCAAGAACAGCCGATCTCAGAAGCAAACGCACCAAGGCAGAGCGGAATCCGTCGGCGGTGTCTTTTTTTCCCGATCACGATCGAAAATTTCCTGAATAAAAAGGGTTGCACCCGGTTGCACCTCTGCATGCGCAAAGCTAATCTTGCCGCCAGCTAATGCCACTCGGTAGTGGCACCCATGAGGATAAGAAAATGGCTACGACCACCCTTGGGGTCAAACTCGACGACCCGACCCGCGAGCGCCTGAAGGCTGCCGCGACCTCCATTGATCGCACGCCGCACTGGCTGATCAAGCAGGCGATTTTCAATTACCTGGAGAAACTGGAGGGTGGTGCAACCCTGTCCGAACTCAATGGTTTGAGCAGCAAGGACGCCGACGATGCAGGCGAGGTCCAGACCGACCACGCCCACCAGTGCTTCCTTGAGTTCGCCGAGAGCATCCTGCCGCAATCCGTATTGCGCGCCTCGATCACCGCCGCTTACCGCCGCCCCGAGCCGGAAGTGGTGCCGATGCTGATCGAACAGGCTCGTCTGCCGGCCCCGATGGCCGAAGCCACCAACAAGCTGGCCGCGTCAATCGCCGAAAAACTGCGTAACCAGAAAAGTGCTGGCGGCCGTGCCGGTATTGTTCAGGGCCTGCTGCAGGAGTTTTCCCTGTCGTCCCAGGAAGGCGTGGCACTGATGTGCCTGGCCGAAGCGCTGCTGCGCATCCCGGACAAGGGCACTCGCGACGCACTGATCCGCGACAAGATCAGCACCGGCAACTGGCAGCCGCACTTGGGCAACAGCCCGTCGCTGTTCGTCAACGCTGCTACGTGGGGCCTGCTGCTGACCGGCAAACTGGTCGCCACCCACAACGAAGCAGGCCTGACCTCGTCCCTGAGCCGCATCATCGGCAAGAGCGGCGAGCCGATGATCCGCAAGGGCGTCGACATGGCGATGCGCCTGATGGGCGAGCAGTTCGTCACCGGCGAAACCATCGCCGAAGCCCTGGCCAACGCGAGCAAGTTCGAAGCCAAGGGTTTTCGCTATTCCTACGACATGCTTGGTGAAGCCGCGCTGACTGAACACGACGCGCAGAAGTACCTGGCCTCGTACGAACAAGCCATCCATTCGATCGGCAAAGCCTCCCACGGCCGTGGGATTTATGAAGGTCCGGGTATCTCCATCAAGCTATCGGCCCTGCACCCGCGCTACAGCCGTGCGCAGTACGAGCGCGTGATGGACGAGCTGTACCCGCGCCTGCTGTCCCTGACCTTGCTGGCCAAGCAATACGACATCGGCCTGAACATCGACGCCGAAGAAGCCGACCGTCTGGAGCTGTCCCTGGACCTGCTGGAGCGCCTGTGCTTCGAGCCACAACTGACCGGCTGGAACGGCATCGGTTTTGTGATCCAGGCCTACCAGAAGCGTTGCCCGTATGTGATCGACTACGTCATCGACCTGGCGCGCCGCAGCCGCCATCGCCTGATGATCCGCCTGGTAAAAGGCGCGTACTGGGACAGCGAGATCAAGCGCGCCCAAGTTGAAGGCCTGGAAGGCTATCCGGTCTACACCCGCAAGGTGTACACCGACGTTTCCTACATTGCTTGCGCACGCAAACTGCTGTCGGTGCCGGAAGTCATCTACCCGCAGTTCGCCACGCACAACGCTCACACGCTGTCGGCCATCTACCATATCGCCGGTCAGAACTATTACCCCGGCCAGTACGAGTTCCAATGCCTGCACGGCATGGGCGAACCGCTGTACGAGCAGGTTGTAGGCAAGGTTGCCGATGGCAAGCTGAACCGTCCGTGCCGTGTGTACGCTCCAGTCGGCACCCACGAGACACTGCTGGCTTACTTGGTCCGTCGCCTGTTGGAAAACGGCGCGAACACCTCGTTCGTCAACCGCATTGCCGACCAATCCATCTCCATTCAGGAGCTGGTGGCCGATCCAGTGGCCAGCATCGAGCAAATGGCCACGCTGGAAGGCGGCTTCGGCCTGCCGCACCCGCGCATTCCATTGCCGCGTGACCTGTACGGCAGCGACCGCGCCAATTCGGCCGGTATCGACCTGGCCAACGAACACCGCCTGGCGTCGTTGTCCTGCGCCTTGCTGGCCACCGCTCACAACAACTGGAAAGCTGCGCCGATGCTCGGTTGCGCCTCCAGCGAGCAAGCGGCGGCGCCGGTACTGAACCCGTCCGACCTGCGTGACGTGGTCGGTCATGTTCAAGAAGCCACCGTCGAAGACGTCGACAACGCTATCCAGTGCGCCATCAGCGCCGGTCCGATCTGGCAGGCCACCCCGCCCGCCGAGCGCGCCGCCATCCTGGAACGTGCCGCCGACCTGATGGAAGGCGAGATTCAGCCACTGATGGGCCTGCTGGCCCGTGAAGCCGGCAAGACCTTCGCCAACGCCATCGCCGAAGTGCGTGAAGCCGTAGACTTCCTGCGCTATTACGCGGTGCAGGCACGCAACGATTTCACCAACGACGCCCACCGCCCACTGGGCCCGGTGGTGTGCATCAGCCCGTGGAACTTCCCGCTGGCCATCTTCAGCGGCCAAGTCGCCGCCGCATTGGCCGCCGGCAACCCGGTACTGGCCAAGCCGGCCGAACAAACTCCGCTGGTCGCCGCGCAAGCCGTGCGCATCCTGTTGGAAGCCGGTATTCCGGAAGGCGTGCTGCAACTGCTGCCGGGCCAGGGCGAAACCGTGGGTGCCCGCCTGGTGGGTGATGATCGCGTCAAAGGCGTGATGTTCACTGGCTCTACCGAAGTGGCGCGTCTGCTGCAACGTAATGTCGCCGGCCGCCTGGACGCCCAGGGCCGTCCGATCCCGCTGATCGCCGAAACCGGTGGCCAGAACGCGATGATCGTCGACTCCTCCGCGCTGACCGAACAAGTGGTTATCGATGTGGTGTCCTCGGCCTTCGACAGTGCCGGCCAACGCTGCTCGGCCCTGCGTGTACTGTGCCTGCAGGAAGATTCGGCAGACCGTGTCATCGAAATGCTCAAGGGCGCCATGGCGGAATGCCGTCTGGGCAACCCTGAGCGCCTGTCCGTCGACATCGGCCCGGTGATCGACGCCGAGGCCAAGGCCGGCATCGAGAAACACATCCAGGCCATGCGCGACAAAGGCCGCAATGTGTATCAAGTGGCGATTGCCGACGGTGAAGAGATCAAGCGTGGCACCTTCGTGATGCCGACCCTGATCGAACTGGAAAGCTTCGACGAGCTGCAACGGGAGATCTTCGGCCCGGTGCTGCACGTGGTGCGCTACAAGCGCAAAGAGATCGACCAGCTCATCGGCCAGATCAACGCTTCCGGCTACGGCCTGACCCTGGGCGTGCACACCCGTATCGACGAGACCATCGCCAAGGTGATCGACAACGTCAATGCCGGTAACGTCTATGTGAACCGCAACATCGTCGGTGCCGTGGTTGGCGTGCAACCGTTCGGCGGCGAAGGCCTGTCGGGCACTGGCCCGAAAGCCGGTGGCCCGCTGTACCTGTACCGCCTGCTGTCGACGCGCCCTACGGATGCCATCGAGCAATCCTTCGTACGCGGCGACGCATTGGCCGCGCCGGACGTGCGCCTGCGCGATGCCATGAGCCAGCCGCTGACCGCCCTGAAATCCTGGGCCGACAGCAATAAGTTCAGCGACCTGAGCACCCTGTGCAGCCAGTTCGCCGCGCAATCGCAAAGCGGTATCACCCGCCAACTGGCCGGCCCGACCGGCGAACGCAACAGCTACGCCATCCTGCCCCGCGAGCACGTACTGTGCCTGGCGGAAGTGGAAGGCGATCTGCTGACGCAACTGGCGGCGGTACTGGCCGTGGGCGGTTCGGCGGTATGGCCGGAATCTGACCTGACCAAGGCCTTGTTCCCACGCCTGCCGAAGGAGATTCAGGCGAAGATCAAGCGCGTGGCCGACTGGAGCAAGGACGACGTAGTGTTCGACGCGGTCTTGCATCACGGTGATTCCGATCAATTGCGTGCGGTGTGCCAACAAGTGGCCCAGCGTGGCGGGGCGATTGTCGGGGTGCATGGTTTGTCGCAAGGCGAGACCGCGATTGCACTGGAACGCCTGGTGATTGAGCGGGCGTTGAGCGTCAACACGGCTGCGGCGGGCGGTAACGCCAGCCTGATGACCATCGGCTAACTGCCTGACGAAATGCGGTAAAAAATGTGGGAGGGGGCTTGCCCCCGATAGCGGTGGATCAGCCAATGCACTTGGTGACTGACACATCGCCATCGGGGGCAAGCCCCCTCCCACATTTGCCTGTGCATCACCCAAATCAATCTTGCTATTCACCCTCCATTCGCACACTTAGACTCAGGCCAATTCCTCCAAAGGTAAGCCGCCATGTCCGAGACGCTGCTCAGTTCCCGCAATCTGGCTTTCGAGCTGTACGAAGTCCTCGATGCCGAGGGCCTGACCCAGCGCGAGCGGTTTGCCGAACACAATCGCGAAACCTTCGATGCGGCCATCAGCACCGCGCGTAACATCGCGGAAAAGTACTTCGCTCCTCACAATCGCAAGAACGACGAAAACGAACCGCGCTACGAAGACGGCAAGGCCATCCTGATTCCGGAAGTGAAGCCGGCGGTGGATGCGTTTCTGGAAGCCGGCTTCCTCAACGCAGCCCGCAGCTTTGAAGCGGGTGGCATGCAACTGCCGACCCTGCTGTCCCAAGCCTGTTTTGCGCACTTCCAGTCCGCCAACGCGGCATCCACTTCCTATCCGTTCCTGACCATGGGCGCCGCCAACCTGATCGAAAGCTTCGGCACTGAGGACCAGAAACAACGCTTCCTGCAACCGATGATCGACGGCCGTTTCTTTGGCACCATGGCGCTCACCGAACCTCACGCCGGCTCATCCCTGTCAGATATTCGTACACGCGCAGAGCCAGCGGCTGACGGTACTTACCGACTCAAGGGGAATAAGATCTTCATTTCCGGCGGTGATCACCCGCTGTCGGAAAACATCGTGCACATGGTGCTGGCCAAACTTCCGGACGCGCCGGCCGGGGTTAAGGGCATTTCGTTGTTTATCGTGCCCAAGTTCCTGGTCAACGACGACGGCAGCCTGGGCGAGCGCAACGATGTGTTGCTGGCCGGGCTGTTCCACAAGATGGGTTGGCGCGGCACCACGTCCACTGCGCTGAACTTCGGCGATAACGGCAATTGCATCGGCTATCTGGTGGGTAAGCCGCACCAGGGTTTGAGCTGCATGTTCCAGATGATGAACGAGGCGCGGATTGGCGTCGGTATGGGCGCCGTCATGCTCGGTTACGCCGGCTACCTCTACTCCCTGGAATACGCCCGCGAACGCCCACAAGGCCGCCTGCCCGATAGTAAAGATCCCACGACCGCGCCGGTCTCGATCATTCAGCACGCGGACATCAAGCGCATGCTGCTCACCCAAAAATCCTACGTAGAAGGCGCCTTCGACCTCGGCCTCTACGCCGCGCGGCTGTTCGACGACACCACCACCCTGGCCACCGAAACCGAACGCAAACAAGCTCACGAACTGCTGGACCTGCTCACGCCCATCGTCAAATCCTGGCCGTCGGAGTTCTGCCTCAAAGCCAACGAACTGGCGATCCAGATTCTCGGCGGCCATGGCTACACCCGCGAATACCCTGTGGAGCAGTATTACCGTGACAACCGCCTGAACCCGATCCATGAAGGCACCCACGGCATCCAGTCCCTGGATTTGCTCGGGCGCAAACTGGCGCAGAACGGCGGAGCGGGCTTGAAGCAACTCATCAGACTGATCGCCGAAACCGGCGCCCGTGCGCAGGAATACCCGAGCCTTACCGTGCTGAGGGAACCCTTGGAACAGCTGGTCAACCGCCTGCAAACCGTCACCATTGGTCTGCTGACGGATCTCGCCCACGGCAAGGTCAGCAGCAGCCTGGCGAATTCGGCGCTGTACCTGAAGGTGTTCGGGCATACGGTAATTGGCTGGCGCTGGCTGGAACAGGCGATTCGCGCCGAAGCAGGCTTGGCCAAGGGTGATGCGGCGGATGTGGCCTTCTATAGAGGCAAGCTCCAGGCTGCCCGGTACTTCCTGACCTGGGAAGTGCCGAGCTGCCATCATGAACTGGCAATCTTGGAGGCCCGCGATGACACGTGCCTCGGCATGCAAGATGAGTGGTTCTAAGGCGTTCCGATCGCCTTGGAAATCACATCGACCGTGGCGCTGACTTGCTCTTGGTAACGGTCGAGTTCCTGCTGGTGCGCCTGCTGCATTTCGATCTGCTCGGCGCACAGGTTCAGCGCCGCCAGCACCAGTAGCTTGTCACCGATCAGGGTCGGGTACTTCTTCTTGGTGGTGGCCAGGGACGCCTTGAGCAGGGTCACGGCGTGCATCAGGGTTTTCTCTTCCCCGGCCGGTGCCTTGATCGAGTAATCCTCTCCGAGAATCGAAACGACCTTTATCCCTTCACTCATGCGCCGACGGGCCCTGCGCTCACACGCTCAACCAGCGCCTGGATACGCGCAGCGGTGGCACCGTGCTTTTCTTCCTGTTCCATCAGGCTCAGTTGCAGGCTGTCGTTCTCGTCCTTGGCGCGGGCCAGTTCGGCCTTGAGGGATTCGTTGGTGCCCAGCAGATCCTGGTTCTGCTGTACCAGGTCGCTGACCAGTTGTTCCAATTGGCTGAGGGATGCTTCTAACATTTTGATTTCTCGGGCTTTTTAAAAGGGCGGTGACGATAAAGAAAATTCACCTCGGATGCCAGGGTTATCCCCGGCGCGCAGCCCGATTTTTAAGGGCCGGGCCGCACTTTCGAGCCTTAGTGACTGCATTTACCGGATCTGGTTCCTGAATCGATCAAACCCCTCGTCAGATGCGACAAAACCGCACACGCCCCTTTAGACTTTAGTCGTACGACCGATAAAGAGGGACACCCCGTCTGATGGCCGCACGGATCGCGCATCTCCCCCAGGATTCCCGCATGTCGCTTCGTAATATGAATATCGCTCCGAGGGCCTTCCTCGGCTTCGCGTTTATTGGCGCGTTGATGTTGTTTCTCGGTGTGTTCGCCCTGAATCAAATGAGCAAGATACGCGCCGCCACGGAAGACATCACCCTGTCCAGCGTGCCAAGCATTCGTGCCCTCGATGAGTTCACCCAACTGACTCTGCGCCTGCGGGTGCTGTCGTACCGCCTGCTGACCAACCGCGAGCCGGAGGTCCAGCAAAAAACCCTGGAAGCCTTTGAGCTGCGCAATCAGCAGATTCGCACGGCCCAGGGCATCTACGAAAAACTCATCGAGAGCAGCGAAGAGCGCTCGACCTACGACGAATACGTACGCCTGCTGGGCCAGTACCATCAGATTGAAGAGCGCATGAAGAGCCTGTCGCGCGCCAATCAAGTGGAAGAGCTGCGCACCCTGCTCAACACCGAACTGCTGAGCAACTCCGAGCAGGTCAACGCCGTGCTCACCCGCCTGCTGGACATCAACAATAAGATGGCCCTGGCTACCAATAAAGACGCCGAAGACCAATACAACATGGCCTTCAACATGGTGGTGAGCCTTCTGGTGATCGCCACCCTGCTGACACTGCTGTTTGCGTGGCTGCTGACCCGCAGCATCACCCTGCCCATCTCCCAGGCCTTGGAAGCAGCCGAAGAAGTGGCCGAAGGCAACCTGACGCGCCCGATCAAAGTCGACGGCAACGACGAAGCCGGGCGCCTGTTGGCGGCCATGGCCAAGATGCAGGACAAACTGCGCGACACCCTGCAACGCATTGCCGGGTCCGCGACCCAGCTGGCGTCGGCTGCCGAGGAACTGAACGCCGTCACCGACGAAAGCGCCCGTGGCCTGACCCAGCAAAACAACGAAATCGAACAAGCCGCCACGGCGGTGAACGAGATGACCAGTGCCGTCGAAGAAGTCGCCCGCAATGCGGTGAGCACCTCCGAGGCATCGCGCAACGCCACCACTTCTGCCGGCGATGGCCGTGATCTGGTGCAGGAAACCGTCAGCGCCATCGAACGCATGAGCGGCGATGTGCAAGCCACCGCCACCTTGATTGGCGACCTGGCCAATGAGTCACGCGATATCGGCAAGGTGCTGGACGTGATCCGTGGCCTGGCCGACCAGACCAACCTGCTGGCCCTGAACGCGGCGATTGAAGCGGCACGTGCTGGCGAAGCCGGTCGCGGTTTTGCGGTGGTCGCCGATGAAGTGCGCGCCCTGGCTCATCGCACGCAGCAATCGACCAGCGAGATCGAGCGGATGATCGGCAGTATCCAGGCCGGCACCGAACACGCGGTGGATTCGATGCGCAACAGCACCGAACGCGCCGAATCGACGCTGAATATCGCCAAAGGCGCCGGGATGTCGCTGGATACCATCAATACCGCGATCGTCGAGATCAACGAACGCAACCTGGTCATCGCCAGCGCAGCGGAAGAACAGGCCCAGGTGGCGCGGGAAGTGGATCGCAACCTGGTGAATATCCGCGACTTGTCCGTGCAATCGGCGACTGGTGCCAGCCAGACCAGTGCGGCGAGCAGCGAGCTGTCGCGCCTGGCGGTGGACTTGAATGGGATGGTCGGGCGCTTCCGCCTCTAACTGAAACAACTGGGTCAAAATTGTGGGAGGGGGCTTGCCCCCGATGGCGGTGTGTCAGCCAGCTTATCGATAGCTGGACCACCGCAATCGGGGGTAAGCCCCCTCCCACATTCAGATCTGCGCCGGCCTTTAAAAGCTTTTTGACAGCGCAGCAATTCAACAGGTTAGAATCGCTGGCACGCAGACTGCATGGTCAGTTTGCGCCCCGTCTTGTTTGCTCATGGAGTACTGCCTTTGAATGCGACGACCATCAACAGCCTGTTCTTGATCGGCGCGTTGCTGGTGAGTGCGAGCATTCTGGTGAGTTCTCTTTCGTCCCGCCTGGGTATCCCGATATTGGTGATCATCCTGGCCGTGGGCATGGTCGCCGGCGTCGATGGCGGCGGCATCATCTTCGATAACTACCCAACTGCCTACCTGGTGGGCAACCTCGCCCTGGCCGTGATCCTGCTCGATGGCGGTTTACGCACACGGGTGGCGAGTTTCCGCGTGGCACTCTGGCCGGCGTTGTCGCTGGCCACGGTGGGGGTGTTGATTACCACCGGCCTCACCGGCATGGCCGCGGCCTGGCTGTTTGACCTCAATATCATCCAAGGCTTGTTGATTGGCGCGATTGTCGGCTCCACGGACGCTGCGGCAGTGTTCTCGCTGCTCGGCGGCAAGGGCCTCAACGAACGGGTCACCGCCAGCCTGGAAATCGAATCCGGCAGCAACGACCCCATGGCGGTGTTCCTCACTGTCACCTTGATCGACATGCTCGCCAGCGGCCAGACCGGCCTGCACTGGAGCCTGCTGACTCACTTGGTGCGCGAGTTCGGCATCGGCGGCGTGGTTGGCCTGGGCGGCGGCTGGCTGATGCTGCAAATGGTCAACCGCATCAACCTGGCCACCGGCCTGTACCCGATCCTGGTGATCGCTGGCGGCCTGTTCGTGTTCGCCGTGACCAACGCCCTGCACGGCAGCGGCTTCCTCGCCGTGTACCTGTGCGGCCTGGTGATCGGCAACCGCCCGGTGCGCAGCCGTCATGGCATTTTGCATATGCTCGACGGCATGGCCTGGCTGGCGCAGATCGGCATGTTCCTGGTACTGGGCCTGCTGGTCACGCCCCATGACTTGCTGCCCATCGCGTTGCCGGCCCTGGGCCTGGCGCTGTGGATGATTCTGTTTGCGCGGCCATTGTCGGTAATGGTCGGCCTGCTGCCTTTCAAAGCGTTCCACGGTCGTGAAAAGGCCTTTATCGCCTGGGTGGGCCTGCGCGGCGCGGTGCCGATCATTCTGGCGGTGTTCCCGCTGATGGCCGGGCTGCCCCATGCGCAGCTGTACTTCAATCTCGCGTTCTTTATCGTGCTGGTGTCGCTGCTGGTGCAGGGCACAAGCCTGCCGTGGGTGGCCAAGCTGCTCAAAGTCACCGTACCGCCGGACCCGGCGCCGATTTCCCGTGCCGCGCTGGAAGTGCACGTC
This sequence comes from Pseudomonas sp. C 49-2, assembly GCF_003970195.1. Lineage (NCBI taxonomy): Bacteria > Pseudomonadati > Pseudomonadota > Gammaproteobacteria > Pseudomonadales > Pseudomonadaceae > Pseudomonas > Pseudomonas sp. C 49-2. The sequence goes on from NZ_RXYG01000002.1 coordinate 265,071, forward strand.
ACCAGCGAGTGGGAGCTGTTCGTCTACCGCCTGGGCGCGGAAAAATGGTGCATCGGCGCAGCCCTGCGTGAGCTGAAAATGCCCGAAGGCACGCGGATCGCCGCGCTGTTCCGTGGCCAGCAACTGCTCCATCCGTCGGGTAGTACCGTGCTGGAAGTCGGCGACCTGCTCTGCGTGATCGGCCACGAACACAACCTGCCGGCCCTGGGCAAACTGTTCAGCCAGGCCCCGCAACGCGGTCTGGACCTGCGTTTCTTCGGCGACTTCGTGCTGGAAGGCGATGCCCAGCTGGGTGCGGTTTCCGCGCTGTACGGCCTGAAGCTGGAAGGCATCGACCCGGATATGCCGCTGAGCAGTTTCATCACCCAGAAAGTCGGCGGCGCGCCCATCGTCGGCGACCAGGTGGAGTGGAACAACACCATCTGGACTGTCGCGGTCATGGACGGGAACAAGATTGGCAAAGTGGGCGTCAGATTCCCCGAAGGAAGTCGCCCGGGCCCCGGACTCTTCCTCTAAACTGCGGGGCGATAACGCCCCCGATTCTTCACCTTGCAAGACCGGTCTCTATGCCTACCCTGCGCACGTTCCTCGCCACTGCCCTGCTGGGCCTGACCCTTTGTGTCGGCACCGTTCACGCGGCCGACCCGCCCAGCGCCGACGCCATCCAGCAAACCCTGGACAAGCTGCCCGACCGCAAGCTGCCCGACGCCGACATGAAGGCCCTGCAGACCATCCTGCAGCAGACCTTGACGTACCTGGGCAACAAGCAGGATTACGAGCAGCGCCTGGTCGACCTCAAGCGCCAGCTGGAAGACGCACCGCGCGAGACCGCCGACAACCAGCGCGAACTGACCCGGCTCAAGGCCACCAAAATCATCCCGGTCGCCCAGCGCTACGCCACCCTGCCGGTGCCGCAGCTTGAGCAACTGCTGGTGCAGCGCACCACCCAGCAAGGCGACCTGCAAAAAGAACTGGCTGACGCCAACAGCCTGTCCATCGCCGCCCAAACCCGCCCCGAGCGCGCCCAGACCGAAATCAGCAGCAGCCAGACGCGCATCCTGCAGATCAACTCGATCCTCAAGGCCGGCAAGGACAACGGCAAGACCCTCAGCGGCGACCAGCGCAACCAGCTCAATGCCGAACTGGCCGCCCTCAACGCACTGATCCCGCTGCGCCGCCAGGAACTGGCCGGCAACAGCCAACTGCAAGACCTGGGCAACAGCCAACACGACCTGGTGATGGAAAAAACCGCGCGCCTGGAACAAGAGATCCAGGACCTGCAAACCCTGATCAACCAGAAACGCCTGGCCCAGTCCCAACAAACGGTGACCCAGCAGTCCATCGAAGCGCAAAAAGCCGGCGGCAGCAGCCTGCTGGCCACCGAAAGCGCGGCCAACCTGAAGTTGTCCGACTACCTGCTCAAAAGCACCGACCGCCTCAACGATCTGACCCAGAAGAACCTGAAAACCAAGCAGCAACTCGACACGGTGACCCAGAGCGACTCGGCCCTGGACGAGCAGATCAACGTGCTCAAGGGCAGCCTGTTGCTGTCCAAGATCCTCTACAAACAGAAACAAGCCTTGCCACGCCTGACCGTGGACCGCGACCTGGCGGACGACATCGCCAACATTCGCCTGTACCAGTTTGAGGTCAACCAGCAACGCGAACTGATCAGTTCGCCAAGTGCCTATGTGGATAACTTGCTGGCCAACCAAGCGCCGGAAGACGTCACCCCCCAACTGCGCCGCACCCTGCTGGAACTGGCGATCACCCGCAGCGACCTGCTGGAGCGCCTGAGCCGTGAGCTGAGCGCGCTGCTCAATGAATCCATCACCCTGCAACTGAACCAGAAACAACTGCTCAGCACCGCCACCACCCTGCGCGCGACGCTGGATGAGCAAATGTTTTGGATCCCCAGCAACAAGCCGCTGGACACCGAATGGCTGGAAACGGTGCCGGCGCACCTGAGCAAGCAAGTCGCCACCCTGCCCTGGGCCTCCAGCGTCAGCGAACTGTACGACGGCCTGACCCAACGCCCGCTGCTGTTCCTGCCGCTGCTGCTGTTGATTGGCGCGCTGCTATGGCGCCGTAAAAACCTGTACCAGCGCTTGAACAAGGTGCATCTGGATATTGGCCACTTCAAGCGCGACAGCCAGTGGCACACGCCCCAGGCCATCCTGATCAATATCCTGCTGGCGATGCCGGTTTCCCTGGGCTTGGCGCTGTGCGGCTACGCGCTGCAGATCGACGCCCGTGGGCAGAACGCCAACCTCGGTTCGGCCCTGCTGCAGATCGCCCAGGCCTGGCTGGTGTTCTATACCGCTTATCGCATCCTGGCGCCGGGTGGCGTGGCGGAACTGCACTTCCGTTGGGAAAAGCCCCAGGTCGAATTCCTGCAAGGTTGGGTGCGCAAACTCGGTCTGGTGGTACTCGCGCTGGTGGCCGTGGTGGCCATCGCCGAACACCAACCGGCGGCGCTGGCCGACGACGTGCTGGGCATCGGCGTGGTACTCACCTGCTACGCGCTGATGGCCTGGCTGCTCGGCCGCCTGTTGCTCAACAGCCCGACCCATGAAAAGGCCTCACTGTTCCGCAAGGCCGTGGGCCTGATGTTTACCGCGCTGCCGGTCGCGCTGTTTATCGCCGTGTGCTTTGGCTACTACTACACCGCGCTCAAGCTCAGCGACCGTCTGATCAACACCCTGTACCTGCTGATGTTCTGGCTGGTGATCGAAGCCACCTTCGTCCGCGGCCTGGGCGTTGCCGCCCGGCGACTGGCCTATGCGCGTGCCCTGGCCAAACGCCAGGCCGCCAAGGAAGCCGGCGACGGCGAAGCAGTGATCGAAGAACCGACCCTGGACATCGAACAGGTCAACGAACAGTCCATGCGCTTGATCCGCCTGGCCTTGCTCGGCGGCTTTATTGCCGCGCTGTACTGGGTATGGTCTGACCTGATCTCGGTGTTTTCGTATTTGGATAACGTCACGTTGTACGAATACACCAGCGGTACGGGTGCCAATATCAGCATGGTGCCGATCAGCATCGGCGACTTGCTCGGCGCGCTGATCATCATCGGCATCACCTTCGCCCTGGCGCGCAACCTGCCCGGCCTGCTCGAGGTGCTGGTGCTGTCCAAGCTGGACCTGGCCCAGGGCAGCGCCTATGCGACCACCACGTTGCTGTCGTACGTGATTGCCGGCGTCGGCTTCGTCTCCACCCTGTCCACCCTCGGCGTGAGCTGGGACAAGTTGCAATGGCTGGTGGCGGCGCTGTCGGTGGGGTTGGGCTTTGGTATGCAGGAGATCTTCGCGAACTTCATCTCCGGCATTATGATCCTGTTCGAACGCCCGGTGCGCATCGGCGACACCATCACCATCGGCAACCTGTCGGGCACGGTGAGCAAGATCCGCATCCGCGCCACCACGATCACCGACTTTGATCGCAAGGACATCATTGTCCCGAACAAAACCTTCATCACTGGGCAACTGATCAACTGGTCGCTGACCGACACCATCACCCGCGTCACCCTCAAACTCGGCGTGGACTACGGCTCGGATCTGGACCTGGTGAAGGAACTGTTACTCAAGGCTGCCAGGGAAAACCCACGGGTCCTGAAAGAGCCAGAACCCCATGTTTACTTCCTTAATTTCGGCGAAAGCACCCTCGACCACGAACTGCGCATGCACGTGCGTGACCTGGGTGACCGTAACCCGGTGCTCGACGAGGTCAACCGCTACATCAACCGTGAGTTCAAGAAGCAGCACATCAACATCTCGTTCCGGCAGATGGAGGTGTACCTGAAGAACATGCATGGCCAGGAATACAAACTGGTGCCGGTCGAAGATGACCGCAAGACCCTCGTCGGGCCTGCGACAGACCAAGATGCCCCCGAGCCGCCACCCGGCAAAGTCGACGATGCGCCGGAACCGCCGCCGAGCAAGCTCGACTAACTCCGCTATCCCCAGCAGAATGCTCGGACATTCTGCTGGAGATGGCCGGTGAAAGCCCTCGACGAACTGACCTTCGACAACCGCTTCGCACGCCTGGGCGACGCATTCTCGACCCACGTACTGCCTGAGCCCCTCGACGCGCCGCGCCTGGTCGTGGCAAGCGACGCCGCCATGGCCCTGCTGGACCTTGACCCTGCCGTGGCCGAAACACCGGTATTTGCCGAGCTGTTTGGCGGGCACAAGCTGTGGGCCGAGGCGGAACCCCGGGCTATGGTCTATTCCGGGCATCAGTTCGGCGGCTACACCCCGCAACTGGGTGATGGCCGTGGCTTGTTGCTGGGCGAGGTGTACAACGCAGCCGGCGAACACTGGGACCTGCACCTCAAGGGCGCAGGGATGACGCCTTACTCACGGATGGGCGATGGTCGCGCCGTGTTGCGCTCGTCGATTCGCGAGTTTTTGGCTTCCGAAGCGCTGCACGCGCTTGGCATCCCCAGCAGCCGCGCACTGTGCGTGATCGGCTCCGACACCCCCGTGTGGCGCGAAAAGCAGGAACGCGGCGCGATGGTGTTGCGCACGGCACACAGCCATATCCGCTTCGGCCATTTCGAATATTTCTACTACACCAAGAAGCCCGAGCAGCAGGCGCTGTTGGCCGAGCATGTACTGAACCTGCACTACCCCGAGTGCCGCGAACAACCCGAGCCATACCTGGCGATGTTCCGCGAAATCGTCGAGCGCAACGCCGAACTGATCGCAAAATGGCAGGCTTATGGCTTCTGCCATGGCGTGATGAACACCGACAACATGTCGATCCTCGGCATCACTTTCGACTTCGGGCCGTTTGCGTTTTTGGATGACTTTGACGCGCACTTCATCTGCAACCACTCGGACCATGAAGGACGCTATTCCTTCAGCAATCAGGTGCCGATTGGGCAGTGGAACTTGAGCGCATTGGCGCAAGCACTGACGCCATTTATCAGCGTCGACGCCTTGAAAGAAGCCCTTGGGCTGTACCTGCCGCTGTATCAGGCGAACTACCTGGACCTGATGCGCCGCCGCCTGGGACTCACCACCGCCGAAGACGACGACCAGCATCTGGTCGAGCGTTTATTGAAGCTGATGCAGAACAGCGGCGTGGATTACACCCTGTTCTTCCGCCGTCTGGGGGATGAGTCGGCGGCGTTGGCCGTGGCGCGGTTGCGCGATGACTTTGTCGACCTGGCCGGGTTTGATGCCTGGGCCGAGCAGTACAAGGCGCGTGTTGCACGGGATGGGGAATACAGCGAGGAACAGCGCCGTGCGCGGATGCACGCGGTGAACCCGCTGTACATCTTGCGCAACTATCTTGCGCAGAATGCCATCGCTGCCGCCGAGTCCGGGGATTACAGCGAGGTGAGGCGGCTGCATGAGGTGCTTTCCAAGCCGTTTGAGGAACAAGCCGGGATGGAGCAATACGCACAGCGGCCGCCGGATTGGGGGAAGCATTTGGAGATTAGTTGTTCCTCGTAAAAACCTTTAGATAAAGGTTTCTACTGAAACACCGAATCGCTCGGCCAGCCAACGAATTTGACGTATGTTGAGCTGGCGCTTGCCGCTCAGGATTTCCAAAACGTCGGACTGCGGACCTACACCCGGCAGATCGCCTTGGGTCAAGCCATGCTCTCGCATCATAAAGCGCAACACATCAACGCCACTGGCAACAGGCATCGGCCAATGCTCATGATCGTAGGCTTCGATCCAGTCACCTATGATGTCCACCAGCCCCATAAGTGGGTGAGCTTCGTCTTCTCCAACGATATCCAGCAGCTCATCGAGCGACCCAGCCAAGGCATCATAGTCGGCCTCGGATTGGGGCTTGGTCAGCAGCGATGAAACAAAGCGCCACTGCTCAATAGCCAGCTTTAGATCGTCGTTCATGTGTTGTCCTTTTTATCTGGTCTTGATAAACCGCATTCCCGGCTCCAGATTGAACCTAATGGCCACACCCTAGGAGCCCCCCGATGTCCGAACCTCTTGTAATCCCCTGCCCCCACTGCAACGGGCTCAACCGCATCCCCGGTGAACGCCTGGGTGATGCGCCAAAGTGCGGGCGCTGCAAGCAGCCGGTTTTGTTGAACAAGCCGTTTGAGCTGAAACAAGGCGACTACGCCAGCCAGATCAAAGGCGACCTGCCGTTGCTGGTGGATGTGTGGGCCGACTGGTGCGGGCCCTGTAAATCGTTTGCGCCGGTGTTCGAGCAGGCGGCCGGGCAGTTGGCGGGCAAGTGCCGGTTGGCCAAGCTTGACAGCGAGGCCAATCAGCAGTTGTCGGCGCAGTTGGGGATTCGCTCGATTCCCAGCTTGATTCTGTTCAAGAACGGCCGCGAAGTGGCGCGCCAGAGCGGGGCGTTTCCGTTGCCGCAGTTGATAAGTTGGTTGCGTAGCCAGGGCGTCTAAACACGGTCGAATGTGGGAGCTGGCTTGCCTGCGATGGCAATGTTGAATTCACTACAGCTATCGCAGGCAAGCCAGCTCCCACACTGACCGCATTCCAGATTTAGGCCAGCGGCGCTTCACGGTCCATCATCTGGCCGACGAGCATTACGCCGAGTTCGCTCAATTGGTGGATCGCCAGGGCTACGTCGCGGTGTTCGTCGGTGAGGTCGTTGGACAGGTTGAGTAATAGGGTGCGGACGCAGGAGAAGGTTTCGTAGCTGTTGAGGACGAGGGTTTCGGTGGGGAGATTGGGTGCCACATTGAAAAGATTAATAGACATGCATTTGTTCTCTGATAGGGCTGCCACCTTTTCGCTACTAAACGAAGGGCGGCAGCTGTACGCAGGTTAGTAGACCGGAGAACAAAGCAAAGACCGGCGCACCCGAAAGTGCCCTGCGCACAGCCACCATCAGATAGGCGATAGAACGCCATGCTTTTAGGGCGGTGTAAATGCTTTGGTCGGTTGGGCTACTAAACCCGACCACTGAGAATTCAGCGGCCCGAGAACCTTAAGAGAAGCCCATCCAGACGCACAAGCCGGGCGATTCTGGCTTACCTGTAGGCATCGTTACAAGGCACAACCCCTATTGGGAGACCCGTCCTACAGCCTCTGTGGGACAAATCCAGCAGCTGGAATGCAGAACCCAGTGTGGGAGCTGGCTTGCCTGCGATGCAGGCGACTCGGTCTGCCTGATAAACCGAGGCGATGCGATCGCAGGCAAGCCAGCTCCCACACTGATCGCATTTCAAACTCAGGTCCGCGCTGCCTTTCAGATCACGCGTTTTCCAGCAGGTTATGCAACTCCACAAACTGCTGCGTCAGCTTATGCCGTGGGTCCAGGTGGATCAGCGGCTTGCTCTCCTGGTGCGACTCACGCATACGCACGGAACTGGCCAAGTAAACGGGCAATACCGGCAACCCCTCGGCAATCAATTCATCGAGCATCTGCTGCGGCAACGTCGCGCGGGCCTGGAACTGGTTGACCACGATGCCTTCCACTTCAAGGCCTTCGTTGTGGTCCTCCTTCAATTCTTCGATTTCCGCCAGCAGGCCATACAGGGCCTGGCGCGAGAAGCTGTCGCAATCAAAGGGGATCAGCACACGATCAGCGGCAATCAGCGCCGAAACAGCATAAAAATTCAGGGCTGGCGGTGTATCCAGGTAGATCCGGTCGTAATCCTCGCTCAGATCATCCAGCAGCTTTCTCAGCTTGTTGATCTTGTGCTTGGCCTCAAGCTTGGGCTGCAGGTCGGCCAACTCCGGGGTCGCGGTGATGACGTGCAGGTTGTCGAACGGCGTCTCGTAGATATCTACCTTGTTCTTCTTGGAAAACGGCCCGGAAGACAGGGTTTGCTTGAAAAAATCCGCGATACCCATGGGGATATCGTCGCCGGTCAGCCCCGTGAGGTACTGGGTTGAGTTGGCTTGTGCATCGAGGTCCACCAACAGGGTTCGATAACCTTCGCTGGCGCTGACTGCCGCCAGGTTGCAGGCAATGCTGGACTTGCCAACGCCGCCTTTCTGATTGAACACCACACGCCGCATGGAAAAACCTCCGTGTATCAATGAATGTCCGAGTGTAGAGGGCAAAAGCGCCTGTTAGCTACCTCGTTCATCCATGCACTGCTGCATCACGGGCGATCGGTGACCTGCCTTTCATACGCAGCCGACAGCTTAAAAAGAACGGTCCGACAATCCAATCAGTCCTCTGGTAAAGGACAATCTGTAAATCCTTTCCACTATTTTGTAATCAATCGTGCACAAATTTTTACCAAAGTTTGCTAGAACCCCACGGCACCGGGATAATGCGCGCCATTCGGCTATTGTTCCCTGTCCCGGTATTCGGGGCCAAAAGTCGCACATGGAAGCCCGCAGGGGCGGGATAACTTCTCAGTGATCACTTTCAACATCGCCCAATGGCGCGCCTGGGCCCCTGGGCTCGATAACGTGGACGACTGGCGCGCCTGGTGCCAGGCCCCGATGTTGCTGCCTGCCAGCGAAGCCTGTCCCGATGTGTCATTCCTGCCGGCCATGCAACGCCGCCGCCTGAACCGCCTGGCGCGCATGGCGTTCAGCGTGGGCTGGCCACTGGCTGAGGGTTTGCAGGACCTGCCGCTGGTGTTTATCTCCCGGCATGGCGAGACCCCGCGCACCCTCGACATCCTCAGTGACCTGGCCAACGACCAACCGCTGTCGCCGACCCAGTTCAGCCTGTCGGTGCATAACGCGGTCATTGGCCTGTGGTCGATCCTGCGCAATGAAACCAGCGAAATGACTGCCCTCGCTGCCGCGGGCGACGGTTTGGAACATGGCATGCTCGAGGCCGCCGCGCTGCTCAACGAAGGTGCCCCGGCCGTATTGCTGGTGATCACTGAAGAACAGCCGCCCGAAGCCTACGCCAGCTGGATCCACGACGTGCCGTTCCCCTACGCCCTCGGCCTGTTGCTGACACCGGGCGACGAGTGGCAACTGGAACTCGGTACCGGCACTGTCCAACCCACTCAAACCCAGTGGCCCCACGCCCTGAACCTGCTGCGCACCCTGCTCACCGAACAGGTCGCCTGCCAACATGCCTGGAAGAACCGTGTATGGAATTGGCAACGCAAGCCCTGAACGAGAAACCACGGGACGCCTACTATTGGCGCCTGTTCGCCACCGCCGCCAGCTTCGCGCTGTTCGGCTTCGGTGGGCTGTGCCTGCGTTTACTGGTGTTTCCGTTGCTCAGTTGCCTGCCAGGGGACGCTGCAAAACACCGCAGCCGCGCCCGTCACACGATCAGTTGGCTGTTCTGGTTCTTTATTCGCCTGATGCAGCGCGCCGGCGTGCTCACCTACAGTGTCGAAGGCGCGGAAAAACTCGGCCGCCCTGGCCAGATGATCATCGCCAACCACCCGTCGTTGATCGACGTGGTGTTCCTGATCGGCCTGGTGCGCCAGGCCAACTGCGTGGTCAAGCAGAGCCTGTGGCAGAACCCCTTCACCCGTGGGCCGGTGCGCGACGCGGGCTATATCAGCAACGACGGCAGTGCCGAGATGCTCGATGCGGCGGCTGACGCCCTGCGCAGCGGCCAGACCCTCATCATCTTTCCCGAAGGCACCCGCACCACACCCGGCGCGGCGCCTGCCTTTCATCGCGGCGGCGCCGCCATTGCGCTGCGCGGTGCGACAATCATCACCCCCGTGGTGATCAAGGTCAGCCCCACCACGCTGACCAAGGCCGAACCCTGGTATCGCATCCCAAAATGCCGCGTGCACTTCAGTTTGCGGGTGGGTGCCGATATAGAACCACAGGCGTTCGCATCAATGGGGCCCGCGCCCCAGGCCTCACGCAAGCTCAACGATTACCTGCATCACTTTTTTATTAAGGAGCTCGCCGAAGATGAGCGACCAACACCGCCTTGAGCACGACATAAAGACCCTGATCATCGAGGCCCTGGGCCTGGAAGACATCAGTGTCGACGACATCGGCAGCGAGCAGACCCTGTTCGGCGAAGGCCTTGGCCTGGATTCGGTAGACGCCCTGGAATTGGGCCTGGCGATCCAGAAAAAGTACGGTATCAAGATCGATGCCGACGCCAAGGACACCCGCAATCACTTCACCAACGTGGCCAGCCTTGCGGCGTTCGTCACGGCCAGACAGGCAGCTTGAGACCGGACCATGCAAACTCGTGACGATATTTTCAACACCTTGCGCGATGCCTTGGTGGAACTGTTTGAACTGCCGCCGGAACGCGTCACCCTTGACGCCAACCTGTACCAGGACCTGGAAATCGACAGCATCGATGCCGTCGACTTGATCGACCACATCAAGCGCCAGACCGGCAAGAAGATCGCCGCCGAAGAGTTCAAGGCCGTGCGCACCGTGAACGATGTGGTTGAGGCGGTGTACCGTCTGGTCACGCCTGCCGCATGAGCCGGCTGATCGGCCTTGGCCTGTTGTTGGCGGGGCTGCTGTACCCCTTTGCGGTGTATTACGGCACCGAACACTTCGCCCCGTGGCAATTCGGCCTGCTGCTGGGCAGCCTGTGGCTATTGCGCGCACTGACCGGTGCGCGACGCCCCGGCAGCCGCTGGATGGCGCTGGCGGTGATCTTGTTTTGCCTGCTGCTGGCCTGGTTCGACAACCCGCACTTTCTGCGCTGGTACCCGAGCCTGGTCAGTGGGTTCATGTTGGCGTTGTTCGGCTTGAGTCTCAAATACGGCCCGCCAATGGTCGAACGCCTGGCGCGCATGACCGACCCGGTGCTGCCCCCGCATGCCATTGTGTATACCCGCCAGGTCACCGTGGTGTGGAGCGTGTTTTTTCTGTGTAATGGCCTGCTCGCCGCCGCCCTCACCCTGTGGGCGCCGCTGAGCTGGTGGACGTTGTACAACGGCCTGATCGCCTACGGGCTGATGGGGCTGTTGTTTGCCGTGGAATGGCTGGTACGACAAAGGGTTCGAGGCCGCGTATGAATGGGTTGAAACTTGAGCACTTGTTGCTTGAGCCGCTGGAACAGCGTCCGGTCACCACCGAACCTGCAATGAATCATGCCCAGTTGTGGGCGCAGTCCCTGAGCCTGGCCGCAGGCCTGCAAGCGCGCGGTATCCAGCGCCTGGCCGTGTACCTGGAAGACGCCGGCCTGCTGGCGATTGCCCTGCTGGCCGCCTGGCGGGCCGGGGCCAGCGTATTGCTGCCCGCCGATTTGCAACCTCAGACCCGCCAACGCTGGGACGAGGCCGTCGATGCCTGGCTGACCGAAACGACAGACCTGGACGCGCTGTACCAGGCGCCACTGAGCGCTGCGGCACTCGATCTGGACGCTTGCCAACTGAGCCTGTGCACCTCCGGCTCCAGCGGCGAACCCAAGCGCATCGACAAAAACCTGCGCCAACTGGCCAACGAAGTCGAGGCCCTGGAAACTCTGTGGGGCCAGGATCTCAAGGACGCCTGCATCATCGGCAGCGTCGCCACCCAGCATATCTACGGTTTGTTGTTCCGCGTGCTGTGGCCGCTGTGCGCCGGCCGCACCTTCGTGCGCAAGCAACTGGCCTTCCCTGAAGACTTGCAGCGCGCCAGCCGTGAGCATGCCCGGTTCGCCTGGGTCGCCAGCCCGGCGTTGCTCAAGCGCATGGGCGACAACCTTGACTGGCCGGCGCTGAGCCAGGTGTCGCGAGTGTTTTCATCCGGCGGCGCGCTGCCCGTAGAAGCCGCCGGCAGCCTGTACGACCGATTGCAACAATGGCCGACCGAGATCCTCGGCAGCTCGGAAACCGGTGGCATTGCCTGGCGCCAGGGTGCGCAGCCGTGGCAGCCGTTTGCAGACGTGCACCTGAGTCAGGATGCCGACGGCGCCTTGCGCATCGCTTCACCGTATTTGCCTGAAGGGCATGTCGAACAGACCGCCGACGCTGCCCGCATCCATGCCGATGGTCGCTTCGAGCTGCTGGGCCGCCTGGACCGCATCGTCAAGCTAGAAGAAAAACGCATCTCCCTGCCCATGTTGGAAAACGCGCTGATGGCCCACCCGTGGGTCGCGGAAACGCGCCTGGGCGTGGTGCAGGAAAACCGCGCGTCCCTGGGTGCCTTGGTGGTGTTGAGTGCCGAGGGCCTGCATGCCTTGCGCAATCAGGGCCGACGCACGCTCACCCAAACCTTGCGCCAACACTTGAGCCAACATTGCGAAGCCCTGGCGTTGCCGCGGCGCTGGCGCTTACTGCGTCAGCTGCCCCTGAACAGCCAAGGCAAACTGCCCCAGGCACAGGTCGAGGGGCTGTTGTTGGCACCACGACCGAAAGCCCCGGAAGTACTCGAGCAGGTCGAAGCCAATGGCGAATGGACCTTGCAACTGAGCGTGCCGCCAGACCTGGCCTACTTCAGCGGGCACTTCCCGGTCACGCCAGTATTGCCGGGCGTGGTGCAGGTGGAATGGGCGTTCAACCTGGGCCAGCAACTGCTCGATCTGCCGCCGACCTTTGCCGGCATGGAAGTGCTCAAGTTCCAGCAATTGGTGCGCCCTGGCGACGCAATCGAGCTGCATCTGCGCTTCGACCGGGAGCGCGGCAAGTTGTACTTCGCCTACCGCAACGGCGTCGCGGCCTGCTCCAGCGGCCGGATTTTGCTGGAGGCCGCGCATGCATAACCCCTGCGCCCTGATTCCGGTCTACAACCACGAAGCAGCCGTGCCCGCCGTGGTCCGCAGCCTGTTGAACAGTGGCCTGCCGTGCCTGCTGGTCGACGACGGCAGCAGCCCGGCGTGCGCGGCGGTTTTGGCAGAGTTGGCAGTCCTGGAAAACGTCACCCTGCTGACCCTGCCAACCAACCAGGGCAAGGGCGGTGCCGTGATGGCCGGTTTCCGCGAGGCCGCACGCCTGGGCTTCAGCCACGCCCTGCAAGTCGACGCCGACGGCCAGCATGACCTGCGCGAAGTCGAGACCTTCCTCGACACCTCGCGCCGGCACCCCGACGCGATCATCTGCGGCTACCCCGAATACGACGACAGCGTACCCAAAGGCCGCCTGTACGCGCGCTACCTGACCCACGTGTGGGTATGGATCAACACCTTGTCGCTGCAGATCCGCGACTCCATGTGCGGCTTTCGCGTATACCCGCTGCCCCCGGTGCTGGCACTGATGGACTCGGCTTACATCGGCACACGCATGGATTTCGACTCCGACATCCTGGTGCGCCTGGCTTGGCGCAACCAGCCGATGCGCTGGCTGCCAACCCAGGTGCATTACCCGGCTGACGGCCTGTCGCACTTCCGGCTGTTCCGCGACAACGTACGCATCTCGGCCATGCACACCCGGTTGTTCTTCGGCATGTTGGTGCGGGCGCCGATGATCCTGTGGCGACGGTGGCAGGCATGAGTGACAGCACCAAGCACTGGGCCGACCGCGAAGAGCGCGGCAGCTACTGGCTGATGAAGCTCACGGCATTCGCCGCCAAGGTCCTTGGCCGCCGCCTGTTGAGCCCGGTGCTGTACGGCATCGTGTTGTACTTCTTCCTGTTCGGCCGCACCGCGCGCCAGAGCGCCTGGCAGTACCAGCAGCGCCTGGCCGACTGGAGCGGGCGCGACGAACTGCGCCCCAGCCAGTGGAAAGTCTTCGGCCAGTTCATGGCGTTTGCCGACTCGCTGCTCGACAAGCTCGACGTGTGGAACGGCAAGCTGCGCCTGGAACAGATCGAGATCAACGACCCGGCGCAATTGCGCGGGCAACTGCGCGGCGAGCGCGGGCAGATGCTGGTGGGCGCACACCTGGGCAACCTGGAAGTGTGCCGCGCGCTCGCCGAGATTGGCGAGCAGGTCACCATGAACGTACTGGTGCACACCAAGCACGCCGAGCAATTCAATCGCCTGCTGGGCGAAGCCGGTGCCACTCACCTGCGTCTGATCCAGGTCAGCGAGTTGGACCCGGCTACCATGTTGCTGCTCAGCCAGCGCCTGGACGACGGCGAATGGCTGGCCATTGCCGGCGACCGCGTGCCGCTGCACGGCGGGCGCACGGTGCGCGTGGATTTCCTCGGCCATGACGCCGCCTTCCCCCAAGGCCCGTGGCTGCTGGCGGGCTTGCTTAAATGCCCGGTGAACCTGCTGATGTGCCTCAAGCACAACAGCCGCTATCGCCTGAGCATCGAGCCGTTCGCGCCGCTCGTCGAATGGAAACGCAACACCCGCGAGCAGGTCATAGCCCTGTGGACCGCGCGCTACGCTGCACGGCTGGGCCAGTTCTGCCTGGAAGCGCCCCAACAATGGTTCAACTTTTACCCTTTCTGGAAGACCGATGACGACGCATCTTGAGCCGGTAACCTTTGGCGAACGCGCTTTGCGCATCGAAGACGTGTTGGCCCTGGCCAACCGTCAGGCGCCGACCCACTTGCAGGGCGACGCCGCGTATCGCCAGCGCATTGCCAAGGGCGCGCAGTTCCTCGACTCGCTGCTGGACAAGGAAGGCGTGATCTACGGCGTGACCACCGGCTACGGCGACTCGTGCGTGGTGGCGGTGCCGTTGCAGCACGTCGAAGCGCTGCCGCGTCATCTGTACACCTTCCACGGTTGCGGCTTGGGCAAGTTGCTCGACGCCCAGGCCACCCGCGCGGTGCTGGCGGCTCGATTGCAGTCGCTGTGCCATGGCGTGTCCGGGGTGCGCGTGGAGTTGCTGGAACGCCTGCACGCCTTCCTTGAACACGATGTGCTGCCGCTGATCCCGGAAGAAGGCTCGGTGGGCGCCAGCGGTGATCTGACCCCGCTGTCCTACGTGGCCGCGACCCTGTCCGGCGAACGGGAAGTGATGTTCCGTGGCGAACGGCGCCAGGCGGCCGACGTGCACCGCGAACTGAGCTGGGAGCCGCTGGTGTTGCGTCCGAAAGAAGCCCTGGCGCTGATGAACGGCACCGCCGTGATGACCGGCTTGGCCTGCCTGGCCTTCGCCCGCGCCGACTACCTGCTGCAACTGGCCACGCGCATCACCGCGTTGAACGTGGTGGCGCTGCAGGGCAACCCGGAACACTTCGACGAACGCCTGTTCGCCGCCAAGCCGCACCCTGGGCAGATGCAAGTCGCCGCCTGGCTGCGCAAGGACCTGGCGATCGATGCGCCGACCGCGCCGTTGCATCGCCTGCAAGACCGTTACTCGCTGCGCTGTGCGCCCCACGTCCTTGGCGTGCTGGCTGACAGCCTGAACTGGCTGCGTTCGTTCATCGAGATCGAACTGAACAGCGCCAACGACAACCCGATCATCGACGCTGAAGAAGAGCGCGTGCTGCACGGTGGCCACTTCTACGGCGGGCATATCGCCTTCGCTATGGACAGCCTCAAGACGCTGGTCGCCAACGTCGCCGACCTGCTCGACCGCCAGCTCGCGCTGCTGGTGGACGTGCGTTACAACCACGGCCTGCCGAGCAACCTGTCCGGCGCGCCGGCCGATCGCGCCATGATCAACCACGGCTTCAAGGCCGTGCAGATCGGCACCAGCGCGTGGACCGCCGAAGCCTTGAAAAATACGATGCCGGCCAGCGTGTTCTCGCGCTCCACCGAGTGCCACAACCAGGACAAAGTGAGCATGGGCACCATCGCCGCCCGCGATGCGATCCGTGTGTTGGAGCTGACTGAACAGGTCGCCGCCGCCACGCTACTCGCCGCCAACCAAGGCGTGTGGCTGCGGGCCCAGGCTGAGGATGCGCGACCGTTGCCACCCGCATTGGCGGCGATGCACGAAGAGCTGGCCAAGGACTTCCCACCCGTCATCGAAGACCGCGCCCTCGAAGGCGAACTGCGCCTTTGCCTGCAACGCATTGCCGAGCAACACTGGAGGCTGCATGCGTAGCCAGGGCGTGCTGCATTGCGACACTGAAATCCTCGTGCCGTTTTTTGACGTCGACACCATGAACGTGGTGTGGCACGGGCATTACGTGAAGTACCTGGAAGTGGCGCGCTGCGCGTTGCTGGACAAGATCGGGCATAACTACACGGCAATGCTCGAATCCGGTTACGCCTGGCCGGTGATCGACATGCAGCTGCGTTACGTACGCGGCGCGGTGTTCGGCCAGACCCTCAACGTGCGCGCCAGCCTGGTGGAGTGGGAGAACCGTTTGAAGGTCAATTACCTGATCACTGACCTGGCCAGCGGCGAGCGTCTGACCCGCGCCAGCACCGTGCAGGTGGCGGTGGAAATCGCCAGCCGCGAGATGCAGTTGGCCTCCCCCAAAGTACTCACCGACGCCGTCGAAAGGGCCCTGAAATGAGACCCCCTGTAGGAGCCGGCTTGCCGGCGAAAATCGTCAACGATAACGCGGGCTGCCTGACACTGCGCAGCGCCCTCAGGTTTTTCGCGAGCAAGCTCGCTCCTACAGGGATCGGGTTGTTGCTGAGCTTCTGTGCCCATGCTTTTGACTTGCAGCAGCTGAGCGACCAACTTGCAAAACCCTCAGTGATCCACGGCAGCTTCACCCAGGAAAAACACCTGCGCGCCCTGCCCCAGCCCTTGGTCAGCAAAGGCACCTTCGTCCTCGCCAAGGACCACGGCCTGCTGTGGCTGCTGAAAACCCCACTGCAACAGGACTACCGCATCAGCGCCCAGGGTATCGCCCGGCGTGACGCCAATGGTTGGCAACTGCTGCCGAACAAGAGCGCCGGCGCTGAGCAGAATCGCCTGTTCCTCGCCGTGCTCCAGGGCGACAGCAGCGGCTTGCAGCGTGACTTCGAGTTGCAGCTGCAAGGCGAGGCGAAGCAATGGAAGCTCACGCTGATCCCGCGTTCACTGTTGCTCAAGCAGGTTTTCACCCAGATCAACATCGACGGCGGCGACTTGGTGCAGACCATCCAACTGTTGGAAACCCAAGGCGACAGTACTGTTTTGCGCATGCAGGACAGCACCGCCGGCCAACTCCTGAGCGAAGCGGAGCAACACGACTTTGCCCAGTGAGCGCCTGCTGCCGCGCCTGTTCCTGATCCTGCTGGTGGCCGTGCTGGCCCTGGCCGGCTGGCAGTGGCGCCATGGCGCGCCGTTGTCGGCCAACCTGATGGAACTGGTGCCGGGCAACACGCCGGATGCCCTGGAACAGCAAGCCGAACAGCGCATGCAGGAACCGCTGAACCGCGAGATGCTGGTGCTGGTGGGCCATGCCGACCGCCAGCAAGCCGTGGCAGTCGCCCAACAACTGGGCGAGCGCTGGCAGGCCAGTGGGCTGTTTGAAAAAGTGCAGTGGAACCTGCAAGCCGACTTGCCGGCACTGCGCGAGCAACTGCTGCGCGGGCGCCTGGCGATGCTCTCGGCCAAGGACCGCGAGCAACTGATCGAACAGCCCGACGCGTTTATCCAGCAGCGCGTGCAAGCGCTGTTCGACCCCTTTACCGGCTTCAGCCTGGTGCCCAGCCAGGATGACTGGCTGGGCCTCACCGGGCGTATCCAGAACAGCCAGCCGCAACACGGCTCGGTGCAGTTGGATATCGGCAGCGGCGCGTTGATCGCCGATGCCGACGGCAAGAGCTGGGTGCTGCTGCGTGCGCGCACCACCGGCAATGCCTTCGACATGAAACTGCCGCTGCAAGTGGCGGACCTGCTTCAGGCCAGTCGCGCGCAGGCCAGCGAACACGGCGCGCAATTACTCGCCGCCAGCGGCTTGCTCTACGCCGCCAATGGTCAGCAGCAAGCCACGCGCGAAATCACCTGGGTCGGCGGCGGCGCAACCGTCGGCATCCTGTTATTGCTGTTGCTCGCCTTCCGCCGCTGGCGCGTGTTGCTGGCCTTTGTACCGGTGCTGGTGGGCATGCTGTTTGGCGCGGTGGCCTGTGTGGCGCTGTTCGGCCATATGCACGTGATGACGCTGGTGCTGGGCTCCAGCCTGATCGGCGTGGCGGTGGATTACCCGCTGCACTACTTGTCGAAAAGCTGGAGCATGAACCCGTGGCGCAGTTGGCCGGCGTTGCGCATCACCTTGCCGGGCTTGAGCTTGAGCCTGGCGACCAGCTGTATCGGTTACCTGGCGCTGGCCTGGACGCCGTTCCCGGCGTTGACGCAAATCGCCATCTTCTCAGCCGCAGGCTTGGTCGGCGCCTACCTGTCTGCCGTGTGCCTGTTGCCAGCGCTGCTCAAGGGCGTCGAGTTGCGCCCGGCACAATGGCCGCTACGCATCGCGCAATGCCTGTGGTTGGTGCGCGAATCGCTGCTCAAGCGCGTGCCAAGCCCGGTACTGCTGGCGCTGGTGTTGTTGTTTTGCGCCGGTGGCCTGTGGCACCTGAACAGCAAAAACGATATCCGCCAATGGATCGGCGCGCCGCCACAATTACTGCAAGAAGCGCAGGCCGTGGCGCGGATCACCGGGTTCCAGCCCACCAGCCAGTTCTTCCTGGTGCGGGCGGACAACCAGCAACAGTTGCTAGAGCGTCAGAGCGCGTTGGCGCAGCGCCTGGATCAATTGGTGAATATGGACAAGCTCCAGGGCTACCTGGCGCTCAATCAACTGGTCAGCCAGCCCGCCGAGCAACAGCAACTGCGTGATGCGCTGAACAACCTGCCACAACACTGGCAGCCGCTGCTCGACCTCGGCGTACCCGCCAGCGCCCTGCAAGCCGAAGTCGCGCACCTGCAAGCGCTGCCTACCCAAGATATCGACGCTGCGCTGGCCGGCCCGATGGCCGAGCCTTGGCGCACGCTGTGGCTCGGTAAGGTCGATGGCGGCGTGGCGGCCATGGTCAGCCTGCAAGGCTTGAACAACCCCGCCCTGCTGCGTGTGCAGGCGCTGGACTTACCCGGTGTGCAACTGGTAGACCGCCTGGGCGACTTGAACCGGGTGTTCGCCGACACACAGATCAGCGCCGCTGAACTGAAGTTGATGTCCTGTGTGTTGATCGTACTGTTGCTGATCCTGCCGTTCGGCTTCGGCGGTGCCTTGCGTATCGTCGCACTGCCGCTGCTGGCGGCCCTGTGCAGCCTGGCCAGCCTTGGATGGCTGGGCCAGCCGCTGACACTGTTCAGTCTGTTCGGCCTGCTACTGGTCACGGCCATCAGCGTCGACTACGCGATCCTGATGCGCGAGCAAATCGGCGGCCCTGCGGTCAGTCTCTTGGGCACCTTGTTGGCAGCGTTGACGACCTGGCTGTCGTTTGGGCTGCTGGCGGTGTCCAGTACACCGGCAGTGAGTAATTTCGGCTTATCGGTCAGCCTGGGGCTGGCATTCAGCTTTATGCTGGCACCCTGGGCCGGGCAACAGAAGCACGCCTTATGAATGTGATTATCGCCAATGTGGCAAGGAGCCCTCGTGCCCACAGTTGAAATGGAACGTCGCCAGGTGGTGGTGATCGGTGCCGGTCCGTCCGGGGCCATCGCCGCCGCGCTGTTAAAGCGCAAAGGGCATGATGTATTGATCATCGAGCGCCAGCATTTCCCACGGTTCTCGATTGGCGAAAGCCTGCTGTCGCACTGCATCGATTTCATCGAAGAAGCCGGCATGCTCGACGCCGTACAGGCCGCAGGGTTCCAGGTGAAAACCGGCGCCGCGTTCGCCTGGGGCGAGCGCTACAGCGCATTTGATTTCAGTGACACCTTCAGCAACGGCAAGCCGACCACCTTCCAGGTGCAGCGCGGCGAGTTCGACAAGTTGCTGGCCGATCAGGCCGCCAAGCAAGGTGTGGAGATCCGCTACGGCGAAACTATCATCGGCGTGGATTTCAGCGGCGAGAGCCGCTACCTGCATGTGCGCCGTGAGAACGGCAGCGAGTACCACCTCAAGGCCAAGTTCGTACTCGACGCCAGCGGCTATGGCCGCGTGCTGCCGCGTCTGCTGGACCTGAATCTGCCGTCCGACTTCCCCATACGCCAAGCCGTGTTCACCCACGTCGAAGACCGCATCGAACATCCCGGCTTTGATCGCACCAAGATTCTGGTGACCACCCATCCGACCCAGCGTGACATCTGGTTCTGGACCATTCCGTTCAGCAACGGGCGTTGTTCGGTGGGCGTAGTCGCGGCCAAGGAGCATTTCGACGGTCGCGATGGCGACCTCGACGCCTGCCTGCGCGGCTTTATCGCCGAAACCCCGAGCCTTGCCGGCGTGCTGCAAAACGCCGTGTGGGACACCCCGGCGCGCACCCTCGGTGGCTACGCAGCCAACGTCAAAACCCTGCACGGACCGGGCTTCGCGCTGCTGGGCAATGCGGCAGAATTCCTCGACCCGGTGTTTTCTTCCGGGGTGACCATCGCCATGCGCTCGGCAAGCATGGCGGCCGGTGTGTTGCACCGTCAGCTCAAGGGCGAAACCGTGGACTGGGAGAACGAGTTTGCCGTGCCCTTGAAACGCGGCGTGGACACCTTCCGCTGCTACGTCGAAGGCTGGTACGCCGGGACGTTCCAGGATGTGATCTACCACCCGGACAGCTCGCCGGAGATTCGCCGGATGATCAGCTCGATCCTCGCCGGCTACGCGTGGGATGAGCGCAACCCGTTTGTCAGCGAGCCCAAGCGGCGTTTGCGGATGTTGTCGGAGATTTGTGCGAGTGAGCCGGTATGAGCAGTCAGTACTTAAGTAAGAACTACGTTGAGGAAACCAGGTTCGGCTTCTGGTTCCTGCGCAGCCACACCTGGCAGCACCATGTGCTGCGCGTGGCGATCAACGACCTGCGCAGCCTGTTTACCGACCCGCTGCCCGAGGCTCCGGTACTGCTGGACGCCGGTTGCGGCCAGGGCAAATCGTTCCAATACTTGCAGCAGGTGTTCGCCCCCGAGCGCCTGATCGGCCTGGATGCCGACCCGCACAGCCTGGAACTGAGCCGCGAAGAAGCTCAGCGCCAAGGCTTGGCCATCGAGCTGATCGGCAGCGACTGCGCCACCTTGCAAGTGCCGGACGAAAGCGTCGATATCCTGTTCTGCCACCAGACCTTTCACCACCTGGTCGAGCAGCACCGCGCGCTCAAGGAGTTCTACCGCGTGCTCAAGCCGGGCGGTTATCTGCTGTTTGCAGAATCCACCGAAGCCTATATCGACACCTGGGTGATTCGCTGGCTGTTCCGCCACCCGATGCATGTGCAGAAAAGCGCCGAAGAGTACCTGGATATGCTCCGCGAGCAGGGCTTTGAATTCGGTCCGCAGAACATCTCGTACCCGTACTTGTGGTGGAGCCGCTCCAGCGATTTCGGCCTGCTGGAACGCTGGGGCCTGCGCAAGGCGCCGCCAGTGGGGCAGCGCGAGGAAACCCTGGTCAACTGCGTGGCACGCAAACCCTTAACGAGCGCAGCCCCATGATGCGCATGCTGTTGATCGGCTGCCTGTTGCTGCTGAGCGCCTGCGCCAGCCAGCCGCCGCTGCCGGAGAAAACCCCAACCCTGGCCTTGCCGCTGCAACTGCATGTGCAGCGCCTGGCCGGCGGCCAGAGCCAGGACTGGCTGTTGGTGATCCAGCGCGAAAGCGACGGCATTCGCTGGTCGATGATGGACCCGCTGGGCATTCCCCAGGCCCGACAAAAACTAATCGATGGCGAGTGGCAGGCCGACGGCTTGCTGCCGCCCAATCCCCAGGCGCGCGAGCTGTTCGCCGCGTTGCTGTTTGCCCTGACGTCGGCCGATGACGTGCGCGCGCTCTACCCCAGCGCCCAGGCCATGGACCTGACGCGCACCCTGCCGGGGCATTGGCAGATCGTGTATCAATCGTCCGAGGTCTTCAGCGTGAACATGGCCGGCCAGCCCTTGAGTTACCGCATCACACCGCTTGGAGCCGCCCGATGAGCGCTTACTTCAACGCCCTAGGCGTGATCTGCGCCCTTGGCCGTGGCCAGGACGAGGTCAGCCGCAGCCTGTTTGCCGGGGACTGCTCCGGCATGCGCCCCGAAAGCGGCTGGGTGCCGGAGCGCGTATTGCCGGTGGGCGCCGTAAAAGGCGACCTGGCAATCATCCCGCCCGAGTTGGGCCAGCAAAGCAGCCGCAATAACCAGTTGCTGCTGGAAGCGGCGTTGCAGATCGAAGGCGATATCCGACAGGCGATCCACACCTACGGCGCGTCACGGGTCGGCGTTGTGCTCGGCACCAGCACCTCGGGCATCGACGAAGCCAGTCGGGGCATCGCGCACTTTTTGCGCGAACACCAGTTCCCCGGCGACTACGACTACCAGCAGCAGGAACTCAGCGCGCCGGCGAATTTCCTCGCCGACTGGCTGCAACTGAGTGGCCCGGCCTATGTGATCTCCACCGCCTGCACCTCCAGCGCCCGTGCCTTGATGAGTGCCCAGCGCCTGCTGGACCTGGGCGTGTGCGATGCAGTGATCTGCGGCGGTGTCGACAGCCTGTGCAAGCTGACACTCAACGGTTTCAGCTCATTGGAGGCGGTGTCGAACGATCGCTGCAATCCGTTCTCGGTGAACCGCAACGGCATCAACATCGGCGAAGCGGCCGTGCTGTTTGTGATGAGCAAGGAACCCGCGCCCATCGCCCTGCTGGGCAGCGGCGCCAGTTGCGATGCGCACCATATCTCCGCGCCCGAGCCCACCGGCAAAGGCGCATTGCAGTCAATGCGCAAGGCCTTGGCCAGCGCCCGATTGCAGCCCGAGCAGATCGGTTACCTGAACTTGCACGGCACCGCCACCCAACATAACGACGCCATGGAAAGCCTGGCCGTCGCCAGCCTGTTCCCGCACGGCGTGGCCTGCTCATCGACCAAACCCATGAGCGGTCACACCCTGGGCGCAGCCGGGGCGCTGGAAGCGGCGTTCTGTTGGTTGAGCCTGGCTCACAACCGCGTCCCGCCCCACGTGTGGGACGGCCAGGCCGACCCGGCCCTGCCCGCCTTGCAGTGGGCGCAGGCCGCAGAAACCCTAGGAAAGCGCTGCCTGATGAGCAATTCGTTTGCCTTCGGCGGCAACAACGTCAGCCTGATTATCGGAGAGGCCCCATGATCGATTGGCCACTCGCTGAACTGCTGCCCCATGCGGGCGACATGATCCTGATCGACCAGGTGTTGTCGTTCGATGAAGAGCAGATCCACACCCGCGTCACGGTCAAACCCGGCGGCCTGTTCAACCGCCCGGACGGCAGCCTGCCGGCCTGGGTCGGCATCGAGTTGATGGCGCAAAGCGTCGCCGCCTACGCCGGTTGCCGCGCGCGCCAGAAAGGTGAAGCGGTGGAACTGGGCTTCCTGCTCGGCACACGCAAGTTCGAGTGCAATGTGGAACACTTCCCGGTCGGCGCCGAGCTGGCGATCCACGGCCTGCGCTCTTTGGAAGACGACAATGGCATGGGTGTGTTCGAATGCCACCTGACCGGCGACGGGATCCAGGCCAGCGCCCGCTTGAATGTATTTCGACCGCCCCAGGCGGCCAACTATTTAGATGAATCGAAGGACGTAACGCCATGACTGAATCCGTACTGGTCACCGGCTCCAGCCGTGGCATCGGCCGCGCCATCGCACTGCGCCTGGCTCAGGCCGGGCATGACATCGTGCTGCATTGCCGCAGTGGCCGTAGCGACGCCGATGCAGTGCAGGCCGAGGTTGAAGCCCTGGGCCGCAAGGCGCGGGTGCTGCAATTCGATGTGGCGGATCGTGCTGCGTGCAAGGAAATCCTCGAAGCTGACGTTGAGCAACACGGCGCCTATTACGGCGTGGTGCTCAACGCCGGCCTGACCCGAGACGGCGCCTTCCCGGCCTTGTCGGACGACGACTGGGACGTGGTGATGCGCACCAACCTCGACGGTTTCTACAACGTGTTGCACCCGGTGATGATGCCGATGATTCGTCGTCGCGCGGCCGGCCGCATCGTATGCATCACCTCGGTTTCCGGGCTGATCGGCAACCGCGGCCAGGTCAATTACAGCGCCTCGAAAGCCGGCCTGATTGGCGCGGCCAAGGCCCTGGCAATCGAGCTGGGCAAGCGCAAGATCACCGTCAATTGCGTCGCTCCGGGCTTGATCGACACCGCCATGCTGGATGAAAACGTGCCGGTGGAAGAATTGATGAAGATGATCCCGGCGCAACGCATGGGCACGCCGGAAGAAGTGGCCGGCGCGGTGAATTTCCTGATGTCGGCCGAGGCAGGCTACATCACGCGCCAGGTCCTGGCCGTGAATGGAGGCCTGTGCTGATGAAACGCGTCGTCGTCACCGGCATGGCCGGCATGACCTCCCTGGGCAGCGATTGGGAAACCATCGCCGCCAACTTCCGCGCCAACCGCAGCGGCATCCGGCGCATGGATGAGTGGGACCGCTTTACCGAACTGAACACGCGCCTGGCCGGGCCGATCGACGATTTTGTCGTGCCCGCACACTGGACGCGCAAACAACTGCGCAGCATGGGCCGGGTGTCGCGCCTTGCGGTGTGGGCGGCAGAGCAGGCGTTGCAGGACGCGGGCTTGCTCGGCGATGAGTCAATCAAGGACGGGCGCATGGGCGTGGCCTGTGGCTCGTCCACCGGCAGCACCGACGAGATCAAGGCGTTCGGCAATATGCTGCTGAACTCGGTCGCGGAGGGGCTGAATGCCAACTCCTACGTGCGCATGATGCCCCACACCACGGCGGCGAATATCAGCATCTTCTTTGGCCTGACCGGGCGGCTGATCCCCACGTCCAGCGCTTGCACCAGCGGCAGCCAAGGCATCGGCTATGCCTATGAAGCAATCAAGTTCGGCCGCCTGCCGTTGATGCTCGCCGGCGGCGCCGAGGAGCTGTGCCCCACTGAGGCCATGGTATTCGATGCGCTCTACGCCACCAGCCTCAAGAACGATGCGCCTCAGACCAGTCCACGTCCCTATGACAGTGGTCGTGACGGTCTGGTGATTGGTGAAGGCGGCGGCATGCTGGTGTTGGAGGAACTGGAACACGCGTTGGCACGCGGTGCGCATATCCACGCCGAGCTGGTGGGCTTCGGCAGCAACGCCGACGGCCAGCACACTACCCGCCCCGAGCAGAAAACCATGCGCCGCGCGATGGAACTGGCCCTGGAAGATGCCGGGCTTGAGCCATCTGCAATCGGCTACGTGAACGGTCACGGCACCGCCACCGACCAGGGCGATATCGCCGAAACACTGGCGACCAGCAGCCTGTTCGGCAGCCGCATGCCCATCAGCTCACAAAAGAGCTTCCTCGGCCACACCTTGGGCGCGTGCGGCGCGCTGGAGTCGTGGTTCAGCATCGAGATGATGAACCGCGACCAATACGTGCACACCTTCAACCTGGATTCGGTCGACCCGCAATGCGGCGAGCTGGATTACCTGCAAGGTGAATTCCGCGAGATGCACCACGACTACGTGATGAACAACAACTTTGCCTTTGGCGGCGTCAACACCTCGCTGATCTTCCGCCGCTGGTCCTGACTTTCAAATCGATTGGAGAATACGGAATGTCTTCCTTGCTACGCGTCACCCTGATCACCCTGGCCCTGTTGGTCACCGCCGGTTGCACCAGCAAACCGATCCTCAACACCCAGCACAACCTGCCGGCCGACACCCAGGTCAGCGAAGAAAAAATGAAAACGGTGATCGTCAACGCCCTGCAAAAACGCGAGTGGACGGTACAACGCCTGAGCCCGCAACTGGTACAGGCCGAGATCAACGTGCGTAACCAGTATTACGCAGCCATCGACATCCGCTACACCCGCAACAGCTACGCCATCACCTACCGCGACAGCCGCGACCTGGGCTACAAGGACGGCAAGATCCATCGCAACTACAACCGTTGGGTGAACAATCTGGACAGCGACATCATGGCGGGGTTGCGCAGCAATGGCGTGAATGAGGCGGGGACGGCGGCGCAGTTGTTTGAACAGACGGGGACGTCGAAGTAAGACCAGCGTCAGGCACACCCCCTCTGTGGTGAGCGGGCTTGTCCCGCGCTGGAGTGCGTAGCGCTCCCAAGATCTTTGGGGCCGCTGCGCAGCCCAGCGCGGGGCAAGCCCGCTCACCACAACAAGCGCGCTCACCACAAAGCGTTATTGGGCAACCTTGCGCGTCAACAGCTCCACAAACGCCTCTGCCATCGGCGTCTGCGCGCCCTTGCGTTGCACCAGCCACACCGCCGTCATCGCCTCCTGATCCAGCAGCGTGCGATACACCACGCCATCGATCCGAATGCGCTGGTAGGACGCCGGCAGCACCGACACGCCCAAGCCCGCCGCCACTAGGCCGATGATGGTCATCGCCTCCCCGGCCTCCTGGGCAAAGTGCGGGCTGAAGCCGGCATCACGCGCCAGGTTGAGCAACTGGGCATAGAGGCCGCTGCCGTAAGTGCGCGGGAAAAACACAAACGGTTCCTGTGCCAATTGCGCCAGGTGCAAGCCGCGCTCACTGCCCTCCACCAACGGATGACCGGCGTTCAGCACGGCTACCAGCGGCTCACGCATCAGCTCGACCACACCCAGCGAATCCGGCAATGGCAGCGGCCGCATCAGGCCCACTTGGATCGACTCATCCACCAGCGACTCGGCCACTTCGGTGCTGCTCATCTCCTGCAGGTTCAGATGCACCGCCGGGAACGCCTGACGAAACGCAAAGATCGCCTGGGGAATGCTGGAATTGAACGGCGCCGACGAGGTGAAGCCAATCTTCAGTTCGCCCAGCTCACCCAACTGCGCCCGACGCGCTACGTCCGCCGCCTTGTCGACCTGTGCCAACACCAATCGCGCCTCTTGCAGGAACAACCGCCCCGCTTCACTCAGTTCGACCCGACGATTGGTACGCTCAAACAACCGCGCCCCCACTTCCTGCTCCAGCGCCTGGATCTGCTGGCTCAGCGGCGGTTGCGAGATGCCCAGCACCTGCGCGGCCCGGCCGAAATGCAGTTCTTCGGCGACGGCGATGAAGTACCGCAAGTGACGCAATTCCATGGGAGCCTCATTAGGTCGTTAAAGCTATCAAACAGGTCGAACAATATATTGGAAAGAATCATTAGGGAGCTATATTCTTTTTTGCATTGCCTGTCCTGGCACGCTCTTCCTCCCCGAGGTCCCCGTGAAAGCTGCTGTTGCTCCACTCGCTCAAGACGTACCGCCCACCGCCCTGGATGAGGTGGTAGCCCAGCTCAATGACGCGTACATCGAAAAAGGCACGCCGATGTTTATGCGCACGGTGCTGGCGCTGTTCTCCGGCGGGTTCGCCACCTTTGCGTTGTTGTATTGCGTGCAGCCGATGATGCCGGCGCTGTCCCATGAGTTTTCCATCAATGCGGCGCAAAGCAGCCTGATCCTGTCGGTGGCCACGGCGATGCTGGCGTGCGGTTTGTTGGTCACCGGACCGATTTCCGACCGCCTGGGGCGCAAGCCGGTGATGGTCTCCGCGCTGTTCTGCGCCGCGCTGGCGACCATCGCCAGCGGCCTTATGCCGACCTGGGAAGGCATCCTGCTGATGCGTGCATTGGTGGGCCTGTCGCTCAGCGGCCTGGCCGCCGTAGCCATGACCTACCTGAGCGAAGAAATCCACCCGCAGCACATCGGCCTGGCCATGGGCTTGTACATCGGCGGCAACGCGATTGGCGGCATGAGCGGGCGGCTGATCATCGGCGTGTTGATCGACTTCGTCAGTTGGCACACCGCCATGCTGATTATCGGCGCCCTGGCGCTGATCGCCGCCACGGTGTTCTGGAAAATCCTCCCAGAATCGCGCAACTTCCGCGCCACGAGCCTCAAGCCGCGCAGCCTGGTGGATGGCTTCGTCATGCACTTCAAGGACGCAGGCCTGCCCTGGCTGTTCCTCGAAGCGTTCCTGCTGATGGGCGCGTTCGTGACGATGTTCAACTACATCGGCTATCGCCTGCTGGCCGATCCCTACGACCTCAGCCAAGCGGTGGTCGGCCTGCTGTCGCTGGTGTACCTCTCGGGCATCTACAGCTCGGCGAAAATCGGCTCCCTGGCTGACCGCCTCGGCCGCCGTCGCGTGCTGTGGGGCACCATCGTGCTGATGCTGGCCGGCATGGCCCTGACCCTGTTCACCCCCCTGTGGCTGGTGGTGCCGGGCATGCTGATCTTCACCTTCGGCTTCTTCGGCGCCCACTCGGTGGCCAGCAGCTGGATCGGCCGCCGCGCGGTAAAAGCCAAGGGGCAAGCGTCGTCGCTGTACCTGTTCTGCTACTACGTAGGGTCGAGTATTGCCGGGACGGCGGGCGGGTTCTTCTGGCACTTTGCCGGGTGGAATGGGATCGGGGCGTTTATCGTGGCGCTGCTGATCGGCGCGTTGCTGGTGGCGTTGAAGCTGGCGAAGTTACCGCCGTTGGTGCAAGCGAAGGCCTGAGTTTCTCTGGCTTTTAATGTGGGAGGGCGCAAGCCCCCTCCCACATTTGTTTTGCGTGTTATTCGTGATACTGCGCCGACAACTCATGCACCGCGCGCAGGAACGCGCCGGCATGCTCCGGGTTCACTTCCGGGGTGATGCCATGGCCGAGGTTGAACACATGCCCAGTGCCTTTGCCATAGCTGGCGAGGATGCGGCCAACTTCGGTGCGGATGGCTTCCGGCTTGGCGTACAGCACGGTCGGGTCCATGTTGCCTTGCAGCGCGACGCGGTTGCCCACGCGCTGGCGAGCTTCGCCAATGTCGCAGGTCCAGTCCAGGCCCAGGGCGTCGGCACCGGCGTCGGCAATGCTTTCCAGCCACAGGCCGCCACCCTTGGTGAACATGATTACCGGCACTTTGCGGCCTTCGTGTTCGCGGATCAGGCCGCTGACGATTTTGCGCATGTAGGCCAGGGAGAACTCCTGGTACGCCGCCGCCGACAGGTTGCCGCCCCAGGTGTCGAAGATCTGCACGGCTTGCGCGCCGGCCATGATCTGGCCGTTGAGGTAGGACGTGACCGACTGCGCCAGCTTATCCAGCAGCAGGTGCATGGCCTGTGGGTTGTCGTAGAGCATGGCCTTGGTCTTGCGGAAGTCTTTCGACGAGCCGCCTTCGACCATGTAGGTGGCCAGGGTCCATGGGCTGCCGGAGAAGCCGATCAGCGGCACGCGGCCGTTAAGCTCGCGGCGGATGGTGCTGACGGCGTCCATCACGTAGCCGAGGTCTTTGTGCGGGTCGGGGATCGGCAAGGCTTCGATATCGGCCAGGGTGCTGACGACTTTCTTGAAACGCGGGCCTTCGCCGGTCTCGAAGTACAGGCCTTGGCCCATGGCGTCAGGGATGGTGAGGATATCGGAGAAGAGGATAGCCGCGTCCAGTTGTGGGTAGCGGTCCAGCGGCTGCATCGTGACTTCGCAGGCGAACTCCGGGTTCATGCACAGGCTCATGAAGTCGCCGGCGTTGGCGCGACTGGCGCGGTATTCCGGCAGGTAGCGACCGGCTTGGCGCATCATCCACACAGGGGTGACGTCCACAGGTTGCTTGAGCAGGGCACGAAGGAAACGGTCGTTCTTGAGGGCAGTCATGTCGGCATCCGCAAAAAAAGTGCGGGCATTTTCTCAGAGCCAGACGCAAAAGGCACGGAATGCGCCGTGCCTTTTGTCTATCGGGTCAATTTGTCGCGGACATGAAAGCGCTACAAATCAAATGTGGGAGGGGGCTTGCCCCCGATTGCAGTGTGTCAGTCCCAGTATCTTTGACTGATACACCGCTATCGGGGGCAAGCCCCCTCCCACAGTTTGATCCCATTCCAATCCAGGATCAGGATCGGGATCAGACTTGCAGGTAATCCAGGATGCCTTCGGCGGCATTGCGGCCTTCGAAGATCGCGGTTACCACCAGGTCGGAACCGCGCACCATGTCGCCACCGGCGAAGATCTTCGGGTTGCTGGTCTGATGCTTGTACTGGCCTTGTTCCGGGGCCACGACGCGGCCCTGGCTGTCGGTCTGGATCTGGAACTGTTCGAACCACGGCGCCGGGCTTGGGCGGAAGCCGAAGGCGATGACCACGGCGTCAGCCGGGATGATCTCTTCGGAACCCGGGATCGGCTCGGGGCTGCGACGACCACGGGCGTCCGGTTCGCCGAGACGGGTCTCGACCACCTTCACGCCTTCGACGCGGTCTTCACCGACAATCGCAATCGGCTGGCGGTTGTAGAGGAATTTCACACCTTCTTCCTTGGCGTTCTTCACCTCTTTGCGCGAGCCGGGCATGTTGGCTTCGTCACGACGATAGGCACAAGTCACCGATTTGGCGCCCTGGCGGATCGAGGTGCGGTTGCAGTCCATCGCGGTGTCACCACCGCCCAGCACCACGACCTTCTTGCCTTTCATGTCGACGAAATCTTCCGGCGACTTTTCAAAGCCCAGGTTGCGATTCACGTTGGCGATCAGGAAATCCAACGCGTCGTAAACGCCCGGTAGATCCTCACCGGCAAAACCGCCCTTCATGTAGGTGTAGGTGCCCATGCCCATGAACACGGCATCGTATTCTTCGAGCAGTTGCTCCATGGTCACGTCTTTGCCGATCTCGGTGTTCAGGCGGAACTCGATGCCCATGCCGGTGAACACTTCACGACGGTTGCTCAGGACGGTCTTTTCCAGCTTGAACTCGGGGATACCGAAGGTCAGCAGGCCGCCGATTTCCGGGTTCTTGTCGAACACCACCGGGGTCACGCCGCCGCGCACCAATACGTCGGCGCAGCCCAGGCCGGCAGGACCGGCGCCGATGATGGCGACGCGCTTGCCAGTCGGCTTGACCTTGGACATGTCGGGACGCCAGCCCATGGCGAACGCGGTGTCAGTGATGTACTTCTCCACCGAACCGATGGTCACCGCGCCAAAGCCGTCGTTAAGGGTGCAGGCACCCTCGCACAGACGGTCTTGCGGGCACACCCGGCCGCACACTTCCGGCAGGGTGTTGGTCTGGTGCGACAGTTCGGCGGCGGCGAGGATGTTGCCCTCGGCTACCAGCTTCAGCCAGTTGGGAATGAAGTTGTGCACCGGGCACTTCCATTCGCAATACGGGTTACCGCACCCCAGGCAACGGTGGGCCTGGTCGGCCGAGTGCTGGGGTTTGAAGGGTTCGTAGATTTCCACGAACTCTTTCTTGCGTTGACGCAACAGTTTCTTCTTCGGATCTTTGCGCCCGACATCGATGAACTGGAAGTCGTTATTCAGACGTTCAGCCATGTTAAAACCTCATCAAACTCTTCAGGCGCATATCACTGCGGGTTGGCACGGATGCTGGAAAGCAACGATTTCAGGTTGGCAGCCTTGGGCTTGACCAGCCAGAAACGACGCAGGTAATCATCGAGGTTTTCGGCGAGGTTACGACCCCATTCGCTGCCGGTCTCCTCGACGTACTCGTCCAGCACGTGCTGCAAGTGGTTCCGGTAGGACTCCATGGCTTCGCCGCTGATCCGCTGGATCTCGACCAACTCATGGTTGACCTTGTCGACAAAGGTGTTGTCCTGGTCGAGCACGTAGGCGAAACCGCCGGTCATGCCCGAACCGAAGTTGTAACCGGTCTTGCCCAGTACCGCGACAAAGCCCCCGGTCATGTACTCACAGCAGTGATCGCCAGTGCCTTCCACCACGGTGTGGGCACCGGAGTTGCGCACGGCGAAACGCTCACCGGCAGTACCGGCGGCGAACAGCTTGCCACCGGTGGCGCCGTACAAGCAGGTGTTGCCGATGATGGCACTGTCCTGGGTCTTGTAGACGCTGCCTTTAGGCGGAACGATCACCA
This sequence comes from Pseudomonas sp. C 49-2, assembly GCF_003970195.1. NCBI lineage: Bacteria > Pseudomonadati > Pseudomonadota > Gammaproteobacteria > Pseudomonadales > Pseudomonadaceae > Pseudomonas > Pseudomonas sp. C 49-2. The sequence continues at coordinate 296,525 of NZ_RXYG01000002.1, forward strand.
GCTTGCCGCCGGTCATGCCCTTGCCCACGTAGTCGTTGGCGTCGCCTTCCAGGTACATGTGCAGGCCACCAGCGTTCCACACGCCGAAGCTCTGGCCCGCAGTGCCCTTGAAGCGGAAGGTGATTGGCGCTTTCGCCATGCCTTGGTTGCCGTGCTTGCGCGCGATTTCGCCGGAGATGCGGGCGCCAATCGAACGGTCGCAGTTGCAGATATCCAGGGCGAATTCGCCACCGCTGGCATCGTTGATCGACGAACCGGCGATTTTCACCATCTTCTCGGCCAGCAGGCCTTTGTCGAAGGGCGGGTTGCGCTCGACGCCGCAGAACTGCGGTTTGTCGGCCGGAATGTGATCGCTGCCCAACAGCGGCGTCAGGTCCAAGTGATGTTGCTTGGCGGTCTGTCCTTCGAGGATTTCCAACAGGTCGGTGCGACCGATCAGCTCTTCAAGAGAACGCACGCCCAGCTTGGCCAGCCACTCACGGGTTTCTTCGGCGACGTAGGTGAAGAAGTTCACCACCATGTCGACGGTGCCGATGTAGTGATCTTTGCGCAGCTTCTCGTTCTGAGTGGCGACGCCGGTGGCGCAGTTGTTCAGGTGGCAGATGCGCAGGTATTTGCAGCCCAGGGCGATCATTGGCGCGGTGCCGAAGCCGAAACTTTCGGCGCCGAGGATCGCGGCCTTGATCACATCGAGGCCGGTTTTCAGGCCGCCGTCGGTCTGCACCCGTACTTTGCCGCGCAGGTCGTTGCCACGCAGGGTCTGGTGGGTCTCGGCCAGGCCGAGCTCCCACGGTGCGCCCGCGTACTTGATGGAGGTCAGCGGCGAAGCGCCGGTGCCACCGTCATAGCCGGAGATGGTGATCAGGTCGGCATAGGCCTTGGCCACACCGGCGGCGATGGTGCCCACGCCGGCTTCTGCTACCAGTTTCACCGAGACCAGCGCCTGCGGGTTGACTTGTTTCAGGTCGAAAATCAGCTGCGACAAGTCTTCAATCGAGTAGATGTCGTGGTGCGGCGGTGGCGAAATCAGCGTGACGCCCGGCACTGCGTAACGCAGCTTGGCGATCAAACCATTGACCTTACCACCTGGCAGTTGGCCGCCCTCACCGGGCTTGGCGCCCTGGGCCACCTTGATCTGCAGCACTTCGGCGTTGACCAGGTATTCCGGGGTTACACCGAAACGGCCCGTCGCCACCTGCTTGATTTTCGAGCTCTTGATGGTGCCGTAGCGCGCCGGGTCTTCACCGCCTTCGCCGGAGTTGGAACGCGCACCCAGGCGGTTCATGGCTTCGGCCAGGGCTTCGTGAGCCTCAGGCGACAAGGCGCCCAGGGAAATACCGGCGGAGTCGAAGCGCTTGAGGATCGACTCCAGCGGCTCGATTTCGCTGATGTCCAACGCCGTGTCCAGGGTCTTCACCTTGAACAGGTCGCGGATCATCGACACCGGGCGGTTGTCCACCAGCGAGGTGTATTCCTTGAACTTGGCGTAGTCGCCCTGCTGCACGGCGGCTTGCAGGGTGCTGACCACGTCCGGGTTGTACGCGTGGTATTCGCCACCGTGCACGAACTTGAGCAGGCCGCCTTGCTGGATTGGCTTGCGCGCACTCCAGGCTTCGGCTGCCAGGGCTTTCTGCTCGGCTTCGATGTCGACGAAACGCGCGCCCTTGATACGGCTTGGCACGCCACGGAAGCTCAGGTCGCACACCTCTTCGGACAGACCGATGGCTTCGAACAACTGTGCGCCGCGGTACGAGGTGACGGTGGAAATACCCATCTTCGACAGGATCTTCAACAGACCCTTGGTGATGCCTTTACGGTAGTTCTTGAACACCTCATAGAGGTCGCCCAGCACTTCACCGGTGCGGATCAGGTCGCCCAGCACTTCGTATGCGAGGAACGGGTACACCGCCGAGGCGCCGAAACCGATCAGCACCGCAAAGTGATGCGGGTCGCGGGCGGTGGCGGTTTCCACGAGGATGTTGGAGTCGCAGCGCAGGCCTTTTTCGGTCAGGCGGTGATGCACTGCGCCGGTGGCCAGCGAAGCGTGGATCGGCAGCTTGCCAGGCGCGATGTGACGGTCGGTCAGCACGATCTGGGTGCGACCGGCGCGCACGGCTTCTTCGGCCTGGTCGGCGACGTTGCGCACAGCGGCTTCAAGGCCGAGGCTCTCGTCGTAGTTCAGGTCGATGATCTGGCGGTCGAAGCCTGGGCGATCCAGGGTCATCAACGAGCGCCACTTGGCCGGGGAAATGACCGGCGAGCTGAGGATCACGCGGGAGGCGTGCTCAGGCGATTCCTGGAAGATGTTGCGCTCGGCACCGAGGCACACTTCCAGGGACATCACGATGGCTTCGCGCAGCGGGTCGATCGGTGGGTTGGTCACCTGGGCGAACTGCTGGCGGAAGTAGTCGTACGGCGTGCGCACGCGCTGGGACAGCACGGCCATCGGCGTGTCATCGCCCATGGAACCGACCGCCTCGTAGCCTTGCTCGCCGAGCGGACGCAGCACCTGGTCGCGCTCTTCGAACGTGACCTGGTACATCTTCATGTATTGCTTGAGCTGGTCGACGTCGTAGAACGCCGAACCGTGGTCGTTGTCTTCCATGGTCGCCTGGATGCGCAGGGCGTTCTTGCGCAGCCATTGCTTGTACGGGTGACGTGACTTCAAGCGGTTGTCGATGGCGTCGGTGTCGAGGATCTGCCCGGTTTCGGTGTCGACGGCGAGGATCTGGCCAGGACCGACACGACCTTTGGCAATCACGTCTTCGGGCTTGTAGTTCCACACGCCGATTTCCGACGCGAGGGTGATGAAGCCATTGGTGGTGGTGACCCAACGCGCCGGGCGCAGACCGTTACGGTCGAGCAGGCATACAGCGTAGCGACCGTCAGTCATGACCACGCCGGCCGGGCCGTCCCACGGCTCCATGTGCATCGAGTTGTACTCGTAGAACGCACGCAGATCCGGGTCCATGGTTTCGACGTTCTGCCACGCTGGCGGAATGATCATGCGCACGCCACGGAACAGGTCGATGCCGCCGGTGACCATCAGTTCGAGCATGTTGTCCATGCTGGAAGAGTCGGAACCCACACGGTTGACCAGCGGGCCGAGCTCTTCCAGGTCCATCAAGTCGTTGGCGAACTTGGTGCGACGGGCCACGGCCCAGTTGCGGTTGCCAGTGATGGTGTTGATCTCGCCGTTGTGGGCGAGGAAGCGGAATGGCTGGGCCAGCGGCCATTTCGGCAGGGTGTTGGTGGAGAAGCGCTGGTGGAACACGCAGATTGCGGTTTGCAGGCGCTCATCGCTCAGGTCTGGATAGAAGGCGGTGAGGTCCGCCGGCATCATCAGGCCTTTATAAATGATGGTCTTGTGGGAAAAGCTGCAGATGTAGTGGTCGGTGTCGGCAGCATTGGAAACCGACGAACGACGACGCGAGGTGAACAGCTTGATCGCCATGTCCTGGTCGCTCAGGCCCTCGCCTGCGATGAACACTTGCTCGATCTGCGGCAGGCGCTCGTTGGCCAGGCGGCCAAGTACGCTGGTGTCGATCGGCACTTTGCGCCAGCCGACAAGTTGCAGGCCGGCGGCCAGGATCTCGCGGTTCATGTTCTCGCGAGCGGCTTCGGCTTTGACCGGGTCCTGGTTAAAAAACACCATGCCCACGGCGTACTGCTTGGGCAGGTCGACCGCAAATTGCTCTTTTGCGACAGCGCGCAGGAACTGGTCGGGCTTTTGAATCAGCAAGCCGCAACCGTCACCGGTCTTGCCGTCGGCGTTGATCCCACCGCGGTGGGTCATGCAGGTCAGGGCCTCGATGGCCGTTTGCAAAAGGGTATGACTGGGTTCGCCCTGCATATGGGCTATCAGGCCGAAACCGCAGTTATCCTTGAATTCATCGGGTTGGTACAGACCTGCTTTCATAGACACTTTCTCACCAGGCTGCCTCTTATATCGAGGCAAATTTCTTTTCAATTCAACCGGTTACCTTCCACGCCGAACGTACGCCGGCTTAGCGGGGGCAAAAGGGAGGTCATTGTACACACCGACACAGACGCTCACAAATTTAGCGACGAAATGTCGCAAATCTATGTCGCATTTATGAAAGGTTTAAAGCGATATGCTGTGCTAGTCAAAACTTTTTTAATTCTGACCGCTACGACTCAAAAGCTACTGTGACGCAGACACCACAAAGCGCGCGGTCTCTAGAGACTGCACGCACTTGCGGTTATTTTTTGAGGTGCCGGGAGGGCGGCCTGGGTAAGGCCGCCGGATCTTCAGCGAGTTGTTGCGAGTTCTTGTTGAACGCTGGCAACAGTGCGAGGCCAAGGTTTACCAGCCTGGACCTTCGCTGGCAAGGTTTTGATCGCAGAATCGGCGGCTGCACGGCTGGAGAAGTTGCCGTAGGTGATCACGTAGAGAGGCTTGCCGTTGAGCACTTTCTTGAAATAACGGTACTCGCCGCCCTGCTCTTTCACGAACGCCTGGGCGTTGGCTTCGGAGCTGGTGCCGAGAATCTGCACCACGAAGTTGCCGGTCGGCTGGCTGGCGTACCAGCTGCTGCCAGCGGCGCCGGCTTTGGCAACGGTGGCGGCCGGCTTTTCAGCAGGCTTGGCAGCCGGAGCCGGGGCTGGCTTGGCGACTGGCGCAGGCGCGACCGGCTTGGTCACAGGCGCAGGCGCAGGTTTGGCGGTGGCAACGGTCGGCGCCGGGGTCGGGGTCGGCTTGGCAACCGCAGCCGGCTGACCGGCTGGCACGCCCGCAGGCGGCGCAGTGGTGGTCACGGTTGGTGGAGTGGCGCTGGAGCCTTCCACCGGCACGCCGTCGTCGCCTTCGGAGATGCCACCGGCTTCTTCGGCAAGCGGACCACGCATCACCGGTTGGCCGACCATCGGCAGATTGGTCGGTTGGCCGGAGTTGGCGAATTCGACGTTTGGCGTGGGTTTGCCCAGTGGCAACTGCGCCTGTTCGGTTGGCGCGCCGGCAGTCGTCGGTGCCTTGCTGCGGCCTGGGATCAACCAGGCGGCGGCAACAGCGACCACGACAACGGCGGAAATAGCCAATACGTGTTTCTTAGGCATAGTGAACCCCATCTTTGGACGCTTGACCGCAGTGCGGCTGGCAATCATGGCTTCGATCATGGCATCGCGGGCAACCTGGTTGATGGTGCCAGGCCAGCCGTCGGAGCTTTCGTGAATATCAGAGATCTGCTGAGCGGAGAAAAGTTCGATACCGGCCCCTGCGCCCTCAAGGCGTTGAGCCAGGTATTCGCGGGTTTCTTCCTCTTCGTACGGCTGCAGCTCGATGACGTGGAACAGCTCCTGGTCACCGCTGATCTGCTCGAGCTCGGCGATCAGCGACGACTCACCAAACAGGAACACATGAGGGCGACCTTCCGGCGTACCGGCTGCCAGCGCCAGCAGCGCTTCCAGGGCGGATTCGTCAAGCTGCTCAGCGTCATCCACCAGCAGGTAGACTTCCTGGCCGGTCAGGCCCAGTTGCACCACTTGCTTGAGGATCGCATTCGGCTCGGCAGTGGCCACGTCCAGCGCCTGGGCGACCTGGCGCAACACGCCTGCAGCATCACCGGCACCACGGGCCGATACCACCACACTCTGTACCGACTGCTTGTTGGTGCTGGCCACCAGGGCCTGGCGCAGCAAGGTCTTGCCGCTGCCCAGCGGACCGGTCACGACCAGCAGCAGTTGGCTGTAGCGCGCGAGGTGGTGCAGTTGGCCAAGCACAGGCTTGCGCTGGGCCGGGAAAAATTTGAAGCCAGGCACCCGTGGAGCAAAAGGGTCGTGGCTTAACTGGTAATGGCCGAGGAACGCCTCGTCGGCATGCAAACTAGTCATCGGGATCTTATTAACCTTTAAGCTGGGCCAGGGCGCGGTAATCCGCTCCCAGCGTGGCCTGTAAAATCTCTTTCGGATAATCGTCGGTCACCACCGCTTCACCCATATGGCGCAGCAGCACCAGTCGCAGTCGACCGTCGATCACTTTCTTGTCTATTGCCATATGTTCGAGGAAATCCGCCTCGGTCATCTCATCCGGCGGAATGACCGGCAAACCGGCGCGCTGGAACAAGCGGATGCCACGATCACGCTCCTGGGCGCTGATCCAGCCCAGGCGCTGCGACATCTCCAGTGCCATCACCGTGCCAGCCGCTACGGCCTCCCCATGCAACCACACACCATAGCCCATGTGGGTTTCGATCGCATGGCCGAAGGTGTGACCCAGGTTCAGGGTAGCCCGTACACCGGACTCCCGTTCGTCGGCATTCACCACCAGCGCCTTGGCGGCGCAGGAGCGCGAAATCGCTTCGGTGAGTGCCGCCTGGTCAAGGTTGCGCAGGGCATCCACGTGTTCTTCCAGCCAGGTCAGGAACGGCTCGTCGCAGATCAACCCGTATTTGATGACTTCCGCCAGGCCCGCCGACAGCTCGCGCGGCGGCAAGGTGTTGAGGGTCGCAGTGTCGATCAGCACGGCTTGAGGCTGGTAGAACGCGCCCACCATGTTCTTGCCCAGCGGGTGGTTGATGCCGGTCTTGCCGCCCACCGACGAATCGACCTGGGAAAGCAAGGTGGTCGGCACTTGGATAAAGTCCACGCCACGCTGGTAGCAGGCCGCTGCAAAGCCGGCCATGTCGCCGATCACACCGCCGCCCAAGGCGATCACGGTGGTGCGGCGGTCATGACGTGCGGTCAGCAGGCCATCAAAGATCAGTTGCAAGGTTTCCCAGTTCTTGTGGGCTTCGCCGTCGGGCAGGATCACGGAGATCACCGAATAAGCCGACAGACTGCGGCTCAGACGCTCAAGATACAGCGGCGCGACCGTTTCGTTGGAGATGATCGCCACTTGCCGCCCGGCAATATGCGGTGCGAGCAACTCGGGCTGGTCCAACAGACCTTCGCCAATATGGATCGGGTAGCTGCGCTCGCCTAGATCGACCTTAAGTGTCTGCATGTGTCCCCGCGTTAGAGATGGAGTGACGACCGATGACATCACGTTCTGACGTCACCTGATGGCTCTACGCCACACCCCACAGGGTGATAGCGCGCCGCCGAGAATAGCGCATTTCGAGCCTGGCTTTAACGGGGTGGCAGCCGATGCAGGCGCTCAAGAATGTCGAGAACCACCATCCGCGGTGGCCGCTCATCGGTTTCTACCACCAGATCGGCGATTTCCCGATACAGCGGATCGCGCAGCGTGAGCAGGTCCCGCAGGGTTTTCTCCGGGTTGGCTGTGCGCAGCAACGGGCGATTGCGATCGCGGGCGGTGCGGCCCACCTGCTGCTCGACCGAGGCATGCAGATAGACCACCCGACCACCGGCATGCAACGCGCGGCGGTTTTCATCACGCATCACTGCGCCGCCGCCTGTCGCCAATACCACGCCATCGCAGCCGCACAGCTCGGCGATCATCGCCTGCTCGCGGTCACGAAAGCCCAGTTCGCCTTCCTTATCGAAGATCCATGGGATATTGGCACCCGTGCGCAATTCAATTTCCTTGTCGGAATCTTTGAACGGCAGGCGCAGCTCTTTGGCCAGCAAACGGCCGATGGTGCTTTTTCCAGCCCCCATCGGTCCTACAAGAATCAAATTTCGCACAGAATCAACGACTCACAGCAATCGCCTGGTTATTCATAATACGCGGAGTCAGGAATACCAGCAGCTCGGATTTTTTCTCCGCCAGCACATCGCGCCGGAAAAGGCGGCCAAGATACGGCACATCGCCTAAAAATGGCACTTTATCTACCACTTTGCTTTGGGTATTGGAGAAAACCCCGCCGATGACGATGGTCTCACCATCCCTGACCAACACCTTGGCGTTGACCTCGTTCTTCTTGATCGGCGGCACGTCGTTGAGTTTGTTCAGGTAGTCGGGCTCATCCTTGGTGACCTTGACCTCCATGATCACGCGGTCATCCGGGGTGATTTGCGGGGTGACTTCCAGCGACAGCGAGGCCTCCTTGAATGAAACCGACGTGGCACCACTGGAGCTGGATTCCTGATAAGGAATCTCGGTGCCCTTGAGGATGCGTGCGGTTTCCTTGTCGGACGTGACCACCTTGGGTTGCGAGACGATTTCGCCGTTACCGGTTTTCTCCATGGCGGTGAGCTCCAGGTCCAGCAGCAGGTTATCGGTGATAAAGGCGATGCCCAGGCCCGAGGTACCGGTGAGTGATCCCAAGTCCACAAAGGGTGAACTGGGTGGGTTTTCCGGCGGTTCGGCGCCTTCAGGCTGAGGTTTCGGAATGCCCCCCGCGCCCCAGTTGCCCCGATTGAGCCGCCCACCCCAACGCGCGCCCAGGCTTTTGTCGTAATCGACATTGGCCTCGACAATCCGCGCCTCGATCATCACCTGGCGTACCGGAATATCCAGCTGCGCCACGATCCGGCGCAGCTCCTCCAGCCGCTCAACGGTCTGGTAGGCGATGATGTTGTTGGTGCGATCATCCACCGCCACCGAACCCCGCTCATCGGTCACACCCTCAAGGCCGGTGACCGACTGGAACAACTTGGCCAGGTCCGCCGCCTTGGCGTAATTGACTTGCAGCAGTTCCCGGCGCAACGGTGCCAATTCGGCCATCTGCTTGCGCGATTCCAGCGTGAGCAGTTCACGCGCAGCCAGCTCCTCGGCCGGCGCCACCAGCAACACACCGGCCTTCACCCGCTTGTCCAGGCCCTTGGCTTGCAGCACCAGGTCCAGCGCCTGGTCCCAGGGCACCTCCTTGAGACGCAGGGTGATCGAGCCTTGTACGTCGTCACTGGCAACCAGATTGAGGCCCGCCACATCAGCAATTTGTTGCAACGCCGTGCGCAACTCGATGCTCTGGAAGTTGAGGGTCAGCTTGTCGCCTGTGTAGGCGCTCAGTGTGGCGACGCCGGGAGGCGGCAAGTGGATCAGATCCACACGATTGGGCACAGCAGCAGCCATCGGTGCCGTGAACGCTATCCATAGCGCCACACCGAAGGACGAGAAAGTCCTTTTCATTGTTTGATTCCGTTATGAGTTGATGTTTAACAACAAGGTTCGCGGGCGCTCCAGCCATGCCCCCTGACCATCGGGAAACAGTTCGACCAGTTCTATAGCGCGCTCATGGATGGCCGTGACCCGCCCATGGTCCGGCCCCAGGTAGTCCCCGACCGCCAGGCGGTGCACCTTGGAGGCCGCACGTAGCAAGGCAAAAACCTGCACCCCACGGGACAGCGTGCCGACCATTTCAAACTGGTCCACCGCAAGGCTTTCCAGCGCGCCACGTGGCCGGGCAAGGTCCGGCGCCCGGACCAGTAGCCCTTTCAGAGGGTCGACCTGCACCGCGAGCAGTTGAAATGGATCACGCAACCCGGACGAGTCGTAGACAAAGAGCTGTCGCTGTACAAGCTCCCCACCACCCTGCGCATGCCAGTAAGTCTTGGCCAGCAGGTCGAGGCGCAACAGCCTGCCATCACGTCGCAGGGCCAGATCGTGCACCGTAGCGATTCGCGACAAGCCACCCAAGCCCGTCAGGAACATTGCCAGGTCGTGGTAAGCCCCCGCGACGCCGATTTGCACAGGCTGCTCGTGAAAGAACGGCTGAGACTGCTCATCCAACGGCGTGACGCTCTCGACCAGCAACCCGTTGGCCAACGCCAGACGCGCGATATCTTCCAATAAACCAGGCATTTCGGACTCGCCAGGCAACGCCTGCAAAAGCTCATCGACCTTCGCTTGCATCCGTTGGAGCTGCTGCGCGCGCGCTTCAAGGCTGGCGGCCAGGCAAGTCTTTTGTGCGATTTGCTGTTTCAGGGCCACTTCCCGCGCCTCGACCTGGAGCAACCGTTCCCGCGAGGGGCTCAGGTACACAAGGTCGCCCACCACAAACACCACGCCCGCCAGCGCACAGCCCAACAGGGCCTTGCCAGGTAGGGGCCATTTTGCGGCGTTGTGAGTGAGTGCGGAAAGATTGAGCCTTGGCAGGCTCAAGGTTGAGCCTCGGAGGACTCTCCCTGACGCACCATCAGCTGGAATTCATTGTTGCCGCGCGCGCCATCCGTTCGCACATGTTGCAACCGCGTGGAATGGGCACCTTCCGCCGCTTCCAGGCGGCGCATCAATTGGGCGATGTCCTGGCTGGACTCAGCGCTGCCGCTGATACTCACCGTATCGCCCTTGGCCACCACTTCATGCAGGTGCACGCCGTCGGGTACCGCCCGTGCCAGTTGGTCCAATAGTTGCGCACCTGGCGAGCGGGCATCATGCAGGTCCTGCACGACCTTCATGCGTTGCGCCAGTTGCTGGCTTTGCTCCTGCAGATCATCAATGGTCTTGATACGTGAATCCAGGCCGACGACCTCCTTGCCCAGATGGTCATTGCGGGTTACTTGACGATCGATGGCCTGGTCGATCACCTGGTCCGCCAGCCACACGGCCGCGAGCGCGGCACAGGCGAACACCAGCAAGCACGCCAGTAGATACTTGCGTCGCCGCTCTGCCAGCGCCTGACGCCAAGGCAGTAGGTTGATTCGTGTCTTCAAGCGAAACTCCTCAGGGCCAACCCGCAAGCAATTCCCATCCCCTGGGCATCCACGGCCCATTGTGCACCATCGACGCGATGGCTCGGCGTGAAGCTGGCGAAATCCTGACGGCAAGCGCGCGCCAATGCAAACGCTTCGATATCGATCACCTTCGGCACCAACCCCGCCAGGGCCAAAACTGCCTCGCGGGCTTCTACGTGCTCCTTCAAGCATGCGGCCAGCAATACCTCGACCCGATTCGGATCCAGGGCCGTTGGCCCGCGCACTTGAAAGTCGATAGCGACGTCATCCAGCGGATAGGGAATGTACTGGTCTGCCTCCATCTGGATCATCCAGGTCATCTCATCATCTGAGAGCCCAGCGTCCATCTCGATCATTCGTGTGATCACTGAGGGCCCGGACACAGCGGCGACAGCACCACGAACCGATGTCGACAACCGCGACCACGCACTGCGCAGGGCGCGCCCTATGCCGTCGAGATCAAGAAGTGTGCCGTCGACTACCGCCTGCGCCGGCAGTGCCTGTGTGACGTAGCCTTGAACGTTGTAGCCTGAAGGTGAACGGCCCAGCTCGATCAAGCGGATGGCCGTGTCATTGATGTCGACACCCAGCAAGGTGCCGGCTTTTCCCGTGAAAAATCCCTTTCCCATAAAACTCCCTAAAGCTTTGCCTGTCATACCGCCTGATTGCCGCTGGGCGCCATGCATTCGGTCGACTTGTTGAACAGGTGCGAATGACGTCCCAAGTCGAAAAATGCTTTAATGCCCAGCGTTTTTTTCCGCTTTTTATCTGCTGCTCGGGTCGATCCATCGTTTGCCATGCATGCCCCGACGCCTAACTCATTCTTTTCTCTGGAAATCCAAAAGCCTTGATTCGTCTGCTGAAGTTTTTCGGGTACTCCATTGTCGCCATCGTTTGCGGGCTGCTGCTCGTGCTCAGCGGGGCCTACCTCTACCTTAGTCCGGGTTTGCCCTCCGTAGAGGCCCTCAGAAGTATCCAGTTGCAGATTCCTTTGCGGGTCTACAGCAGCGATGAAAAACTGATCGCGGAGTTCGGCGAAATGCGCCGCACACCGATCCGTTTTGCCGATATTCCGCCCAATTTCATCAGCGCCCTGCTGTCGGCCGAAGACGATAATTTTGCCAACCACTATGGCGTCGACCCCAGCAGCCTGGTGCGTGCGGCGACACAACTGGTAAAAAGCGGACACATTCAGTCCGGCGGCAGCACCATCACCATGCAGGTGGCGAAGAACTTCTTCCTCACCAGTGAGCGCAGCTTTTCGCGTAAAGCCACCGAGATCCTCCTGGCGCTGCAGATCGAACGCCAGCTGACCAAGGACGAGATCCTTGAGCTGTACGTCAACAAGATCTACCTGGGCAACCGTGCCTACGGGATCGAGGCGGCGTCCCAGGTCTACTACGGCAAGTCCATCCGTGACGCCAGCCTGGCGCAGATGGCCATGATTGCCGGCCTGCCCAAAGCCCCTTCACGCTTCAACCCACTGGCCAACCCGGCGCGCAGCAAAGAACGTCGCGACTGGATCCTGGGCCGCATGTACAAGCTGGGCAAGATCGACCAGGCTGCTTACGAAAGCGCCATCGCCGAACCGCTGAACGCCAGCTACCACGTGCCGACGCCGGAGGTGAACGCGCCTTATATCGCCGAAATGGCGCGCGCCGAGATGGTCGGCCGCTATGGCAGCGAGGCCTATACCGAAGGTTTCCGGGTGACCACCACGGTGCCGAGCAACCTGCAGGAAATCGCCAATGACTCGGTGCACTCCGGCCTGATCACCTACGACCAGCGCCACGGCTACCGCGGCCCTGAGTCGCGCCTGCCGGGCAAGACCCTGAGCGCCTGGGCCACCGAGCTGGGCAAGCAACGCGCAATCAGTGGCCTTGAGCCGGCCATCGTCACCCAGGTGAAGAAAGATGGCGTGCAGGTGCTGACCCGCACCGGCGAAGCCCATGTGGCATGGGACAGCATGAAATGGGCACGCCCGTTCCTGAACACCAACAGCATGGGCGCGCTGCCCAAGCAGCCGTCTGACGTGGCCCAGGTGGGTGATTTGATCCGCGTGCAACGCCAGAAGGACGACAGCCTCAAGTTCAGCCAAGTGCCGCTGGCCCAAGGCGCCCTGGTGTCCCTGGACCCGCAGAACGGTGCGATCCGCGCGCTGGTCGGCGGCTTCGCCTTTGAGCAGAGCAATTACAACCGCGCCACCCAGGCCAAGCGCCAGCCGGGTTCGAGCTTCAAGCCGTTCATCTACAGCGCTGCCTTGGATAACGGCTACACCGCCGCCAGCCTGGTCAACGATGCGCCGATCGTGTTTGTCGACGAGTACCTGGACAAGGTGTGGCGCCCGAAGAACGACACCAACACCTTCCTCGGCCCGATCCGTATCCGCGAGGCGCTGTACAAGTCGCGTAACCTGGTATCGATCCGCTTGCTGCAGGCCATGGGCGTCGGCAAGACCATCGACTACATGACTCGCTTTGGCTTCAACAAGTCGGACCTGCCGCCAAACCTGTCCCTGGCCCTGGGCACCGCGACCCTCACACCGATGGAAATCGCCACCGGCTGGAGCACCTTTGCCAACGGCGGCTACAAGATCGCGCCGTACCTGATCGACAAGATTGAAAGCCGTAACGGCGACACCCTGTTCACCGCCAACCCGCCGCGAGTGCCGGGTGATGTGGTCAACGGCGTGGCGGCGACGGATGGACTGGCGGCTCCGAGCAATGGCGGCATCACCATTGAGCCGACTCCAGGCGCCGCACCTGCCGGCAACGCTGCCGCAACCGAACCGCAGGCGCCCGCCGTGGCCGAGCGCATCGTGGATGGCCGTACCACCTACATCCTCAACAGCATCCTGGAAGACGTGATCAAGAAGGGCACCGGCCGCCGCGCCCTGGCCCTGGGCCGTCCGGATATTGCGGGCAAGACCGGTACCACCAACGAATCCAAGGATGCCTGGTTCTCCGGCTACAACGCCGATTACGTGACCACCGTGTGGACCGGCTATGACCAGCCGGAAAGCCTGGGTCGCCGCGAGTTTGGTGGCACTGTCGCGCTGCCGATCTGGATGAGCTACATGGGCGCGGCACTGAAGGACAAGCCGCCGCACACCCAGCCGGAGCCTGAAGGCATCCTTAGCTTGCGTATCGACCCGGTGAGTGGCCGCGCAGCCTCGCCAAGCACGCCGAATGCGTACTTCGAACTGTTCAAGAGCGAAGACACGCCGCCGTCGGTCAACGAGCTGGGCAATGGTGTTGCGCCGGGCAGCCCGCTGCCGGCGGATGAAGCGGCGCCGATCGATCTGTTCTGAGGTTGGAACCAGGGCTTATCGTGGTGAACGGGCTTTTGTGGTGAGCGGGCTTGCCCCGCGCTGGGGCGCGAAGCGGACCTAATGCAGGTATCGCATTCATCCAGTTAAAACGCGTTGGCAGGTTTTAGGGCTGCTTCGCAGCCCAGCGCGGGGCAAGCCCGCTCACCACAACAAGCCCACTCAGCACAAAGGCCTGCTCACCACAGCAAGCCTGCCCTGCACAAAGAGATCCGCCACAAAAAAGCCCCGACTCGCGAGAGCCGGGGCTTTTTTGTGGGTGCGCTACAACGGCTTAGCCGTTGAACACATCATCCACGCTTTGCAGCGGGTAGTGCTTCGGATACGGCAGGGTAGCAACGCCGGTCTCGATAGCGGCTTTGGCCACGGCATCGGAGATCAGGGTGATCAGGCGCTTGTCCATTGGTTTCGGAATGATGTACTCACGACCGAATTCCAGCTTGATACCGCCGTAGGCGTCGCACACTTCCTGAGGGACCGGCAGCTTGGCCAGTTCACGCAGGGCGTTGGCGGCAGCCACTTTCATCTCTTCGTTGATGCGCTTGGCGCGAACGTCCAGGGCACCACGGAAGATGAACGGGAAGCCCAGTACGTTGTTGACCTGGTTCGGGTAGTCCGAACGGCCGGTCGCCATGATCACGTCGCTACGGGTGGCGTGAGCCAGTTCCGGAGAGATTTCTGGATCAGGGTTGGAGCAGGCGAACACGATCGGGTTGGCCGCCATGGATTTGAGGCCTTCAGCGCTCAGCAGGTTCGGGCCGGACAGGCCGACGAACACGTCTGCACCGTCGAGGGCGTCAGCCAGGGTGCGCTTGTCGGTCGCGTGGGCAAACATCGCCTTGTATTGGTTCAAGTCAGTACGCTCGGACTGGACCACGCCTTTGCTGTCGACCATGAAGATGTTTTCCAGCTTGGCGCCCATGCTCACCAGCAACTTCATGCAGGAGATGGCCGCAGCGCCAGCGCCCAGGCAGACGATCTGTGCGTCAGCCAGAGTTTTGCCAGCGATTTCCAAGGCGTTGATCATGCCGGCCGCAGTAACGATCGCGGTGCCGTGCTGGTCATCGTGGAATACCGGAATGTCGCACTGTTCGATCAGGGCCTTTTCGATCTCGAAGCACTCAGGCGCCTTGATGTCTTCCAGGTTGATGCCACCGAAGGTGATGGAAATGCGCTTGACCGTGTCGATGAAAGCCTGCGGGCTTTCGGAATCGACTTCGATGTCGAAAACGTCGATGCCGGCAAAGCGCTTGAACAGCACGCCTTTACCTTCCATGACTGGCTTGGAAGCCAATGGGCCGAGGTTGCCCAGGCCCAGAATCGCGGTGCCATCGGAAATCACTGCAACCAGGTTGCCTTTGCCGGTGTACTTGTACGCCAGTTCAGGGTCGCGGGCGATTTCACGTACGGGCTCGGCAACACCAGGGCTGTAGGCCAGCGACAGGTCGCGAGCGGTGGCAGTGGCTTTGGTGAGCTCTACACTCAGCTTTCCTGGACGAGGATGGGCATGATATTCGAGAGCGGCAGTTTTCAAATCAGACATATCGGCATTCCGCTTTTACTGTTGGTCGACGGACCGCCGAGGATACGCGTGTCGCAAAGTCCCTACAAGACTGGGCAGTCACAGGTGTCAAGGGCCCTGCGCTACGACTTTCGGCCAAGAGCCGCGGGATACAAGGGCTCAACTGTTCACAATCGATTAAAAAAATGTCTACAATTTTTTCCTAATCCGTCGATTTGAGCATGCCGGGGTCGGTCAATGACAGCATCCAGCGTGCCTGGCCGTTTTTCAGGCCGCCGCGCTTGGCGCGATCCTGCACCCAGCCACGGGCCTCGATTGTCTTGCCTTGCAGACCACTGAGCACAGCGGTGTCGAATTGTTTGACGAGGTCGGGCGCAATGCGTAATACCACTGCCCCCTGAACTTCGATCCAGATTCCGCCGCGATTGCGTTCGATCTTGCTCACCTGGCCACTGACCAAAGCAAAGCCAGACTGCTTGAGCTGCGCCACGTTTTGTACCGGCGATTGCCGCCAAAGGCCCAACCGCGCATCACGTGCGCTGTTTTCAGCGGCCTGCTGACAGGCGACAAGATCGGTATTGGGCGCAACTCCAATCTGAAATCCCAGGCCGTCAGCCAGCAATTGCGCCTCAAGGTTCTCGCCGTCTGCGCCGTAGAGGTGGGCCAACGTGCGGCCGTAGTGGTCCTTGCTCTCGCGCCCAGGCACCAAGCCGACGCGGCCGTCGCTCGCGTCGACCAATGTCTGTAAACGCTGGCGGGCGGCAACCGCGTAAGGCTCGTCGGGACGGCCCTTCTTACCGGTTTCCGGGGCATTGAGGCCGATCATCCGCACACTGCGGCCGTCCTTGAGGCGCACCGTGTCGCCATCCACCACGCGCTGCACCTCCACGTGGACCAGAGAGTCCGGCGAGGGACAGAACACCTGGGCCTGCGCGACTGAGAGCCAAATCCCAGGCACAAAAAAGGCGCCCACAAGGGACGCCTTTTTCAACAGCTGGCAAAAGCCCATAAGGCTTTTGAGCCTTACTCTGCTGGAGTAGCAGCAGGCTTCTTGCCGAAAGCACCAAAGCGATCTGCGAAGCGCTGTACACGGCCGCCGGTGTCCAGAGTTTTCTGCTTACCGGTGTAGAACGGGTGGCACTCGTTGCATACGTCAGTACCCAGTGGCTTGCACAGGTTCGAACGGGTCTGGAACTTGTTGCCGCAGCTGCAAGTTACGTCGATGACTTCGTATGCTGGATGGATATCGGCTTTCATGGCACTTCCTCGGGCTAGCGTGCCGCCACTCGACACTATTGTCGAATACCGCACGTAATTAGGCCGCGGATTCTACCAGACCTTTTTAATCGCGCAAGCCGCGTATCAGGCTGAAAACCGCCTTTCATCAGAAAACCGTGGCATACCCAAGCCCTCCCCTGTCTGCTAGGCTCCCGCCCCTGCGCCACCGCCTGCCTTTATATGAGACCCCCCGCGTGCCCGACGCCATTTTGCGCCTAGCCCTGCCCTCGCCCCTGCGCCGCCTGTTCGATTACCGGGCCCCGGCCGGTGTGCTGCGGGAACAGTTGCAGCCGGGTATGCGCGTGCGCGTGCCGTTTGGTCGGCGGGAAATGATCGGCATATTGGTAGAGGTCGCGGATCACAGCGAAGTGCCTGCGGAAAAACTCAAGCCCGCGCTGGCCATGCTTGACGCCACCCCGCCACTGCCGCCGGCGTTGTTCAAACTGTGCCTGTGGACCGCCCAGTACTATCAGCACAGCCTTGGCGATACGTTGAGCTGGGCGCTGCCGGTGCTGTTGCGCCAGGGCGAACTGGCTGAAGCGCGCCAGGAACGTTTCTGGTCGATGACACCCGGCGCGCGTCTCGACGACCCGCGTATCGCCCGCGCCCCGCGCCAGCGTGAAGCCCTGGCGACACTGGCCCAGCATCCCCATGGCGTGGCGCATCAGCTATTAAGCAAGCTGATGCTGAGCAAAGACAGCCTCGACCTGTTGCTCGCCAAGGGCCTGGTGCAGGTGGAAATCCGCAAGCACGCCCCCGATGCCCGCCACGAACACTGGCTGGCCCAACCGGAATTGCCGCTGAACCCCGAGCAACGCGCTGCTTATGAAGCGATTCGTGCAGGCTTCGACAGTTTCCATGCGTTCCTGCTGGCTGGCGTCACTGGCAGCGGCAAGACCGAAGTCTATCTGCAGTTGATCCGCGAGACCCTGCAAGCCGGCAAACAGGCGCTGGTACTGATCCCCGAGATCAATCTGGGCCCGCAGACCCTGGCGCGCTTCGAACAGCGCTTCAATGCGCGCATCGCCCTGGTGCACTCCGCCGTCAACGACCGTGAGCGCCTGGAATCCTGGCTGGCCGCACGGGATGGCGAGGCCGACATTATTATCGGCACCCGCTCGGCGCTGTTCACCCCGATGAAGAATCCCGGGCTGATCATCATCGACGAGGAGCACGACGGCTCCTATAAACAGCAGGAAGGCTTGCGTTACCACGCCCGCGACCTGGCACTGGTGCGTGCGCGCCAGGAAGACATTCCGATTGTGCTGGGCTCGGCCACGCCATCACTCGAGAGCTTGCACAATGCCTACACGGGGCGTTATGGCCTCCTACGCCTCAACGAGCGTGCGGGCGGCGCCAAACAGCCAAAATTCCTGCGTTTGGACGTCAAAAGCCGTCCATTGGACAGCGGTATTTCCGGGCCGATGCAACAAGCCATCGGCCAGACCCTCGCCGCTGGCCAACAGGTCTTGGTGTTTCTCAACCGCCGCGGCTTTGCACCGACACTGCTGTGCCATGACTGCGGCTGGATGTCCGAGTGCGAGCGTTGCGATGCACGCATGACCGTGCACCAGCGCTACGGCGAGCTGCGCTGCCATCACTGTGGCCATGTAGAACGTGTACCGCGCCACTGCCCGCAGTGCGGCAAAGTCGACCTGCGACCGGTGGGCGCTGGCACCGAACGGGCCGAAGAGCGTCTGGGTATTCTGTTCCCGGATTACCCGGTGCTGCGAGTCGACCGCGACAGCACCTCGCGCAAAGACGCGATGAACCAGCTGTTCGCCACCATCCAGAAAGGCCACCCGTGCATTCTGATCGGCACGCAGATGCTTGCCAAAGGACACCATTTCCCACGGGTGACCCTGGTGTCGATCCTGGATGCCGACGGCGGGCTGTTCTCCGGGGATTTCCGCGCCAGCGAGCGCATGGCGCAGTTGATCGTGCAGGTCGCTGGCCGCGCAGGGCGTGCCGAAGAGCCGGGCCGGGTGATCATCCAGACCCACTTGGCCGACCATCCGCTGCTGATCCAGCTGACCGAACAAGGCTACTTCGCCTTCGCCGAGCAGGCGCTGAGCGAACGTCGCGCCGCGGGCCTGCCGCCTTTTTCCCATTTGGCCCTGTTGCGCGCCGAAGCCCATAAACCGGGGCAGGCCGAAGGTTTCCTGGATGAGGCATGCAGCGCCGCCGAACGTTTACTCGGCGAACTGGGCCTGAACGGCATCGAATTGCTCGGCCCGGTGCCCGCCCCCATGGAGCGCCGCGCCGGGCGTTATCGTGCTCAGCTACTCTTGCAGGCAACCTCGCGCGCACCGCTGCATCGGCTATTAAGTAGCTGGTTGCTTGCCCTGGAGCAAATGCCCAGCGGTCGCCAAGTGCGATGGTCGCTGGATGTAGACCCGGTAGATTTGTATTAAGCCTGGCCATAGGTCCCGCGAAGGTTGGCAAGCCCGCCCTCGCCACGGATAATGCCCAGTTTTTCCACCTGCGCATCGCGCGCCACCGCTTGCGGTCGAAAGAGAACACCATGAAAGACACCATTCGCCAGCTGATCCAACAAGCCCTCACCCAACTCGTCAACGAAGGTGTGTTGCCTGAAGGCCTGACGCCGGCGATCCAGGTGGAAAACACCCGCGACAAAACCCACGGTGACTTCGCCAGCAACATCGCGATGATGCTGTCCAAACCCGCGGGCATGAAGCCACGCGACCTGGCAGAGAAAATCATCGCCGCGCTGCCTGCCGACGAGAGCGTCACCAAGGCTGAAATCGCCGGCCCTGGCTTCATCAACTTCTTCCAGAACACCCAGGCCCTGGCTTCGCGCCTGGATGCCGCCCTGGCCGACGCCAAGATCGGCGTGCGCAAGGCCGGCCCGCTGCAGCGCGTGGTCGTCGACCTATCGGCGCCGAACCTGGCCAAAGAGATGCACGTCGGCCACCTGCGCTCAACCATCATTGGCGACGGCGCGGCGCGGGTCCTGGAGTTCCTCGGCGACGACGTGATCCGTCAGAATCACGTGGGTGACTGGGGTACCCAGTTCGGCATGTTGATGGCCTACCTGCAGGAAAACCCGATCACCAGCAACGAGCTGTCGGACCTGGAAAACTTCTACCGCGCCGCCAAGAAGCGCTTCGACGAATCCGAAGAATTCGCCGACCGCGCCCGTGGCCTGGTGGTCAAGCTACAAGCCGGTGACGCCGAGTGCCTGGCACTGTGGAACCGTTTCCGTGACATTTCCCTGTCTCACTGCCAGGAAATCTACGAACTGCTCAACGTCAAATTGACCATGGCCGACGTGATGGGCGAAAGCGCTTACAACGACGACCTGATCAATGTGGTCAACGACCTCAAGGCCAAGGGCCTGCTGGTGGAGAGCAACGGCGCGCAGTGCGTGTTCCTCGAAGAATTCAAGACCGCCGATGGCGAGCCGCTGCCGGTGATCATCGTCAAGGCCGATGGCGGCTACCTCTACGCCACCACCGACCTGGCCGCCGTGCGGTACCGCAGCGGCGTGCTCAAGGCTGATCGCGCCCTGTATTTTGTCGATCAGCGCCAGGCCCTGCACTTCCAGCAGGTGTTCGAAGTGGCGCGCCGCGCCGGTTTCGTCACCCACCCGATGCACATGGAGCACATGGGCTTCGGCACCATGAACGGCGCCGATGGCCGCCCGTTCAAGACCCGCGACGGCGGCACGGTGAAGCTGATCGACCTGCTCACCGAAGCGCAGGAACGTGCCTACACCCTGGTGAAGGAAAAGAACCCGGAGCTGGCCGAGGCCGACCTGCGCAACATCGCTCGCGTGGTGGGCATTGGTGCGGTGAAATACGCCGACCTGTCCAAGCACCGCACCAGCGACTACAGCTTCAACTTCGAGCTGATGCTCAACTTCGAAGGCAACACCGCGCCGTACCTGCTGTACGCCTACACCCGTGTGGCTGGCGTGTTCCGCAAGCTGGGCAAGGACTTCAGCGAAGTTGAAGGCCAGATCGTGCTGGACGCCCCGCACGAACAGGAACTGGCCGCCAAATTGGCGCAGTTCGGCGAAGTGCTGAACAGCGTCGGCGAGAAAGGCACGCCGCACATCCTGTGCACCTACCTGTACGAAGTCGCCGGCCTGTTCTCTAGCTTCTACGAGAACTGCCCGATCCTGACCGCCGACGACGAAGCCCAGAAGCAAAGCCGCCTGCGCTTGGCTGCACTGGCTGGACGGACCCTCAAGCAAGGCCTAGAGCTGTTGGGCCTGGAAACTCTGGAGCGTATGTAAGTTGGCTGCCAAGAAAAAACCTGCACCCAAGCGCGGCGCCAGCCGCTACCAGGCCCCGGCGAAGAAACCAATCCCGGGCTGGTTGTGGATGGCGATCGGCCTCACCGTCGGCGCGTTTATCGTGTTCCTGATGAAGCTGGATCCCGGCAAAGGCGATGACGTCAAACGGGTCAAGCAGGAACAGCAGAAGGCCACGAAAATGGCCGAAGCCAACAAGACGGCGCCGAGCCCAACCGCGCCCGTGAAGCCGAAGTACGACTTCTACACGCTGCTGCCGGAATCGGAAGTGATCGTGCCGCCTGACGCCGTGCCGGAGAAAACCCTGCCGACGCCACAGGTGCCGACCACGCCAGTCACTCCGGCGGAAGCGGCGAAGATCGACACGGCACGTGCCCAGGCCGCGCTGGCCGGCATTACGCCGCCGCCAGCGCCGCCGGTTGCCGAAACCAAGGCCGCGCCGGTGACCAAGTTCTTCCTGCAAGCGGGCTCGTTCCCGAAACAGGCGGATGCGGATCGCGTGCGAGCGCAGATCATTCTGCTGGGCCAGTCGGTGACGGTTGAGTCAGGGACGGTGAAGGATGCGACCTGGTATCGCGTGCTGGTAGGGCCGTTCAGCAACCGAGAACAGCTGACTGTGGCGCAGAAACAACTGGCTGGTGCGGGCTTTAGCAACCTGTTGTTACAACAACGCCAGAGTCGCTGACCTTCAGCCAACTTGGATCAAATGTGGGAGGGGGCTTGCCCCCGATGCAGTGTGTCAGTCAGTACATCTGTTACTGATGCACCGCCATCGGGGGCAAGCCCCCTCCCACATTTGGTCTTGCCGCGCTCTGAAGTGTGTGTCGGACCATTGAACACCACTCGTCCGCCATAACCCCCTACGGTTGAAATCCCCCCCGCCACCCCCATATGAGTTTCCATCAGGGCATTTTCGCCCCGCTGCGTGGAGACTCTCCCCTTGACCACCATCGTTTCAGTACGTCGCCACGGCAAAGTCGTCATGGGCGGCGACGGCCAGGTTTCCCTGGGTAA
This sequence comes from Pseudomonas sp. C 49-2, assembly GCF_003970195.1. Classification (NCBI taxonomy): domain Bacteria; kingdom Pseudomonadati; phylum Pseudomonadota; class Gammaproteobacteria; order Pseudomonadales; family Pseudomonadaceae; genus Pseudomonas; species Pseudomonas sp. C 49-2. The sequence continues at coordinate 318,482 of NZ_RXYG01000002.1, forward strand.
TACCGTGATGAAAGGCAACGCCAAGAAAGTGCGCCGCCTGTACCACGGCCAGGTTCTCGCGGGCTTTGCCGGCGCTACCGCCGACGCCTTCACCCTTTTCGAGCGCTTCGAAGGCCAACTTGAGAAACATCAGGGCCACCTGGTGCGCGCTGCGGTTGAACTCGCCAAAGAATGGCGCACCGACCGCTCCCTCAGCCGCCTGGAAGCCATGCTGGCCGTCGCCAACAAAGACGCTTCCCTGATCATCACCGGCAACGGCGATGTGGTTGAGCCTGAGCATGGCCTGATCGCCATGGGTTCCGGCGGTGGCTACGCCCAAGCGGCCGCCAGCGCACTGTTGAAGAAAACCGACCTGTCGGCTCGCGAAATCGTCGAGACCGCCCTGGGTATCGCCGGTGATATCTGCGTGTTCACCAACCACAACCAGACCATTGAGGAGCAGGACCTCGCCGAGTAAGCCGTAGGCTTATTCCGCTTGAGGCCGCCAAACACTATGTCCATGACTCCCCGCGAAATCGTCCATGAACTCAACCGCCATATCATCGGCCAGGACGATGCCAAGCGCGCCGTAGCCATTGCGCTGCGTAACCGCTGGCGCCGGATGCAACTGCCCGAAGAACTGCGCGTTGAAGTAACGCCGAAGAACATCCTGATGATCGGTCCTACCGGCGTCGGTAAAACCGAAATCGCCCGTCGCCTGGCCAAGCTGGCCAATGCACCGTTTATCAAGGTCGAAGCCACTAAGTTCACCGAAGTGGGCTACGTGGGCCGCGACGTCGAGTCGATCATCCGCGACCTGGCCGACGCCGCCCTGAAAATGCTGCGCGAACAGGAAGTGACCAAGGTCAGCCACCGCGCCGAAGACGCCGCCGAAGAACGTATCCTCGATGCCCTGCTGCCACCGGCACGCATGGGTTTCAACGAAGACGCCGCGCCGGCTTCGGACTCCAACACCCGCCAGCTGTTCCGCAAGCGCCTGCGTGAAGGCCAGTTGGACGACAAGGAAATCGAGATCGAAGTCGCTGAAGTCTCCGGCGTCGATATCTCCGCCCCGCCTGGCATGGAAGAAATGACCAGCCAGTTGCAGAACCTGTTCGCCAACATGGGCAAGGGCAAGAAGAAAAGCCGCAAGCTCAAGGTGAAGGAAGCCTTGAAACTGGTGCGCGACGAAGAAGCCGGGCGCCTGGTGAATGAGGAAGAACTCAAGGCCAAGGCCCTGGAAGCGGTCGAGCAGCACGGCATCGTGTTTATCGACGAAATCGACAAGGTGGCCAAGCGCGGCAACTCCGGCGGCGTCGATGTATCCCGCGAAGGCGTACAGCGCGACCTGCTACCGCTGATCGAAGGCTGCACCGTGAACACCAAGTTGGGCATGGTCAAGACCGACCACATCCTGTTTATCGCCTCCGGTGCGTTCCACCTGAGCAAGCCAAGCGACCTGGTGCCGGAGCTGCAAGGCCGCCTGCCGATCCGCGTGGAACTCAAGGCGCTGACCCCAGGCGACTTCGAACGCATCCTCAGCGAGCCACACGCGTCGCTCACAGAGCAATACCGTGAGCTGCTGAAAACCGAAGGCCTGGGCATCGAGTTCCAGCCGGACGGCATCAAGCGCCTGGCGGAGATCGCCTGGCAGGTCAACGAGAAGACCGAGAACATCGGAGCCCGTCGTTTGCACACCTTGCTGGAGCGTCTGCTGGAGGAGGTGTCCTTCAGTGCTGGCGATTTGGCTGGCGCGCAGAATGGCGAAGTGATCAAGATCGACGCTGAATACGTCAACAGCCACTTGGGCGAATTGGCGCAGAACGAAGACTTGTCTCGTTATATTCTGTAAGCCTCACACAGAATCGCTTCGCCTCAATGTGGGAGGGGGCTTGCCCCCCGATGGCGGTGTATCAGTCAGCACACCTGACACTGACACACCACCATCGGGGGCAAGCCCCCTCCCACATTTTGAAGCCGGTTTCTTCAGGATCATTATCAATGTCCAAATTCCCTACGGCTGTAAACCTGCACAAAACCTCCAACACCCTCGGCCTCACCTACGGGCCCGACGAGGCGTACCAACTCCCCGCCGAACTGCTGCGCACCCACTCGCCTTCCGCCGAGGTCCAGGGGCATGGCAAACCCATCCTGCAATTCGGCAAGCTCAACGTGAAGTTGATCAAGGTAGAACCCGCCGGCCAGTACGCACTGAAATTGACCTTCGACGACGGCCATGACAGCGGACTGTTCACCTGGGACTACCTCTACCAACTGGCCGTGCGTCAGGACGCGTTGTGGGCCGATTATCTGGCTGAACTCAAAGCAGCCGGCAAAACCCGCGACCCGGATCAGTCGGTCGTACGGCTGATGCTCTAGCCCAGGCCTCTTGCTCTTTAGAGGGCATTTTCTAATTTCATCTGCTTGAATGCCCTGTCGCGTGACCAACGACTGGTCCGCTTGCGAAAAAAATTAAACTCGGGTAACCAATGGAATTGGCAAGTTCCCTGCATTTGACGATGCGGTATCAACGGTCACCCGAGTCGCAGTACCAGGCTTGTGTTGTGTATCGAAACTGGGTGCGCAGCGGTCCCCGGTACTCGTCTTTCGGACAATGGAGCGTCGTAGATGAGTAATAAGAACAACGATGACTTGAAACGCCAGGCCTCGGAAAACACCCTGGGGCTCAACCCGATCATCGCGTTACGTAAAAAGGATTTACTCGCCTCGGCGAAGATGGTGCTGACCCAAGCCATCAAACAACCGCTGCACAGCGTCAAGCACGTCGCGCATTTTGGCGTCGAGTTGAAGAACGTGATGTTCGGCAAATCAGCGCTGGCGCCCGAAAGCGACGACCGTCGTTTCCAGGACCCGGCCTGGAGCCAGAACCCGCTCTACAAACGCTATCTGCAAACCTACCTGGCGTGGCGCAAGGAACTGCACGACTGGATCGGCGACAGCAACCTGTCGGAACACGACATCAGCCGCGGCCACTTCGTGATCAACCTGATGACCGAAGCCATGGCCCCCACCAACAGCGCGGCCAACCCGGCGGCGGTCAAACGCTTCTTCGAGACCGGCGGCAAGAGCCTGCTCGATGGCTTGTCCCACCTGGCCAAGGACATGGTGCACAACGGCGGTATGCCGAGCCAGGTCAACATGGGCGCCTTTGAAGTGGGCAAGACCCTGGGCACGACCGAAGGCGCGGTGGTGTTTCGCAACGATGTGCTGGAGCTGATCCAGTACAAGCCTATCACCGAACAGGTGCACGAACGCCCGCTGCTGGTGGTGCCGCCGCAGATCAACAAATTCTATGTATTCGACCTGAGCCCGGAGAAGAGCCTGGCGCGCTTCTGCCTGCGCAATAACCAGCAAACTTTTATCGTCAGCTGGCGCAACCCGACCAAGGCTCAGCGCGAGTGGGGCCTGTCGACCTATATCGAGGCGCTCAAGGAAGCGGTGGATGTGGTCACGGCAATTACCGGCAGCAAAGATGTGAATATGCTCGGCGCCTGTTCTGGCGGCATCACCTGCACCGCACTGCTCGGCCACTACGCGGCGCTGGGGGAGAAGAAGGTCAACGCCCTGACCCTGCTGGTGAGCGTGCTCGACACGACGCTGGACACCCAAGTAGCGCTGTTCGTCGACGAACAGACCCTGGAAGCGGCCAAGCGCCATTCCTACCAGGCCGGCGTGCTGGAAGGCCGCGACATGGCCAAGGTGTTCGCCTGGATGCGCCCCAATGACCTGATCTGGAACTACTGGGTCAATAACTACCTGCTGGGTAACGAACCGCCGGTGTTCGACATCCTGTTCTGGAACAACGACACCACACGTTTGCCGGCGGCCTTCCACGGCGATCTGATCGAGCTGTTCAAGAACAACCCGTTGGTGCGAGCCAACGCCCTGGAAGTGTGCGGCACGCCCATCGACCTCAAGCAGGTCACCGCCGATATCTACTCACTGGCCGGCACCAATGACCACATCACACCGTGGCAGTCGTGCTACAAGTCGGCGCAGTTGTTTGGTGGCAAGGTGGAGTTCGTGTTGTCCAGCAGCGGACATATCCAAAGCATCCTCAATCCGCCGGGCAACCCCAAGGCGCGTTACCAGACCAGCGACAGCCTGACGGCGAAACCGCTGGACTGGCAGGAGAATGCCACCAAGCACACCGATTCGTGGTGGCTGCATTGGCAGGCCTGGCAAGCGGAACGGGCGGGTAAGTTGAAGAAGGCGCCGACAAGTTTGGGCAATAAGACCTACGCAGCAGCGGAAGCTGCGCCGGGCACTTATGTACATGAACGTTAAGCAGATGTTTGGTTGAAATGCAGTCACTGTGGGAGCTGGCTTGCCTGCGATAGCGGCGGGTCAGTTGTTGATGGGCTGGCGGAAAGAATGCCATCGCAGGCAAGCCAGCTCCCACATGGATCGCATCGCCCATAAGACTTACGCACCACCTGACAGGGCTTTCCCATGCCGCAACCGTTCATCTTCCGCACCATCGACCTGGATGGCCAGGCCATCCGCACGGCGGTGCGCCCGGGCAAGCCTCACTTGACGCCGTTGCTGATCTTCAATGGCATCGGCGCCAACCTTGAGTTGGTGTTTCCGTTCGTCCAGGCGCTGGACCCGGACCTGGAAGTGATCGCGTTCGATGTGCCCGGAGTCGGCGGTTCATCCACGCCCAATCGGCCATACCGCTTTCCCGGTCTGGCCAAGCTCACTGCACGCATGCTCGATTACCTGGACTATGGCCAAGTGAACGCGGTGGGCGTGTCCTGGGGCGGCGCGCTGGCGCAGCAGTTTGCCTACGACTACCCGGAACGCTGCAAGAAGCTGATCCTGGCGGCCACGGCGGCAGGTGCGGTGATGGTGCCGGGCAAACCGAAAGTGTTGTGGCTGATGGCAAGTCCGCGCCGTTACATTCAACCGTCCCATGTGGTGCGCATTGCACCGATGATCTACGGGGGGTCGTTCCGCCGCGACTCAAAACTGGCTGCCGAACACGCGAGCAAAGTGCGTTCGGCTGGCAAGCTCGGTTATTACTGGCAGCTATTCGCCGGGCTAGGCTGGACCAGCATCCACTGGCTGCACAAGATCCGCCAACCCACCCTGGTGCTGGCGGGGGACGACGACCCACTGATCCCGCTGATCAACATGCGCATGCTGGCCTGGCGCATTCCCAACGCACAGTTGCACATCATCGATGACGGCCACCTGTTCCTGATCACCCGGGCGGAGGCCGTGGCACCGATCATCATGAAGTTTCTAGAAGAGGAGCGCATGCGCGCGGTGATCCATCCGCGACCGGCCGTGTAAGGACCACACCGCCGCGCAACTTGCCAGGAACCGGCTATGGTTCTGAATTGGCGTGCCTGTTTGATGGCTTGACGAAGGAGTGTTGGCTCATGCGAGAAAGACCCGTGACAAACCCGGCGCCAACCCCTGCCGCGTTCATCAATGCGCAAAATGCGATCACCGGCCTGCGCGGCCGAGACCTGCTGTCGACCCTGCGCAGCGTGGCCGCCCATGGCTTGCGCAACCCGGTGCATACCGTTCGGCATGCCTGGGCGTTGAGCGGTCAACTGGGTCGCGTGCTGCTCGGTGAAACCGTGCACGAACCCAACCCCAACGACGGCCGCTTCACCGACCCCACCTGGAAGCTCAACCCACTGTACCGACGCAGCCTGCAAGCCTATCTGAGCTGGCAGAAGCAGACCCGTCACTGGATCGATGACAGCAACCTGAGCGCCGATGACCGCGCCCGTGCGCATTTTGCTTTCTCGTTGATCAACGATGCGGTCTCCCCTTCCAACACCCTGCTCAACCCGCTGGCGATCAAGGAGCTGCTCAACTCCGGCGGCAACAGCGTGGTGCGCGGTGTGACCAACCTGTTCGAAGACCTGCTGCACAACAATGGCCTGCCGCGCCAGGTGAGCAAGCACGCCTTCGAAGTCGGCAAGACGGTCGCCACCACCCCCGGCTCCGTGGTGTTTCGCAATGAGCTGCTGGAGCTGATCCAGTACAAGCCCATGAGCGAAAAGCAATACGCCAAGCCGCTGCTGATCGTGCCGCCGCAAATCAACAAGTACTACATTTTCGACTTGAGCCCCGCTAATAGCTTTGTGCAGTACGCCCTGAAAAACGGCCTGCAGACCTTCATGGTCAGTTGGCGCAACCCGGATGTGCGGCATCGCGAATGGGGCTTGTCCACCTACGTCGCTGCGTTGGAGGAAGCACTCAACGTGTGCCGCGCGATCACCGGTGCCCGCGAGGTCAACCTGATGGGCGCCTGCGCAGGCGGCCTGACCATCGCCGCGCTGCAAGGCCACCTGCAAGCCAAGCGCCAGCTGCGCCGCATCTCCAGTGCCAGTTACCTGGTGAGCCTGCTGGACAGCCAGATCGACAGCCCCGCCACCCTGTTCGCCGACGAGCAGACCCTGGAAGCCGCCAAGCGCCGGTCCTATCAACAAGGCGTGCTGGACGGTCGCGACATGGCCAAGGTGTTCGCGTGGATGCGGCCCAATGACCTGATCTGGAACTACTGGATCAACAACTACCTGCTGGGCAAGGAACCGCCGGCCTTCGACATCCTGTACTGGAACAACGACAACACGCGACTGCCGGCAGCGCTGCATGGCGACCTGCTGGACTTCTTCAAACACAACCCGCTGAGCCATCCCGGTGGCCTGGAAGTGTGCGGCACGCCGATCGATTTGCAGAAGGTCACGGTAGACAGCTTCAGCGTGGCGGGCATCAACGACCACATCACGCCGTGGGATGCGGTGTATCGCTCCACCCAATTGCTGGGCGGCGAGCGGCGCTTCGTGCTGTCCAACAGCGGGCATATCCAGAGCATCCTCAACCCGCCGGACAACCCCAAGGCCAACTACGTCGAAAACCCCAAGCTGAGCAGCGACCCGCGCGCCTGGTACTACGACGCCAATCACGTCGACGGCAGTTGGTGGCCGCTGTGGCTGGCGTGGATCCAGCAGCGCTCGGGCGTGCAAAGGGAAACCCTCACTGCCCTGGGCAACCAGAACTACCCACCGATGGAAGCGGCACCCGGCACCTACGTGCGCGCGCGCTGAGCTCAACGATCACATTAAGAAGACTGGATGAAGACCCGCGACCGTATCCTTGAATGTGCCCTGCAGTTGTTCAACCAGAAGGGCGAGCCGAACGTGTCGACCATGGAGGTGGCCAATGAAATGGGGATCAGCCCCGGCAACCTCTACTACCACTTTCATGGCAAGGAGCCGCTGGTGCTCGGGTTGTTCGAGCGTTTCCAGAATGAGCTGGCGCCCCTGCTCGACCCACCAGCGGACGCGCAACTGGAAGCCGAGGATTACTGGCTGTTCCTGCACCTGATCGTCGAGCGCATGGCGCATTACCGGTTCTTGTTCCAGGACTTGTCGAACCTGGCGGGACGTTTGCCGAAGCTGGCCAAGGGCATTCGCAACTTGCTGACGGCGCTCAAGCGGACACTGGCGTCTTTGCTGGCGCGACTGAAGGCGGCGGGTCAGTTGGCCAGCAGCACCCAGGCCCTGGGGCAACTCGTGGAGCACATCACCATGACGCTGCTGTTTTCGTTGGATTACCAGCGAATTCTTGATCGTGAAGGCGAGGTGCAGGTGGTGGTCTACCAGATCATGATGCTGGTGGCGCCGCATTTGCTGCCGCCGGCGCGGCAGGCGACTGAGCGGTTTGCGCTCAAGTACGTTGATCACACCCCATAAAAAATGCCCGACCTTTGCAGGCCGGGCATTTTTTGTATCCTGAGAAAAATCAGGACTGACTGGATGACGTCGGGGTTGCCGGCGTTGCAGTCGGGGTCACAGCAGGGGTCGGTGCGGACACCGAATTGGCTGTGGAAGCGGTTGGCGCAGTAGCAGGCTTGGCGGCAGCAGCAGGCTTGGGTGCTGCTGGTTTTTTTGCTACAGCAGGCTTCTTCGCGGCGGCGGGTTTTGCCGCTGACTTGGCTGCAGCAGGTTTGGCTGCTGGTTTCGCGGCGGCAGGTTTGGCAGCGGGTTTTGCTGCAGCGGTTTTGGCGGCAGGCTTGGCGGCTGGTTTGGCAGCGGCCTTGGCTGCAGGTTTTGCGGCTGGCTTAGCGGCAGGCTTGGCAGCAGCTTTAGCAGCCACTGGTTTAGCAGCCGGTTTGGCGGCCGGTTTGGCTGCTGCGGTTTTGGCCGCTGGCTTGGCGGCTGGTTTAGCAGCAGCCTTGGCAGCGGGTTTTGCAGCCGGCTTGGCGGCAGCTTTCACCAGAGGCTTGGCCGCAGGTTTCGCAGCCGGTTTGGCCGCTGCGGTTTTAGCCGCTGGCTTGGCCGCCGGTTTTGCAGCAGCCGCTTTCGCGGGTGCCACTTTAGCGCCGGTGAGTTTTTCGATTTGCTTGGTCAAGGTATCGACCTTGCTGTGCAGCGTCTTCAACTCTGCCTTACTCGGCACACCCAGTCGCGAAATGGCACTGTTGAGGCGTTTGTCGAAAGTTTCTTCCAACTTGCCCCACGTGTCAGAAATGCTCGACTTGGCGGAGCCGGCAGTTGCCTTGGCGGCTTCAACTTTTTTACCAACCGTGGTTTTGGTCAACTTCTCGGCTTTCTCGCCGTCCTTGACCAAAGTCTCGAAGTATTTGCCGCCGTCACTGCTAACCTTCGAGTACACGCCTAAACCAGCAAGCCAGATCTTACGGGAATATTTTTCAACTTCCCCGACCCACGAGCTGCCTTCTTTCTGAGTAGTCTTTTTAACAGCCATCCCGATGTCTCCTTAGTGTTTACGCGCGACACGTTCTAGCAATGTCGTCAGCTCTTCGAGCTTAGCAGAGAGTGTCTCAACGTCATGTTTAGACGCAATGCCGATTCGATTCAAGGCACTGGCAACACGAGTGTCAAAAGCTTTTTCAACTTTATCAAGCTGAACTTCTACCAGACCTTTGACGGCGGAGACATTACTCTTTACTTGGTCAATCTGACTGTTGGCGGCTTCAAGTTGTTCAACTGCAACTTTTTTACCTTTACTTTCAACATGTTGACCGGTCTTAACCAGCTCTTTGAAGTACTCGCCGCCCTCGCTTCCGACCTTGGCATAAGCACCAAGTCCTGCCAGCCAGATCTTACGAGCGTAGGATTTAACCTCACTCAGGGTCGTGGTCTGGGCGTCGATTTTTTTCTTCAGGATAACTTTGGCCATGGTGCACCTCACGCAGAATAGGGTGGAGGAACGGCCCACAGGAGTTGAGGGCTTGGGCACAAAGTAGGCTGTAAAATTAGAATCGGCACCCTAAGAACAGACGGATCACACCAAGGCTTTATCCAGGGCTTTTTCGATTTCGGACTTGATGGTGCCACTCATGGCCGACATCAACAGGCCCAGTTCCACATCGATGCGCAACGAATTTTCAGTGACTAATACCGCGCCCTTAACCCCCGAACGCTTGAGGTTCAAGGTATCGCCGGACCATGACGGCTCCAGGCCATATTGCTCTTTGAGTTTGAGCGCCAACTTGTCGGCCTTTGCCCGCGCGCCTTCTTTACCCAGGGAATGTGCGCGCTCAACGGTTATACGGGCCATTGCAATGACTCCTCTTTATAGGGACGTGAATACCTTCGATGCGGCAAAAGGTCTCGGTGACCACCCATCTTACCTGCAGCCTTGCCAAGACAAAGCAGGCCTTGGGGATTATCATGTCCCGCATTCTCTTTTGGTGACAGCGATATGACTGATCAGCGCAAAGGCAGCGATGCCGAACCCACCACTCACTTCGGCTTCAAGAACGTCCCGGAAAGCCAGAAAGCGGAAAAAGTCGCTGAGGTGTTCCACTCCGTAGCGGCCAAGTACGACCTGATGAACGACGTGCTGTCGGGCGGCATGCACCGCCTGTGGAAGCGCTTCACCATCGAGTTGTCGGGTGTTCGCCCTGGCAACCGTGTGCTGGACATCGCCGGCGGCACAGGTGACCTGGCGGCCAAGTTTTCCAAGCTGGTTGGCCCGACTGGCCAAGTAGTATTGGCCGACATCAACAGTTCGATGCTCAAGGTCGGTCGCGATCGCCTGCTGGATAAAGGCGTGGCCGGCAATATCGAGTTCGTCCAGGCCGACGCCGAAAAGCTGCCGTTCCCGGACAACCACTTCGACTGCGTGACCATCGCCTTCGGCTTGCGCAACGTCACCCACAAGGAAGACGCGATCCGCTCGATGCTGCGCGTGCTCAAGCCGGGTGGTCGCCTGTTGGTGCTGGAGTTCTCCAAGCCGACCAACGCGGTGATGTCCAAGGTCTACGACACGTACTCGTTTGCCTTCATGCCACTGGTAGGCAAACTGGTGCTCAACGACCCGGACAGCTATCGCTACCTGGCCGAATCGATCCGCATGCACCCCGACCAGGAAACCCTGAAGTCGATGATGGTAGAAGCCGGTTTCGACCGCGTGACCTACCACAACATGACCTCGGGTATCGTCGCCCTGCACCGCGGCATCAAGCCCTGATGCTGCTCGCCAGCCTTCTCGCCAGCGTTGAACACGGTCTCAACCGTGTGCTGCGCCTGGACAGCACCGCCCTGGCGCGGCTTGCGCACCTCAACGGCAAGGTGATTGCCGTCGACTGCCGCAGCCCTGCCTTGCAGCTGTTTATCCTGCCCAGCGATGAAGGCCTGATGCTCGCGGCCCAATGGGCCGCCGACGCCGATTGCACCCTGCGTGCGCCGGCGTCGAGCTTGTTGCACCTGGCCCTGAGCCGCAACAAGACCGCCATCCTGCACAGCGCCGAAGTGGAGCTGGAAGGCGACAGCTCGGTGCTGATGGACCTGGCTGCCGTGCTGCAGGACCTGGAACTGGACTGGGAATACGAGCTGTCACGCTGGATCGGCCCCGTCGCCACCCAGTTGATCAGCGGGCACCTGCGCAGCCGTTCGCGCTGGTACCAGCAGGGGTTTGCCAGCCTCAACCAGAACCTCGCCGAATACCTGAGCGAAGAATCGCGCACCCTGGTCGGAGAACGGGAAGCGCAAGCGCGCTTCCGTGAACTCGACAAGGCCAAAATCGACCTGGAACGCCTAGAGGCCCGCTTCGAGCGCCTGAGCCGTTCCCTTGATCCAAGCGATAACGCATGAAGCTGCTCGCCGTCCGCCGTTTGTTTCGTATCCAGCGCGTCGTAATCCGCTACCAACTCGATGACCTGCTGTTCGCCCTGCCCCTGCCGTGGTTCCTGCTCGCGGTGCGCTATGTGCTGCCGTGGCGCTGGTTGCCGCGCAAGAAACTGGAGCTGAGCCGTGGCGCGCGCCTGCGCCTGGCGTTGCAGGACCTGGGGCCAATCTTCATCAAGTTCGGGCAGATCCTCTCGACCCGCCGCGACTTGTTGCCTGAAGACATCGCCGACGAGCTGATGCTGCTGCAGGACCGCGTGCCGCCGTTCGACTCCCAACAGTCGATGGCGCTGATCGAAGAACAATTGGGCAAGAAAATCAGCGAAGTCTTCAGCCGCTTCGACGTTGAGCCCCTGGCGTCGGCCTCTGTGGCCCAGGTCCACGCGGCACAACTCAAGACCGGCGAAGAAGTGGTGGTGAAGGTGATTCGCCCGGGTCTCAAGCCGATCATCGGCCAGGACCTGGCATGGCTGTTCATCCTCGCCCGTGCCGCCGAGCGTTTCTCGGCCGATGCGCGGCTGCTGCACCCGGTGGACGTGGTCGCCGACTACGAAAAGACCATCTACGACGAACTCGACCTGCTGCGCGAAGCCGCCAACGCCAGCCAGCTCAAGCGCAACTTTGAAGGCTCGCCGCTGCTGTACGTACCCCAAGTTTACTGGGACTGGTGCCGCCCCAAAGTGCTGGTGATGGAGCGCATCTACGGCGTGCAGGTCACCGACCTCGCGACCCTGGCCGACCAGCGCACCGACATGAAGATGCTCGCCGAGCGAGGCGTGGAGATCTTCTTCACCCAGGTGTTCCGCGACAGTTTCTTCCACGCCGACATGCACCCCGGCAACATCTTTGTCAGCACCGTGAACCCGTGGAGCCCGCAGTACATTGCGATCGACTGCGGCATCGTCGGCAGCCTGACCCCGGAAGACCAGGACTACCTGGCCCGCAACCTGTTCGCCTTCTTCAAGCGCGACTATCGCCGTGTGGCGCAGTTGCACATTGATTCAGGCTGGGTGCCGGCGGAAACCAAGCTCAACGAATTCGAAGCGGCGATCCGTACCGTGTGCGAGCCGATCTTTGAAAAACCGTTAAAAGATATTTCCTTCGGCCAGGTGCTGATGCGCCTGTTTCAGACCGCGCGACGCTTCAACATGGAAGTGCAGCCACAGCTGGTATTGCTGCAAAAAACCCTGTTGAACATCGAAGGACTGGGCCGCCAGCTGTACCCGGACCTGGACCTGTGGAACACCGCCCAGCCGTTCCTCGAACGCTGGATGCGCGAACGCATGAGCCCGAAAACCGTGCTGGGCAACCTGCATAGCCAGATGGAACAACTGCCGCACCTGGCCAACATGACCCGCGACCTGCTGGAGCGCATGTCCCAGCCCCACGCCAAGGACCCGGCGCCGCCCTGGAAGCAGCGCAAGGACGACTGGTTTCTGCGCCTGCTGGGTGCTGCGCACCTGGTCGGCGGGGTGATGCTGGCCATCGGTGGCCCGCTGAACCAACTGGGCCACTGGCCGGCTGGCATCATGGTCGCGGTGGGTGTTTATCTGATCGTGCGTCGATAGCCAATCCGGTTATACACTGTCGCAAATTGCCGGAGCCGAACATGAAAGACTGGCTGGACGAGATCAAATGGGACAGTGACGGCCTGGTGCCGGCCATTGCCCAGGACTACAAGACCGGGCGCGTGCTGATGATGGCCTGGATGAACCGCGAGGCCCTGAGCCTCACCGCCACTGAGCAGCGCGCCATCTATTGGTCACGCTCGCGTGGCAAACTGTGGCGCAAGGGCGAAGAGTCCGGGCACGTGCAGACCCTGCACGAGATGCGCATCGACTGCGACGCCGACGTGGTGATCCTCAAGGTCGAGCAGATCGGCGACATCGCCTGCCACACCGGCCGTCACAGCTGCTTCTATCGCGTGTTCGAGAACGGCGAATGGAAAGTTGTGGAGCCGGTGCTCAAAGACCCGCACGCCATCTACTCGGCAGGACACTAGACATGAGCGATACCCTGAACCGCGTGGCCCAGGTGCTGGAAGACCGCAAAGGCGCGGATGCCGACAGTTCCTACGTCGCCAGCCTGTACCACAAGGGTTTGAACAAGATCCTGGAGAAACTCGGCGAAGAATCCGTCGAGACCATCATTGCGGCCAAGGACGCGCAAATCAGCGGTGATTACAGCGATGTAATCTACGAGACCGCTGACTTGTGGTTCCATAGCCTGGTCATGCTCGCCCAACTGGGGCAGCATCCGCAGGCTGTGCTGGATGAACTGGACCGACGCTTCGGCTTGTCCGGGCATGCCGAGAAAGCCTCGCGCCCGTCGGCCTGAATAACCAAGACTAGAGGATTTGCAGCATGGGCATTTTTGACTGGAAACACTGGATCGTCATTCTGGTGGTGGTGGTACTGGTGTTCGGCACCAAGAAACTCAAGAACCTGGGCACCGACGTGGGCGAATCGATCAAGGGCTTCCGTAAAGCCATGAACGACGACGAGAAACCGGCCGACCCGGCTGTAAATCCGGTGCCTCCGGCGCAGCCTGTGCACCCGCAGGCCACCCAGCCGATCACCGAGCGCCGTACGTTCGACGTTCAGGCTGAGAAAGTCGAAGAGCCGACCCGCAAAGACTCGTGAGCACTGACTAATGTTTGGTATCAGCTTCTCTGAACTGCTGCTCGTCGGCCTCGTAGCCTTGCTGGTACTGGGGCCGGAACGCCTGCCCGGTGCAGCACGTACGGCCGGCCTGTGGATCGGGCGCCTGAAACGCAGTTTCAACGCCATCAAACAGGAAGTTGAACGGGAAATCGGCGCCGACGAGATCCGCCGGCAACTGCACAACGAGCACATCCTTTCGTTGGAACAGGAAGCCCGCAAGATTCTGTCACCGGTGCAGGAGCCCGCCAAACCGGCAGAGCCTGTGGCCCAAAACAGCATCGCGCCTGTTGCCGAAGCCGCCCCCGTGGCACCGATCGCGCCCACCGAGCCTGCGCCGACGCCCACCGCGTCGCCCGCGCCCCATGACCCTACATTGCCGCCGCGAGCCCCATGAGCGCTGATAAACCGGAAAACGACCAGCATATGCCGCTGGTCTCGCACCTCACCGAGCTGCGAACCCGCCTGCTGCGTTGCGTAGCGGCCATCTTCATCATCTTTGCCGGGTTGTTCGCCTTTACCCAGCAGATCTACACCTTCGTCTCCACGCCGCTGCGCCAGTACCTGCCGGCCGGTGCGACAATGATCGCCACCGATGTGTCATCGCCGTTCCTCACGCCGCTGAAGCTGACCATGATGGTGTCGTTGTTCCTGGCGATCCCGGTGATCCTGCACCAGATCTGGGGCTTTATCGCGCCGGGCCTGTACAAGCATGAGAAGCGCATCGCCGTGCCGCTGCTGGTGTCGAGCATCCTGCTGTTCTACACCGGCATGGCATTCGCCTACTTCCTGGTGTTCCCGCTGATCTTCAAATTCTTCGCCGCCGCCACCCCGGCCGGCGTGGAAATGATGACCGACATCACCAGCTACCTCGACTTTGTGATGACGCTGTTCTTCGCCTTCGGCGTGGCCTTCGAAATCCCGGTAGCCGTGGTGCTGCTGGTATGGATCGGCGTGGTCAACGTGGCGTACCTGAAGAAGATCCGCCCGTACGTGATCATCGGCTGCTTCGTGGTCGGCATGATCCTTACGCCACCGGACATCTTCTCCCAGACCCTGCTGGCCGTGCCGATGTGGATGCTGTTCGAAATCGGCATCCTGTTCAGCGGTTTGATCAGCAAGCGCGGCGAACACCCGGATGACCAGCCCGACGACGACCAGCCGCCAGCGACCCAGCCGTGAACCTGCTGCTCCTTGAAGAGGCCGACTTCATCGCGGCCGACCGTGTGGTGCTGCGTGATCGACGCCTGGTGCACATGCAGGAAGTCCACCGCGCCGCCGTCGGCGACAGCCTGCGTGTTGGCCGCATCGGTGGGCTGATGGGCAATGCGCAACTGCTGCGCCTGGAAGCCACCGAAGCCGAGCTGCAAGTCAGCTTCGACCAGCCGCCACCGGCCAAGCTGCCACTGACCCTGCTGCTGGCCCTGCCACGCCCGAAGATGCTGCGTCGAGTGTTGCAGACCGTAGCCGCCATGGGCGTGCCCAAGGTGGTGCTGCTCAACAGCTACCGCGTCGAAAAGAGCTTCTGGCAAACCCCGTTCCTGGAACCCGAAGCGATTCGCGAGCAATTGATCCTCGGCCTGGAACAGGCGCGGGACACGGTGTTGCCCGAGATCATTATCGAAAAACGCTTCAAACCCTTCGTCGAAGACCGCCTGCCGGCACTGGTTGAAGGCACCCTGGGCCTGGTCGGTCATCCTGGCGACTATCCAGACTGCCCCCGCGGCCTCGACGAGCCAGTGACCCTGGCGATTGGTCCCGAGGGCGGCTGGATTCCCTACGAAGTGGACCTGCTGGCCAAGGCCGGCTTGCAGCCGGTACAACTCGGCGCCCGCATCCTGCGCGTCGAAACCGCCGTCACCGCCCTGCTCGCCCGCTTGTTCTAACCCCGCTTACTCCGGATGGATGGGCTTTTTGTGGTGAGCGGGCTTGCCCCGCGCTGGGTGGCGGGGCCGCCCTAAACCCAGGCATCGCGGTCTTGCTGATACACTGCGGCGTCCTTGTTGGGGCCGCTGCGCAGCCCAGCGCGGGGCAAGCCCGCTCACCACAAAAAGCCTCTCCGACATTCGACCTTGTTGCTACAGAACTCACCTACGCTGCCGATAAGCTCTTAATAAGTCCAAGCCTTGTTCCAGGGGAGTTCGCAGCATGTATCGTTGGTTAGCCGAAAAGCTGGGGAATGTCAGCGTCAAAACCAAACTCGGCGTGGGCTTCGGCCTGGTATTGCTGCTCACGTTGATGATCACCTTCACCGGCTGGACCGGCCTAGGCGACGTGATCAGTCGCGGTGACAAACTGGGCTATATCTCCAGCCTCAACGGCCTGACCAAGGACTTGCGCCTGGCGCGCCTGGACTTCGAAATGCGGCGCGGCGAACAAGGCACCGACGCGGTCAATAGCCTGATCGCCAAGCTGGACAGTGGCCTCAAAACCGCCGCCGACCTGATCGAGCAACCCGGCGACAAGGCCCTTGTGGAACAGCAACAAGACGCCTTGAACCAATACAAAAAGGCCTTTGCCGCCATGGTCCAGGCCGGGCTCAAACGCGAAGGTGCGCGCAGCAAACTGGGCGACACCGCCGACAACGCCGTGGCGAAGGTCAGCGAGGTCGAGAAAAGCCTGCTGCAAGGTGACAGCGTCACGCAGTTCAACAGCGTGGTCGACCTGAGCAAACTGATTCAGCAAGCGCGCTTCCAAGTGCGCGGCTATACCTACAGCGCCAAAGTCGAGGCTGAACAACCGGCCCTCGACGCCATTGATAACGCGGTGAAGAAGATCACCGAGCTGGAAGGCCAACTGCCCGCGCAGTACCAGGCCAATCTGCAGGAGGCCAGCACCTCGTTGCAAGCCTACCGCGCGGCCGTCAGCCAGTACCGTGACTCCCAGACCGCTGCCGCCGAGGCGCTGAAAATCATGAGCGCCCAGGGCGACATCCTGCTAGCTCACAGCGAAAAACTCACCACCTCGCAAACGGTGGTGCGCGATACCGACGCCGCGCAGGCCAAACAACTCTTGCTGCTGGCGACCGTGCTGGCGCTGATCTTCGGCTTGGTGGCCGCCTGGGCGATCACGCGCCAGATCGTCATCCCGCTGAACCAGACCCTCAAGGTGGCCGAGCGCGTCGCCTCCGGCGACCTGAGCCACAACCTGACCTCCACACGCCAGGACGAACTGGGCCAACTGCAACGGGCCATGCAAAGCATGACCGTCGGCCTGCGCGAGCTGATAGGCGGTATCAGCGACGGCGTCACTCAGATCGCCAGCGCTGCCGAGCAATTGTCGGCCGTGACCGAACAGACCAGCGCCGGGGTCAATAGCCAGAAGGTCGAGACCGACCAGGTCGCCACCGCCATGAACGAAATGGCCGCCACTGTGCAGGAAGTCGCGCGCAACGCCGAGGAAGCCTCTGAAGCCGCCGTAGCGGCTGACCAACAGGCCCGAGAAGGCGACAAGGTCGTCGGCGAAGCCATCGCCCAGATCGAACGCCTGGCCACCGAGGTGGGTAACTCCACGGTCGCCATGGGCGACCTGAAGCGCGAAAGCGACAAGATCGGCAGCGTGCTCGATGTGATCAAGTCCGTAGCCCAGCAAACCAACCTGCTGGCCCTCAACGCCGCGATTGAAGCTGCGCGCGCCGGGGAAGCCGGGCGTGGCTTCGCCGTGGTGGCGGACGAGGTGCGTAGCCTGGCCCAACGCACGCAGAAGTCCACCGAAGAGATCGAAGAGCTGATCGTCGGCCTGCAAAGCGGCACCCAGCAAGTAGCGACCATCATGGACAACAGCCGCGGCCTGACCGACAGCAGCGTCGAACTGACCCGTCGTGCCGGCAGCGCCCTGGCGAACATCACCCGCACGGTCTCGACCATCCAGGCGATGAACTCGCAGATCGCCACCGCCGCCGAGCAGCAAAGCGCGGTGGCTGAAGAGATCAACCGCAGCGTGTTGAACGTGCGTGATGTGTCGGAGCAGACCTCGTCAGCCAGTGAAGAAACCGCCGCGTCCAGTGCAGAACTGGCCCGCCTGGGGATTTATCTGCAAACGCTGGTGGGCCGCTTCCGGATCTGAGCCACACTTTATGAAACGTCCTACGTAGTGATCAGCCCAGCATTGTGCCGAATCGAATTAGCGTTTCATTAGTTGCGAAACGCTTCTTCAGATTCGGAGGTCACCATGTTTTCTCGGCTGACCCGCTTGCTGGTCAATGCCAGCGTCCGCCTCAAGCCCGCACAGGAACAGACTATAAGACCTGACGCAGGAAGGCCTGGGCCCGTGGGTCCTTCGGCGCATCGAAGAACGCGGCCGGGGCAGCGTCTTCCAACAGTTTGCCATGGTCGAAGAACAGCACCCGGTCAGCCACTTCACGGGCAAAGCCCATTTCGTGGGTGACGCAGACCATGGTCATGCCTTCCAGGGCCAGGGTCTTCATCACGTCCAGCACTTCGCCGACCATTTCCGGGTCCAGCGCCGAGGTCGGCTCGTCGAACAGCATGACCTTGGGGTCCATCGCCAGAGCCCGGGCAATCGCGACGCGCTGCTGCTGCCCACCGGACAAGCGTGATGGAAACTCGTTGGCCTTCTGCGCAATTCCGACCTTTTCCAGCAACGCCAGGGCCTTGGCCTCGCGTTCCTTCTTGCTGCGCTTGCGCACGACTTTTTGCGCCAGGCACAGGTTTTCCAGCACCGTCATGTGGGGGAACAGGTTGAAATGCTGGAACACCATACCGACTTCGCGGCGATAGGCGTTCACGTCGGTTTTTGGATCAGCCAGTTGCAGGCCGTCGATGCTCACCGAACCCGAGTCGAATTCTTCCAGGCCATTGAGGCAGCGCAGGAAGGTGGACTTGCCGGAGCCGGACGGGCCAATCACCACCAGCACTTCGCCTTTGGCCACCTGAGTGCTCACGTTGTCGACCGCACGGACCACATGGCCACGGGTATCGAAGACTTTTACCAGATCGCGGACTTCAATCACTTTGCGCGAGCCTCCGCTCAAGCCGGCTGGCCATTTTCGACAGCGGCAGGTTGATCAGCAGGTACAGGCCTGCGACACAGAACAGAATTTCAAACGGCGAGAACGAGGTGGTGATCACTTCGCGGCCGCTTTTGAGCAGTTCGGTAATCGCAATCACCGAGACCAGCGAAGTGTCTTTTACCAGGCTGATAAATTGCCCGGCCAATGGCGGCAACACGCGCTTGAAGGCTTGCGGCAGTACCACATGGCGCATCGACTGGCTCGCGCTCAGGCCCAAGGACCGCGCAGCTTCATTCTGGCCGCGGGTGATGGACTGCACACCAGCGCGCACGATTTCCGCTACATAGGCGCCGGTGAACAGCGACAGCGCGGCGATCCCGGCAAATTCCCGGGACAGGTTGAGCACCGTGCCGATAAAGAAATAGAAAATGAAGATCTGCACCAATAGCGGCGTACCGCGCACCAGCTCGACGTAGATCGTCGACAGATCTCGCAAGGTCGGGTTGCTGGACAACCGGCACAAGCCAGTCGCCAAACCGATCGCCAGGCCCAGGATGCCCGACACCACCGACAGCCACAACGTGGTCCACAACCCCCACATCAGCGGGCCCAGCGCCCAATGGCGGGTCACGCCCACCACGTCGCCTTCGGCCACATCGTCGCCACGCGCCACTTGCAGGCTGTTGTCGGCAACGGTCAGCTTCTGCTCGGCGCCTGCGTCGTTGCGCAGGGTCACTTCGGCGACATCGCCTTTGCGTACCAACTCGACAACGGTGGAGATATCAGCGGCGCGCTGGGACGTTTCAGCCTGGTAGGCGAAGTACTGCGGCACGCGGTTCCAGCGCCACTCGTAGGACATCAACGAGGTGGCGTAGTACAAGGCGCCAGCCAGACCGACCAGCACGACCACCGTCAGCAGGTGCCAGGGCCATTGGGCTTTTTTCTGTTTCATTACTCAACATCCAAAAAAGTCTAAGGCAAGCCCGCTCACTACAAACCAGCCTTATTCCATGTCCTTGAGCCACTCGGAGCTCTTGAACCACTTGTCATGGATGCGATCGTAGGTGCCGTCGTTACGGATCTGGTGCAGGAAGTTGTTGATGAAGTTGATGCTGTCGTAGTCGCCTTTTTTCAGGCCGAACGCCAGGGGTTCGAAGGTGAAGGGTTCTTCGAGGTATACCAGCTTGCCGTTACCGACTTTCTTCTCGGCAACCACGTTGTACGGCGCGTCATACACAAAGGCATCGGCCTTGCCGTTGACCACGTCCAGCACGCCTTCCTGCTCGTTGTCGTAGCCGTGGTACTTGGCCTTGGAGATCAGCTTCTTGGCGACCATCTCACCGGTGGTGCCGAGCTTGGAGGTCAGGCGGTACTTCTCGTCGTTCAGGTCTTTGTAGGACTTGATTGTGCCTTCCAGTTCCTTGCGGATCAGCAGGGTCTGGCCGACCACGATGAAGGGTTCGCTGAAGTTCAGGCGCAGGTTGCGTTCCTGGGTCAGGGTCATGCCGCTGCCGATCATGTCGAACTTGTTGGTCAGCAGCGCCGGGATGATGCCGTCGTAGCCGGTGGAGATCGGTTCGAACTTGACGCCCATGGACTTGGCCATGGCCTTGAGGATGTCCACTTCGAAACCGATGATTTCGCCGCGCTTGTTGGTCATCTGGAACGGCATGTAGGTCGGGTCCATGCCGACTTTCAGCGTACCGCGCTTGACCGCATCATCGATGGCGCCGGCCTGGGCCGCATTGACCGCGACCAGCGCGGTGACGCCTAGCAGCAGCATCGAAAGATACTTTTTCATCATCAAGTCCCCTGAACGATTCTTATAAGGTCGGCGCGCAAACGGGCTGCACCATTTCGGGGTGCGATCCTAACCCACTCGTCTGCTGTCACAAAGGTTTCACGGCTATTTGTTATCGGCGTATGTCGGAAAAGCCCCACAACAGGACAGCAAAGGGCAGGCGTAGACACGTGCAGGGGCGATCGAAGCAACGGTTTGATGTGTAAGCAGTTATGACTTTCAGTCGATCTCTGCCAGCCAGGCGGTGTCTTTAAACCACTTATCGTGAAGATGATCGTAGGTGCCGTCCTGGGCAATCTGGTTGAGGAAATGGTTGATCCAATTGAGGCTGTCGAAATCACCCTTTTTCAAGCCAAACGCCAGGGGTTCAAACGTGAAAGGTTGCTCAAGCGCCAGTAGGGTTCCGTTCTCCGCGCGACTCAGGGCGATCAGGTTGTAGGGCGCGTCATGAATAAAGGCATCGGCCTTGCCTTGTACCACCTGGCGTACCCCTTCCTCCGGTGTTGAGAAACTGCTGAGTCGGGCCGCCCCTAGAAACCGTCGCGCGGCCGCCTCGCCGGTAGTGCCTTCGGTAGCGGCGATCCGGTAGCTGGCGTCATCCAGGTCTTCCACACTGCTGACCTTGCCCGCCAGGCGTGGGTGCAACAACGCGGACTGGCCGACCACAATGAACGAGTCGCTGAAGTTCAGCTTGAGGTTGCGCTCTTGAGTGATGGTCATACCGCTGCCGATCAGGTCGAACTTCTTCGCCTGCAACCCCGCTACCAGTTCGGTGTAAGGCACCGCGACCAGCTCAAGCTCCACACCCAGCGCTTGGCTCATGACGTTGAGCAGGTCGATTTCAAAGCCGACGATGCGGCCCTGTTTGTCGGTCATTTCGAAGGGCACGTAGGTGGGCGTAGTGCCGACCTTCAGTACGCCGCGTCGAACGGCGTCGTCAATCGCGCCGGCCTGTGCCAACCCCGTGTGAATCAATGCAGCAGCGCTTAGCAGCAGTGCCAAACAATAGCCTTTGCTCATAAATACCCCTGTGGCAAGTCCAAATCCGGGGCGATGCTAACTCAGTCACAGGCACGGCAATACGCCTCGAACAAGGGTCTTTTGTTTCGAAAAAACAAGGGCTTGGCGTAAGGGAGGAAGAAGGGGGAAACGCTGTAGGACCAGCGCGTCGAACACCCCCGAGGAGAACCCTCGGGGGCGTCTGAATCAGGCCGGTTGGGCCTGGGACGACAACGGTTGCAGCGGCAGCAACGGCGCGTGCGGATCAGCCTTGATCGAGTCACGCCAGGCGGCGAGCCACTCGGCATGGCCTTCGCTCCAGACGTGCTCATGCAGGCGCGCCAGGGCGACCGGGTCGCTCAGCAGGGCCAGGCGTTCGCCGTTGTTGAGGCCAGCGGGGCCGACTTTTAACGCATGACGCACACGTTCGGTACGCAGGTACTCGATCGGCTCGGCCTCACGGTGACGCGACGTCGCCAGGGCACAGGCAAGGGCGTTCTGCTGTGGGTCGACCACCGAACGCACGAAGCCGTCGTTCAGCGCGTGCCAACGGTTTTCGTGGGTGTACAACTCGGTCGACAGCAAGGCCTGTGGCGGATTGTATTCCTCGGGGATCAGGAACAGGCTCTCGTCGCGGGACTTGAGGCCCAGCCCGACACGGCTGGAGATCACCGAGACCGGGATCGACAGCATCAGCGAACCCACGATCGGCACCAACCACCACAGGAAGCTCGGGTTCAACCACACTACCAACAGGGCCCACAGGAAGCCCAGCACGGTTTGCGGACCGTGGCGCTTGACCGCTTCGCTCCATGGGGTGGAGTCGTCGTCACGCTGCGGTGAGTTCCAGGTTGCGGCCCAGCCGAGGAACGCGGCGAGCACGAAACGGGTGTGGAAAATCATCCGCACCGGCGCCAGCAGCATGGAGAACAGCATCTCCAGCAGCATCGACAAGGTCACCTTGAACTTGCCGCCGAACTCTTTCGCGCCCTTGGCCCAGATCAGGATGATGCTCAGCAGTTTCGGCAGGAACAGCAGCACGATGGTGGTAGAGAACAGCGCCACCGCCTTGTCCGGATGCCATTGCGGCCACAGCGGGTACAACTGGCGTGGTGCCATGAAGTACTGCGGCTCCATCAGGGTATTCACCGCCAGCAGCGCCGTGGACAGCACCAGGAACAGGAACCACAACGGCGCCGACAGGTAGGACATCACGCCGGTCAGGAACACCGCACGGTGCACCGGGTGCATGCCCTTGACCAGGAACAGGCGGAAGTTCATCAGGTTACCGTGGCACCAACGACGGTCACGCTTGAGTTCGTCCAACAGGTTCGGCGGCAGCTCTTCGTAGCTGCCCGGCAGGTCGTAGGCAATCCACACGCCCCAGCCGGCACGGCGCATCAGCGCAGCTTCAACGAAGTCGTGGGACAGAATGGAACCGGCGAACGCGCCTTTGCCCGGCAACGGCGCCAGGGCGCAGTGCTCGATGAACGGCTTCATGCGGATGATTGCGTTGTGACCCCAGTAGTGGGATTCACCCAGCTGCCAGAAGTGCAGGCCGGCGGTGAACAGCGGGCCATACACGCGGGTAGCGAACTGCTGCATGCGCGCATACAGGGTGTCCATGCCCGACGCACGCGGCGCGGTCTGGATGATCCCTGCATCCGGCGTGGCTTCCATCAAACGTACCAGGCTGGTCAGGCATTCGCCGCTCATCACGCTGTCCGCGTCGAGCACAACCATGTACTTGTAGTCACCGCCCCAGCGACGGCAGAAGTCGTCGAGGTTGCCGCTCTTGCGCTTTACGCGACGGCGGCGACGGCGATAGAAGATCTTGCCGAAACCACCGGCCTCGCGGCACACGTCGAGCCAGGCTTGCTGTTCGGCGATGCAGATATCGGCATCATTACTGTCGCTGAGCACGAAGAAATCGAAGCGATCCAGATCACCCGTGGCGGCGACCGACTCGAACGTGGCACGCAAACCGGCAAATACCCGAGGCACGTCTTCGTTGCAGATCGGCATCACCAACGCGGTACGGGCATCTTTCGGAATCGGCTCGTCACCGGCACTTTTACCGGAGATGCGGTATTTATCGTGGCCGGTCAGCAGTTCCAGGAAGCCCATCAACGCGGTCCAGAAACCGGCTGACACCCAGCAGAACAAGATCCCGAACATAATCAGGATGCTGGTTTGCAGGGCGTAAGGCAGTACCTGGGTAGCAGTTTGCAGCAGGGTCTGGTTACGGATTTCGTCGAAGTCGACCAGCGACCAACCCTGGTACGGCATGATGCCTTTCATGTACCAACCGGCAACGATGGTCTGGCCGAGCATCAGCACCAGCAGGATGTAACGACGGATCGAACCGACCGTACGCCAGCGCGCAGCCGGCAATACACGCTCATCCTTCGGCGGCGCCGGAGGATTGCTGCGCCCGGTGATACGGCGCCAGCCGCGCACCAGGATATTGGTGCGCCACGGCTCCGGCACCACGCGGGTACGACGGATCGGCGGCGTGGCCTTCAAGCACACGCGACCGGCGGCGTCGACCGCCAGCATTTCGGCGTCTTGCAGCTCTTCGGCGGTGTTGAGGGTCAATCGGCGGCCAACCGACGCCTGGGCGGCATCGACCGGCGCATCGAAGGTCGACGACGACAAGCGTTCGTGCAACTCGGTGAAGGATGTGCAACCCGCCAGTTCGGCGCGCTGCTCAGCGGTCATCGGTAGATGCGCCAGATACTCCTGCAGAGTTTCTGGCTGGACTTGAGAATTACTCATCGGCAGGCAACTGGTAGCTCCAGGTTTCGGTCAGGACTTGTTCGGTCTTGATCGGCTCCGGTGTGGCTGGGGCAGCTTCTGGCTGCTTGGCTTCCTTGTCTTTCGCGTCTTTCTTGGCCTGTTTCTCGTGCTGCTTGGCCAGGACCTTGTCAGCCTTGAGCACGTGGCTGGAATCCTGCTCAGGAGCCGGCGGCGGAACGTCCTGCACCAGCGCAGCGCGCATTTCGGTCGGCTTGCCTGCGTCCTTGATCTTCATGCGCAGGGTCAGGCGCCAGCCTTTCGTGTGTTCGTTGTAGCGCACACTGTTTTCAACCAGTTCGGCGTTGTCGCTGACGCTCACTTGGCTGCGCACCGGGGCATCCGATGGCAGGGCCTTGAGGGATGGGCCCTCGAAGTCCACCAGGTAGGCCACGCTGCCGTCAGGCTGGCGGATCAGGTTGGATTGCTTCACGTCACCGGTAGAACGTAGGGTTTGCTTGACCCACGCGCTGTCGCTCGGGTGCAGGGACTTTTCGTCCATGGTCCAGTGCAGGCGGTAGGAAACATCCAGTGGCTTGCCGACTTCAGGCAGCTCGGCCGGGCTCCAGAACGCAACGATGTTGTCGTTGGTTTCGTCGGCGGTTGGGATTTCCACCAGGTTGACGGTGCCTTTGCCCCAGTCGCCCTCAGGCTCGATCCAGGCGCTTGGGCGCTTGTCGTAGTTGTCGTCGAGGTCTTCGTAGTGGCTGAAGTCGCGACCGCGTTGCAGCAGGCCGAAACCTTTCGGGTTCTCTACGGTGAAGTTGCTGACCGACAGGTGTTTCGGGTTGTTCAGTGGGCGCCAGATCCACTCGCCGTTGCCGGCATGGATCGACAGACCGCTGGAGTCGTGCAGTTCACGACGGTAGTTCAGCACTTTGGAAGGCTGGTTCGCGCCGAACAGGTACATGCTGGTCAACGGGGCAACGCCCAGCTTGCTGACCTTGTCACGCAGGAACATCTGGGATTTCACGTCGACAATGGTGTCGGTGCCCGGACGCAGGATCAGGCGATAAGCGCCAGTAGCCCGCGGGGAGTCCAGCAAGGCAAAGATCACCAATTGTTTCTCACCCGGCTTTGGACGCTCGATCCAGAATTCGGTGAACCGCGGGAACTCTTCCCCGGACGGCAATGCGGTGTCGATCGCCATGCCACGGGCAGACAGGCCATACGCCTGGCCCTTGCCGACCACGCGGAAGTAGCTCGCGCCCAGCATGGTCATGATTTCGTCTTGCTTGTCGGCCTTGTTGATCGGGTACAGCACACGGAAGCCGGCATAACCCAGCTGTTCGGTGGCTTTAGGATCAAACTTCACGTCGCCAAAATCGAAGCGCGTCGGGTCGTATTTGATTTCCTGGACGCTGTCGGCGGTGACTTCGTTGATTTTCACCGGTGTATCGAAGTGCATACCCTGGTGATAGAAGGACAGCTTGAACGGGGTGTTCTGATCGGCCCACTCGGCTTTTTCGTTGCGGAAACGAATCTTCTGGTAGTCCGCGAACTTCATTTCACGGAATTCGTTCGGCAGATTGCTGCGCGGAGCTTCGTATTTCTGCCCGGCCAGCTCTTTTGCCTTGGCCGACACATCATCCAGACTGAATGCCCACAGTTGACCCGCGCCGAACAGGCAAAACAGGGCGGAGCCCGTCACCAGTGCGTTTCGTAACCGTTTGGCAGACAATTTTGGTGCATTACAGGGACTAACAATCACGAGCAACCCTCGCCGAAAACAGATCAAAAAACCAACGGCCAGCTATCTATATGCCAGGTTGGCGAGCATTGTTCCGACTCCCCTGGGGCGAAATGATTCCCCATTGGCGATCGGACAAGTCTCTACCTAAGTCAAAAATGGACCAAACAACGCTGATCCCCGTAGCGCGCGATTATCTAGTAGCCCGCGATACAACGCATCAGGGATAACGAAGTATTTGTAGCGAAACCCTGCGTTTTTAGGCATTAAAAGTCGTTTTTAATACATTCACGTCTGCAAGAGGAAGGTCACAGGGCCATCATTGACCAAATGCACCTGCATATCGGCGCCAAAACGCCCTGACGCCACCTTGCCATGCAATTGTTGCGCTTGTAACAGCAAGTGATCAAAAAGCGCTGCTCCCAGGGCCGGCGGGGCCGCTGTGGAGAAGCTCGGCCGCAGCCCGCTCTTGGTATCGGCCGCCAGGGTGAACTGCGACACCAGCAGCAAACCGCCGTCGATATCCTTCAACGACAGGTTCATCTTGCCTTCGTCGTCACTGAACACCCGATAGTTCAACAGCTTGTGTAACAGCTTATCGGCACTCTCCGGCGTATCCGTAGGCTCGACGGCCACCAGCACCAGCAAACCCTGGTCGATGGCGCCGACGATTTTGCCCGCCACCTCGACCCGGGCGCCGCGCACCCGTTGCAGCAGGCCCTTCATGCTTCTTCAGGCGGCAGGTCGAGCAAGCGACGTGCCATTTCACTGGTCGCACGCACCAAGGCATCGGTGATGCCGGGTTCGGACGCCGCATGGCCGGCCTCGCGAATCACCTGCAACTCACTGTTGGGCCACGCCTGGTGCAACTCCCAAGCGTTATCCAAAGGGCAAATCATATCGTAGCGCCCGTGGATGATTACGCCAGGCAGATGGGCGATCTTGTGCATATCGCGGATCAGCTGGTTAGGCTCCAGAAACGAGTTGTTGGTGAAGTAGTGGCACTCGATCCGCGCGATGGACAGGGCGCGTTGCGGCTCGGAAAACCGCTCCACATGCTGTGGGCTCGGGCACAGGCCGAGCATGCGCCCTTCCCAGCCGGACCAGGCTTTGGCCGCGTGCATCTGGGCGATCTGATCGTTGCCGGTGAGGCGCTTGTGGTAGGCCGCGATCATGTCGTGGCGCTCTTCCGGCGGGATCGGCGCGAGGTAGTCCTGCCAGTAATCAGGGAACAGGCGGCTTGCCCCTTCCTGATAGAACCAGTGAATGTCCTGCGGACGTGCCAGGAAAATGCCGCGCACAATCAGGCCGAGCACCCGCTCCGGATGGGTTTGCGCGTAGGCCAGGGCCAGGGTCGAGCCCCAGGAGCCGCCGAACAGTACCCACTTGTCGATGCCCAGGTGCTCGCGGATGCGCTCTAGGTCGGCGACCAGGTCCCAGGTGGTGTTGTTTTCCAGGCTGGCGCGCGGGGTGGAGCGCCCGCAACCACGCTGGTCGAAAGTAACGATGCGGTACAGGTTCGGGTCGAAATAGCAGCGGCTCTGGGCATCACAACCGGCACCAGGGCCACCATGGATGAAGACAACGGGCAAACCTTCTGGGGAGCCACTTTCGTCGACGTACAGCGTGTGGGTGTCATCGACAGCCAGATCGTGCCGGGCGTGGGGTTTGATCTGCGGGAACCAAGTCTGCATTGCGCGCTCCGTAAGGGGTCGGGTTCATCCCTGGGGGGACGTCTTTTATTTTGCCGTCTGGCACTATAAACCCGAATTGTGCAATGAGCATGTCCTAGAGCACTTAGACCTGTGTCAGCCCTTCGCCCCCCAGGTAATCCAGCAGGTAATCGTAGAGCCGGTCCACTTCCGGCACCTGCCGCCGCGCCCGCAGGCAGCCGTGCACCAGGCCTTTGCCGGGATACAGCACGGTGGCTACGCCCGCCGCTTGCAGGCGTTCAGCGTAAAGCATGCCGTCGTCGCGCAGCGGGTCGAACTGGGCCACGGCGATGAACGCCTTGGGCAAACCGCTGAAGTCTGCGGCCAGCAGCGGCATGGCGTAGGGCGACGGTTTGCCGCTGCCCTGCAGGTACAGCACCAAGTAGCAGTCGGTGTCGGCGCTGCTGAGCAGGGGCGCGTCCATGCAGTCACGCCGCGATGGCAGGTCGGAGGGGCCGCCCAACCCCGGATATATCAAGACCTGGGCTCGCGGCAACGGTTGCCCGTCGTCACGCAATCCCGTACACAATGCTGCCGCCAAGTTGCCGCCCGCACTGTCGCCCATGACCACCAAACGCTGCACGTCGATGGCATAGGGCGCCTGCCCCGCCTGGATTGCCTGCCACACGGCACGACAATCCTCGTAGGCGGCCGGGAACGGGTGTTCAGGCGCCAGCCGATAATCAATGGCGATCACCAAGACTTGCAAGGCCGTGGCCAGTTCGAAGCAGATGAAATCGTGGGAATCCAGGTCGCCGACCACCCAGCCGCCGCCGTGCATATAAAGGAGGCATGGCCAGCCGTCAGGAGGCATCGGCGCGGCCGGCAGATAACTGCGCACGCCTACGCCGGCCAAGGCGAAGTCCTCGACCTGCAAGCTTTCTGGTTTCGGCGGGGTAAACGCCTGACACATGCGGTCGTAATTTTGACGTAAGCCTGCCAGCGAAGAGTCGTCGCTGGTGAAGGACTCCGTCTTATCCACGAACGCTGCCAACTCAGGCGAAATAGGGTATCGACTCATTTCAAACTCGCCTGGACCGCCGTGGCACCGTCGCTGCCATCAAACGCCTTGACCCCAGCCAGCCAGCGCTGCAAATCCTCGGGATGGTCACGCAACCATTGCTTGGCCACATCCTGCGGCGACTTTCGCTCCATGATCGGCACCATCAACTGGCTTTCCTGGGCGGCGGTGAAGGTGAGGTTCTCCAACAAGCGATTGGCGTTGGGGCAGCGCTCGGCAAAATCCGGCGCGGTGACGGTGGAGACGGTGGCGCGGCCTTCGTCGGGGCCGAACACGTCCTCACTGCCGGTGAGGTACGCCATCTTCATATTGATGTTCATCGGGTGCGGGGTCCAACCGACGAACACTACAAACTCCTTGCGATTCACCGCCCGCTGCACCGCCGCCAGCATTCCGGCTTCACCGGAAGCCACCAGCTTGAAGCCGCCGAGGCCAAAGTGGTTGGTGTCGATCATTTTCTGGATATCGGTATTGGCGCCGCTGCCTGGCTCGATCCCATAGATCTTGCCGCCCAGCTTGTCCTTGAAGCGGGCGATGTCGGCGAAAGTCTTCAAGCCTGCGTCGGCCACGTATTGCGGCACGGCCAGGGTGGCCTGGGCGTCGGCGAGGCTGGGCGTATCGAACACCTTGACCTGCTTGGCCGCCAGGAACGGCGCGATGTTGTTGTCCATCGCCGGCTTCCAGTAACCGAGGAAAATATCCAGGCGCTTGTCGCGGATGCCGGCAAAGATGATCTGCTGCACGGCGCTGGTCTGTTTGCTGTCGTAGCCGAGGCCATTGAGCAACACGTCGGCCATACCGGAGGTGGCGACCACGTCAGTCCAGCTGACCACGCCCATGCGGATGTTCTTGCAGGAGGCCGGCTCAGCGGCCATGGCGTGTGCACTGAACAGTGCGGCGCCGATAAGGCTCAACAAGGTTTTTTGCATGGGGGGTGGTCTCACTTGGCTGTTGTTATTCCACAACCTTAACCAGTGGAGCCTGAGTCAACACGAACTGGGGCGACGGGCAGTTGCACTGGGGCGACTGTGCGGCCGTCATCGCGGGCAAGCCCGCTCCCACATTTTGACCGTGTGAACCCGATTCATTGTGGGAGCTGGCTTGCCTGCGATAGCTATTTCAGCCGTAACGCTGTTGCCCCCAGGCTAACAACCCGTCGAGCAATTGCTTGAGCACCACCCGCGTCGGCTCGGCCAGATCCGGTCGATAACGGAACGGTTCGAACTCTTCCATATAGGCGCTCTGGCACAACTCCAGCTGCACCGCATGGATATCCTGCGCCGGGTCACCGTAATGCCGGGTGATATGGCCGCCCTTGAAACGCCCGTTCAGCACATGGGTGTATTGCGGATGCGCCGCGCAAATGGCCTCCAGTTGGCTGGCCAGCTCCGGATCACAGGCGGCGCCATTGAAAGTGCCGAGGTTGAAGTCCGGCAGCTTGCCTTCGAACAGGTGCGGGATGACCGAACGGATCGAGTGCGCATCGAACAGCAAGGCGTAGCCGAACTCGGCCTTGAGCCGTGCCAGCTCTTCCTGCAGCGTGCGGTGATACGGGCCCCAGACCTTTTGCAGGTAGCTGGCACGTTCGGTCTCGCTGGGTTCCAGGCCTTCCTGGAACAACGGCACGCCGTCGAACAGCGTGGCCGGGTACAGGCCGGTGGTGGCGCCCGCGTACAGCGGCTTGTCGTCGGAGGGACGGTTAAGGTCGATGACGAAGCGCGAGTACTCGGCCGCCAAGGTGCTGGCGCCCAGTTCTTCGGCAAAGTCATACAATGCGGGGATGTGCCAATCGGTGTCCGGCAGGCTTTGCGCCTCGGGGATCAACCCCGCCTCGACAGCAGGCGTCAGGCGCAGACCGGCGTGGGGCATGCTGATCAGCAGCGGCACACGGCCTTGTTTGAAGTTCAGAACCTTATCCACGAGCAGCACTCCTCAAACAGTGACGTCGACGCCATGGCGTACGACGCGTTTATCCAACTCGCCGCCCAGCCAATAGGCCAGGTCGGCGGGACGATCGATCTGCCAGGCGACGAAGTCCGCCACCTTGCCGACTTCCAGGGAGCCGTGGGTGTCGCCCATGCCCAACGCAGTGGCGGCATGTTGCGTGGCGCCGGCCAGGGCTTCTTCCGGGGTCATGCGGAACAGAGTGCAGGCCATGTTCAGCATCAGGCGCACCGACAGCGCTGGCGAGGTGCCGGGGTTGAGGTCGCTGGCGATGGCGATCTTCACGCCGTGCTTGCGCAGGGCGTCCATCGGCGGCAACTGGGTTTCGCGCAGGAAGTAGAACGCGCCCGGCAGCAAGACCGCGACGGTGCCGGAAGCGGCCATGGCGATGGCGTCTTCTTCAGTCATGAACTCCAGGTGGTCCGCCGACAGCGCCTGGTAACGCGCGGCGAGGCTGGAGCCGTGCAGCGACGAGAGTTGCTCGGCATGCAGCTTCACCGGCAGGCCGAGTTGCTGGGCAACTTTGAACACGCGCTCCACCTGCTCGGTGGAAAACGCCAGGTATTCACAAAACGCATCCACCGCGTCCACCAGCCCTTCCGCCGCCAAGGCTGGCAGCATTTCGGCGCAGATGTGCTCGATGTAGTCGTCGGCGCGGTCCTTGTATTCCGGCGGCAACGCGTGGGCCGCCAGGCACGTGGCGCGCACGCTGACCGGCAGCGCTTCACCGAGACGACGGGCTACGCGGAGCATTTTGCGTTCATTGGCCAGGTCCAGGCCGTAGCCGGACTTGATCTCTACGGTGGTCACGCCGTCCCGTAGCAGACTGCGCAGACGCTTTTCAGCGCTGGCAAACAGTTCATCTTCCGTCGCCGCACGGGTGGCACGCACAGTGCTGGCAATACCGCCGCCCTTGGCCGCGATCTCGGCGTAGCTCACGCCTTCGAGGCGCTGCTCGAACTCGCCGCTGCGGTTACCGCCAAACACCGTATGGGTGTGGCAGTCGATCAGGCCGGGGGTCACCCACGCGCCTTGCAGGTCATGCACCTGGGCGTAATCCGCCGTGGGTGCCTGGCTGCGGGGGCCGATCCACTCGATGAGCGAACCGACGGTCACCATGGCGGCATCCTCGATGATCGAGTATTTGCCCTGTGCCATGGTTGCGACGTGGCAGTGTTGCCAAAGCGTTTTCATCAACGCCTCCCTAGATTAACGATGAGACAAAGCCGGATCGTAATGGACCTTGGCCGCTTGCCCGGCAGCGGGCTTGACCCACAGCAGGTAAGCCACTACCAGCAGCACGATCCACACAGCACCGACCAGCAAAGCGGCCTGGGTGTCCGGGAAGTAACCCAGCACGCCAAACACGAACAGCATGAACACAATGGCGGCCGCCGGCGCATAGGGCCAGAACGGCACGGGGAATTTCAGTTCGGCCACCTGCTCTTTAGTCATCGAACGGCGCATGGCGACCTGGGTGAACAGGATCATCAGCCACACCCACACGGTGGCGAAGGTGGCAATCGAGGCGATCAGCAGGAACACGTTTTCCGGGATCAGGTAGTTGAGCACTACGCCGCCGAGCAGCGCTGCGCCCATCACCAGCACGGTCATCCACGGCACGCCGTGTTTGGACAATTGCGCGAAGCCCTTGGGCGCCTGCCCTTGCTGGGCCAAGCCGTACATCATGCGGCCAGCGCCGAAGATGTCGCTGTTGATGGCCGAAACGGCCGCCGAGATCACCACGATATTGAGAATAGTCGCCGCCGAGCCGATGCCCAAGTTGCTAAAGATCTGCACAAACGGGCTGCCTTGGCTGCCGATCTGCGGCCATGGATAGATGGCCATCAGCACAAACAAAGTCAGTACGTAGAACAGCAGGATACGCAGCGGCACCGCGTTGATCGCCTTGGGGATCACGCGTTGCGGGTCCTTGGCTTCGCCGGCGGTGATGCCAATGATTTCGATGCCGCCAAAGGCAAACATCACCACTGCGAACGAGGCGATCAGGCCGCCGACACCATTAGGCATGAAGCCGCCGTGGGCCCACAGGTTGCTAAGGCCGCTGGCCTGGGTTTCACCGGCAGAATGAATACCGAACAGCATGATGCCGAAACCGCCGAGGATCATCGCCACGATGGCGCCTACCTTGAGCAGCGACAGCCAGAACTCCATTTCGCCAAACACTTTGACGTTGCACAGGTTCAGGCCGCCGATCAAAAACACAATGCCGAGCACCCAGACCCAACGCGCGACTTCGGGAAACCAGAAGCCCATGTAGATACCGAAGGCGGTCACATCAGCCAGGCAGACGATGATCATTTCAAACGCGTAGGTCCACCCAAGAATAAACCCGGCCATGGGGCCCAGGTAGGTGCTGGCGTACTGGCCAAAAGAACCAGCCACCGGGTTGTGCACGGCCATTTCGCCGAGGGCACGCATCACCATGAACACGGCGGCGCCGCCGATCAGGTAGGCCAGCAGCACGGCGGGGCCGGCCATCTGGATGGCGGAGGCAGAGCCGTAGAACAGCCCGGTGCCAATCGCAGAACCGAGTGCCATGAAGCGAATATGTCGGGCGCTGAGCCCGCGTTTCAAACCTTTCTCTTGCTGGTGCATTTCTCTTCCCTAGTTATTTTTATCCCGAGAAAAATCCGAATCTGTCACCTGACAACTGTAGTGAGCGGGCTTGCCCCGCGCCGGGCTGCGAAGCGGCCCTGAAGTTGCCACCGCATTTCTTCAGGCGGAACGCGGCGGCAGTTTTTGGGGCTGCTGCGCAGCCCAGCGCGGGGCAAGCCCGCTCACTACAGAATGTTGCGGTCACAGGCTCGGCAGCAACTTGGCCGGCACCAGCTCATTCAGGCAGCGGCTGGCCAACAGCTCGCTGGCGGCGTTGATGTCTGGTGCGAAGAAACGGTCCTTCTCATAGAACGCCACTTTGTCACGCAGAATCCCACGTGCCTTTTCAAGCGCAGGCGAAGTTTTCAGGCCGTCGCGCAGGTCCAGGCCCTGGCACGCGGCCAGCCATTCCACGGCGAGAACGCCACGGGTGTTTTCAGCCATTTCCCACAGGCGCTTGCCCGCAGCCGGGGCCATGGACACATGGTCTTCCTGGTTGGCCGAGGTCGGCAGGCTGTCGACGCTATGGGGATGGGCCAGCGCCTTGTTTTCGCTGGCGAGCGCGGCGGCGGTAACTTGGGCGATCATGAAGCCGGAGTTCACGCCACCATTGCCCACCAGGAACGGCGGCAGTTGCGACATGTGCTTGTCCATCATCAACGAGATACGGCGTTCGCTGAGGGAACCGATTTCAGCGATGGCCAGCGCCATGTTGTCGGCGGCCATGGCCACCGGTTCGGCGTGGAAGTTACCACCGGAAATCACGTCACCTTCGGCGGCAAAGACCAGCGGGTTATCCGACACGGCGTTGGCCTCTACCACCAGCACCTCGGCGGCCTGGCGGAACTGGGTCAGGCACGCGCCCATGACTTGCGGCTGGCAACGCAGGGAGTATGGGTCCTGCACCTTGTCGCAGTTCTGGTGCGACTGGGACACCTGACTGCTTTCACCCAGCAGGTGACGATAGGCCGCTGCCGAATCGATCTGCCCACGCTGGCCGCGTGCGGCATGAATGCGTGCGTCGAAGGGTGAGCGCGAACCCAGCACCGCTTCCACGGTGAGTGCGCCACACGCCAGGGCGCCGGCGAACAGGTCTTCACCTTCGAACAGGCCACGCAGGGCGTACGCGGTGGACACCTGGGTGCCGTTGAGCAGCGCCAGGCCTTCTTTGGCGGCGAGGGTCAACGGCGTGAGGCCGGCGACCTTCAGCGCTTCGGTGGCTTCCAGCCATTCGCCCTTGTAGCGTGCCTTGCCTTCGCCCAGCAGCACCAAAGACATGTGCGCCAAGGGCGCCAAGTCGCCGGAGGCACCGACCGAGCCCTTCAACGGAATATGCGGGTACACCTCGGCGTTGATCAGCGCGATCAGCGCGTCGATCACCTGGCGGCGGATCCCGGAGAACCCACGGCTGAGGCTGTTGACCTTGAGCACCATGACCAGCCGCACCAGCGCATCGCTGATCGGCTCACCTACACCGGCAGCATGGGACAGCACCAGGGAACGCTGGAGGTTTTCCAGGTCTTCGCTGGCGATGCGGGTCGAGGCCAACAGGCCAAAACCGGTGTTGATGCCATAGGCGGTGCGGTTCTCGGCGAGAATCTGCTCCACGCAGGCGACACTGGCTTCGATCTGCGCCGTGGCGCTGTCATCCAGACTGAGGGTTACCGGCTGCTGGTAGATGGCTCGCAGTTGGGCAAGGCTCAGTTGGCCTGGAATCAGGTTTAGCGCAGTCACATTCATACTCCTTTTGAATTGTTCTTTTGAATAAGTCTTCAGTGGAAATTCGGTAAGTCGGTGTCTTTGAGCAGCTGGGCGGTGGCCGCAATGTCCGGCGCCAGCCAGCGATCCTGCTCGTAGGCCGGCACTACTTCACGCAGCAAGCGCCAGGCGCGGCCGGTGCCGGCGCCAAAGCGTTGTTCTTTGAGAAACTCGAACGCCTGGGCCGCCAGCAAGTACTCGATGGCGAGGATCTGCGTCACGTTGGCCAACACCTGGTGCAGCTTGAGCGCGGCATTGGTGCCCATGCTCAGGTGGTCTTCCTGCAGGCCCGAGGTGACGAAGTTGTCGAGCACCGCCGGTTGCGCCAACTGGCGGTTTTGCCCACACAGCGAGGCGGCGACGTACTGCACGATCATCATCCCGGAGTTGACCCCGGGGTTGCTCACCAGGAACGCCGGCAAGCCGCTGACGTGCGGGTTGATCAGGCGATCCAGGCGACGTTCGGCCACCGAGCCGATTTCGGCCATGGCAATCGCGAGCATGTCCGCCGCCAATGCCACGGATTGTCCGTGGGGGTTGGCCTGGGACACTACGCGGTAATTGTCTGGCGTACCGAGTACCAGCGGGTTATCGGTGGCGCTGTTGAGTTCGGTCTCGATCTGGCGGGTGGCGTGTTCTACCTGGTCGCGAGCCGCGCCATGGATCTGCGGGATCGAGCGAATGCTTAACGCATCCTGTGTGCGAATGCCCTTGCTGCTGGCGATCACTTCGCTGCCATCAAGCAGGGCGCGCAGGTTGATACCCACTTGCTGCATGCCGGGGTGCGGCTTGAGGGCGATGATCTCTTCGTCAAACGCGTCGATCTGGCCGCGCTGGGCTTCGAAACTCATGGCTCCAATCACGTCGGCCCATTGCAGCAGGTGATGCGCATCGGCCAGGGCCAGGCAGCTCAGGCCGGTCATGCACGGCGTGCCGTTGACCAGGCACAGCCCGTCCTTGGCGCCGAGCACTACCGGGTGCAAACCTTCAGCGCTTAAGGCCTCTTGAGCCGGAACGATGCGGCCTCGGTAACTCACATTGCCCACGCCCAACAAGGCCACGCCCACATGGGCCATATGGGTCAGGTAACCCACCGAACCCTGGGACGGCACTTGCGGTGTGATGCCGTGGTTGAGCAGCGCCAGCAACGAATGCACCACCTGCGGATGCAGGCCGGATTTGCCGTGGCTGTAGTTGATGATCGCCGCGCAGATGATCGCGCGGGTCTGCTCGTCGCTCAGCGCCGGGCCGACGCCGCAGGCATGGCTCAGCAAGGTGTTGCGCGACAGTTGGCTGAGTTGTTCGCCCTTGAGCGACACATTGCACAGCGCACCCAGGCCGGTGTTCACGCCATACGCGCGCTCACCGCTGGTGACGATGCGTTGCACGATGGCCTGGGCATTGTCGATGCGCGCCCAGGCCTGGCCCGAGAGTTCAAGCACCGCGCCGTGGCGGGCCACGGCGACAACGTCCTGCCAGCGCAGCGGGGCGTTGGCGATGATGATTTTTGTTGGCTGGGACATCTTCATACCTTCTTCAATTCTTGTGCAGCCTTGCCGGCCTCATCGCGGGCAAGCCCGGCTCCCACATTTGAGCTGTGTGAACTCGATCAAATGTGGGAGCTGGCTTGTCGAATCGTCGCACCGCTGCGATAGCGCCAGCCGGTTCACCACATAATCCGGGTCAGACCACCGCCGCCCGCCGCTGAACAAACCGATCCACATATTCATCCGCCGGCGAATGCAGGATCTCCCGAGGGGTGCCGACTTGGATCAGCTTGCCATCCTTGAGGATCGCAATGCGGTTGCCGATGCGCACGGCCTCGTCGAGGTCGTGGGTGATGAACACGATGGTTTTGTGCAGGGTCTTTTGCAGCTCCAGCAACTGGTCCTGCATCTCGGCGCGGATCAGTGGGTCGAGAGCACTGAAAGCCTCGTCCATCAGGATGATGTCGGTGTCCGCCGCCAAGGCACGGGCCAGGCCGACGCGCTGGCGCATGCCACCGGAGAGCTGGTGCGGGTATTTGTTTTCGTAGCCCTTGAGGCCCACGGTTTCGATCCAGTGCAGGGCGCGTTCGGCGCAGACCTGCTTGGTTTCGCCACGTACCTTCAGGCCGTAGGCGACGTTGTCGAGCACGCTCTTGTGGGGCAGCAGGCCGAAGCTCTGGAACACCATGCTGATCTTGTGCCGACGGAATTGGCGCAGGGCTTCCATGTCCAGTTGCAGGATGTCTTCGCCGTCCACCAGGATCGCACCGCTGGTGGGGTCGATCAGGCGGTTGAAGTGACGCACCAACGTGGACTTGCCAGAACCCGACAGGCCCATGATCACGAAGATCTCGCCGGTGCCGATGCTCAGGGACAAGTCGTTCACGCCGACCACGCAGCCGGTCTCGGCCAGCACCTGGTCCTTGGTCTTGCCCTGGCCGATCAGCGACAGCGCGTCCTTGGAGCGCGCGCCGAAGATCTTGAAGACGTTTTTAACTTCGATTTTGCTGACAGTAGTCATTTGCTCGCCTCATGCCGTGGACGACCATAGGCCTGGGTAATGCGGTCGATGACCACTGCGAGAATCACGATCGCCAGTCCGGCTTCGAGGCCACGGCCGACGTTGAGGGTCTGGATGCCGACGAGGACGTCTTCACCCAAGCCACGGGCGCCGATCATCGAGGCGATCACCACCATCGACAGCGCCATCATGGTGGTCTGGTTGATACCGGCCATGATGCTCGGCAACGCCAGCGGCAGTTGCACGCCGAACAGTTGCTGCCAGCGGTTGGCACCAAAGGCGTTGATGGCTTCCATGACTTCGCCGTCGACCTGGCGAATGCCTAGGTCAGTGAGACGGATCAGCGGTGGCGCGGCGTAGATCACCGTGGCGAAAATCGCCGGGACCTTGCCCAGGCCGAACAGCATCAGCACCGGAATCAGGTACACGAAGCTCGGCATGGTCTGCATGATGTCGAGCAGCGGCATCAGCACCGAACGCAGGCGATTGCTGCGTGCGGACAGAATGCCCAGCGGAATACCGATCAGCACCGAGATCACCGTGGCGACCATCATCAAGGCCAGGGTCTGCATCAGCTTGTCCCACAGGCCAACCGCGCCTACCAGGAACAGCAAACCGACGATCACCGCCGTGGTCACCACCTTGCGGGTGGCATGCCAGGCGACGCCGCCGACGATGGCCAGCATCAGCCACCAGGGCGCTGCGCGCAGCAACCCTTCCAGGTTGACGATGGCCCATAGCAGGGTGTCGGAAATGTGTCGGAACACATCGCCGTAGTTGGTGACCAGTGAATCCACCCAACCGTTGACCCAGTCGGCGATGGAAAACGTAAAACTCTCAGGAAACATATCGTGCTCTCGATCCAGTGGGTTGTGGCTGGGCGTCCGGTTGCCGGTGAAGGCAACCGGAAACGCTCAACCTACAAGGCCGCGTCGATTTTCTTGGCTGCGTCGTCGCTCACCCATGCGTGCCAGACTTCAGGATGTTCCTTGAGGAAGATTTTCGCCAGTTTTGGCGACTCAATTCGCTCCTTGGCCATGCGACCCAGGTTCTGGTTCAGCAGGTCGATCGGCAGGTTGACCTTTTCCAGCACGGCCACCAGTTCCGGGGCTTGTTCGTGGAAGGTCTTGGACAGGCCGACCTTGATGCTCACGCTTTTATCCACACCGGGCTTCTCTTCCAGCTTGACCAGGTCGACCTGGCCCATCAGCGGGGTTGGCGACCAGTAGTAGAACAGGATCGGCTCGCCACGCTTGTAGCTCGACAGCACCGCCGCATCCAGCGCCGGGCCGGTGCCTGGGCGGAAGTTGGTGTAGGCATTTTCCAGGCCGTAGCTTTTCAGCATTTCGCTGTTGTCCAGCTCACAGGTCCAGCCAGCCGGGCAGTTGTAGAAACGGCCCTTGGAGGGCTCTTCCTGGTCCTTGAACACCGCGGCGTACTTGGCCAGGTCAGCGATATTTTTCAGGTCGGGTGCCTTGGCTTCCAGCTTGCGTTTGGCATCGCCTTCGATCACATAACGCGGCACGTACCAGCCTTCGATGGCACCCACCACCGGGGCGCCGACGCCGACGACTTTGCCGGCCTTCTCGGCCTTGTTCCAGACCTCACTGCGACCGACCCACTCTTCGGCAAACACTTGGATGTCGTTGCTGCTCAGGGCATTTTCCATGGTGATGGAGTTGCCCGGCAGGCTGTCGGTTTTGCAGTCGTAGCCTTTTTCCAGCACGATTTGCAGGATGTCGGTGAGCAGCATGCCGCTTTCCCAGTTCAGGCCTGCGAATTTCACCGGCTTGCCGGATTCGCACCAGCCGGCAGCCTGGGCGCCGACGCTCGCCAGCAAGCCCGCAGAGAACAGTGTGGCCATCAGGGTCTTATGCATTTTCATTGTTGTGACGCTCCCAATCTTGAAATGGATTACGGCAGTCAGTAGGCATCCTGCCCTGTCCACGTCCCATCAGGCTTGTGCAGCCAGCCCGTTTGTTCTTGGTATAGCGCCCTGCTCTGTTGGCAGGATCAGTCGATCGGGCACCGTGCCGTGCCATTTTTTCGCACATAGGTAGTACAGCGCTGCCGGCAGGACCAGACCGATGATCCAGGAAATGTCGACATCACCCAGCGCAGCTACCAAAGGGCCGGTGTAGAACTTGGTGGAGATGAACGGCAATTGCACCAACACGCCGAAGACGTACACGCTGATCCCCAGCAGGTTCCAGCGACCGTAGCGACCGTTCGGATCGGCCAGCGCCGGCACGTCATAGCGGTCGCGGGTGATGCAGTAGTAATCCACCAGGTTGATCGCGCTCCAGGGCGTGAAGAACGCCAGCAGGAACAGGATGAAAGACTTGAACGCGCCGAGGAACGAATGCTGGCCGAGCAAGGCGATCAAAGTCGCGGTGCCGACAATCACCAGCACGAACACCAAGCGTTGCAAGCGCGTGACCTCCAGGCGGCCACGGAAGCCGCTGATGATGGTCGCGATGCACATGAAGCTGCCGTAGGAGTTGAGCGTAGAGATGGTGACCTTGCCGAACGCGATGCTGAAGTACAGCAGCGCGGCGGTAGCCCCCGTGCCACTCAAGCCCACGATATAGGCCACTTCGTGACCGGCGAATTGCCCGTTGGACATGGCCGCGGCAAACACGCCGAGGACCATCGCCACCTGGGCGCCAATCACCGAACCTGCGCCAGCGGCGAGGAAGGTTTTCACCGACGAGGTGTTGCTCGGCAAGTAACGTGAGTAGTCCGCCACGTACGGGCCGAAAGCGATCTGCCAAGAGGCCGCGAGCGACACCGCCAGCAGGAAGCTGCTCCAGCTGAAGTGGCGGATCTGCAGGAGTGCGCCAACGTCGGTCTGGCTCATCAAGCGGCTGAACAGGTAGACAAAGGCGATCACGCCAATGACGCTGGCGACACGACCGATGAAGTGGATCACCCGATAACCGAGCACCGTGACCAGCACGATGACACTGGCGAAGATCAGGATGCCGACGCTATCGCTGACCCCGAACAACTGGCCCAGCGCCTGACCGGACAATACCGTGCCGGTGGCGGTGAAGCCGAGGTACATCAGGCACACCAGCACGATAGGAATGGCCGCGCCATACACCCCGAACTGCACCCGGCTGGAGATCATCTGCGGCAGGCCCAGCTTGGGCCCTTGCGCCGCATGCAACGCCATGACGCCGCCGCCCAACAGTTGGCCGATAAACAGGCCGATCAACGACCAGAACACATCACCGCCCAGCACCACGGCCAGGGCCCCGGTGACAATCGCGGTGATCTGCAGGTTGGCCCCCATCCACAGGGTGAACTGGCTCAATAGACGACCGTGTCTTTCCGCTTCCGGGATGTAGTCGATCGAACGCCTTTCGATCAACGGGGTGGTGTCATTTGCAGCCATGTCGGTTCAACCTCTGATGGATTGCTCATAAAGCCTGTGTAAAACCGCTTTTCTGTGGGAGCTGGCTTGCCTGCGATGCGGGCGACTCGGTCTATCAGTAGAACCGAGGGGATGCCATCGCAGGCAAGCCAGCTCCCACATGGGTTATTTGATCATCGGGAGATTGAGGCCCTGCTCCTTGGCGCAGTCGATCGCGATCTGGTAACCGGCGTCTGCGTGACGCATCACACCGGTGGCCGGGTCATTGTGCAGTACACGGGCAATTCGCTCAGCCGCTTCGTCGGTGCCGTCGCAGACGATCACCATGCCGGAGTGCTGGGAGAAGCCCATGCCCACACCGCCGCCGTGGTGCAGCGAAACCCAGGTCGCGCCGCTGGCGGTGTTGAGCAAGGCGTTGAGCAGTGGCCAGTCGGACACGGCGTCGGAACCGTCCTGCATGGCTTCGGTTTCGCGGTTCGGGCTGGATACCGAGCCGGA
Source organism: Pseudomonas sp. C 49-2 (assembly GCF_003970195.1). Lineage (NCBI taxonomy): Bacteria > Pseudomonadati > Pseudomonadota > Gammaproteobacteria > Pseudomonadales > Pseudomonadaceae > Pseudomonas > Pseudomonas sp. C 49-2. Next base: position 359,959 of record NZ_RXYG01000002.1, read on the forward strand.
GTCCAGATGGTCACGGCCAATCACCACCGGCGCCGACAGCTCGCCGCTGCGTACCATTTCGTTGAATGCCAGACCGAGCTTGGCGCGCTGGCCCAGGCCCACCCAGCAGATACGCGCCGGCAGGCCCTGGAAGCTGATGCGCTCGCGCGCCATGTCCAACCAGTTGTGCAGGTGGGCGTCGTCCGGGATCAGCTCTTTGACTTTGGCGTCGGTCTTGTAGATGTCTTGCGGGTCGCCCGACAGTGCCGCCCAGCGGAACGGGCCAATGCCACGGCAGAACAGTGGGCGGATGTAGGCCGGTACGAAACCCGGGAAGTCGAAGGCGTTTTCCACGCCTTCTTCCTGGGCCATCTGGCGGATGTTGTTGCCGTAGTCGAAGGTCGGGATGCCTTGTTTCTGGAATTCCAGCATGGCTTTGACGTGCACGGCCATCGACTGCTTGGCCGCCTTGATCACGGCAGCCGGCTCGGTCTTGGCGCGGGCGCGGTATTCGTCCCAGGTCCAGCCGGCTGGCAGGTAGCCGTTGAGCGGGTCGTGGGCGCTGGTCTGGTCGGTGACCATGTCTGGGCGCACGCCGCGCTTGACCAGTTCCGGCAGGATTTCCGCCGCGTTACCCAGCAGGGCAATGGAGATAGCCTTGCCTTCCTTGGTGTACTTGGCGATGCGCGCCAAGGCGTCGTCGAGGTCGGTGGCTTGTTCGTCGACATAGCGGCTGTTCAGACGGAAGTCGATGCTGACTTGTTGGCATTCAATGTTCAGCGAGCAGGCACCGGCCAGGGTTGCGGCCAAAGGTTGCGCGCCGCCCATGCCGCCGAGACCGGCGGTGAGCACCCAACGGCCAGTCAGGTCACTGTTGTAATGCTGGCGACCCGCTTCGACGAAGGTTTCGTAGGTGCCTTGGACGATGCCCTGGCTGCCGATGTAGATCCAGCTGCCGGCGGTCATCTGGCCGTACATGGCAAGGCCCTTGGCATCCAGTTCGTTGAAGTGTTCCCAGCTGGCCCAGTGCGGCACCAGGTTGGAGTTGGCGATCAATACACGTGGGGCGTTGCTGTGGGTCTTGAATACGCCCACCGGCTTGCCGGATTGCACCAGCAGGGTTTCGTCGTCATTCAGGTTAGTGAGGCTCTCGACGATCTGGTCGTAGCACTCCCAGTTGCGCGCCGCACGGCCGATACCGCCGTACACCACCAATTCTTTCGGGTTCTCGGCCACTTGCGGGTCGAGGTTGTTCATCAGCATGCGCAACGGCGCTTCAGTCAGCCAGCTTTTGGCGGTGAGCTTGTTACCGTGGGCGGCACGGATTTCGACGTCACGGTATTTTGTAGGCCTGGCTTTAGAAAAATCGGTCACGACTGGACTCCTCGGCATGATGCGCGAACATGGATGGTGCGAAGGAGAGTCTTACGCACACATCTTTACTTGTACATACAAGCATATGCAATCAAGCGGCCAACTTGCTGAGGGTGCTGTTGAGATTTTTTCGGAAAGGACGCGCAAGCCTTGGAAATTAAGGCTTGGAGACTTAATGAAATTTCTTACGGAGGATTTTTACAGCAAGGGAGGTTTGGCGCGATGGCGTGGTTTTGCGCCACGTTGGGGCATTCGGTAACAAAGTGGTGCGAGGGTTGGAAACAGTTCTGTTGCTCACCACAAAACAAATGTGGGAGCGGGCTTGCCCGCGAATGCAGTGGGTCAGCCAGCCTCTCTGGTACTGATACACCGCATTCGCGGGCAAGCCCGCTCCCACAGTTTTTAATCGCGAGCAGTCAGTTCGATAATGCAGCTGCGGCCGCTGACGGAGATATCCAGCAGGCCAGTGTTACCGTCCACTTGCAGGCAGTCGTGATGCCCCAGCTTGTGGTCCAGCACTTTCACTTCATCGGCCACACTGAAGACCAGCACCGTCTGCGCCGTGCTGAAAAAGCGCTGCTCACCATCAATCCATTGCAGCCGCGCGTGGTAACGCTGGGGCGAGTAGATCAGGTTGAAGTCGCGAATCGGCCCAGTGATCAAACGGCATGAAACCTGGCTGTCACCCTTGAACGCAAAGGCTTGCAGCGGTAACAACCCGCGCTGTTCCTCGCCGTCTACGGTCAACGCCATGCCGGCGCCCTGGATCACGGTGATCACGCGCTGGTAGCCGGCGAAGGTGGAAAACCCGCCCGACTCTGCGATATCCGCAATCGACAAACGCCAGCCAAAGCCGTCCAGCCCTGCGCCGGCATCTCGGGTGATTTCTTCAGTGCTTCCGCCGCCGTTTTTCCACGGCATGCGGACGTACTCAGCGGCGCGCCAGACTTTTACGCTACTCATTTACTGAAACGTCCTTCAAGGCTGTGACGGGAACCGGGGTGGATCAAACGCGCAGCGGTCACCGGCTGGCGGCCCGACCAGGTGCGTCGGCGAATCAACAAGCACGGCTCGGTAGGTTCGATCTGCAGCAGCTTGCACTCGGCAGCGTCGGCAAGAATGGCTTCGACCACGTGCTCGCCTTCGGTCAGCGGCGCCACCTGGTTCAGGTAGGCATACGGCGTTTGCTGGGTGAAATCCTGCTGCAGGTATTCCGGCGCGACCAGGGCATTGACGAAGCGGTCTTCGATTTGCACGGGAATGTCGTTTTCGAAGTGCACGATCAACGAATGGAAAACACGCCCGCCTTCACGCATCTCCAACGCGACAGCACGCTCGGAACCGGCGGCCTCTTCGCCGAGGTGGATGACCTGGCAGGTATGTCGATGACCGCGCGAGGCGATCTCATCGGCAATGTTGTGCACTTCGAACAGGGCCGACTGGCTCTTGGGCTCGGCGACAAAGGTGCCGACGCCTTGCATGCGAACCAGCAACCCTTCGGCGGTGAGTTCACGCAGGGCGCGGTTGATGGTCATGCGGCTGAAACCCAGCTGGCTGACCAGTTCGCTCTCGGACGGCACGCGGTAATGGGGTGGCCAGTTGCCGTTGAGAATCTGCTGGCTGATCATCTGTTTGACGCGGGCATACAAGGGCGCCGGACTTTCGTCCATGTGGGCAGCCAGCGAAGACTTGGCAGGCGGAGTCGGCACAGGGAATCCTTGCAGGGGGAAAAGATGCATAGATTGCCGGAGTTTACCGAGCAGGCAAACGTCTGTATATGTATATACAAATAAACACACGACCGGGGTGCCTTGATCATGTCCGCTTTCTTTGCCGAACGCGCGCTGCTGCCTAATGGATGGGCCAATGATGTACGTCTTGAAGTCAGCGCTGAGGGCCTGCTGACAAAGGTTGAGGCCAATACCAGCGCAGAGGGTGCCGAACGGCTGAGAGGCCCGGTATTGGCGGGCATGCCGAACCTGCACTCCCATGCATTCCAGCGCGCCATGGCCGGTTTGGCCGAAGTGGCGGGCAATCCGAATGACAGCTTCTGGACCTGGCGCGACCTGATGTACCGCATGGTCGGCAAGATCAGCCCGGAACAATTGCAGGTGATCGCGCAACAGCTGTATATCGAGATGCTCAAGGCCGGCTACACCTCAGTGGCCGAATTTCACTATGTGCATCACGACGTCAGCGGCCAGCCGTATGCCGATCGCACGGAACTGTCACGGCAGATCAGCCAGGCGGCGGCCAGCAGCGGGATTGGCCTGACACTGCTGCCTGTGCTTTACACCCACTCCGGTTTTGGCGGCCAGGCGCCGAATGAAGGCCAGCGGCGGTTTATCAACAGCACCGAGCAATACCTAGACCTGCAGGCGCAGCTCAAACCCATCCTCGCCGCACAAACGGCGCAGCAGTTGGGGCTGTGTTTCCACTCGTTGCGCGCGGTGACGCCACAGCAAATCAATGACGTGCTGGCCGCCAGCGACAAGGCGTGCCCGGTGCATATCCACATCGCCGAACAGCAGAAGGAAGTCGAAGACTGCCTGGCCTGGAGCGGCAAACGCCCGCTGCAATGGCTGTATGACAACGTTGAAGTGGATGAGCGCTGGTGCCTGGTGCATGCCACTCATGCCGATGCGGATGAAGTCGCACGCATGGCCAAGAGCCGCGCGATTGCCGGCTTGTGCCTGACCACCGAGGCTAACCTGGGTGATGGGATTTTCCCGGCGGTGGATTTTCTGGCCCAAGGCGGACGCATGGGCATCGGGTCCGACAGCCATGTGTCATTGAGCGTGGTGGAGGAGTTGCGTTGGTTGGAATATGGCCAGCGCCTGCGCGATCAGCGGCGTAATCGTTTGTATCGCAGTGATCAGCCGATGGTCGGCCGTACGCTGTTTGATGCCGCGCTGGACGGCGGCGCCCAAGCGTTGGGGCAACCGATTGGTCGGCTGGAAGTGGGCAAGCGTGCGGATTGGATTGTGCTGGATGGCAATGATCCATACCTGGCGACGGCAACAGAGGATGGGATTCTGAATCGCTGGCTGTTTGCGGGTGGGGATCGGCAGGTGCGGGATGTGCTGGTGAATGGAAAGTGGGTGGTGCGCGATGGGCATCATGCCGGCGAAGAAGAAAGCAGCCGGGCGTTCACGCAAGTCTTGAGAGCGCTACTGGGCTAACACGCGACACATAATAAATGTGGGAGCTGGCTTGCCTGCGATACAAGCACCAAGGTGTATCAGTTACACCGTGGCGATGCTATCGCAGGCAAGCCAGCTCCCACATTTTTTGATCGGCGGTGGCCCAGGGTTATTGTGAGGTCTTTGCCATCTGCTTGTCGGACGTACGCCAGATCAATCGCGTGGTGTCATACCCCTGCTGCCGCGCCCTGCTCAACAGGTCTTCGCGGGTGTCCGCACTGACCGTCGGTGTGCGCGACAGGATCCACATATAACGCCGGCTCGGGCTGCCCACAATCGCGGTCTTGTAGTCATCGCTGACATACAACACCCAGTAATCGCCCTTGGCGACGCCCGGCAACAGCGCGGTGAACCAGTTATTGAATTCCACCCAGAGCTTGTCGGTTTTGCCCGGCACTTGCGGGGTGGCGGTGCCCTTGGCTTCTTCCCACTTCCATTCGGTCGTCAGGCAGCGGTTGAACACCGACATGTCGCCATCGGGCAACAGGGTGTAGCGGGCTTCGGACTGCGCGCAGTTGCGCTGGAAGTACATCGGCAATCGGGCCAACTCATACCAGGTGCCCTGGTAACGCTTGAGGTTGACGTTGCTCGCTGTCTTGGGTTGCAGATCATCGCCAGAATGGCTGGCGCAGCCCGCCAAAAACAGGCTGGCACAAAGGAACAAAACAAAACGCATCATTCTTCTTCTCCCGCAGGCTCTCGCCCCGGTTTACTTCAGGCCTTGCCCGGAAAACATCAGAACTTTGTCACCGGCATATTGAACGCTGATAAAGCTGGTTTTATCGCCCCAGGTGCAACTGGACATACCCAGCGCGCCGGAACAATCGGTCGGCTTACCCAGCAACGACTCCACTTCAGCCTTGGCCATGCCAGCCGACAACTTCGCGTAGTTTTCTTGATTGACCTTGCTGCAAGCGCCCAACAACACGCAAAAAGCCAGCAAAGCGAGACGGCGTAACGACATGGAAAAACTCCTGGAGGGACTAAGCAGCGTGGGTATCTGCCAGAAGCTTAGAAGGGAAAAGAGGTGTCTGGTTCCCGATGAGCGAAAACAAAAAAGCCCCGAAAACGCTGAAACGTTTCGGGGCTTCTTCAAGGGTGAACCGGCTCACAACAACGCCGCTCACTTATCGCATCAACTTACTTCTTGTGATACGCCGTCACACGCTCAACTTCTTCCTTCGAACCCAGGAACACCGCCACACGCTGGTGCAGGCCTTCAGGCTGGATGTCGAGGATACGCTGGTGGCCGTCGGTGGACGCGCCGCCCGCTTGCTCAACCAGGAAGGACATCGGGTTGGCTTCGTACATCAGGCGCAGTTTGCCTGGCTTGGACGGCTCGCGGCTGTCGCGTGGGTACATGAACAGGCCACCACGGGTCAGGATACGGTGCACGTCGGCAACCATTGCGGCCACCCAGCGCATGTTGAAGTTTTTCTTCAACGGGCCTTCTTCGCCGGCCATCAACTCGCCCACGTAGCGGGTCACAGGTTCTTCCCAGTGACGCTGGTTGGACATGTTGATCGCAAATTCCTGGGTGGACGCAGGAATGGTGATGTCTTCGTGGGTCAGTACGAAGCTGCCCATCTCGCGATCCAGGGTGAAGCCTTTGACGCCGTCGCCCAGGGTCAGCACCAGCATGGTCTGTGGGCCGTAGATGGCGTAACCGGCAGCAACCTGCTCGGTGCCCGGCTGCAGGAAGGCCTTTTCGTTCAGGGCTTCGTTCTGGCTCAGGTATTCGTTCGGGCAACGCAGTACCGAGAAGATGGTGCCGACCGGGGCGTTGATGTCGATGTTGGACGAACCGTCCAGTGGGTCGAACACCAGCAGGTAGGCGCCTTTCGGGTATTTACCGGGGATCTGGTAGGCATTGTCCATTTCTTCGGACGCCATGCCGGCCAGGTGACCGCCCCATTCGTTGGCTTCGAGCAGAATCTCGTTGGAGATCACGTCGAGTTTCTTCTGCACTTCGCCCTGCACGTTTTCAGTGCCCATGCTGCCCAGGACACCACCCAGTGCGCCTTTGGACACGGCGTGGCTGATTTCCTTGCAAGCACGCGCCACCACTTCGATAAGGAAGCGCAGATCGGCAGGCGTGTTGTTGCTGCGGGTCTGCTCAATCAAATAGCGACTCAAGGTAACGCGGGACATGTAAGGCTCCGGAAAATGGGGGGCTTGAAAACCCGCGCAGTTTAACGCGAGTCGGGGCGTATTTCCTCCTATCAGAGGATTTAAACCCAATAGAGTTCATGGACTTTATTCAACGTGCCACCGGCGGCTTGCGCAGCAGACTGTAGGCCATGGCACCCAGTGCCGCTACGCCGAGCAGCAACACGGCCCACAGGCCGAGTTTCTTCCAGTCGGTGCCGTCTTCGGGCAAGGCGGCAATCGCAGGCGGTTTGACCGCGATTTCTCCCACCAAGGTAGCCTGGCCCAGCGCCTTCAAACGCTCGGGACTGTAATCGGGAATCAGCGTCGAGAGTGGCAAGCTCGCGGTTTTCACGGATGCGTTCCCCAGCGCCAGGCTGAAGGGCGGCTCACCCCGCGCCAGGAACACCAGTTGCGTGGCACGCACGGCCACGCGTAAGGCGGGGGCTTCAACGCCCAGTCCACCGCCCCGCTCGTCCACTTGCAACTTCAACTGGGCAACCGTCTGGCCCGGCAACTGCAATTCATCCTGCACCACGTCCTTGCCGTTCTGGGTCAGGCGGTACAGCAGGCCATTGCTCAACGGCTGCCAGGTCTGCTTGGCGTCACTTCGACCCGACAACGTCACCGGCGCCAGCGTATTGGGCTGCTTCAACTCGACCCGCAAGCGCTCGACATTCAGCCCCGTCGGCAATTGCCAACTGTACTCTCCCGCCTTGAGCCGCTCCCCTGGAAAGGCCTGCGACCACACCAACGGCATCGGCAAGGTGCTGCTGGTGGCGCTCTCCAGCTTGGCCGACGTCAACAACGGCGCCGCCTGGCCTTGCCACACCAGCCGCAAATAACGCGCCGATTGCCCCGGCAAGTTCACGTCATGCTGCTCGACCCGGTCATCGGCAAATGACAAGCGCGCCACTTGCCCATCGCCCCAGGCTTTCCAGTGCTGCAAATCATCACTGGCTTCAATACTGAAACGCTGGAAGCCCTCCTGCTCGCGACTCCAGTCCAGGCTCAATTGCTGCAGGGGCGCCTTGATTGCACTGGCGTCCAATACCCAGCCCCGCAGCACTTGCTTGCCGGGCTTGGGGGCTGTGGACGGTTTGATTTCCACCAGGGTGCCGGAAGTGGTGGCCTTCATTACCACGTCTGGCAGGGCTTGCTGGGTATCGGCGGCGTACAGCGGGAACCACTTCACCGCCGTAACGTTGCGACTTTCGCTGCGCTGCGAGGCCTGACGCGATAACGCATAGGCCTGCGGCTCGCCGGCGGCGTTGAACACGCGCACATCGCCAAGATCGGCCTGGCGCGCGTTCAATTGAACCGCCAGCGGCAGTTCCAGGCGGTACCAAGGGCCGCTGCCGCTGACGTTCAGCGGCACGTGGGAGGTGAAGTCGGCCGGCGTTTCCTGCGCCCACACAGACAAGGTCGTACACAGGCCCAGCACGGCCACGCTCAACTTACCGATCAAGAGGATGCTCCTTCAGTGTCCGACACCGGTTCGGCGCGCTTGGGTGGCAGCGGTGCGAAGTAACCCACCACCAGCAACAGCCCACCCACACCTATAAACGACACGATCCGCGCCAGACCGCCGCGGTTGCTCAGTTCGACAAAGAACAACTTGGCGACCACCACCGCAATCAACACTGCACCGATCAGCCACACCTCGCGGCGATGGCGCAGGTGGCCGCCGATCATCAGGCCGAGAGCGATCAGGGTCCAGACAATCGACAGGCCGGCCTGTACCAGCATGGATTCGAGCAACGCATCCAGTTGAAACGGCACGCCGCCCCAATGGTGGGCAGTGCGCATCACCAGCGCAGTGAAGAAGGCAAACAGCGAAACACCCACGACACCTTGGGCGACAAGCTCGGTACGCGGCCCCCGTAGCGGCGCGACACTTCGCGCGCACCAATACACACCCAGCAGCGCAAAGAGCAGGCCCAGGTCCAGCGGGTTGACCAGCGGCACATAGGGCAGCGGTTTGGCCGTGCCGTCGCTGAAGCTGTTCGCCAGCCAGAACCAGCCAAGCATCAGCACCGCCAATGGCACGGCCGCCAACACCCGATATTCCCTTGGATACGCCGCCACCGGCCATGGCCAACGACGTGGCGAAGCGGCCAGCACGAGATAGAGACTTGGCAGGATCGCCCAGCCCAGCCAGCGCCAGGCGTTGTACTCGGCAGTAAACCTCAGAAGACCGTAGCGCAACTCCAGCGCCAATATGCCGATCAGCATCCAGCAGCCGAGTACGTGGGCCACGCTCAACGCCTTGGCGGGCACAATCACCGCCAGGCGTCGCAGCGAGATGAAATGCACCACAAATACCGCCGACCACGCCAGCCAGCCGTACTCCGCCGCGGGGTGGTAATAAGTATGCCCGTACACCAGCAACACCAAGCCCACCGCTGGCATCAGCAGGGTGGACAACACCCCCAGCGACACCCACTTCAGGCGCGCAGCCAGCAGCATCCAGATCGCGACGCTGATTGCCGCGCACCCCAGCAGGAATGCCCCCTGCAATTCCTGTGGAATAAACCGCAACACTTCGCCGATCAGCGCCAACGTCCACCAAGCCGCGCCCCAGACCAACAGCAAGTCGCAAAGGCGTTGCAGCTTCAACACGGCAAACACCGGCGCATGGGGTTCGCGCTGCAAGCGCCAGGCGCCGACCAGCGCAGCCAGGCCCAGCACCATCGGCGTCCAGAAACCGCTGTGGGCCAACGGACGCAGCCCCTCGCTGGTCAGTGGCCCGAGCAACTCCGGTACCGCCAGCAGGAAAGAACCGCCCCCCACCAATTGCAGCAGCAAGCCGAACACAAAACTGACCCGCTGTTGCAGGTACAGGCTCAGCCAGATGACCAACAGGCCACTGGCCGCCCACACGCCACTGGCACTTTCCCACGGCAGCACGAACAGCACCGCAAGGTTGATCAATACGAGGCCCGCCAACAGCACCACCGACAACCCGCGCAGCAGCCGCACATCGCTGCGCACGATGTCGTCACGCGCCGCCAACAACATGCCGCCGATCAAGGCCAAGCCAATCAACGACGCCGTGAGCAAACCGCTCCAACCGGCATTGAACACCGCTGCGCCGTCGCCACCTTGCAATCGCAGCAGGAACACCGCGCCACCCAGCAATTGCACAGCGAATGCAGTGAACAGGAAGGTACGCGAGCCGATGCGCAGGCCTATAAGCAGCGTCACCAGGCCAGCGATTGCCCAACTCACAGCGGTGCCTTGGGTATCCAGCAACAAGGGCGCGAGCAGGTACAAAAAGCTCAAGCCAAGGCTCGCCAACACCGGGAGGCCTTTGCGCTCCCAGTCTGAGGACTGCTCCTCGGATGCCTTGCGCAACTGGTCAAAGCTGAACAATAACGCAGCGCCCAGCAGCAGCGCGCCCAGCGGCGCGCCACTGAGCAAGGTGTGCTCACCGGAACGCAATTCACTGAGGAACGCCAGCGCCGAACCCACTTGCAGCAACAGGCCAAATGCGCGCGCCAACGGCCGATGCTGACGCAAGCCGAGCCAGAAAATGCCGGCGCCTTCCACCGCCCAGGCCGCCGCCGTCCAACGCGCGTCGAGGCCCAGGGGGATGGCCAGGCTGGCAAAGATCACCCCCAAGGCCAGGCAGGTTTCCGCCAGCAGCAAGGCGCGCCCACCGCTCAGCAGTCGTGCCAGGCCCATGTAGACGATGCCCAGGCCCAAGGCGCTGAACGCTGCGGCAAACTCCAGGTGCTGCACCAGCGCAAACTGCAAGCCGAAACCCACCAGCGGCGGGCCGAACAGCATGCTGCCGTCGACATAATCACCTTTGGCCGCCGACCAGCGCAGCAGTGCGCCACGGCTGTCATCCTCGGGCGCGTCGCGCATCTCCAGCAATTTACGCCGGGCGAACAGCAGGCCGATAGCCAGGTACATCAGGAAAAACAGCATCAGGAACGGTTCGGTACTCCACAGCAATTCCGGCGTGTAGGAGCGCATGCCCCAGGCGAAGCCGATCCCAAAGGTGCCGACAAAACCGATCAGGTTGAGCAGGCGCCAGGCCTTGAACCAGGCGATGGCGAGAATGCCCGCGTTGAGCAAGGCAAAGTAACTGAATAGCGCCACATGGTTGCCGGCGCCGGTGGACGTGAGGATCGGCGCCGCAAAACCGCCGAGCGCCGCTGCACAGGCCAGTCCCAGCGCATCCTGGGTGATTGCCAGGATCGCCGAAAACACCGTGACCGCCACCAGCAAGCCCAGGGCCGCACCGGGATCGATCAACGGGTGCAGGCGCATCGCGGCAAACACCGTGAGGTACAGCACCGCGATCCCGGTGCCTTGCAGCATCAGACCATAGTTGCTGTTGCGCAGCCGCAGCCACCAGCCCAACCCCAGCAGGCCCAATGCAGCAGCAGCCACCCCGGCGTAACGTAATTCGATCGGCACCACCATGCCTTCGGTGGCATAGCGCAACAGGAACGCCAGACCGAGGAACAACAGCACCACGCCGACACGCAGCACGGTGTTGCCGCCGAACAACCAATTGCGCGCGCCACTAATGGCGCGCTCGATCAAGTTGGGGCCACGGGGGATGGCAGGTTCTTTAGGTTCTGTTATCGGGACGGGCGCCCATACATCAGCCGGCAGCGGCTGGCTTGGTTCGGCAACGATGGCAACCGGCGCCAATTCGGCCGGCAGCTCCCAAACCAGATCGGGCGCTTTGGCAACAGGTGTGGGTTCAGGGATTGGGGCTTCGCCGTCGATATTGCTCGGCGGCGTGGGCACTTCCATCTGCCGCAGACGATCACCCAGCGCAATCAGCGCCTTCTGCGTGGTTTCCAACTGACGCGCCTGTTGGTCCGCCTGAGTCGCCAGCTTTGACAGGCGAATCGCCTGGCCAATGCCCAAGCCCAACAGCGCACCGATGCCCGCGTCACTGAACGACTCATCGAGCGTCCAGCCGAGCACCAGGCCAATCAGCATGAAAATCCATTGCATGGTCGATATCCCTAAGCAGCCCGAGGCAGGCAAACTGGCGCCTAGTATATCGACGCAGACCCCATGTGGAAGCAAGCTTATGTGGGGACCGGGCTTGCCCGCGATGTAGACACCTCGGTGTATCTGTCACACCGAGGTGATGCTATCGCAGGCAAGCCAGCTCCCACATAAGCCCGCACACATGTGCAGGCCAGCGATGTTTAGTCGAGGGCTTTCCAGATCTCTGTCGCGTACTCCCTGATGGTCCGGTCCGAACTGAACCAGCCCATGCGCGAGGTATTCAGCACCGCCGAACGCCACCACGCCTTGGAGTCATGCCAATGCGCCTCGACCCGCGCCTGAGCGTCCCAGTACGAATCGAAGTCGGCACACACCAGGAAACGGTCGTAGTCGATCAGCCCATCGATCAGCCCCACGTACCGGCCCGGATCATCCGGCGAGAACACCCCGCCCCGAATCGCTTGCAGCACATCATTCAACCGATGGGACGCTGCAATGTCGGCCCCGGCGTTGAATTCACCGGCGTGTTTGCGCGCTTCCACCTGCTGCGCACTGAGGCCAAAGATAAACATATGCTCGGCACCGACGCGTTCGTGCATCTCGACGTTGGCGCCGTCCATGGTGCCGATGGTCAGCGCGCCATTGAGGCCGAACTTCATGTTGCTGGTGCCCGAGGCTTCAAAGCCGGCGGTGGAGATTTGCTCCGACAAGTCCGCTGCCGGGATGATGCTTTCCGCCAGGCTCACGTTGTAGTTGGGCAGAAACACCACCTTGAGCAATCCGCGCACCGTCGGGTCGTTATTGACCGTGCGGGCGATGTCGTTGGTCAGCTTGATGATCAGTTTGGCCTGGTGATAACTGGCCGCCGCCTTGCCCGAGAAGATTTTCACACGCGGCACCCAATCGGTGCCCGGCTCGGCGCGGATCGCCTGGTACAGCGCCACGGTGTGCAGAAGGTTGAGCAACTGGCGCTTGTATTCGTGGATGCGCTTGACCTGCACGTCGAACATCGCCGCCGGGTTGACTGCAATGCCCAGGCGCTCATGAATGATGTCCGCCAGCGCACGCTTACTGTGCAGACGCTGCTCGGCGAATGCCTTGCGGAACGTCTGTTTTTCGGCAAACGGCTCAAGCTCCACCAGCCGCTCTTCGGGCTTGTCGAGAATATCCCGGCCGAGCGCTTCCACCAGCATGGACGTGAGCTTGGGGTTGGCCTGGTACAACCAGCGACGGAAGGTAATACCGTTGGTTTTGTTATTGATGCGCTCCGGGTACAGCTTGTGCAGCTCGGAGAACACTGTGCTGCGCATCAACTGGGTGTGCAGGCCGGACACGCCATTGACGCTGTGAGAGCCAAGGAACGCCAGGTTGCCCATGCGCACGCGGCGGCCGTTGTCTTCTTCGATCAGCGACACGGCGCGTAGTACGTCAAAGTCGTGGATACCTTTGGCGCGCAGCGAATCGATGTGCTGGGCGTTGATCAGATAGATGATCTGCATGTGCCGGGGCAGCATGCGTTCCATCAAGCCGACCGGCCAGGTTTCCAATGCCTCGGGCAACAGCGTGTGGTTGGTGTACGACAGGGTTTCGACCGTCACATCCCACGCGGCTTCCCACGGAATGTCATGCAGGTCGACCAACTGACGCATCAACTCGGCCACGGCGATGGACGGGTGGGTGTCGTTGAGTTGGATCGCCGCGTGTTCGCCCAGGCTGAGTACCGAGCCATGCATGTTCTTGTGGCGACGCAGCAGGTCTTGCAGGGAGGCGGCGACGAAGAAGTATTCCTGGCGCAGGCGCAATTCCTGCCCCGCTTCGGTGCTGTCGGCCGGGTAAAGCACTCGGGAGATGCTTTCGGCACGTGCTACTTCGGCGACGGCGCCCAGGTGATCACCGGCGTTGAAACGTTCCAGGTGCAAGTCTTCCACTGCGCGAGCACGCCACAGGCGCAAGGTGTTGACGCTGGCGCCGCGCCAGCCGACGACCGGAGTGTCATAGGCAATGGCGCGCACAGTTTCGTTCGGCGTCCACCGCTGAATCATCTTGCCGGTGCCGTCATCCAGGGTTTCAACACTGCCACCGAAGCCGATCGGGTAAACCACTTCAGGGCGTTCGAATTCCCAGGGGTTGCCGAAATCCAGCCAGTGTTCGGTCTGCTCCTGCTGCCAACCATCGACAATCGCCTGGCGGAACAGGCCGTGTTCATAACGGATGCCATAGCCATGGCCGGCAATGCCCAACGTCGACATGCTTTCCATAAAGCACGCCGCCAGGCGGCCCAGACCACCGTTGCCCAGCGCCGCATCGGGCTCCAGCAGGCGGATGCGCTCCAGGTCGACGCCCAGCTCCGACAGCGCTTCGCGCGCAATCTCCAGCACGCCCAGGTTGCTCAGGCTGTCATAGAGCAAGCGGCCGATGAGGAACTCCAGGGAAAGGTAATAAACCCGCTTCTGGCCTTTGCGGTAGATGCGCCGCGTGTGGTCCATCCAGTGATCGACCATCTGGTCGCGTGCGGCCAGGGCAATGGCTTCGAACCAGTCGTGGTCGAAGGCGTGATCCGGGTCCTTGCCCACCGCGTAGGTGAGTTTGGTCAAGACGGCATCGCGGAATGCGGCTACCTCTGCTTCTCGTGCAAGTGGTTCCTGAGACATCAATTGCGACCTCGGGCGAGATAGAAGGAGTTGCTAGAGCCTAGACGGTCTGACAGACGGTAGACGCTCTGGTTCGGCAGTTTTTTAACGCATTTACCTTTGCAGGGTTTTGATGCATTGGCCGTGCCTGCTTTTGGCAAACGCGCACCTTCTGGCCGAAACCCACAAAATATTGTTCAAAAAATCACCAATCCCGGTATGATCGCGCGCCCGGATACAGCCCCACCTTTTGGAACCCTGATGAAGCCTCAATTGATCGCCGCCGCGGAACTCGACCGTCTCGAAACGTGGCAGAAATATTCCGCGCACATGTGCGGTGGTTGCGTGTCCAGCTGCTGCACGCTGCCGGTCGAAGTGAAGATCAAGGACCTGATCCGCATCGGTATCGTCGATGAGTTCGAGCGCGGCGACCCGCCGAAGAACATCGCCAAGCGGCTGCAAAAAGAAGGCATCGTCGAGCGCTTCAATTCCAAATCCGAGATTTTTACCCTGCAGCGCATGAGCAACAACGATTGCCTGTACCTGGATCGTAAGACGCGCTTCTGCACTATTTATGACAAGCGCCCGGATACTTGCCGCAACCACCCGAAAATCGGGCCGCGGCCAGGGTATTGCGCGTACAAGCCGAAGGAAGTGGTGCGCGAGACCAAGTTCAAGACGCTCGATAAGTTCTGATCCAGATTTTTGCAGGGTTCTTGAGGGCCCTATCGCAGGCAAGCCAGCTCCCACAGTTGGAATGCATTCCAATGTGGGAGCCGGGCTTGCCCGCGATGAGGCCAGCACAGTAAACGCAAAATCCCAGGCATAAAAAAACGCCCCCGGTCTTTCGACCGGGGGCGTTTTTCATTCAGCCTGAGTTAACTCAGTTCTTGGCTTTCTTGGCAGCGCGGGTACGCTCGCCTTCGTCCAGGATCTTCTTACGCAGGCGGATCGACTTAGGCGTGACTTCGCACAGCTCGTCGTCCTGGATGAATTCCAGGGCCTGTTCCAGGGTGAAGCGAACAGGTGGGACCAGAGCGATGGTTTCGTCTTTGCCCGAAGCACGCATGTTGTCGAGCTTCTTGCCTTTGGTTGGGTTGACGCCCATGTCGTTGTCACGGCTGTTCAGACCAACGATCTGACCGTTGTAGATCTCTTGACCGTGTTCAACGAACAGCTTGCCACGCGCCTGGAGGGTTTCCAGGGAGTAGGTCAGTGCCTTGCCGGTTTCTACCGATACCAGAACACCGTTCTGACGGCCGGACATGTCGCCGGACTTCATGGTGTCGTAGCGATCGAAGATCGAGGTCAGGATGCCAGCACCGTTGGTCAGGGTCAGGAACTGGTTACGGAAACCGATCAGACCACGCGCAGGGATGTTGTATTCCAGACGCACACGGCCTTTGCCATCCGGCACCATGTTGGTCAGGTCGCCTTTACGCAGACCCATCTCTTCCATCACCTTGCCCTGGGATTCTTCCGGGGTGTCGATGGTGACGTTTTCGAACGGTTCCTGCTTCACGCCGTCAACCTGACGGATGATCACTTCTGGACGACCAACGCCCATTTCGAAGCCTTCGCGACGCATGGTTTCGATCAGTACCGAGAGGTGCAGCTCACCACGGCCGGATACCTTGAACTTGTCAGCCGAGTCGCCTTCTTCAACGCGCAGTGCAACGTTGTACAGCAGCTCTTTGTCCAGACGTTCCTTGATGTTACGGGAAGTCACGAACTTGCCTTCTTTACCGCAGAAAGGCGAGTCGTTTACCTGGAAGGTCATGGAAACGGTTGGCTCGTCAACGGTCAGAGGCTTCATCGCCTCGACGTTGTCTGGCTGGCACAGGGTGTCGGAGATGAACAGCGAGTCCATACCGCTTACGCACACGATGTCGCCGGCGAAAGCTTCTTCAACGTCGATACGGTGCAGACCGTGGTGACCCATCAGCTTCAGGATACGACCGTTACGCTTCTTGCCGTCGGCGCCGATTGCAACAACCGGGGTGTTCGGCTTGACGCTACCACGAGCGATACGGCCAACGCCGATAACACCCAGGAAGCTGTTGTAGTCCAGTGCCGAGATTTGCATCTGGAACGGGCCATCACGGTCAACTTTTGGAGCCGGTACGTTGTCGACGATCGACTGGTACAGCGGGGTCATGTCTTCAGCCATGTCGGTGTGTTCCAGACCGGCAATGCCGTTCAGGGCCGAGGCGTAGACGACTTTGAAGTCCAGCTGTTCTTCGGTAGCACCCAGGTTGTCGAACAGGTCGAAGATCTGGTCCAGAACCCAGTCCGGACGCGCGCCTGGACGGTCAACCTTGTTGATGCACACGATCGGACGCAGGCCGGCTTCGAAAGCCTTCTTGGTCACGAAACGGGTTTGCGGCATAGGGCCGTCTTGAGCGTCAACCAGCAGCAGAACGGAGTCAACCATCGACATTACGCGTTCTACTTCGCCGCCGAAGTCGGCGTGGCCCGGGGTATCCACGATGTTGATGTGGTAGCCGTTCCAGTTGATAGCGGTGTTTTTAGCCAGGATGGTAATACCGCGCTCTTTTTCCTGGTCGTTGGAGTCCATCACGCGCTCGTCGTTGAGCTCGTTGCGCTCCAGGGTGCCGGATTGACGCAGGAGTTTGTCTACCAGGGTGGTTTTACCATGGTCAACGTGAGCAATGATGGCGATGTTACGTAGATTTTCGATCACTTGTGTATCTCGATCAGAGGATTCGGTGTGCTGACAGGTCGTGGCAGCGATTAACAGTAGAGTCAGGCCTTGCCGTTACAGCTTGACGGCAGAGTCGGGGGGCCGGTGACGCAGGCCACAGGCAAACAGCCCCGGGCTCTTAGCTCGGTCGATAAACGCGCACATTGGCATGCCCCTCACTGAGCAAATGGTGGGCATGCAGGCGACTCATCACGCCTTTGTCGCAATACAGCAGGTACTGACGGCTGTTATCCAGTTCCTTGAAACGCGCGTTCAATGCATAAAACGGCAGCGTTTGTACGTCGATGCCAGGAATTTCCAGCGGCTCATCTTCAGCGGCATCCGGGTGACGGATGTCGACGACGATCTGGCCGGCCAGGGCTTCGCTGACTTCTTCGATCTTCACATCCTGGCCCAGTTCGTCGATCACGCGATCGATCGGGACCAGTTTGGCATTCTCGAGCGCACGCTCCAGAATCGCCATGTCGAATTCTTTCTCTTCATGCTCCACGCGATGACGCTTGGCGTGGGTCTTGGGGTTCACCGAGATGACCCCGCAGTACTCAGGCATGTGCTTGGCGAAGTCGGCGGTGCCGATTTCTTCTGCCAGGTCGATGATGTCCTGCTTGTGGCTGGCGATCAGTGGGCGCAACACCAGCTTCTCGGTGACGCAGTCGATGATCGACAGGTTCGGCAGCGTCTGGCTGGACACCTGGGAGATCGCCTCGCCGGTCACCAGCGCGTCGATCTGCAAGCGGTCGGCAATCTGCGACGCGGCGCGCAACATCATACGCTTCAATACCACGCCCATATGACCGTTATCGACTTTGCCGAGAATTTCGCCCAGCACTTCTTCGAACGGCACACTCACAAATAGCACGCGTTGGGAGCTGCCGTACTTCTTCCAGATAAAGTGCGCAACTTCCATCACGCCCAATTCGTGTGCACGTCCACCCAGGTTAAAGAAGCAGAAGTGGCTCATCAGGCCACGGCGCATGATCTGGTAAGCGGCAACCGTGGAATCGAAACCACCGGACATCAAGACCAGGGTCTGTTCCAGGGCGCCCAACGGGTAGCCGCCGATACTGTTGTGCTGGCTGTGGATCACAAACAACCGTTGGTCGCGAATTTCCATGCGCACTTCAATTTGCGGCGCTTTCAGGGAAATTCCAGCTGCGCCGCACTCGCGACGCAGCTTGCTGCCGACGTATTTCTCGACATCCATGGAGCTGAAAGTGTGCTTGCCGGCACGCTTGCAGCGCACCGAAAAGATCTTGCCTTCAAGCTCACTGCCGTAGTGCTGTTTGCACTTCTCGGTGATGTCGTCGAAGTCGCCCAGCGGGTACTCATCCACCTGCAGGAAATGCGCGATGCCCGGCATGCAGCTCAGGCGCTCGGTCATGTCCTTCAAGGCTTTGGGCTCGGTGACACGGGTTTCCAGCTCGAGGTTGTCCCACACGCCGCTCACCACCACAGCCGGGTCCAGATCGCGGAGCACGGCACGGATGTTCTTGGCCAACTGACGGATGAAACGCGTCCGTACCGGTCGGCTCTTGATGGTGATCTCGGGGAAGACTTTAACGATTAATTTCATGGAAACAGCGCGCGCCGGGCCTGCTGAAAAAGGGGGGCGCGGATTATAGCGGAAATCGCTCAAGGTTTAACCAGTTAATATGCATCGCAAGCGCAACGCACTAAGGAGGTGCATTTATGCGCCTTTGCGCTACATTGCGGTGCGCTATTTTTGGGCGTTTGTCGCAATGCACCTTTATAGGGGCGTTTTTGGAGCAGAAAACCCATGTTGGCGCACTGGCATGCAATTTGCTCTCTTGTGAGGCAGGTTGCCATGGCGGACTATCCGCGCCGGCATCACCCACATTCTAAGGGCTAACTCCACTACCCCAGCCCGAAGCCACCCGGAGGACACTATGTCGAAGTCGGTTCAACTCATCAAAGATCATGACGTTAAATGGATTGATCTGCGCTTCACGGACACCAAAGGCACTCAGCACCACGTGACCATGCCGGCTCGCGACGCGCTGGATGAAGCTTTCTTCGAAGAAGGCAAAATGTTCGACGGTTCCTCCATCGCTGGCTGGAAAGGCATCGAAGCCTCCGACATGA
The DNA here is from genome assembly GCF_003970195.1 of Pseudomonas sp. C 49-2. NCBI lineage: Bacteria > Pseudomonadati > Pseudomonadota > Gammaproteobacteria > Pseudomonadales > Pseudomonadaceae > Pseudomonas > Pseudomonas sp. C 49-2. The sequence goes on from NZ_RXYG01000002.1 coordinate 379,104, forward strand.
TCCTGATGCCGGACGACAGCACTGCCGTACTCGACCCGTTCACCGAAGAGCCGACCCTGATCCTGGTCTGCGACGTGATCGAGCCTTCGACCATGCAAGGCTACGACCGCGACCCACGTGCGATCGCCAAGCGTGCCGAGGAATACCTGAAGTCCACCGGTATCGGTGACACCGTATTCGTAGGCCCAGAGCCAGAATTCTTCATCTTCGACCAAGTGAAGTTCAAGTCCGACATCTCCGGCTCCATGTTCAAGATCTACTCCGAACAAGGCTCCTGGATGTCCGACCAAGACGTGGAAGGCGGCAACCATGGCCACCGTCCAGGTATCAAAGGTGGCTACTTCCCAGTTCCGCCGTTCGACCACGACCACGAAATCCGTACCTCCATGTGCAACGCCATGGAAGACATGGGCCTGGTCATCGAAGTGCACCACCACGAAGTGGCCACTGCCGGTCAGAACGAAATCGGTGTGAAGTTCAACACCCTGGTTGCCAAGGCTGACGAAGTACAGACCCTGAAGTACTGCGTACACAACACTGCAGTCGCTTACGGCCGTACCGCTACCTTCATGCCTAAGCCACTGTACGGCGATAACGGTTCGGGTATGCACGTTCACCTGTCCATCGCCAAAGATGGCAAGAACACCTTCGCTGGCGAAGGTTATGCCGGCCTGTCCGACACTGCCCTGTACTTCATCGGCGGTATCATCAAGCACGGTAAGGCCCTGAACGGCTTCACCAACCCGTCGACCAACTCCTACAAGCGTCTGGTCCCAGGTTTCGAAGCACCGGTCATGCTGGCCTACTCGGCGCGCAACCGTTCCGCTTCGATCCGTATTCCTTACGTGTCCAGCCCTCGCGCTCGTCGTATCGAAGCCCGCTTCCCGGATCCAGCAGCCAACCCGTACCTGGCCTTCGCTGCCCTGGTAATGGCCGGCCTGGACGGTATCCAGAACAAGATCCACCCAGGCGACGCCGCCGACAAAAACTTGTACGACCTGCCGCCTGAAGAGGCCAAAGAGATCCCACAAGTGTGCGGCAGCCTGAAAGAAGCCCTGGAAGAGCTGGACAAGGGCCGTGCGTTCCTGACCAAAGGCGGCGTGTTCAGCGACGACTTCATCGACGCTTACATCGGCCTGAAAAGCGAAGAAGAAATCAAGGTTCGCACCTTCGTACACCCACTGGAATACGAGCTGTACTACAGCTGCTGATCCGGTAGCGCTGCTTCCTTGAGAGCGGCGTGACGAAAAAGACCTCCTTCGGGAGGTCTTTTTTTTGCCTGACATAAAAGCCTGGCACCTTCACTATTGAGGCCTCGCCCAACCGCCCGACAAGGAAACCGACCTTGAACCTCCGAATCGCCTTTGCCCTGCTATTGATCAGCACCAACGCCTCTGCGGCGCCCGCCACGCTCGCCCCGCTGCTCAACAGCATCGCCGAACGCCTGGAGATCGCCGACCAGGTAGCCCTGAGCAAATGGGACAGCCACAAGCCGGTAGAGGACAAAAAGCGCGAACAGGAAGTGATCGCCAGCGTCGTCGCCCAGGCACCGAGCTACAAATTGGCGCCTGCCGCCGTCGAGCAGTTTTTCTCGGCGCAGATCGAGGCGAACAAACTGGTGCAGTACACCCATCTGTCAGACTGGCAGTTCCAGGGCAAGGCACCTGACGATCCGCGCCCGGACCTAGTGAAACAGATCCGCCCGCAGTTGGACGAATTGCAAAAACGCCTGCTGCAGCAATTGGCTGACTTCACCCCGCAGCGCACCGATCCACAGTGCACACAATGGCTGGCCGAAGCCGTGCATGAGCCGCTGAACGATCCGCTGCGTCAACTGGCGATGATCCGTGCCACGGCCGAGCTCTGCGTTCGACCTACCTGATTTGAGGAACCGTCCTGCATCGTCACCTGGGCCGACAGCCATAGCCTGAGCGTTCACTCAATGAACAGGATGGAACCATGGACACCTTCAAGGGCTTGATTGCTGCTGCGGTAGGTTTGTCGTTGCTGGGCTGCGGCACGCAGGCAAAGGATGCGGCACAGATCGAGAAAGAGGTTTTGCTTGAACGCAGCGAGTCGTGGGATGGCACACCCTACAAAGCCTACCCCTCCGGCCCGCCGCAGCTCACGCTGATTCGCCTGAAGATCCCTGCGCGCACGCAACTGCCATGGCACACCCACCCCATGCCCAACGCCGCCTATATCGTTTCGGGTGAGTTGACCGTCGAGGCCCGCAGCAGTGGGGCTACGCGCACCTTGAGGCAAGGCCAACCCCTGGCCGAGATGGTGGGCACCGAGCATCGCGGCGTCACCGGAGACACCCCGGTGGAGCTTCTGGTGTTTTATGCGGGCACACCGGGCATGCCGCTGTCAGAGCAACACTGACCCCCACGGACCGTTTTCACCCGCTTTGAAAACGGTCCGCTTACTACTTCCTGAACAACCTTCACAAAACCGCACTATATTGGTGCGACAGACTGCACCCTACCCACCTTCCCAGCCCATTTTGGTTCGAAACTTCCCGAGCGAGCCGGCAGAACGCCACAGTTTCGCGCCTAAAACCCCCATTTCAGGGCTTGGACGCTTCTTTTCGGAGCCTTGGTTTGGTTTTTGCATTTTCCTTGTATCAGCGTGTGCCTCAAGCCCGCGCCTTGCTCCAAAAGAGGTCCTGATGACCATCAGCGATGCACTGCACCGATTGCTTCTCGACAACCTGACCACCGCGACCATCCTGCTCAATGACGACCTGCGTCTTGAGTACATGAACCCGGCGGCGGAGATGCTCCTGGCCATCAGCGGCCAGCGCAGCCATGGGCAGTTCATCAGCGAATTGTTCACCGAGTCGGCCGAAGCCTTGAGTTCGTTGCGCCAGGCGGTGGAGCAGGCGCACCCGTTCACCAAGCGCGAAGCGATGCTCACGGCGCTTACGGGCCAGACGCTGACCGTCGATTACGCCGTGACCCCGATCCTGAGCAACGGCGCCACCCTGCTGTTGCTGGAAGTGCATCCCCGCGACCGCCTGCTGCGCATCACCAAGGAGGAAGCGCAGCTGTCCAAGCAGGAGACCAGCAAGATGCTGGTGCGCGGGCTGGCCCATGAGATCAAGAACCCACTCGGCGGCATCCGTGGCGCGGCCCAATTGCTGGCCCGCGAGCTGCCGGACGAGAATCTCAAGGACTACACCAACGTCATCATCGAAGAGGCCGACCGCCTGCGTAACTTGGTGGACCGCATGCTCGGCTCCAACAAGCTGCCGTCGCTGGCGATGACCAACGTGCACGAAGTGCTGGAGCGTGTCTGCCAACTGGTCGAGGCGGAAAGCCAAGGCTGCATCACCTTGGTGCGCGACTACGACCCAAGCATTCCCGATGTATTGATCGACCGCGAACAGATGATCCAGGCGGTACTCAATATCGTGCGCAACGCCATGCAGGCCATCAGCAGCCAGAACGAGCTGCGTCTGGGCCGCATCAGCCTGCGCACCCGCGCCCTGCGCCAGTTCACCATTGGCCACGTGCGCCATCGCCTGGTGACCAAGGTCGAGATCATCGACAACGGTCCGGGCATTCCTGCGGAACTCCAGGAAACCATTTTCTTTCCCATGGTCAGTGGCCGCCCGGACGGTACCGGGCTGGGCCTGGCCATTACCCAGAACATCATCAGCCAGCATCAGGGCCTGATCGAATGTGAGAGCCATCCTGGCCACACCACCTTCTCGATCTTTCTGCCACTGGAACAAGGAGCCCCATCGACATGAGCCGTAGTGAAACTGTCTGGATCGTCGATGACGACCGTTCTATCCGCTGGGTCCTCGAGAAAGCCTTGCAACAGGAAGGCATGACCACCCAGAGTTTCGACAGCGCCGACGGCGTGATGAGCCGCCTGGCGCGCCAGCAGCCCGACGTGATCATCTCCGACATCCGCATGCCCGGCGCCAGTGGCCTGGACCTGCTGGCGCGCATCCGCGAACAGCACCCGCGCCTGCCGGTGATCATCATGACCGCGCACTCGGACCTGGACAGCGCTGTCGCGTCCTATCAGGGCGGTGCCTTTGAATACCTGCCCAAGCCGTTCGACGTGGACGAGGCGGTGGCGCTGGTCAAGCGCGCCAACCAGCACGCCCAGGAACAGCAGAACCAGGAAGCCCCGCCGGCCCTGACCCGTACCCCGGAAATCATCGGCGAAGCGCCGGCGATGCAGGAAGTGTTTCGCGCCATCGGGCGCTTGAGCCATTCCAACATCACCGTGCTGATCAACGGCGAATCGGGCACCGGTAAAGAACTGGTCGCCCATGCACTGCACCGCCACAGCCCACGGGCGGCCTCGCCGTTCATTGCGCTGAACATGGCGGCGATTCCCAAGGACCTGATGGAGTCCGAGCTGTTCGGCCATGAAAAAGGCGCGTTCACTGGCGCAGCCAACCTGCGCCGCGGCCGCTTTGAACAGGCGGACGGCGGCACGCTTTTCCTCGATGAAATCGGCGACATGCCGGCCGACACCCAAACCCGCTTGCTGCGGGTGCTGGCGGACGGTGAGTTCTATCGCGTGGGCGGGCACACGCCGGTCAAGGTGGATGTGCGCATCATTGCGGCGACCCACCAGAATCTGGAAACCCTGGTCCACGCGGGTAAATTCCGTGAGGACTTGTTCCATCGCCTCAACGTAATCCGCATTCACATTCCACGGATGTCAGACCGTCGCGAAGACATTCCGACCCTGGCCCGCCATTTCCTCAGCCGCGCTGCCCAGGAGCTGGCGGTCGAGCCGAAACTGCTGAAAAGCGAGACCGAGGAATACCTGAAGAACCTGCCGTGGCCGGGCAACGTGCGCCAACTGGAGAACACCTGCCGCTGGATCACGGTGATGGCGTCCGGGCGCGAAGTGCACATCAGCGACCTGCCGCCGGAGCTGCTGAGCCTGCCGCAGGACTCCGCCCCTGTGACCAACTGGGAGCAGGCTTTGCGCCAATGGGCCGACCAGGCACTGGCACGCGGTCAGTCGAACCTGCTAGACAGCGCCGTGCCGGCGTTCGAGCGGATCATGATCGAAACCGCCCTCAAGCACACCGCTGGCCGCCGTCGCGACGCCGCCGTGCTGCTGGGCTGGGGCCGCAATACCTTGACCCGCAAGATCAAGGAATTGGGGATGAAGGTCGACGGTGGTGATGACGACGAAGGTGATGAGGGCTAAACCCAACTTCTGAATCGCTGAAAATCTAATGTGGGAGCCGGGCTTGCCCGCGATGGCGGAGCGTCAGTCACCGAAAAGGTTGGCTGATACACCGCCATCGCAGGCAAGCCAGCTCCCACATTTGTTTTGTGCTGAGCCAAAGACTGTGCACTGCTTCAATGCACCATGAACCGGCATTGGGCATGGATCCAATGCTCGAAACCTCAGACGCACAGATATAAAGATAAACACCGAAAACACCAAAACCCCGTATTCCGGGGCTTTGCGCTTTCTGTATAAATTTTTTGGCACACTTTGGCGACTCTGGCACGCGCCCTGCAACAACCCTTGCACTACCCAGTTTCGGGGACCTTGGTACAGGCAGGCCGAGAATCCCCTCTTTACACCCGGGGTGCTTGATGCGAACAGCGTCGCGCTCCACACCGTTTTGGGGAACCTCGGTACAGGCAGGCCGGGGATTCCCTCTTTAACACTGAAGCCCTCAAGGCTTCACCCCGTTTTGGGAGCCCTGGTACAGGCAGGCCGGGAACTCCCTCTTTTATTGCTCTTGGAGATGGATCTCCAGCCGCCAGCGGCCGTCAGCCTCCTCTCCTTTCCATTCCCCACGCAACGGCCGAGCCGCCACCAGGTTTAACAACAGGCCGCCGTCGGTCTTGCGCACGCGCCAGTTCACATCCTTTTCATTGACCTTGAGTTGCCCACTGGCTGCCTTGCCTTGCGCGTCGAACAGCAGCGCCACGGTGCCGTCGATATGCTCGCCGTGCAGCTTGGGTTCGCTGTTGAACCACACCACCACGCCGTCCGCCGCGGTCTCGACCAGTTGCAATTCGACCGGGTCCGGGGTGGTCAGTCGGCCGATCATCAGGCCCACCATCAAGCCAACAATTGCCAAAGAGCCCATGACCCGCGGCATAAGCTTCGGCCTTGGGTCCTCTTCGGGGGTAGAATGCAGCGCATCTTTGCCTTCGGAGCCGTGCATGTTTCACGTCATCCTTTTTCAACCAGAAATTCCGCCGAATACCGGCAACGTTATCAGGCTGTGCGCCAACAGTGGCTGCCACCTGCATTTGATCGAGCCTTTGGGCTTCGACATGGACGACAAGCGCCTGCGCCGTGCCGGTTTGGACTACCACGAGTACGCCACGCTCAAGCGCCACGCCGACCTGGCCAGCTGCCTGGAAAGCCTGGGGCACCCGCGGCTGTTCGCGTTCACCACCAAGGGCTCGCAGCCGTTCCATGATGTCAGCTTTGCCGAAGGCGACGCCTTCCTGTTCGGCCCGGAAAGCCGGGGCCTGCCGGCCGAGGTGCTTGACGCCCTGCCCGATGGCCATCGCCTGCGTTTGCCGATGCGCGAGGGCTGCCGCAGCCTGAACCTGTCCAACACCGTGGCCGTTGCCGTCTACGAAGGCTGGCGCCAACTCGGCTTCAAATAACACACATAACAAATGTGGGAGGGGGCTTGCCCCCGATGACGGAGTGCCAGTCGACATCTATGTGACTGATACGCCGCTATCGGGGGCAAGCCCCCTCCCACATTTTTACCACGTCGACTTATTGAACCGTCGACGAACCTTCCTGTTGCATGCGCTGCAGCTCTTGGGCGTACAGGGCATCGAAGTTCACCGGAGCCAGCATCAGCGCAGGGAACGAGCCACGGGTGACCAGGCTGTCCAGGGTCTCACGGGCATACGGGAACAGGATGTTCGGGCAGAACGCGCCCAGGGTGTGGCTCATGGACGCTTCGTCCAGGCCCTGGATCAGGAAGATACCGGCCTGTTGCACTTCAGCGATGAAGGCCACTTCTTCGCCGTTCTTGACGGTCACAGACAGGGTCAGCACCACTTCGTGGAAGTCGCCTTCCAGGGCTTTTTGGCGGGTGTTCAGGTCCAACGCAACGCTTGGGGTCCATTCCTGGCGGAAGATGGCCGGGCTTTTCGGCGCTTCGAACGACAGGTCACGCACGTAGATGCGCTGCAGCGAGAACTGTGGCGCTTGGGCTTCTGCAGCTTCGGTGTTCTGTTGGTCAGTCATCGCAGATCCTTGTGATCTTGGGGTCTTTTAGGGTTTAGGAGTCAGACGAGCAGCAGCGCATCGAGTTTACCGGCGCGCTCAAGGGCGAACAGGTCGTCGCAACCACCGATGTGCTTGGCGCCGATCCAGATCTGCGGCACGGACGTGCGCCCCGCCTTCTGGGCCATTTCGGCGCGCACCTGGGGTTTGCCGTCGACCTTGATTTCTTCGAAGGCAACGCCCTTTTTCTCAAGCAGGGCCTTGGCCCGCATGCAGTAAGGGCACCAATCGCTGGAATACACGACAACCTGGGTCATATCACTTCACCAGCGGCAGGTTATCGGCGCGCCAGCTGCTGATGCCACCGGACAGCTTGGCAGCGGTGAAACCGGTCTTGAGCATTTCGCGGGCGTGGGTGCCGGCGTGCTGGCCTTGGGCATCGACCAGGATGATGGTCTTGGCCTTGTGCTTTTCCAGCTCGGCCAGGCGCGCGATCAGCTTGTCCTGCGGAATGTTCAGGGCACCGACGATGTGGCCGGCGGCGAAATCCTTGGCTGGGCGGATGTCCACGACAACGGCCTCGTCCTTGTTGACCAGCGCGGTCAGCTCCGCCGTGCTCAGGCTGCGGCCACCGCGGCTCAATTCGTGAGCGATCAGCAGCGCCAGCAGGATGACGAAGGCACCCACAAGCAGATAGTGGGCAGTGGCAAATGCAATCAGGTGATCAACCATCAAGGAGGTTCCAGGGCGTTAAAATGGCGGTAAGTATACACAGCCGTCAGGGGGGGCCAACCCCCGTAAAGCGGTGACGTGGTCGGAACTTCGCTTTAAACTGCCACTCCCTTTTCAATTGTCTTCCTTTATTACCGCCGCGAGAGGATCTATGACTACTACGCCTAAACCTTTGGTCCTGATAATTCTCGATGGCTTCGGACACAGTGAAAGCCACCACGACAACGCGGTATACGCGGCCAAGAAGCCGGTACTCGACCGCCTGACCGCCACCGTACCCAACGGCCTGATCTCCGGCTCGGGCATGGATGTGGGCTTGCCGGACGGCCAGATGGGCAACTCGGAAGTCGGCCACATGAACCTCGGCGCCGGACGAGTGGTATATCAAGACTTCACCCGTGTGACCAAAGCGATCCGCGATGGCGAGTTCTTCGAGAACCCAACCATCTGCGCCGCGGTAGATAAAGCAGTAGCCGCTGGCAAGGCCGTGCACTTCATGGGCTTGCTGTCCGATGGCGGCGTCCACAGCCACCAGGATCACTTGGTCGCCATGGCCGAACTGGCCTTCAAGCGCGGCGCCGACAAGATCTACCTGCACGCCTTCCTCGACGGCCGTGACACCCCGCCAAAAAGCGCGCAGTCGTCCATCGAACTGCTCGATGCCACTTTCGCCGCCCTCGGCAAAGGCCGCATCGCCAGCCTGGTGGGCCGTTACTTCGCCATGGACCGCGACAACCGCTGGGACCGCGTCGCCCAGGCCTACAACCTGATCGTCGACGGCCAGGCCGAATTCCACGCCGCCACCGCCCAGGAAGGCCTGGAAGCCGCCTACGCCCGTGGCGAGAGCGATGAATTCGTCAAAGCCACCACCATTGGTGAGCCGGTGAAAGTAGAAGACGGTGACGCCGTAGTGTTCATGAACTTCCGCGCCGACCGCGCCCGCGAGCTGAGCCGCGTGTTTGTCGAAGACGGTTTCAAGGAGTTCGAACGCGCCCGCCAGCCGAAAGTGCAGTACGTGGGCCTGACCCAGTACGCCGCCAGCATCCCGGCCCCCGCCGCCTTTGCAGCAGGCACCTTGGATAACGTGCTGGGCGACTACCTGGCAAAAAACGGCAAGACCCAGCTGCGCATTGCCGAAACCGAAAAATACGCCCACGTGACCTTCTTCTTCTCCGGCGGCCGCGAAGAGCCGTTCCCGGGCGAAGAACGCATCCTGATCCCATCGCCAAAGGTCGCCACCTACGACCTGCAGCCGGAAATGAGCGCACCGGAAGTCACCGACAAGATCGTCGACGCCATCGAACACCAGCGTTACGACGTGATCGTGGTCAACTACGCCAACGGCGACATGGTCGGCCACAGCGGCAACCTGGAAGCCGCAACCAAGGCCGTGGAATGCCTGGACCTGTGCGTCGGCCGCATCGTCGATGCCCTGGAAAAGGTCGGCGGCGAAGCACTGATCACTGCAGACCACGGCAACTGCGAGCAGATGTCCGACGAATCCACCGGCCAGGCTCACACCGCTCACACTACCGAACCGGTACCGTTCATCTATGTCGGCAAGCGTGATTTCAAGGTGCGTGATGGCGGCGTGCTGGCGGATGTGGCGCCGACCATGCTGAAACTGATGGGGCTGGAGAAACCGGTGGAGATGACGGGGACTTCGATATTGGTTTAAACCTCTAAACCAACCGATTAAATCGCCCTAAACGGCTTTTTATGACGAACGCCTCAAAGCAGTTGGCTTTGAGGCGTTTTTTTTGCTGCGCTTGGCGGGCATACTAGGCCGTCCATTTCCCTGGTGTCGCCCGCCTCTATGCTTCGCGCCTTGATTAACCTTGCTCTTGTCTGCCTGCTCCAACCGGCGTTTGCCGATGAGCGCGCACAAACCCAACAACAGTTGGACGCTACGCGTCAGGACATTACCGAGCTGAAAAAACTGCTCGGCAAGCTCCAGGAAGAGAAATCCGGGGTGCAGAAAGACCTGCGCGGCACGGAAACCGAGATGGGCAAGCTGGAAAAGCAGGTCCAGGAGTTGCAAAAAGAATTAAAGAAGAGCGAGTCGGAACTGGAGCGACTCGACGCTGAGAAAAAAAAACTCCAGAGCGCACGCGTTGAACAGCAACGCCTGATCGCGATCCAGGCCCGTGCTGCCTACCAGAACGGCCGCCAGGAATACCTCAAGCTGCTGCTCAACCAGCAGAATCCTGAGAAATTCGCGCGCACCCTGACCTACTACGACTACCTGAGCAAGGCCCGCCTGGAGCAACTGAAAAGCTTCAATGAGACCCTGCGCCAGTTGGTCAACGTCGAACAGGAAATCGGCAACCAGCAATCCCAGCTGCAAGACCAGAAAGTCGCCCTCGACACCCAGCGCAACGAATTGGACAAGGTCCGCAAGGAACGCCAACTGGCCTTGGCCAAACTCAATGACGACGTAAAGGCCCGTGACGCCAAGCTGCAGGCCCGCGAGCAGGACCAGGCCGACCTGGCCAAAGTGCTCAAGACCATCGAAGAAACCCTGGCCCGCCAGGCACGCGAGGCCGAAGAAGCGCGGCAGAAAGCGCTGATCGCCCAGCAGGAAGCCGAAAAAAAGCGTCAGCGTGAAGCTGAGCTGGCTGCCAGCTCGGACGCTCCGGCCCCGCGTAAACCGGCACATGCAGCCCCTGGCCCGCTGGTTTCCAGCGCCGGTGAGAACTTCGGCGGCCCTTTTGCTTCAGCTCGCGGCAAACTTCCATGGCCCGTTGATGGTCGATTACTGGCACGCTTTGGGGAAACCCGCGGCGATGACACCCGCGCGAAGTGGGATGGCGTGATGATCAGCGCCTCCGCCGGCAGCCAGGTGCACGCCGTCCACGGTGGGCGCGTGGTGTTTGCCGATTGGCTGCGCGGCGCCGGTTTGTTGGTGATTCTTGACCACGGTAATGGCTATTTGAGCCTTTACGGCCACAATCAGACTTTACTCAAGTCGGCAGGTGACGTTGTAAAAGCCGGTGAATCCATCTCCACTGTCGGTAACAGTGGTGGCCAGGACACGCCGGCGCTGTACTTCGCTATTCGTCAGCAGGGTCGCCCGAGCGATCCTGCACAATGGTGCCGTTCCCAAGGATAGGGCTGCATCTACATTAGGAGTTCGTTCGACATGCTGCATTTGTCCCGCCTCACTTCGCTGGCCCTGACGATCGCCCTGGTGATCGGCGCGCCTCTGGCATTTGCCGACCAGGCTGCACCCGCCACAGCCGCGACCTCTGCCGCAACCACTAAGGCGCCGTTGCCGCTGGACGAGCTGCGCACCTTTGCCGAGGTCATGGACCGGATCAAAGCCGCCTATGTCGAACCCGTAGATGACAAGACCCTGCTGGAAAATGCCATCAAGGGCATGCTCAGCAACCTCGACCCGCACTCCGCCTACCTGGGCCCGGAAGATTTCGCCGAGCTGCAGGAAAGCACCAGCGGTGAGTTCGGCGGGCTGGGTATTGAAGTCGGTTCCGAAGACGGCAACGTCAAGGTGGTCTCGCCGATCGATGACACTCCGGCGTCCAAGGCCGGCATCCAGGCCGGCGACTTCATCGTGAAGATCAACGGCCAGCCGACCCGTGGCCAGACCATGACCGAAGCCGTCGACAAGATGCGCGGCAAGATCGGCCAGAAAATCACCCTGACCCTGGTACGCGACGGCGGCAACCCGTTCGACGTGACGTTGACCCGCGCGACCATTGTGGTCAAGAGCGTGAAGAGCCAGCTGCTGGAGTCGGGCTACGGTTACATCCGCATCACCCAGTTCCAGGTCAAGACCGGCGACGAAGTGGCCAAGGCCCTGGCCAAGCTGCGCAAGGATAACGGCAAGAAGCTCAACGGCATCGTGCTCGACCTGCGTAACAACCCAGGCGGCGTATTGCAGTCGGCGGTGGAAGTGGTCGACCACTTCATCACCAAGGGCCTGATCGTCTACACCAAGGGCCGTATTGCCAACTCCGAACTGCGCTTCTCGGCTACCGGCAACGACCTCAGCGAAAACGTGCCATTGGCCGTGCTGATCAACGGCGGCAGCGCCTCGGCCTCGGAGATCGTCGCCGGCGCCCTGCAAGACCAGAAACGCGGTGTATTGATGGGTACCACCAGCTTCGGCAAGGGCTCGGTACAAACCGTGCTGCCGCTGAACAACGAGCGCGCGCTGAAAATCACCACCGCACTGTACTACACGCCGAACGGTCGCTCGATCCAGGCCCAGGGCATCGTGCCGGACATCGAGGTGCGCAAGGCCAAGATCACCAACGAGATCGACAGCGAGTACTACAAAGAGGCAGACCTGCAAGGTCACTTGGGCAATGGCAACGGTGGCGCCGACCAGCCAACCGGCAGCAGCAAGAAAGCCAAGCCGATGCCGCAGGATGACGACTACCAATTGGCCCAGGCGTTGAGCCTGCTCAAAGGCCTGAGCATCACACGCAGCCGTTGATATGCGCTTTGCCCTGATCATCGCTGTGCTGTGCAGCCTGGCCGGGGTCGCCCAAGCGACCTCAGCCGGCGAGCCTCACAAAGCCTACCTGACGCTCATCATCGACGACCTCGGGCAAAACCTGCCCCGGGACCGTCGCGTGCTGGCCCTGCCTGGGCCTGTCACGACGGCGATCATGCCCGACACGCCCCACGCCGCCGAATTTGCCCGCGAAGCTCACAAGGCCGGCAAGATCGTGATCCTGCACATGCCCATGGACCCAGCCACCGGTCCGTTCGCCTGGCACCCCGAGTTGACCATCGAAGAACTGGGCAAGCGCCTGGACGCCGCTTTCAAGGCAGTGCCCTACACCGCCGGTATCAACAACCACATGGGCAGCCGCATGACCGCACAACCGGCTGCCATGGCCTGGCTGATGGCCGAGCTGCAACGGCGCAACAAGTTCTTTGTCGACAGCCGCACCAGCGCACAGACCGTCGCGGCGGCCGAAGCGCAGAAGATCGGCCTGGCCCACGTCTCGCGGGATGTGTTCCTGGATGACGAGCGCACCGAAGCAGCGATCACTACGCAATTGCAGACCGCAATCAAACTGGCGCACAAGCAGGGTTCAGCGGTGATGATCGGCCACCCTTATCCACAAACCCTGGCGGTGCTGGAGCGCGAGCTGCCCAAGCTCAAGGCCCAGGGCGTCGACTGGATTGATATCAAGTTGATGATCAGCGTGCGCAGCAATCGCGCCATGGCCGGTCACGGCAAAGATGGCATCTATCGCTAGATAGTTACCACTCACGCAGTTCCATATTCCCGAATAGTGCGCGTACATGTGGCAAGAACGCCACGTCACGACAGTGCACTTTTGGCATCGGGAAAACCTATGGAACCGCTTAAGTACAAAGACCTGCTGATCAGCTTCACCACGGAATTCACCCAACTTTGGAATGACAAAGGCACTCGCGCCAAGCAGGCCGTGACCTTTTGGCGACCGAGCACGAGCACCGACCACCTGACCGCGTTTTATTCCCTGGGCGACGTGGCGGTGGGTGACTACCAAAATATCAACCAGCACAAAATCGTCGCGGTAGTCAGCGAAGTGGACAAGGACAACGGCACGGCACTGCGCATGCCCGATGATTTCGAGTTGGTCTGGAAGCATTCGGGGCCAAGGGTAACGACTGCCTGCTCGGTCTGGCGGCCGATTGCACCCAATGGGTATGTGGCGATGGGGCTGGTGTGCGGTGTTGGCAATGACAAGCCGCCGCGCAGCACCCTGCGCTGTATCCGCGAAGATCTCGTGGTCGAATCCCAGGCTGATGCCTTGATCTGGAACGACAAGGGCAGTGGCGCTCTCACATCCTTCAGCGCCTGGACGGTTGCTCCCCCGCTGGCCTCTCCCGGAGAGGCGCTGCTTGCCCCCGGCACCTTTGCCGGGGCAGGTTCCTATACAAAACCGCGTTTACAACCAACGGCTTACGCCCTACGTATTGCGCTGACACTGCATTATCCCGCCTTACCGCCGGAGCCGGCACACTGGCGTCCAGGGCCGGAGAGTGCACCCAGCGCTTATGAACTGCCATGGTTTACGGTAAAGGACGCTGAACTGAGCCCCGTGGAGCAACTGCAAAGCTCCCCGATCTACCGGCTGGAGAGGACCGACCAGCATGCCTTATTCGCCAGCGAGCGCAACGAAACAGACAGCAGCAAAATCGTCAATTGGCAGAGCCCAAAGGGGGAAAACTATAATTATTCATTGCAACTCAAGACCCTGACCGGTATCGAGATATCCGGTGAATGGGCCGCGAATACCCCAGCATCCGCACTGAGTTTCTCTGCAAGGCTCGACAGCGAGTTCACCCACGGGTCATCGACTCACGGCTGGGGAAATCTGACCATAGCGGAGGTCATCGTCCATGTGCCCGCCAACCAATATGTCGATGCCTACATCACCAAGAGCAACTACACGTTGCTACGAAAGGACGGTAGCCAGTCAGGCCCCGAGCTGGGCTACTTCAGCGAGGTGAAGCTGCACTTTCACGAGCCTGCCGAACAGGTGCCCGCCGAGACTGTGGAGCCCGAGGCCTTGCCACCTGCCGCTGAAACCACCTTAGAGGTAGCGGCCCATGATGTCAGCGACAACACCCTCGTCCCGTAACTGATCCAGGGCCGCCTGTAGCTTGGCCACCAGTTCATCCGACACGTTCTTGTTCAGTGCCAGGTAAAGCTCGGCACTGTTGAAGCGCAGCACGGTCTTGAGCCCGGTCACGCCCACCTGGCGCGCCAGGTAGCGGCCCGCGGGATCTCCGGTAGCCCAGAGGTCGATCTGGCCATCCAGCAGTTTTTGCGCGTTGTCTTGATCGCGCAGAACCACCATTGGCTTGAGACCCTGTTTTTCAAGGGTCTCGGCAATGGCATCGCCTTTGTAGGCGCCGATCTTGTAGCGGCGCGCCTGTTCGAGGTCGTCGAGCTGGATCTTGCTGTCAGCCTTGGCCAGCAGCACCCAATCGTCCGGGCCGATGGGGCCGACCCATTTGAACAGGGCTTCACGGTCCGGTAGGCGGGCCATCACGAACACGCCATAACCCGGTTTTTCCAGGGCGAGCTTGTAGATGCGCTCCCAAGGAAATCGCAGGGTGAGGTTGTAGGAAATGCCGGCGCGCTTGAAGGTTTCGCGCACGATGTCCACGGCGATGCCTTCGATGTTGTCTTCCTTGGCGAAGTTCTTGCCGTTTTTCGCCATGTTGTACGGCGGGAAGTTTTCCGTCAGCAACACCAGGGAAGTGTCAGACAGTTCCTCGGCGTGGGCTGGGCCCGCCAAAAGGATGGACGTACTGGCGAGGGCAAGCAGAAGATGTCTGAACATGAAGGGCTACCGGAATCCATGGCAAGCGCAAAGAGTGCCGCGCACTTGCCATGGTGTCCAGCAGCATTCAGCGAACGACGATACCGCGCGCAGCCATGTAGGCTTTTGCCTCGGGAACGGTGTATTCGCCAAAGTGGAAAATACTCGCCGCCAGCACCGCGCTGGCGTGGCCTTCGATCACGCCATCGGCCAAATGCTGCAGGTTGCCGACGCCACCGGAGGCGATCACTGGGATGCCCAAGGCGTCGCTGATAGCGCGGGTTACACCCAAGTCGAAGCCGTTTTTCATGCCGTCCTGGTCCATGCTGGTCAGCAGGATTTCACCCGCGCCCAGGCCTTCCATCTTCATCGCCCACTCCACCGCATCCAGGCCGGTCGGCTTGCGCCCGCCGTGGGTGAAGATCTCCCAACGCGGGGTTTCGCCCGGGCCAGAGACTTTCTTGGCGTCGATGGCAACCACGATGCATTGCGAACCGAAGTGTTGCGCGGCTTCGCCGACAAACTCCGGGTTGAACACGGCGGCGGTATTGATCGAGACCTTGTCCGCGCCGGCATTGAGCAGGTTGCGGATGTCTTGCACGCTACGCACGCCACCGCCCACGGTCAGCGGGATGAACACCTGGCTGGCCATGCGCTCGACGGTATGCAGCGTGGTGTCACGGCCGTCGACGCTGGCGGTGATGTCGAGAAAGGTAATCTCGTCGGCACCTTGCTCATCGTAGCGACGGGCAATTTCCACCGGGTCGCCGGCGTCGCGGATGTTCTCGAACTTGACGCCCTTGACCACGCGACCGTTGTCGACGTCCAGGCAAGGGATGATGCGTTTGGCCAGCGCCATGGTCAGTCCTCAGCCGTTGTAGGCGTCGCAGTAAGCCTGGGCTTCGGCAACGTCCAGGGTCCCTTCGTAGATCGCACGGCCAGTGATTGCGCCGATGATACCGGGGGCCTTGGCGTCCAGCAGCGACTTGATGTCGCCCAGGTTGTGGATACCACCGGAAGCGATCACCGGGATCTTGGTCGCAGCAGCCAGCGCGGCGGTAAACGGCACGTTGCAGCCCTGCATCATGCCGTCTTTGGCGATGTCGGTATAAACGATGGCAGAAACACCGTCAGCTTCGAACTGCTTGGCCAGGTCGATGACCTGCACGGTGCTGATCTCAGCCCAGCCGTCGGTGGCGACGAAGCCATCCTTGGCGTCCAGGCCCACGATCACTTTGCCAGGGAATGCGCGGCAGGCTTCGGCAACGAACGCAGGGTCCTTCACGGCCTTGGTGCCAATGATCACGTAGCTCACGCCGGCCTTGACGTAGTGCTCGATGGTTTCCAGTGAGCGGATTCCGCCGCCGATCTGGATCGGCAGGTTCGGGTAGCGCTTGGCGATCGCGGTGACCACTTCGCCATTGACCGGCTGACCTTCGAAGGCGCCGTTCAAGTCCACCAGATGCAGACGACGGCAGCCCCCTTCTACCCATTTGGCAGCCATGCTCACCGGGTCATCGGAGAACACGGTGGAGTCTTCCATGCGGCCTTGGCGCAGACGGACGCAGGCGCCGTCCTTGAGATCGATAGCGGGGATAATCAGCATCTGGCAAACCTTATTCGATATTCAGCAATGCTTGGGAAATCAGGGTTTCTCAAGCGACCACAGGTCGCTTTCGATGCTTTCGAACCTTTCTTTAAGGAGCGTCTGCGTATCGAAAATCGCCCTGTTGTAATAGTGCGGAGCCACTTCGGTGGTGAACAGCTCAAGAATCTCGGCGACCTCGAACGAGCCCAATTTAAGCTCGAAGCGGTCCTCCATGAAGCGCTTGATCTTGAGGGTGGCCTCACTCTCCTGCTCGGGCGTGAGGTTCAAGATCGGCGGCTTCGGCTTCCTGGCCATTTACCAGCGCCCGTCCCAAGCGGCGAAGTTCTGCAGCAATTGCAGGCCATGGGTATGGCTCTTCTCCGGGTGGAACTGCACGGCAAAGCGCGAACCTTCGGCCAGCGCGGCGGCGAAGTCGACGCCGTAGTGCCCGCCACCCACCACCTGGCCCGGCTTACCGGCAGCGATGTAGTAGCTGTGCACGAAGTAGAAGCGCGCCATGTCCGGCACTTCGTGCCACAGCGGGTGATCCACGGTCTGGCGGACTTCGTTCCAGCCCATGTGCGGGACTTTCAGGTGTTCGCCGTCTTCATGCAGGTCTTTGCCGAAGAACTTCACCTGGCCCGGGAACAGACCGATGCAGTCGACGCCGTCGTTCTCTTCACTGCTGTCGAGCAAGGCTTGCATGCCCACGCAGATGCCGAGAAACGGACGATCCTGGCTGACTTCGCGCACCAGGCTGTCAAAGCCCAGGCGGCGGATTTCGGCCATGCAATCGCGAATCGCACCGACACCGGGAAACACCACCCGGTCAGCTTCGCGAATCACGCTGGCATCGCTGGTGATCAGCACCTTGCCGGCCCCTACGTGCTCGAGGGCCTTGGCCACCGAGTGCAGGTTACCCATGCCGTAATCGATAACCGCGACCGTCTGCATTACAGGACGCCCTTGGTCGAGGGCATTTGCCCGGCCATGCGGTCGTCCAGCTCCACGGCCATGCGCAGCGCGCGGCCAAAAGCCTTGAACACGGTTTCGATCTGGTGGTGGGTATTGGTGCCGCGCAGATTGTCGATGTGCAGGCTGACGAGTGCGTGGTTGACGAAACCCTGGAAGAATTCCTGGAACAGGTCGACGTCAAAGCCGCGGCCCACATTGGCACGGGTGTACGGCACATGCATCTGCAAGCCTGGGCGGCCGGAGAAGTCGATCACCACGCGCGACAGCGCTTCGTCCAGCGGGACATAGGCGTGGCCGTAGCGACGGATGCCTTTTTTGTCGCCGATGGCCTTGGCAAATGCCTGGCCGAGGGTGATGCCCACGTCTTCCACCATGTGGTGGTCGTCGATGTGCAGGTCGCCCTTGCCTTCGATATCCAGGTCGATCAGCCCGTGACGGGCGATCTGGTCCAGCATGTGCTCAAGAAAAGGTACACCGATATCAAATCGGGCCTTTCCGGTGCCATCCAGGTTGATCGAGGCTTTGATCTGGGTTTCCAGAGTGTCGCGCTCGACGGACGCCTTACGTTCGGCCATCACCAGCTCCGCAAAATCATTGGGCGAAAAAGGCAGCCATTATAGGGGCGCGGGCGCTAAACAGAAACATCGAAGGGGATAAGACTGATGGAGTGTCGGGGATAGACATGTGCATACATGTGAGAACCAGCTTTTGTGGAGCTGGCTTGCCTGCGATGCAGGCACCTCGGCTTTTCAGTTGCACCGAGGTGATGCCATCGCGGGCAAGCCCGGCTCCCACAGGAACCGCGCCCACAAAATTTTTGCGGTGTTAGTGGAACAGGACTGCGGTCTTCTGCAGGGTCACCCACACACCCCACGCCAACGGAATACCCACCACCAGCCAGGCGGCAATCGCCAACGGCACGGTGCCAGGAGCAGCTTTCCACTCCAGGGAAGTAGTCGCGTCCGCGCCTTTGTCGTGGCCCAGCGCCTGTTCGGCGGCCAATTCAGCGTCGGTCATGAAGTACTTGTCGGCCACCGGACGAACCAGCAGGTTGCAGATGAAACCCAACACCAGCAGGCCGGCGAGGATGTACAACGTGATGTCGTAGGCCGCGGCGCGTTCAACGCCGATGCTCAGCTGGTATTCGCGAAGGTAGTTCACCAGTACCGGGCCCAGCACGCCAGCTGCAGCCCAGGCGGTCAGCAGGCGACCATGGATTGCACCGACCATTTGCGTACCGAACAGGTCGGCCAGGTAGGCCGGAACGGTCGCAAAACCACCGCCGTACATCGACAGGATGATGCAGAACGCCGCCACGAACAGCGCCACGTTGCCCAGGTGACCCAGGTTCGGGATCAGCGCGTACAGGGCAAAGCCCAGCGCGAAGAACACGAAGTAGGTGTTTTTACGGCCCAGATAGTCGGAGAACGACGCCCAGAAGAACCGGCCACCGATGTTGAACAGGCTCAACAGACCGGTGAAACCCGCCGCAATGGCTGCGATTGAAGCCAATTGGCCCGCATCCAGTTGGCCGAACGGCACATCCACACCCAGCAGCTTGCCGCCGAACACTTCCTGCAGCAGTGGCGAAGCCATGCCGAGGATGCCGATACCGGCGGATACGTTCAGGCACAGCACCAGCCAGACCAAGCGGAATTGCGGGGTTTTCCACGCCACGTTCACGTGCACGTGACGGTGAGTGATCATCGCGTTGCTGGCCTTTTTCGCCGGCGCGGTCCAACCCTCAGGCTTCCAGCCGGTAGGCGGAACGCGGTAGGACAAGGCGCCGCCGATCATGAACACGAAGTAGATCGCAGCCATTACCAGGAAGCTCTGCCACACGCCCACGCTGTCGGGCGTGGCAAAGTGGCCCATCAAGGCTGCTGCCAACGGAGCGCCGACCATCGCGCCGCCGCCGAAGCCCATGATCGCCATGCCGGTCGCCATGCCGCGCTTGTCCGGGAACCACTTGATCAGGGTCGACACGGGCGAGATATAGCCCAGGCCCAGACCGATACCGCCAATGACCCCGGAGCCGATCCACATCAGCCAGATCTGGTGCGTATAGATACCCAACGCCGAGATCAGCAGACCACCGCACCAGCACAATGCCGATACAACACCGGCCTTACGTGGCCCGGCGTGTTCCAGCCAGCCGCCCCAGATCGCTGCCGAGCAGCCCAGGAAGATGAAGAACAGGGTGTAGATCCAGCCCAGCATGGAGATGGGCCAGTCGCATTGGGACGAGAAGACTTGGGTGATGAAGCTCATGTCCGGCGCGCAGGCGACCGGCTTGGTGATGCCCAGTGCCTTGGACAATGGCAGCCAGAACACCGAGAACCCGTAGGCCATGCCGATGCACAGGTGGATGGCCAGGGCGGCCGGTGGAACCAACCAGCGGTTGAAGCCGGGCTTGGCGATGATACGTTCCTTGGACAGGAACGCAGGCTGTGCGGCAGTTGAACCTGCCACAGTGCTAGTGCTCATTGGTGTTTCCCCCAGTTGTTAGTATGTGTCCGTCAGGCGCTCTCTCCCTCGGCCTTGCACGCAAAGCGTTGGCCGTTGTTGTTGAGTAAAGCTCCATTTGAGCGCGACGCTATGTCGCAGAAGGCAGACGAACCTGCGCAGATTAGCACCTGTGGATGACAGAAAAACCAAACTGATATCACCTTTTTCAGGAAATCTGTTTTGTTTGACGCCAAAAACCCGTTTCCCCGTCCCTGGATACAATGTAACGATCGGGGCACTGACGCAGGCCGTCGGGCGTTATACTCTGCGGCTAAATTTTGAAATCGACATACAAGGACTCGCCCATGAAAGCGTTCGGCAAAATCCTGGGTCTGGTACTTCTCGGGCTGTTGCTGATCATTGTGGCTCTAGGCTTTGCCCTGACCCATCTCTTCGATCCCAACGACTATAAAGACGAGATTCGCCAGATTGCCCGCGACAAGGCCCACATCGAGCTGACGCTCAATGGCGATATCGGCTGGAGCCTGTTCCCCTGGCTCGGCCTGGAACTGCACGAAGCCAGCGTGGCGACCCTGACCGCGCCGACCCAGCCATTCGCCGACCTGCAGATGCTCGGTCTCTCTGTACGCGTGCTGCCGCTGCTGCGCCGCGAAGTACAGATGAGCGATGTGCGCGTCGAAGGCCTCAACCTGCGCCTCAACCGTGACAAGCAAGGCCACGGCAACTGGGAAGACATCGGCAAGAACGTGACCGAGGCGACCGTCGGCAGCCCAGGCTCGACCGAGAAACCCTCCGAACCCGAACCGGAAAAACCTTCGAAGCCCATTCGCCTGGACATCGACAGCCTGACGGTCAACAACGCTCGCGTCGAATACAACGACGAGCAGACCGGCAAGCAGTTCAGCGCCGAAAGCATCCAACTGAGCGCCGGTGCCGTGCACGAAGGCGCCAGCATTCCGGTGAAGCTCACTGCGTTCTTCGGCAGCAACCAGCCGGTGATGCGCGTCAAGACCGAACTCAACGGCAACCTGCGCATCCAGCGTGCGCTCAAGCGCTATCAGCTTGAAGACATGAAGATCAGCGGCGAAGCCACGGGCGAGCCGCTGCAAGGCAAGACCGTGACGTTCTCCACCCAGGGCCAATTGCTGGTGGACCAGGCGGCCAATATCGCCGAATGGACCAATATGAAGTTGTCGGCCAATCAACTGCGCGCACTGGGCGAGCTGAAGGTCAACGATCTGGACAAGACTCCGCAGCTCAGCGGCGCGCTGTCCATTGCCCAGTTTGACCTGGCCAAGTTTCTCGACGGTGTTGGCCACCCGCTGCCGCCCATGGCCGAGGGCAGCCTGAGCAAGGTCGAACTGGTCAGCCGCCTCAAGGGCACGCCGAGCAGCCTGGCCCTGGAAGACCTGAACCTGAAACTCGACGGCAGCACCTTCACCGGCCGCCTCGCCGTGGAGGATTTTGCCAAGCAATCCCTGCGCGTCCAGCTCAAGGGCGATACCTTCAACGCCGACAACTACCTGCCGGCCAAGTCTGAATCCGCCAAGGGTGCAGCCGCAGCCCGCCAGGCCGAAGTACAGAACAGCGAAGCCGGTGCCATGGCCGCCGGCGGCACCACACCGCTGCCCGACGCACCGACCAAAGGTGCCTGGAGTACCGACAAACTGCTGCCGCTGGCGCGTCTGCGCACGCTGGATGTGAACGCCGACCTGGCCTTCGGCCAACTGACCTTGAGCAAGCTGCCAATCCAGAATGCGGCGCTCAAGGCGTCGGGCGTCGATGGTCAACTCAAGCTCGATACCCTGAGCGGTGGCCTCTACAACGGTACTTTCCAAGCCAACGGCAGCCTCGATGTGCGCCAGGATATTCCGGTGCTGGCGCTGCAAAGCCATATCAAGCAAGTGCCGGTCGAACGCATCCTGCAAGCCCAAGGGCAAAACCCACCGGTGAAGGGCCAGATCACCCTCGACAGCAACCTCACGGGCCGTGGCAATAGCCAGAAAGCCCTGATCGACAGCCTCAACGGCACCGCCAGCTTTGTGATCAACAACGGCGTGTTGCTCAACGCCAACCTTGAACAGCAACTGTGCACCGGTATTGCCCTGCTCAACCGCAAGACCTTGAGCAGCACACCGCAAGGCAAGGACACGCCGTTCCAGGAGTTGAAGGGCAACCTGACCTTCCGTAACGGCGTAGCCAGCAACCCTGACCTGAAAGTGCGCATCCCCGGCCTGACCGTCAATGGCAACGGCGACATCGACCTGCGTGTGCTGGGCATGGATTACCGCGTAGGCATCATTGTCGAAGGCGACCAGCGTGCAACGCCGGACCCGGCCTGTCAGGTGGGCTCGAACTTCCAGGGTATCGAAGTACCGCTGCGCTGCCGTGGCCCACTGGAGCTGGGCGCCAAGGCCTGCCGCCTGGACAAGGACGGCCTGGGCCAGGTCGCCATCAAGGCGGCTGGCAACCGCCTGAACGAAAAGCTGGAAGAGAAGCTCGACAAGGTTAATCCACAACTCAAAGACGCTTTGAAAGGCCTGTTCAAACGATGAGAAACGAGCAGTTTTCAACGGCGGTGTTGGACTGGTACGACCGCCACGGTCGCCACGATCTGCCCTGGCAACAGGGCATCACGCCTTATCGGGTGTGGGTCTCGGAGATCATGCTGCAGCAGACCCAGGTGAGCACCGTGCTCAACTATTTCGACCGTTTCATGGCTTCGCTGCCAACGGTCGAGGCCTTGGCTGCCGCGCCGGAAGATGAAGTGCTGCATTTGTGGACCGGCCTGGGTTACTACACCCGGGCGCGCAACCTGCAAAAGACCGCGAAGATTGTCGTGGCCGAGTACGGCGGCGAGTTTCCCAAGGATGTCGAGAAGCTCACCGAGCTGCCCGGCATCGGTTTGTCCACGGCCGGTGCGATCGCCAGCCTGAGCATGGGCCTGCGTGCACCGATCCTCGACGGCAACGTCAAACGCGTGCTGGCACGCTTTACCGCGCAAGAGGGCTACCCAGGCGAGCCCAAGGTGGCCAAGCAGCTGTGGGCCACCGCAGAACGCTTCACGCCTCATGATCGGGTCAACGCCTACACCCAGGCGATGATGGACATGGGCGCCACGCTCTGCACCCGCAGCAAACCCAGCTGCCTGCTGTGCCCACTGGAAAAAGGCTGCGAAGCCCACATGCTCGGCCTGGAGACGCGCTACCCAATCCCCAAGCCGCGCAAGACTATCCCGCAGAAGCGCACGCTGATGCCGTTGCTGGCCAATGCAGAGGGCGCGATCCTGCTTTATCGCCGCCCCTCTACAGGTCTGTGGGGCGGCCTGTGGAGTTTGCCGGAGCTGGATGACCTGCAAGACCTGGAACACCTGGCCCACCAGCACGCGCTGGAGCTGGGCAAGCAACAGGCGCTGCCAGGGCTGATCCACACCTTCAGCCACTTCCAACTCGCCATCGAACCCTGGCTGGTCCAGGTCGAGGAATCCGCCCATCACGTGGCCGAGGCAGACTGGCTCTGGTATAACCTCGCCACCCCGCCGCGCCTGGGCCTTGCCGCCCCGGTAAAAAAACTGCTGAAGCGCGCGGCCGACGTATTGAATGCAGGAGTTCCGTCATGACCCGCACCATCATGTGCCGCAAGTACAAAAAAGAATTGCCAGGCCTCGAGCGCCCTCCGTACCCAGGCGCCAAGGGCCAGGACATTTTCGAGCACGTCTCTGCCAAAGCCTGGGCCGACTGGCTGAAACACCAGACCCTGCTGATCAACGAAAAGCGCCTGAACATGATGAACGCCGAAGACCGTAAATACCTGGCAGGCGAGATGGACAAGTTCTTTTCCGGCGAGGAATACGCCAAGGCTGACGGCTACGTGCCGCCTGCTCAATAATTGATCAAAAACCGGGGTCTGCACGTAAGCGACGGTAATAATTAAATATTTTTTGAAAACTTGCTTGACGACCCCCTGAAAAACCCGTTTAATGCGCCCCGTTGCCCAGATAGCTCAGTCGGTAGAGCAGGGGATTGAAAATCCCCGTGTCGGCGGTTCGATTCCGTCTCTGGGCACCACTATTCAGTTTCAGGTGGTGCAAACGTCATCTGAAACACACAAAAAACCCGCCTAGTGCGGGTTTTTTGTTGCCTGGAAGTTGCCTGGAATTTATCGGCCTAGCCTGAGGCGATTCAGCATCACCCCAGAAGACCTTTCACTTTTCATCCCACATCAACGTAAACACCGCCACCCGCTCCTGATCGGAGATCTGAAAGCCCCGCTCCTCGACTCGATCAATCCAACCCTGCGCCGACAGCTTCTCGCCAAACCGCACCAGGCGCCCATAGCGCTTGAAGACAGCTCTCAGCACATTGATCATCGCAGGGTAGCTGCAGCCGCCGTCGAAGCAGATGCTCAACCAGCCAATTCGCGAACGGCCGATCACGTGGCCACAGTCAGGCCGCTTAAAGTCCTTTTTCGTCATATCCATGAGGCTTCCAGTACGGCAATTCCAAAAAACAGCTCAATTGAATGACTGATCGGTCATCCAGTTGGCGAACATACAGCAACTTGCTGAGTCATTTCAGCAAAAACACCATCAGTGGATTGTCGTTCAGCCGCCCCTCAAAGGTCGGCGCCTGACACTCAAGCGGCGTCCCCTGCAGCAGCGCGGTCTCCTTGCGCGACACAATTACCCAGGCGGGCCGAGGCAAGCCCTCCAGCCCCTCGATCTGTTGACCGCCGACAAACAGCGGTTGCTCATCATGGTCCAGGTTCATCATGTAGCGCACCGCCCAGGTGTCTCGCCCCAGATTGATAAACACCAGCGGTCCAGGCGTCTCTGCACGCAGTGCTTCTACCTGACCGACAAACTTGCGGGTATCGAACTGCATATCCTTGGACGGCTCCACCACCGTCACCAACAACAACCATTGCGCCAGCAATGCGATCAGGCTGAGCCACACCAACCGCCCCGCTCGCCGCCAGGCGATCAGCGCCGCCACTTGCAAGACCCCTAACACGCCAATCAGCAACGGCAGCGAAACGTCAGGCCAGTAACCATGCTTTTGCCACGCATGTCGACAGACGAAGACTACAAGCACGCACAACGCCGGTAGTGCCACGACCAGCCCTTCGTAGCATCGGCGCACGCCCGAGAGCCAACTCGGCGCCTGAAGCAGCCCATAGGCCGCGACAGCCGCAAACATCGGTACCATCGGCAGGATGTAATAGGCGCGCTTGAAGTGCGGCACCGACAGCCCGAGCAAGATCATCAAGCCGCAGGCGCCGAGTCGCACCACCAGTTGCATGTCGCCTTCGAACCGCTCGGACCAGCGATGACGCAGCGCAATCAGGGTGGCCAGCGCCAACGGCACCACCGGGAAGTAGCGGTAGAGGCTCAACTGGAAGTAGAAATAAAACGGTTCTCCAGTTTCATCGAGACGACCGCCCACCTGCATCCTGAACACCTCGTCTGCAAAGGCGTCGCCCCCACTGATGCGCGCCAACTTCATCAGCAACCACCAACAGATTGCCAGCAGCACCAGGCCAACAGCGCCGTGAATCAGCACCTGTTTCACTCGCTCCCCTGGACTGCCCAACGCCCAGTACACACAGACCACGCCACAGACTTCGATCAACCCCAGCGGCCCGCGTATCGCAAAGCCCAGGATGAACAACGCAAACACCGCAAGCCGCCTCCAGCGCCCGCCACTGTGCAACAGGTAAAAACTTCCTACACACAACAACGCCACCATCTGATCCAGGCAGACAGAGCGGGATTTTTCGAGCAGCTGGGTGGTAAGCAAGGTCAACAGCACAGTGAGCAGCGCCCACTGGCGATTCGACGGGGCCAGCAAGCGGTAGATCAAGGCAACTACGCCAGCAGAAGCCAGAGCGGTGGGCAGCACATTGGCCAGATGATTGGGCGCACCAAACAGTCGGGCAAACACAAAGCTGAAAAAGGTCGCGGTTCCAGGGTAATCCGCGTAGGGCTGACCATAGGTGGTCGGGAAAAGACTCGCGCCATGGCGAAACATTTCTTGCAGGAACAGCGCCCAGCGTCCGTCAAATCCTTGGGGCTGCTGATCCCAGATCCCCAGGGTGAACAGCAGCAGGGCAAACAGGAAAATGCCCAGGGATTCCAGGCGAAAACGGTTGCGGTGATCCATCGGTTGACCTGTCAGGTAAGGGGCGCCGACTTATGGTGCCGACTGCCCTGCTGAATAGCGCCTGAACAGACCTGAACATTCCCGCGTTTACCGACCTGCGGACCACACCCATTTCGGGATCAACCGAACGTAAATCAGCTCACCAACGAGCTCGACCAGGGTTTGCAGGATCACTGCCGTCGCCGCCAACCCGCGCACGTCCTCAGGCAGCGCCAGCGCCAAGGGCAGTACCACCAGCGAATTGCGCGTCGATGCGCTGAACGTCACCGCCCTGGCCGTAACCGCAGGCAGCGCAAACAGCCGCGATGCCAGCGCGCCCATCAACGGCGCCATCAACAGGAAACCGACGTACACCGGGATCACCGGCAGCAACAGGTTGATATCCCGCACCACCGACGTGATCTGCGAACCGATCACCACAAATAGTACCAATGCCATCGCCGGCACCGGTATCCACGCCCAGCCGCCGTTCCAAGCACTGACGAGTGATGATCGCCGCGCCACTGAAGCCGTGAGAACAGCCAGAACCATGGGCAGCACGATCAACCAGAGGAATGCCTCGATAAACGGCTGCGCCTCAACAACCACTTCGGACTGCGCCCCTAGCATCACGCCCAGATAGATCGGCAAGAGCGCCAACTGCAGCAACAACAGCACCGGCGTCGCCGCCAGCATCAACCGCGAATCACCCTTGCCGATATGAGTAAACACCACCACGTAGTCGATGCACGGGGTCAGTAATACCAGCAACGCCCCTACCAGCAGTGCCGGGCGTCCTGCGAGGCCTTGGGTCAATGCCCACACCAGTAACGGAATGAGGATGAAGTTGGCGAACAGTAACGCTGACAGGAAGCGCTTGTTGGTCAGGCTTTGACGTAGGTCCAGAAAGGGTATTTGCAGGAACATTGCATACATCAGCACTGCGATGGCGGGTGTGATCAGTGTGCTGAGGTGGTGGGCGAATGAGGGGGCGAGCAGACCGAAACCGGCAGCCAGAAGCACGACTACGAAGTACAAAGGGACCTGGTTGCGTTCGAGGGTATCGCGGGTCATGAAAACGCCTTGGTGGATCGCAAAGGTGTAAGCCTATGTATCTATTGGCGCAAGGTCGAGTGGAGCGGAACCAACGGTCATAGCTGGCAGCCTGCTCTTCAGTTTCAAACTCTGAAACGATGGGAGATAGCGGGATGCTCATAGAGACCTCCTCAATGGATGCCTGCCAGACGCGGTGCAACTACTGGCAAACTGGTGAACTGTTACTAAAAAATAAGAAACCTATAAAGGCCGAGAACCCAATGAATTTAAACGACGCCTCTTTGCGATTGCCCTCGGCCTCACCTGCGCGCGACCACCGCGAATCCTTCAAGGAGACCGCCGCCGACGGTCACCTCATCGGCGGCTTCACCTGGCGACACATCAGAACCGATCCAACGCGGCCCGTGGTGATCATCAACGCCGCCACCTCCGTCCGCTGCCGCCACTACGCCCGCTTTGCCGACTACCTGTTCGCCCACGGCGTTGACGTCATCACCTACGACTACCGTGGCATCGGCGAATCTCGCAGCGGCTCGTTACGTGGCTTCAAGGCCTCATGGTCGGATTGGGGCGTGCTGGATTTCGAGGCAATGCTGAAGCGCGCGCAACGGGAGTTTCCGGGGCAGCCGATTGATGTCGTCGGCCATAGCTTCGGTGGCTGCGCGGCAGGGCTCGGGGCGTCGGGCGCGGTCATTCGGCGAATGGTGACCGTAGGCGCACAGTTTGCGTACTGGCGCGACTACGCAGCGAGTGTGCGCTGGCGGATGTTTGCCAAGTGGCATGTGGCAATGCCGTTGCTGACGGCACTGTGCGGGTACTTCCCCGGCAAGCGCCTGGGCTGGCTGGAAGACACACCGGCGGGCGTGGTGCGGGACTGGAGTACACCGACGCCCAGCTACGAAACACGGCCCAGCGGGCGGGCCTTGGGCGAGCTGCCATTCAGTCGTGTAAAGGCGCAGATACTGGCCATCAGCATCACCGACGACCCGTTCGGGACCGTGGCCGCCATCGAGCGATTATTGGGTTACTTCGACGGCAGTGAGCTCACTCATCTGCGGATCGCGCCTGAGGACATTGGTGAAAAGACGGTAGGTCATTTCGCATTTTTTCGCAGCCAGTATCAGGATCGGCTGTGGCCGATTGCATTGGCGTGGCTTCAAAACGGCCAATTGGCTGCAGATACCCTTGGGATTTCCCTCAACCTGCGCTTCAATACCCCATCCCGATCCGAAACCTAGGACGCTGAGCCCATGGCCTCGCCGAACAAGCAGCAAAAACGTGCCCACCGGGCAAAGGCCAAGGCCAAGCAGAACCGTACCCAGCGCGCCGTAGCGACCAAACCGGATGCGTTTGCCGGCGACGACAGCCGCATTGACCTTGAGTCAGTGGATTTGACCGAGCTGTTCGTAGAGATGCGCACCGCAGGTGAGACCAGCCAACAAGCCCTGTGCGCCGTGTTCTTGGCCCACCCGTTGCTGGCACTGGTGCTGGAACAGGAAGGCGAAGAAGAAGCCACCGACTTTATCCTGGCAGCGCTGATCGAGTATCGGCAGTGGGCTACAGATACCGATGATGAAGCCGCAGCACTGGCGTGGATCGAGTCGCCGCAATTCCAGGCGGATTACGTGGCGGCCTCAAAAGAATTGTCACAACCTTGAACCTGTAGGAGCCGGCAAGCCGGCTCCTACAGTCATCGACTCAGTTTAGTTCAGTACCGCAGCGCCTACTCTCTGCGCCTTGCGACGGCTCGCCACAATCAGCCCCGCCACCACCACCAACAAGCTCAGGACACCGGTCGCAATAATCTCGATCCGATGCGCTTCCTGAAACAGCATGATGGTCAGCGTGCCCACGATGAACACCATCACCGCGTAGGTCAGGCCTGGGAACAGCCACATCTTGAAGACAATCTTCTCGCCCGCCGCCGTGCGTTTCTGACGCATGCGCAGTTGCGACACAGCGATGACCAGGTACACCAGCAGCGCAATAGCGCCGGAGCTGGCCAGCAGGAACTCGAACACTGCCGCAGGGGCCACGTAGTTGGCGAATACCGCCAGGAACGCCGCGCCAGTAGACAACAACACCGCCCAGTAAGGCGTGCCGCTCTTGTTGGTGCGCTTGGCCACCGCCGGTGCATCACCGCGACGGCCCAGGGAGAACAGCATGCGCGAGGCGGTGTACAGCGCCGAGTTCAAGCAGCTGGTCACGGCAACCAATACCACCAGGTCGACGATCAGCTTGGCATTCGGGATACCCATGCGCTCCAGCACGGTCTGGTAGGAACCTACGGCAGCCAGGGTCGGATCGTTCCATGGCACCAGGGACACGACGATGAAGATCGACAACAGGTAGAACAAACCAATGCGCCAGATCACCGAGTTGGTGGCCTTGGTAATCTGCTGGCCTGGGTTCTTCGATTCAGCGGCGGCGATGGTGACAATCTCGGTGCCCATGAAGGAGAACATGGTGGTCAGGATCGCAGCCAGTACGGCGCCCATGCCGTTTGGCATAAAGCCCTGGGTATCGAACAGATGGGAAACACCGCTGACCTGGCTGGTCGGCAGGAAACCGAAAATCGCGGCCAGGCCAAGGATCACAAAGCCTACGATCGCCACGACCTTGATCAACGCGAACCAGAACTCGAACTCGCCGTAGTTCTTCACGCTGAACAGGTTGGTCGCCGTCAGCAACAGGGTGATGATCAGGGTAAAGGCCCAAATGGCTACATCCGGGAACCAGGCATGCAGAATGGTCGCAGCCGCGTTGGCTTCCAGCGGAATCACCAACACCCAGAACCACCAGTACAACCAGCCGATGGTGAAACCGGCCCAATGGCCAATTGCCCGGTCGGCGTAGGTGGAGAACGAACCGGTATCCGGCGACGCCACGGCCATTTCGGCCAGCATGCGCATCACCAACACCACCAGCGTGCCCGCAGCGGCATACGCCAGCAGTACGGCCGGGCCGGCGGCAGCAATCGCGTGGCCGGAGCCGACAAACAGACCGGCACCGATGACGCCGGCAATCGACAGCATGGTGACGTGACGCGGTTTTAGCCCCTGTTCGAGGTCATTGGAGCTTTGCGTACTACTCATTGACACACCTTTGCGAGGAATTGCGAAAACGGTCCACCCGGCCCGGGATCTTTCTCGTGAAAAGAAACCAACAGGGCGTTCTTTATTTTTTACGCAAGATTTGCGCCAAAATGTTACAGAGCCGCGATTGACGCGGGCTGTAGGACGTTTCAACATCACTTGCAAGTCATTGAGAACAATGGCATTCCGCTATAGCGTTACCGTGCGACCCACATTGAAGACGAATAAACGCACCATAAACACACACAAAAAGTACGTGACGCCCCACAAAAGGGCTGATATGCACCGTTTGCCCGGTTAACCCTTCCAACACCCGGCCAAAGCTGGCACCATCGCGCCCTTTTTTACGCGAAGCCTGCGGTTTTTCGGGTTCAAACGGATGTTCGGTTGTTGATGGCGCGACACGCTGCTGTGCCGATGCGACACCTTGCCGCACACCACCTGTTTACCGCCGGCCATGCTGTTGGCTGCCATCAAGACGCTATGCTAGCTTGGCGCCTCGCCAGGAAGGCGGCCCAACAGCAGGATTGCAACGAACACAATGAGGACCCCACATGGCCGAGGCCACGCCCGCGCTTGAAATCCGCAACTTGCATAAACGCTATGGTGAGCTGGAGGTACTCAAAGGTATCTCGCTGACCGCTCGCGACGGCGACGTGATCTCGATCCTGGGTTCCTCCGGTTCCGGCAAGTCCACCTTCCTGCGCTGCATCAACCTGCTGGAAAACCCGCATCAGGGCCAGATCCTGGTCGCCGGCGAAGAGCTCAAGCTCAAGGCCGCGAAAAACGGCGAGCTGATGGCCGCCGACGGTAAGCAGATCAATCGCCTGCGCAGCGAAATCGGTTTTGTGTTTCAAAACTTTAACCTGTGGCCGCACATGAGCATCCTCGACAACATCATCGAGGCCCCTCGCCGTGTGCTTGGCCAAAGCAAACGCGACGCCATCGAAACGGCCGAAGCCCTGCTGGCCAAGGTCGGCATTGCTGACAAACGTCACGCCTACCCTGCGCAACTGTCCGGCGGCCAGCAGCAACGGGCGGCCATTGCGCGCACCCTGGCGATGCAGCCTAAAGTCATCCTGTTTGACGAACCCACTTCGGCGCTTGACCCGGAAATGGTTCAGGAAGTACTTAATGTGATCCGCGCGCTGGCCGAAGAAGGCCGCACCATGCTGCTGGTCACCCATGAAATGGGCTTCGCCCGTCAGGTGTCCAGTGAGGTGGTGTTCCTGCACCAGGGCCTGGTCGAAGAGCAAGGATCGCCACAGCAGGTGTTTGAAAACCCGCTTTCGGCGCGCTGCAAACAATTCATGTCCAGCAACCGCTAACGGAGCAACATGCATGCAGAACTATAAAAAATTCCTTCTGGCCGCGGCCGTCTCGATGGCGTTCAGCGCCACGGCCATGGCAGAAACCTTGAAAATGGGGATCGAAGCGGCTTACCCGCCGTTCAACAATAAAGACGCCAGCGGCAACGTCGTCGGCTTCGACAAAGACATCGGCGACGCCCTGTGCGCCAAGATGAAAGTCGAGAAGTGCGAAGTGTATGTGTCCGACTGGGACGGCATCATCCCGGCTCTGAACGCCAAGAAGTTCGACTTCCTGGTGTCCTCGCTGTCGATCACCGATGAGCGCAAGCAGGCCGTCGACTTCACCGACCCGTACTATTCCAACAAGCTGCAGTTCATCGCGCCTAAGGCCACCGCCGACTTCAAGACCGACGCTGCCTACCTCAAGGGCAAGACCATCGGTGCGCAGCGCGCGACCCTGGCTGGCACTTATCTGGAAGACGAACTGCCAGACACCACCGCCAAGCTGTACGACACCCAGGAAAACGCCTACCTCGACCTGACCTCCGGTCGCCTGGACGGTATCCTCGCCGACAAGTACGTGCAGTACGAATGGCTCAAGAGCAAAGACGGTTCGGCCTATGAATTCAAAGGCGACCCGGTGGTAGAAAGCGACAAGATCGGTATCGCCGTACGCAAGGGCGACCCACTGCGCGAGCGCCTGAACAAAGCCCTGGCAGAGATCAAGGCAGACGGCACCTACAAGAAGATCAACGACAAGTACTTCCCTTTCAGCATCGAATGATCTGAACGGTATGCCCGGCGCGCTCACTTGAGCGCGTCGGCTTTTTGCACTGCCTGCCGCGATATGAAAACACCATGAATTTCGATCTCTACGGATTCGGCCCGGCGCTTGCCGCTGGCGCGCTGATGACCGTCAAACTGGCGCTCACGGCCCTGTGCCTGGGGCTGGTGCTCGGCCTGGCCGGGGCCCTGGCCAAGACTTCGCCGTACAAGCCGCTGCAATGGGCGGGCGGTGCTTACTCGACTATCGTTCGTGGCATTCCCGAATTGCTGTGGGTGCTGCTGATTTATTTCGGCACGGTCAACCTGATGCGTGCCCTCGGTGAGTTCTTCGGCAACCCCGACCTTTCCCTTAGCGCCTTTGCCGCCGGGGTTATCGCCCTGGGCCTGTGCTTTGGCGCCTACGCCACGGAAGTGTTCCGTGGCGCGATCCTCGCCATTCCCAAGGGCCACCGCGAAGCCGGCGTGGCATTGGGCCTGTCGAAATTCAGGATCTTCACCCGGTTGATCATGCCGCAGATGTGGCGCATCGCCCTGCCGGGCCTGGGCAACCTGTTCATGATCCTGATGAAAGACACCGCGCTGGTATCGGTGATAGGCCTAGAAGAAATCATGCGCCATGCGCAGATCGGCGTGACCGTCACCAAGCAACCCTTCACCTTCTTTATGGTTGCCGCCTTCATGTACCTGGGCCTGACCGTGCTGGCCATGACCGGCATGCACTTCCTGGAAAAACGCGCCGCCCGCGGCTTTGCAAGGAGCACCCAATGAGCGGCGACTACAGCTGGTTGGCGCATTTCGACCTGGGCCTGAACTGGGCCGTGATCATCAAGTGGCTGCCAAGATTGGCCCAGGGCGCGACCCTGACCCTGGAGCTGGTAGCCATTGCCGTCATCGCCGGGCTGCTGCTGGCAATCCCACTGGGTATCGCCCGCTCATCGCGCCGCTGGTATGTCAGCGCCCTGCCCTATGCCTACATTTTCTTCTTCCGTGGCACGCCCTTGCTGGTGCAGTTGTTCCTCGTCTACTACGGCCTGGCGCAGTTCGACTCCGTGCGTGAGAGCTTCATGTGGCCGTACCTGCGCGATCCGTTCTGGTGCGCCACCGCCACCATGACCCTGCACACTGCGGCCTATATTGCCGAGATCCTGCGCGGCGCGATCCAGGCCATTCCGCCGGGTGAGATTGAAGCGGCGCGTGCGTTGGGCATGTCCAAGCCGAAGACACTCTTCTACATCATCCTGCCACGCGCCTCGCGCATCGGCCTGCCGGCGTACAGCAACGAAGTGATCCTGATGCTCAAGGCCAGCGCCCTGGCCAGTACCGTCACCTTGCTGGAATTGACCGGCATGGCGCGGACCATCATCGCCCGCACCTATTTGCCGGTAGAAATATTCTTCGCAGCCGGGCTGTTCTACCTGCTGATGGCCTACATTCTGGTGCGCGGCTTCAAACTGCTGGAACGCTGGCTACGCGTCGATGCCTGCCAAGGACGTTGAGGCACGCTTCCAGGCGCTGGATGCGTTCCTGATAGAGCATCAAGGGCTGTGGAAACCACGGCCCTTTACTCACCTGCACTTACCTTGGGAAACCGAACATCCGGAACTCACCCAGTGGCTGCGCCAACGCTCGTTGGACGATGCGGAAGCCAGTCACAACCAGCCCTTTGACCTGCCGGCGCCGGCACCTTTTCCACAACTTGCCGTGCAAGCCCGACAGCTCAGTGCTGTGGATAAGTTACCGACGCAGCCCTTGCCCCCGGCTCACCATCGCCTGAACGTCGATGTGCCGGGCCGCAAGTGGGAACAGATCGAAGCCTTCGGCGCGGCGCTGCAGTTTGCACAAACGCCCAAGCATTGGCTGGATTGGTGTGCGGGCAAGGGTCACCTCGGACGCCGCCTGTTACAAGCCGGTCAAACACTGACCTGCCTGGAATACGACCCGGCGCTGATCGCCGCAGGCCAAGCCTTAAGCGACCATCACCGCCTGCCGGTCACCCATCGTCTGCAAGACGTGATGGCCGACGTGGCAATCAACTCAGCACACACGCCCGTCGCCCTGCATGCCTGTGGCGACTTGCATGTGCGGCTGATGCAACTGGCGAGCACGGTCGGCTGCAAACAGCTTGCATTGGCGCCCTGCTGCTACAACCGCATCAACGCCGATTCCTACCAACCACTGTCCAACGCCGGCCGCGCATCACGGCTGCAGTTATCGATCGATGACCTCGGCCTGCCGCTGAGCGAAACCGTCACCGCAGGCAAACGGGTGCGTCTGCAACGGGACACGTCCATGGCGCGGCGCCTGGGTTTCGATCAACTGCAACGTGAACTTCGTGGCGTCGACGAGTACCTGCCTACACCCTCCCTGCCCGCCAGCTGGCTGGACAAACCCTTTGCCGACTATTGCCAGGAACTGGCCAGCCTCAAAGGGTTATCCACAGGCGCACAGGACTGGACGGGCCTGGAGGCGTGCGGCTGGCGCCGCCTGGCGGAGGTCAGAAATCTGGAATTGGTACGCGGTCTATTCCGGCGCCCGCTGGAAGTGTGGCTGGTGCTGGATCGGGCATTATTTCTCGAAGAAAACGGCTACAAGGTCCAGATAGGCACTTTCTGCGAACCCGTACTGACACCGCGCAACTTGATGGTGCTTGCCGAGCGCGAATAAAGGGCAAATTTGTCGCAGCACAGCCTGTGGATAACTCTGTTGATGAAATCTTTACGGAGCCTGTAGCCATCTGCGCTGCAGGTCACAAACCGAGCTGGTCATTTTTTGTTCACAAAATAAAACGCACGCAAAACAGGCAGTTGCGGCGTGATGAGAACAGCTCCACAAAATGGCTGTTTAGTGACAGCTGCATCCAACCGATTGTGCATAAGCATCTGGCGTTCAACGTATAACCAACGCTTCAGTCGCTTGTTTTTAGCGCCTTCAACAACCGGCAAAGATCGTTGATATCGTCAGCTGCCAGCCCCTTCTCCACGCTATCCAATGGGTCGACACCAAACGCCAGTGCTTCGTTGATCGCTATGTCGCGGTGCACTTGCAGCGCCGCTTTCCCCAGCCTTTGCGTGAAGGCCTCGACCATGTCCAGGCTGAAGGCATTCCTTTCATCCACTTGGTTGATGACCACTTGCACGCGAGGCGGGTGTTGACCTTCAAGATGCGGGGCAAGCAGTACATCCAGATGGTCAAGGGTGCCCAGGCATGCCGCATCTGCCTGCACGATGACCAGCACCACATCGGCAACGCTCAGCGCTTGATGGAAGTAGACGTTGTTACCGGCGGGGGTATCGATGATCACCGTATGCCGCGCACTCAAGTCCAGGGACGCGAGGTGTTGAGCCAGCCAGCACGGCTCGTGCTTGAGCCAGCGCTCCAGGTTTTCCTGCTGTGGGGTATCGATTTCGCCAAAGGGGATCACCTGGCAGCCAGCGAAGCTAAGCTGTTGAAGCGGGCTCCATGGCCCATGTTCCAGGCTGGTGCGCCCGATGCCCGGCAACGCCGGACTCACGCCGAAGTGGAGATGCAAGGCGTTCTGCGGGTCTAGGTCCAAAGCCACGACGGACTCGCCCTGGCGTTGCAGGCCGCTGCTCAAGGCGGTGGCCAGGGTGCTACGGCCGACGCCGCCATTGATCGACACCAGCGCCACCACTTTTGGCTTGAGGG
This sequence comes from Pseudomonas sp. C 49-2, assembly GCF_003970195.1. NCBI lineage: Bacteria > Pseudomonadati > Pseudomonadota > Gammaproteobacteria > Pseudomonadales > Pseudomonadaceae > Pseudomonas > Pseudomonas sp. C 49-2. Next base: position 415,416 of record NZ_RXYG01000002.1, read on the forward strand.
GCACGGTGTCTGCGTCCTGGTTGACGGCAACATCATCCGCGCGGGGAATACTGCCGAAGAAATGCAAACGCGACTCCATGCCGCGCTCATCCTGGCAGATGTCCTTGCCGAGCAAGGCTAAAAGACCATCAGTAATGCCCATAACAAACCCCTCATCACGGCGAAGCTCAAAGACGTGAAAAGGTCAGCTGATACGACTGCTTACCGCAGGTCTTTTTGTGGTCGCCCTAGTGCAAGCAGTCTGCTTCAGGAGCGTAAAAGTGTCATTATTTTGATGAGATAGCTGCCTATTTTTTAGACAAACGGCAAATAGTCAAATTACTGACCAATACTGATCACATCGTAGGGTGTTTGCAGATCCCGCTCCGGAATCTCCCAAATCAACAACTTAGGCGGCGTTTGCTTGAACGCCGGGCTTTCAAAATAGGCCTTGGCCGCGCCGGAGAATTCGCCACCGTCTTTGCTGAAATTGCCGACCGGAGCATTCAGGGCCTTCTGCAGGAAGCCAACAAAGTTGGAATTACGCGAAAACGAGGTGCCGATCAGTGCCACATTGGGCAGGCCCGCGTCGCCAAACAGGTCATCAGCATTGCTGGTCGCGCCACCGGTTTCATGGGCGGTGCTGGCGGCAACTGACTCGCCGGCTGGCTGCAACTTGGGCGGCAACCAATCGAGACCTGCCAGGCGTACCAAATCACCGGGGCGCACGGCGAGCGGTGCCTGGGTAATGTCGAAGGTTTGTTCCGGCGTGGCCTTGATGCCGCGTTGCTGGATACGTTGCGCCAGAGCCTGGGCACCGGCGTTGGAGCCGATTTCGCTCCAGTGAGTATCCGTGCGCAGGTAAGCCTCGGCGCCCAGCGGCTTGAGCGTATCGGTCAGGTCCAGCGCGGAAACGCCGGAAGCCTGCAACAACTGGGTCCAGTCCTGGATCCGGCTATCGAGCACCGCCGGGCGATACAGGCCGCAGCGTTGGGCGGCGGCAATGCGGCTCTTGTCCGGCACCACCACCACTTGCAGATCGATACCTTTTTGACTCAGTTGTTTTTTCAGGTCGATCACCGCCTGGGCCTTGGTCTGAGCATTGGCTTCGGCGTGACGGTTGATGCGCAGCTCATCGCTGATAAACAGCCAGCCAGGACACCCCGGACGCACGCGCGGCCCGGTATCGCCAAACGCCAGCCAGCTGCCACCACGCTCCAGGTTCGCGGCCTGGATCGCCATCGGCGCCTTGGCCAGCTCCTTGGCAAAACGGTGGGTCAGGTCGCCGTGCAGCAGCATGTCGCTGTCGACCTTGGCCGGCATATAACTGATCGGCCCCTTCACCATCAGCCAGGCGCAGGAGATCAGTCCCGCCGCCAAAAAGGGCACCAACACCCAGGCCGCCAGGGGGCTGGTGCGAACGGCCAGGTCGCTCGGTGGAGTCGGCGCGGTAGGAGCAGGCATGGTCGGGCGTCCTTAGAACTGAAAGTACAGAAACGGTACGGCGTCGCGGCTGGCAATCAGCGCAAACGACAGCACAAACCCGGCCACCGGCCACAGCGAAGCCGCCACCACAAACCAGGGCTGGGTGCCGAAACGCTGTTCGCAACGCACCTGCCAGATCGGCGCAATGATGCACACCAGGCCCAACAATGCCGCCATGCCATGGGCCGGGCGCATGGCCACGGCCATCGCGTCACCCAGGCCCATGCCGTGCATCCCGAACTGGCCGGCGTACATGGTCAGGGCCGAGTGGAAGTCCGGCGCACGGAACAAGGTCCAGGCCAGGCACACAAACAGCAATGTGAGGATGTGCGACAACACCGGCGGAATGCTCGGCAGGCTCGAACGCGACCACGCACGGTCGACGCACAACGCCACGCCATGGGCCGAACCCCACAACAGGTAGTTCCAGCTATCGCCGCCGTGCCACAACCCGGCAATCGCCATGGTGAGAAACAGGTTGCGATAAGTGCGCCATACGCCGTCGCGGTTACCGCCCAAGGCGATGTACAGGTAGTCGCGCAACCAGCTGGACAACGACAGGTGCCAACGCCGCCAGAAGTCCTGGATGCTGCTGGCCAGGTACGGCCGGTTGAAGTTTTCCGGGAAGTGGAAGCCCAGCATCAGGCCCAGGCCGATGGCCATGGCGCTGTAACCGGCGAAGTCGAAGAACAGTTGCAGCGAGTACGCCAGGCAACCGATCCAGGCGTCCACCAGGCTTGGGTTCTCCAGGTGAAAGGCAATGTCCACCAGCGGCGACAAGGTGTCAGCCACCAACACTTTCATGCCCATGCCGATCATGAAGCGCCGCGCGCCGAGGGAAAAATTCGGCCAGTTGAAATAGCGCTGGTTCAGCTCGCGGCGGACCCAGTCATAACGGATGATCGGACCGGCAATCGAGTGCCCGAACATCGAGATATAGGTGGCGTAGTTGATGAAGCTGCGCTCCACCGGCACCGTATGACGGTGCACATCCACCAGGTAGGAAATCGCCTGCAACACGATGAACGACAGACCGGCCGGTAAAGCCACACGCTGCCAATCAAGCGGCATATAGCCGTACCAGGTGATCACCTCACTCACCGTGCCGGCGACGATGTTGGCGTATTTGTACCAACACAGCACCGCCGTGTTGAACACGATCAACGCGATCAACAGGCGCACCCGGCCCTTGCCATCCTCACGGGAGCGGTCCACCAGCAAGCCGCCGACCCAGGCCACCACGGTCAACACCATGTGCAGGAACAGGAACAACGGGCTCAACCAGCCGTAGAACAACCAGCTGCCGATCAACAGGATGACGTTGCGCCAGCTCGGACGAGCCAGGGCATAGATCAACAGGAAGGCCGGCAGGAACAGCGTGAGGAATTCGAGTGAGGCAAAGACCATGGTGGTGTCGGACCCGATCAGTTAGCGAGTGCGTCAGAGGCGAACAGCAACTTCGAGCCTTTGTCTGAAGGAACGGCCAAAACGCTGTAGCGCTCGCCCGCCTTGAGGGTAAACGTCAGCGGCTGGCCAACCGGCGCACCGGCGCATTTGAGCTGCACCGAGAGTTCCACCGGGTTGATCATGCGACGCTGCACCGCGCCTTCCGCGACCTTTTTGAACAGCTCGGCCTTTTGCGCCACGGCTTCCAGGCTGGCGTCGGCGCAGGTGGCGTCGGCATTGATAAAGGCCAGGGAGGCTTTGAGCGCGTTGAAGTCGTCCGGCACTTCGCGCACCACCAATTGGCGCGTGGCGCCCTTGGCATCGACCAGTGCGACCACCGTGGCGAATTCGCCAGGCGCCACTTTCACGGAGAAATCGGTGTTTTTACCGGCGCTGCTCAACACGCCTTTGATCGGCTTGTCACCGCCGACCACTGGCAAAAAGGCCGAAACGGCTTTGTCGCCATTCAACACCAGGCTGGCCTTGGAACCGTCGGCCACCAGCTTCAACTCGCCAGGCGTGCCGTTGGCAAAACGCAGGAACGCTGCGTCTTGCTCCGGGCCCGTCGGGTACAAAGGGATGTCGGCGCTGTAGGCGCTGACGCTGGCGAGCAAAGTCGCCAGGCCCAGGGTCATCCGTTTCATTATTTGCTTCCTTTACCGTAGGCCGATGGCGGCAGGTCACCCAAGGCAGTACCGATCGCCTTGGCCCACTTCTGATAACCGTCGATGGTGAAGTGCTGGCCGTCGGTGGTGATCCACTCGCCCGGTTTGGAGAACGTCAGCGAATCGATGTAGGTGCACGGCGCCACGTTGCTGGCCAGGAACGACGACATCAGCTTGGTGCGGGTGTCATCCTTCTTGTACTGGGAACCGACTTTGCCCCATGGCGGGCCGACCCACACGCATTTGGTGCCGGTGTCGGTGATGGCTTTGGTCAGCGAGGTCACGCTTTTCCAGGCCCAGGCTTTCGGGAACACCGGGTTGGTGTAAGAGCCCATGGTGTCGCCGATGATCAGCACGACCACGTCGGGCTTGTCCTTGGCGATCAGTTCTTGGATCGGCGTGGTGCTCATGGCGTTCTTGCCATAGATCACGGCCTTGCCGGTGGGCGTGCGTTCGCCACCGCACTCGACTTTTTTCGGGACAACCCAATCCGCCGCACCGGCACCGCACGCACCGATGGAGTGAACCACCGCGCCTTGCTTGGTGAGGTTGTCTTGCAACGGGTTGAGCAACGAATCGGGAAAGCTCATATGACTTTCGCCCAATACCAGCATGGTTAGGCCGGCAATCGCAGAAACAGGCATGAATGACTCCGATTAATCAGTTGGAATAAGGTGAACGGTACGGGCTGACCGGCAGCGGCATAGGCCCGCTCAGGTCTTCGAACAAGTAGCGCAGATAAGCATTACCGGCGTACTGGCGGTAGTCCTGGGCGTTGTCGACACCGATTTCGCCACCCAGGTAGAACCGCGAGCTCAAGCGGTATTCGGCGGCGGCGTTGAAGCTGTAGCCGAGGCCGGTTTTGCTGTCGCTGGCATAGGTGCGATTACCCACGGTCTGGCTGTCTTGAAGATCGTTGTGCCCCGGGAAGTAATCGACGCCATCTTGCTCGATATGCTGCACGCCTACCGAAGTTTTTACTTGATAGCTGAAACGGTCAAAGCTCTGGGCCCAACGGATCGGCACGCCTAGAGAGAAGAAACGTTGCGGACTGAAGTAACCGCCATGACCGTAGGTGTAATAACCCTGGTTTTCCTTGAAGCCCATCACCGAACCACTGATGCCCAAGGTCAGAGTGTCCCGTTGGGTATTACGCAGGTACCAGTAGATACCGCTGCCCAGTTCCAGACGGGTATTGTCCTCTACGTTGTTCCCCAGCATTTCATGCAACGAGGCATAGCCATAAACACCCAGCTTTTGGTTGTCGTAGCTCAACTCGCCACGGCCGCCGTTAGCGGTCACACCGCCCCATTTTTCGCCAGTGCGCTTATCTTCTGAGCCGGCGAACGAGGTCACGCTGTCAGTTACTGGGCGACGAGAAATATTCGCGCCGTAGCGGAAGTTCGAATTCGCCTCAAACGGTCGCGCAACACTCACACCCCCGATCCAGGTCTTGTAGGTGAAACCTATCGGGCTGACCCCGAGATCCGCCTTCAACCCCTGATCAGGATTCTCTACCGCGATGGCAAAACCGACGCCGCTGTCACTTTGCTTGCCCAGCTCATCGTTGGTCCCACCGCCAAAGCGCTGTGCTGCGAAGCCTTTAACCGCACCAGACGTCAAATGCACCGGCGTCACGCGCAGCGCCACCGTGTTATCGCCCACCGGCATCCGCGCTTCAAACGGCGCTTCCACATCGGTGATTTTGCTCAGGCCTTTCTCACCGTTGTTGCTGCGTGCGCTCAAGCCTTGCACCACATAACCGGTACGGTCACGCAGGATGGTATCCAGCGCACGCCGCGCCGGGCTCAGCTCGGGACTGTCGATGGAGGCAATGCTCGATGGCGGCACAAACGGATCGCTCAGGTCGTTGGACGTTGCACTCGCAAACGCGTTGGACGTCACGCTCTTGGTTGGCGCATCGATCGGCGGCGGTACGGCGCCGGCAACGGTCAGGTCGGTGACCTGGCGGCGCTGGCCCGGCAAGCCTACGAACGGGTTATACGAAGTCCCTGGAGCGCCAGCCTGGGCCACTTGGGTCTTGGCCTTCATGGCGTTTTCAATCGCCAGGGCCTTGCGCAGTAACTCGGCAGCTTCGCTGTTCTTGCCCAGCCCTTGGTAAATGCGCGCGGCCGAGGTGAGTGTCTCCGGGTTACCCGGCTCCAGCGCCAGCGCCTTGTCACTGGCGCTCTGCGCCAAGCTGCGGTCATTGCCTTTCAGGGCGATGTCCGCCAGGCCCAGTTGCAGGCGTGCGTTGTTCGGGTTCTGCTGGATCAACGGTGCGTACAACTCCATCGCCTTCTTGCCGTTGCCACTGGCGGCGTACATCCGCGCCAGTGCGCCGACGCCCAGCGCGTCATTGGGACGCTGGGCCAAGGCCGGGGACAGCATGTCATAGGCGGCCACCAGGTCGTTCTTCTCGCGCAGGGCATCCGCCTGTTTGACCCGGTACAGGTAAATCAGATCGTCATAGCGCTGGCGACCGATTTCGCTCAAAGGCTGGCCTTGCACTTCGCGCAGGATCTCGCCCGCCTCACTGTACTTGTTGGCCTTGAGCAACACGTTGGCGTACAGCAGTTTCTGGTCGACCGTCGGGTTGGGGTTGTTCTCCACCACCTTCTGCATCATGTCCAGGCCGTACTGCGCGGCGCCGACTTCTACATAGGCGGCGGCCAGTACGGCCACACGCTCAGGCTTCTGACGGGTCAACGGCTCGGAACGCCCCAGCAATGCCAAGGCTTCCGGGCGCTGGCCACGGCGAGCGGTTTCGATGGCCACGTCGGTCTGCTGGTGCAGCGCGATATCGATCGCCAGCTCGTTCATGTCTGCCGTGCGCTGCGCCGCGGGGATACGCCCCAGGGTCGTCTCGGCCTGTTTCCACTCGCTCAGTTGCGCCGACAACAGCGTGCTGGTGTACAGCGCGTCCGGTTGGTTGGGCTGGGTCTTGAGCAAGCCGTCGATCAACGCACGGGCATTGCGGATCTGGCCGTCGCGCAGGTACATGCGCGCCAGGGCAAAGCGGGTCCACGGGTTTTCAGGGTCAGCGTCGAGAGCCTGGCGATAGGCAGCTTGTGCGCCTTTCACGTCACCGCGTTGCTCCGCCAGTTTGCCGACCTGGGTCGCGCGCAATGCGTTGATTTTCACACTCGGTGCGAACTTGGCGCGCTGCGCCGGCGAGACCGAGTCGATCAGCTTCAAGGCCTCATCTGGTTGACCCGATTGGGACAACACGTTGATCAAGCCACTCAAGGCATCCGGGTCACCGGGATGACGGGCCAACACCTTGCGGTAGCCGGCTTCGGCTTCTTCGAACTGGTTGTCCTGAGACTGGAAACCCGCCAACGCGACCGCCGCGCCAGGCTGGCCTGGGTTCAGGCGCTCGGCCTGGGCCACCAGGTCACGGGCCTGGGCGCTGCGGCCGGCGCGTTGGGCGTCGCGGCTTTGGCTGATCAGGTTCCAGTAGCGTACGTCATTCAGGGCCGACTGCCACGCGGCACCACCGGGCAAGCGGGTGGCTTGGACGAGGTAGTTTTCGGCTTCGCTGTAACGCTCTTGCTGTTGGCGCAATACGCCCATACCACCGAGGGCATCGACGTCATTGGATTTTTGCGCAAGACGCGCGGCCAGCAACGGCTCGGCGGTTTTCAGGTCGCCGTCATCCAGCGCCTTGAAAGCCTTGGTCATCTGCGGGTCACGCTGCCAGGTGCCGCCGCTTTTGCCTTGGGCAATGCCTTTGTTCATCAGCGCGCGGATCTCGGCGTCATCCGGGTGCACGGTGAGGAACTGCTGGAACAGCGACACCTGGTCCGGCTTCGGCGGGCCGAGCCAGATCAGCGCGAAGCGCCAGGTTTCATCGGCATTGCCGCCCACGTCGTTATTCGGTGCCAGTTTAGCCAGGGCACGAATGCCGTCAGGCCGCGTGGCCGGGTTGCGCGCCAGGTGCTTGGCCAGGAACAACGCAACGATCGGATCGTTGGGACGCTCACGGGTCAATCGCTGCAGGCCAGCGATGGCCTCATTGGTGCCCTTGGCGGTGAATCCAAGCGTGTTGTAGTACTCACGGGCGATCAGGCCTTGCGGCTGACGCCCCTGGAAAATCTGGCGATACAACGCCACGGCCTGCTCACGCTCGGCATCCGGCTCGCCCAGTTCGCGCGCCTGCTCCAGCAACTTGGCGTTGTCCGGCACGGCCACGGTGATGTCCTGCTCCAGCTGCAACGCCTGACGCGGCACCGGGCTCAGCGCTTGCAAGCGGGCCAGGTACTTTTGCGCTTCAGCCGGACGGTTCTGTTGCACCTGGATCAAGCCGATACCGTACAGCGCATCCGGTTGCTCAGGAGACAGGCTCAAGAGTTTCTGCCAGGTCTCCAGCGCGCGCTCAGGGTTCTTTTTCGACTGCCAGTAGTAGCCTTGCTCAATCAGCAGGGACTGCGGGTCGCTGGTTTCAGCCACGCTGGCCGTCGAGACCAGGGCAGCGAGAATCGCAATGGCTAGCGTGTGACGGCGCATGCGGCCTCCCAGGATAATTTGACCGTACCGTCTTGTTCAAAACGGTACTTCTGATCGGCAAAGCCCTGGCTGAACAGGCTGAGCATGTAGTCGTAGTAGATCGGCTGCGCACTCTCGGGTGCTGAAGGCGCCAGGGCCTTGGCGAGTGCCTCGTCGACCTTGGCCTTTTGCAACTGCGCCAGGGCGGTTTCGCCGCGGGCCTGGAAGAAGGCAATGGTGGACGCGGAGAAACCCATCGGCGTGTAGCCGTTGTTTTTCTCGGCTTCGCCGGTCAGCACGTGGATTTTTTCCGGCGGGAAGCCGGTGACCGATGCGGCCGTTGCGCGGGAAATACCGCCCAGCGACTTGAGCATCGCCGCCGCCAATGGATCGCCTTTGGCGGTCATGCCGGCCCACATGTAGGTGCGGATCGCGTCGTAGCTGCCCAGGTCATCGGAGAACGGGTCGACCACAAACAGCCCGGCGTTGGCGCTGGTCGCGCGATAGCCGACCCAGTTGGCCGCGAGGCCGTGGGGGTTGCTGGCGGTATCGGCGAGCATACGCGCGTTGCTTTCAGCCACTTCGTTCCAGCCGGCGTTCGGGCGTTCTTTCTGGAAGCGACGCAGTTGTGCAAGCACCTGGTAGCTCGGGTTGAAACGCCACAAGCCGCCCGGATGCACGTAGCCCACCGGCCCCGGCAACAGCATCTTGCCCAGGCCGGGCACACGCACAATCAGGTTGCGCTCAACGTTGGCCAACAACAATTGCGCGTCGGCGCGGTACTGCGGTGCATTCCACACGCGGGCCGCTTCGAGCAAGGCGTAGGCCATCCACAAGTCAGCGTCGCTGGCGGAGTTCGGGTCGATCACACCCCAGGTGTTATCAGCTTTTTTGCCCCACAACCAACCCGGCAGGTTCTGGCCGATGTCGGAGCCCGACATGTTGGCCTTGGTCCAGGTCCACAGCTTGTCGAAGCTCGCACGGTCGTTGCCGACCAACGCAAAGAACATCGCGTAGGACTGCCCTTCCGAACTGCTCTCGGTGGGTTTCATCGACGAGTTCAACACTCGCCCATCGTCCTGCACAAAGCGCTTGGCGTAGTTCTGCCACAGCGGCCAGTCACAGGTTTGCGCCTGCGCGCTACCGGCAAACATCACCGCGCCCAGCGCTGCCAGGGCCATGCGCTTGAGCGGGCTCATGCCAACCGCCGTTTTGCACGTGCACGCAGTGACAGGTAGATCAGGGAAGTAAGCACCGCCAGACCCAGGAAGGTGATCAACAACATCCAGCCCAGGTGCTGCGACAGCTGCCATTGCATGAATTTGAAGTAGTTGAGCTTGCCGACGTAGTACTGCTCGTCACCCACCAGCGAGCTGATAGTCGTGCCCTGCACCACGGCCAGGCTGCCCTGGATCGAGTCTTTGTAATCGTCACCGCCAATCAGCGCCGAGGTGGCTTCCAACAGGCCCTGCGGCTGGTTGCTGGCAATCAGCACCACGCTGCGGCCGCTCTTGAGTGGCGATTGGAAACCGGCCAGCCAGGTGCTGTTGCTCAGGCCTTTGAAGGTAATGCCGGCGTTGGCTGGGTGCTGGTTGGCCGCCGGGTCCGGGCTGACCCAGCTACGCACATAACGTGGCAGGTCAGACAGCAGGAACTGGTGCTGCTCACCATCGCTGGTGGCCGGCAGGTATTGTTGCCACTGCTTGAGCAGCGGTTGGTTGGCGGCGGTGGCGAGCACCAGCAGGTCTTTGTCGGCAACGCTTTGCACGTCCTTGGCCTGCACCACTTTGACGGCGGTGGCCGGGTAGCCGGTGGCTTCGCCGAAGCGGCCCATCACGGTCAGGTAGGCGGTCATCTCGTCGGTGCCGAAGTTATCGGGCATGACCACGGCAGATTCCGACAGGTCAGCCAGACGGGTGAACGGGAAGCCGGAGTCGTTGAATACGCCCAGGTTCGGCATGGCGATGTAATGCTGGTAGCCGGTGACGTCGAGGGTGGAATCCGGGTCGATGGAGCCACGCATGTTGTCGACGATGATGTCGCGGCATTCGCCTTCTTTGATGTAGTCGTACATGAAGCGCAGTTGCAGCTTGGACTTGGGCGATGCCGAGCTGATCGGCAACAGGGTCGTCACTTCGCGCGGCAGGCTTTCGTCTTTCTTCAACTGGTCGAGCAGGGTCTGGCCGCCGCCCAGGTTGGTCACCGACGGCAATGCCACGGATTTCATGAACTGATCATTCAGGCCGATCAGCAGCGACGAGTTGGTCGACACTTGCTGCGGCGTGTAGCGGTATTTGAGCTTGAGCGGCACGCCCTCTTCACGCCAGTTGAACAGGTCCGGCGGCAGGCGCATATCGACGCTGATCGCGCCAGGGTTGTAGCCCGACACGCTGAGTTTCTGCTGTTCGATCAACTCGCCCAGGCGCACCGGGCGGTTGCTTGGCAACCAGTTGGGCGCGTCGTACGGACGGCGCGGTGCCAGGCTGTCGAGCTTGGTGATGACCACGCTATTGCCGGCCAATACCGGGTTACCCAGCACGACCGCGTTGGCGGCGCGCTTGAGTTCTTCGCCGTCACGCCCGGTGACGATCAGCAGTTTGCCGTTGACGTCATTGGGGTTGGCGATGAGGGTCAGGGTCGGACCGGTCGGCTTGGCGACCGCAACACCGTGCACGTCCAGTGCGTCGGCGGTTTGCACCAGTACGATGGCGTTGCCTTTGGCCGGCAGCTCACCGAGAGTGGTCGGGAACGTCGCGCCCCGGTAGCTGGCGAGGCCGCCGATCCATGAAGACAGGGCACCGGCCGCTTCCAGCGCGGCGCTGTCGGGTGCAGTGGCGAACACGAACGGCAGGCTGACCTGACGCGCGTCACGCTTGTCGAAGAATGGCAGCGGCAGCACGGCCAAGTCATCCTTGAGCACGATGGGCTCGACCTGCACTTTGAGCTCGCTGCTGTTGCTGATCTTGGCCCACAGGCTGCTGTGCAGCGGGTCTTCGCAAGACATAGTGTAGTGGCCGATGAACTGCAGGCTCAAGCGGTTGAACTCGGTGATCAGCTTCGGCGGAAGCTGCACCAGTTGCTCCTGCTGGATGCCAGCGCCGTCTTTGGGCAGCGCCAGGCTGGCAGCGACTTCGCCGTTGACCAACACGTTGATCTGCGAGAGGTCGGCCAGCAGCGCCGGCGAGTAGCTGTACTTGAGCAGCAGTTGCGCGCCCTTCACCACTTCATCGGCACGGATATCGAAGTTGACGCTGTCGGACGACTCCACGCCTTGCAGGTTCATGGTGTCGCGACGCCCCAACTGCTTGAGGGTCAGGCTGTAGCCGTTATCGGTTCTTTGTACCGGCACGGTGGTGGCCGCTTGCTCGGCAGCTTGCGCCAGGGTGTTGAGGCCCATCAGCGAGGCGATCATCAGCGCGAGTGCACGGCGCGGATGAGGGCGAGCGAATATCTTCGAGGTCATGGCTTGTCCATCAGCGTATCAAGCGGTTTTGTGGGGGTGCGGCTCAAGGCCAGACGCAGTTCATGTAGGGTGGCGCGGCCCAGGGTGAACAAGCCGCCGATGCCGATGGAGCCCACTTCACGCAGGGCCGCCAGCGGTGTATCCGGCTGGCCGGCGCCCCAACTCGCGGCCCAGGTATCGGCGCGGGAAAAGGTCAGGCGAACCAACTCGCTTTGCTGGCGCAGGCTGAGGGGCTCGAACTGGGCGCCGATCTGCGCGCCCTTGCTGAACACCACGCGGGCATCGAACAGACTGTCCTGGCCGTTGCGCGACAGTACCAATTGCACGCGCTCGCCCTGGGTGATCGAGTGACCATCGGAGAGCATCAAGCCGAAGCCGTTTTGCGAGAAGTCCTGAGTCGTGCCTTCAAGCACACGGCCGTCAGCACAAATGATGCTCACCGGCAGCTTGGCGCTGACACGCGGTTCGGAACGCACTTGGCGCGCTTCCGAAGCCACGGCCACGGCGGCGCTGGTGATGATCAGGTTGTAGAGGGTCCAGGTCAGGTTGATCGCTACCGTCACAGCGGTGGACTCATCGCCCCAGATCAACTGGTGGATACCGAAGCCCAGGCCGACCAGATTCACCGCCAACAACACCAGGTACGGGCGCGCGAGTTTCCAGTCGAAGAACTGCTTGTCGATGATGCCGCCCTTGTCGGTGACGTTGAAGCCACCGGCCTTGGGGTTGACCAGCGCCACCAGCACCGGTGGCAGGATGTACCAGGCCAGTACCGTCTCGTACACCTCGTTCCAGAACGAGTGACGGAAACGCCCCTGGATCCGCGAGTTGGTCAGGCTTGAATGCACCAAGTGAGGCAATACGTAGGCGACGATCATCAGCGCCGACGCGTGGAAAATCTCCGCGCCGAACACCAGGTAGGCCAACGGTGCGGTCAGGAACACCAGGCGCGGCAAACCATAGAAGAAGTGCAGCATGGCGTTGGCGTAGCAAATGCGCTGGCCCCACTTGAGGCCCTTGCCCAGCAGCGGGTTGTCGGTGCGAAAGATCTGCGCCATGCCCCGCGCCCAGCGAATTCGCTGGTTGATGTGGCGCGACAGGCTTTCGGTGGCCAGGCCCGCGGCTTGCGGGATAGCCAGGTAGGCGGTGTTGTAGCCCAGGCGGTTGAGCTTGAGCGCGGTGTGGGCGTCTTCGGTCACGGTCTCGACGGCTACGCCGCCGATTTCCAGCAGCGGCTTACGGCGGATGACCGCACAGGAGCCGCAGAAGAAGGTGGCGTTCCACAGGTCGTTGCCGTCCTGCACCAGGCCGTAGAACAGCTCGCCCTCGTTGGGCACGGCGCGGAAGGTATCGAGGTTCTTTTCGAACGGATCCGGCGAGAAGAAGAAGTGCGGCGTTTGCAGCATCGCCAGCTTCGGATCCTTCAGGAACCAGCCCAGGCTCACTTGCAGGAAGGAGCGCGTCGGCACGTGGTCGGCGTCGAACAGGGCGATGTATTCACCGTCGGTGACCTTCAACGCTTCGTTGAGGTTACCGGCCTTGGCGTGGAAGTTATTGTCGCGGCGAATGTAGTTCACGCCGACCTTGCGGCAGAAGTCACGGAAGTCGTCGCGGCGGCCGTCGTCCAGTACGTGGACGCGCAGCTTGTCCTTGGGCCAGTCCATTGCCTGGGCAGCGAAGATGGTCAGTTTTACGATGCTCAGCGCTTCGTTATAAGTCGGGATGAACACGTCGACCGTCGGCCACTCTTCGGGCTCGGTCTTGAGCCACACCGGCGTACGGCGCAGCGGCCAGGCGGTTTGTACGTAGCCGAAGATCAGGACGATCAGAGCGTAGAACTCGGCCGCGACCAGGCCGTAGCCGAAGAACATATCGATCCAAGTCTCGAACCCGAGGGTGGAGGTGAGCCGCCAGAACATGTAGCGCAACGACGCCACCAGCGACAGCACCACCAGCGCGAGGATCGCCAGGCGTCCGGGAATTTTGCGCAGCACCAGCACCGCCAAGAAGCACACGCCGGCAAACAGGCATTGGCTGTAGAGGTCGAGCGGTGCGCTGATAATACCCAGCAACAGCAGGGCGCCGAGCACGCAACTGGCAACAACCAGCACCGTACGCAGCGCCGCAGGCCACCGATTGAAGCGCGCAATCGCGCCATTTAGGCGCTGTTCAGCGCGCCCTTCGACGAAGGGCGTGGAGGACGTATTGTCGGTCATGGGAGGTCCGAGTCGATGCGTTCGAGCAAGGTGCGGCACAGGGCGTGGACGTCCTGGCTGCCGATACTGTTGACGGTGGGGTCGAGGGGATCGCGACCGTAGGCTTGGGCTTCACTGAACGCGGGGTCGCGGTGAACCGTCCCCAGCAGGGCAGCACCCAGACGGGTCTTGAACACCTCGGCCATGTCCAGGCTGAAGCGGTGGGCCGCGTCCAATTGGTTGATCACGTAGAAGCGCTGTGGCGGTTTTTCGCGAGTGAAGTACGGCGCAAGCACACTGTCCATCTGGTCGAGGGTGCTGAACGAGGCCACATCCGGCTGCACGACTACCAGCACCGCATCGGCCACCGACATGGCCTGGCCGAGGTACACGGTATTGCCGGCCGGGACGTCGATGATCACAGTGTCCTGGCCATTCAATTTAAGGCTGGCCAACCGTTTGCCCAGCCACTCGCTATCCTCACCCAACCAACGGTTCAGACTCTGCTGCTGCTCGTGGCCGGTGCTGCCAAATGCCACCAGCCTGCAACCGGCAAAACCGCGTTCAGGCAGGGCTTCCCAGCTTTCATTGAGCAAGCTGGTCGCGCCGACGCCAGGCATGTCGAGGCCCAGGCACAGGTGATGACGCAAAGCATTCTGCGGGTCCAGGTCCAGGGCGAGCGCCGGGCGACCCTGGCGCTGCAGGCCGCTGGCAATCGCGGCGGTCAGGGTACTGCGACCGACGCCGCCTTTCACCGAGACAACCACCACGACGTTGGGGTTGGATTGCTCCGAATACACTTCACCGTCACGCCCCTCCATCACTTCGGGCGGCCGCAGGTGGTCGGCTTCGCCTTGGCTCAGCTCCTCCAACAGACGCAACAAAGGCGCTGAAGGCGCTTCGATCACAGGCAGGGCTTGAGTGACTGCTGGGGTCTCCAGAACCTCTACATCGTCCTCGATAAACTCATGGACAAAGTCGATCTCGCGGTAGCCACTCGGGTTGGCACCCAGCTTGTTGAATAGTTTTGAAATGTCATCTGCTCGACTCACTCACTGCCCCTCCCCACCTGTTTGCGCTCTAAAGGCGATAAAAAGGTCAGCAATAAGCTGACCTTGTATTTTTCTAGTTATGTGGTGTCGGGTGCATTCTGTGATATCACATTGATGGTGTCAGTATTTTGATGCTTTTAGTTCAAATTAATCCGACGAACGGCATAGCGCCATTTTTATGACTTTTTTGTAATGAAAAGTGCATTCGCTGTAAGAACATGAACTTGCGCTGTTATTTCGCGAAAATTGCTGTCCGGGTGGACAAGAACGGCGCAAAACTGACATACCCATCAATAAATATTCGATTGCCCAACATGGTCTCGAAAAATTACCTACATCAAACCGCGATTAATCTGACGGTTTATATCGCGCAACAGAATACGGAAACCTCACCTGTATTCAAGGGAAAACCAGCCGAGCGGTTGATTCGAATCCCCCGCGAAGCCACGGCCCGTGTATCGGTGCGTACAGGCACCGCCTCGCTGGACAGCGAAGCAAAACCCGCGCCGCATGACTCCCCTAGGGCACTCAATCTGCTAAGCCCGGAGGATACCGCCCATTAACTAAACTAAATTGATCGCAGTCAGCCTGTTGGCTGTTGGCTTTTGCTGTAAATGCCGACAGAGATAGGCAGTGGACTACAAGAAGTTCGGGAAGAACTGTGGGAAGGGGCGTTGATACCCATAACAACCGGGCACCCGAGCGCCCGGTATTGGAGCGGGCCCGCCTTATTGGCGCACGCGGCGCTCGGTGAACGCGTAGTCATCCTGGCAATCGCTGGTAGGGTCCGACGACACACTCACGTAGTGAACGGTGTCGGCGTCGAGCAGCTTATAGGTGTACACATCCGGCGAAAGTACGCCGTCCGTGCGCAACTCATTCTTGCCATTGGCCGCAGACCATGAACCCTGCTCGGTCTGGATCACCTGAGTCTGCTGCGCGTCGCGGTAGAAGGTAATGACGAAGCGACCGTTTCACGTGAGGCGTCCTTTGGATGCGATGAGATTGCACCGGGTTAGACCCTTCGGCGACCCAGGAAGAATCCTACCCTTGCTGATCGGAAAAAGAGGCGCGGATGAAAAAACCTTGGGTTCTGCAAAAATAGTCAGAATTCAGGGGTTTACAGAACCTTTCCAATCGCTATAATCGTCGCCCTAACACGCCGGTATAGCTCAGTTGGTAGAGCAACTGACTTGTAATCAGTAGGTCCCGGGTTCGACTCCTGGTGCCGGCACCACATTAGGCTCCATTGCATTCTACTGAATGCTCTGGAAGCCCCGAAAACCCGCCCTTTGGCGGGTTTTTTCGTTCCAGGACCCTCTGTCGGGATCCAACAAAACCCCCCTTCCCCGAGGGTATGTTAGGGGTACTGCGATTTCCCGGTCAGGAGCGCGTACCCCTATGCCACGTCTAGCGATCCCCCTCAGCGACCTGCAATGCCGCACGGCCAAAACCCGCGAGCGCGCTTACAAACTGTTCGACGGTGGCGGCATGTACCTTTTCGTCAAACCCAATGGCGTGAAGACCTGGCGCTTGAAGTACACCAAGCCCAACGGCAAGGAAGGTACGCTCATCATCGGCAATTACCCCATAGTTACCCTTTCCGTCGCACGACGTAAGCGAGACGAAGCCAAGGCGTTGCTGCTCGACAACCTCGACCCAATGGAAGAAAAGAAGAAGGCCAAAATCGTGGCCCAGCGGGCGGCACTGCTTTTCGAAACCGTTGCCCTGGAGTGGCACGCTGATATGTCCCGCCGCTGGACCGAAGGACACGCGAAAACCGTAATGAGCCGACTGCGCACCCACGTCTTCCCGCTGATCGGCCAACGACCCATCGCTGAACTCGATACCCATGACCTGCTAGAGATCACCCAGCGCATCAAGGAACGCGGCACCATGGATGTGGCGTTACGGGTACAGAACTACTTATCCACCATCATGCGCGGGGCCAAAAGGGCTCGGCAGATCACCATGAATCCTGCACTGGATCTGGCAGGCTCGCTTCACGCGCCGCGCACAGTCCATCGCCCGGCCCTCTCCCTCAACCGCCTACCCGAACTGCTACACCGTATCGACAACTACAACGGCCGCGAACTGACTCGCCTTGCCGTGCTGCTCACGCTGCATGTATTCGTCCGCTCCAGCGAACTGCGCTTCGCGCGATGGAGGGAGTTCGACCTCCAACGCGCCATGTGGGAAATCCCCGATACGCGCGCACCGATTGAAGGGGTACGCAACTCCACGCGCGGGACCAAGATGAACGGCGACATTCAAATGGTTCCGCTATCGCCGCAGGTCATCGAAATACTGGAGCGCCTGCGCAGCCTCAGTCGCTTTTCAGAGTTGGTGCTACCGGGCGACCACAAGTACTGGAAGCCCATGTCCGAGAACACGGTGAACACCATGCTCCGCAACGTCGGCTATGACACCAGCAAGGACGTGTGCGGCCACGGCTTCAGGACCATGGCCTGTAGCGCCCTGCTGGAGTCCGGGTTATGGACCGACGCAGCCATCGAAAGACAAATGAGCCATAAGGAACGCAACCGCGTGCGCGCCGCGTATATCCACAAAGCTGAATTTCTGGAGCAGCGCCGGCTGATCATGGCGTGGTGGAGCAACTACATCGACGCCAACCGCCATGGGCATGTGACGCCTCACGAATTCGCTCACCCAGTCGGTGACAACATCACTGCCCTGCAAAAAAGCCGTGGCGCATTCAAACGTGGGTAAACGTGTGAAATCACCGCAGTCCGCCCTTCCATGCGGGTCCATCCAAGCAGGGCTGCAAAGCCGCCCTGTTTGGATGGACCTCATTTAAAAAATCTAAAGCCCACGCAAACTGTCTGTGGAAAACTACTGATTTCCACCGGTGGATAATTTCATCCACAGCCGCAGAACTCCCGATAATTCGAGCCTTGACCCAAATTATCCACAGGCGTAGAAAAGATCGGGCAAGCGCTGTCGTTGACAGCAACCCAGGTAGCCAGAACCTTTAAGGCTACGCCACACCATGGTGGTTCCCCCAAAGTGCGATTAGCGTCCGGCGGCTCGCACGGTCACAGCGATGTGATGGATGCCTACTTTTACCAGTGTGCCCACTGCGGCAACTCCCCCCCCCTTCGTAGCTGTCTTGCAGCAACCTATCCGCTTGGCCATTTCCTTGCGCCAACCTGCGCCCGTCTCTTTCTCCCGGAAAGAGACGGGCGCTCGTACCGCTGCTGCAGCCCATCTCGTACAAGGCTTTGCGGCATTCCCCCTCGTGACAATCGGCGTGACAAACACCGAAGTCACCAGCAACAGCGATGCAGATGATGGTGCCGCAGCCCAGGGAATGGACTGCACCTGACTGACAGTCAGGTATGCCCCGGTCATCGCTTCACTGCCTTCACCCGACTCAGGATCCCGCGGCGCAGGTCTCGTCAGCCAGCGCAGCCTCCACCCGCCCACTTCTTCGGAAGTGTTCAGGAGACCAGATCATGAGATGCCCAAGCTCCCGGCCGTAAGGAGCCGCCGGTCCCGCGTAAGTGGACAACCCTCACAGGTCGCAGGGGCCTTGATCCCTGATAACACTCAACATTCGTGGCGGGATGACGTGGGGAAGGTTTTAAAAGTTTTGGCTTCGAGAGGAGTTTGATCATGGCACTGGTGGGCAGGCGAGATGGGCGCAATTTTGGCTATGGTCGGCAACTGAGCTACGCAGGACCGCAGGCATTGAAAGACCTGTTTGGCGGTGGGCATTACGGGACGGTCAAGGCACACAGTGATCGCTGGCTGGCGTTTGTGCGCTGGTGTCGGTCAGAGGATGGGCCGGGGCTAAATGATGCGCGGCAGATAGATCGGCAGACCTTGTTGGATTACGTCAGCCATCTCCGAAACCAAGTCGAACAAGGTGCTCTAGATATCGCGACCGCGCAAAACCGGTTGTCCAGCGTCAACCGGACCATGGCCGCGCTTCGCGGTGATCAGTATGTGAAAGTGCCGAGCCCGAGCAAGGCGCTGGGAATGCGGCGCACCAGTGTTCGTCGTTCGGTGCCGCAAGGCCAAGACCGCGAACACGTGAAGCGGATCGTAGGGGTGCTTTGCGCACACCAGCAGCCGCGTGCCGCGGCCATCGCTCAGTTAGCGCGAGCCACCGGCATGCGTCTACGTGAGGCCATTTTAGCCGACCTTCCGCGCCTGAAGCGTGAGGCCGAACACTACGGCAAGATCAACATCCAGGACGGCACCAAAGGTGGCCGCTCGGGCGCGTCAGCTCCTCGTTGGATTACGGTAGATGATCATATTCGTGATGCGCTGAGGTTTGCCGATCAGGTCTCGCCTGACGGTAGCCGCAACCTGTTAGCTCCGCACGAAAGCTACCGCGATTTCCAACAGGTACTCGTTCGCCCCGCACGGGAGATTCTCCATACGCACAACCTCAAAGGCTTTCATGAACTACGGGCGGCCTTTGCATGCGAACGCTATAAGCAAATCACCCAGCATCCTGCGCCCATCAACGGTGGCAGTTGCTACCAGCTCGACCGACACCTCGATAAGGAGGCCCGAGCACAAATCAGCTATGAGCTGGGGCACAGTCGTATCGACGTAGTTTCGTCGTACATCGGCGGTCGGGTATGAGTAAACCATTCGATATGGAGCTGTTCCTGGCCGGCGTCCTGACTGGATCTCATGCCACACGCCAACGCCACCTGCGTCAGGCGAAGGCTATCCAAACAGCAATCGCTGAGCGCTGGCAACGCGACAACCCATGGACTTGGCAGAGAAAACACCTTGCGTGGTTTTTGAATCACCACCTAAACCAGCACACTGAATCGACGCGCTATTACTATTTGCTGACCATGCAATTACTCACTCATCGCTTAGGAAAACCTTGGCAGTTCAACCGCTAAACGAAGGCAGAAAACGGCCAATGCAGTCATTGGGCGTCTACGAAACTAGTGACAATTCACAGGTGTGATTGATCAGATGCAACAAGAGAGTGTTAGCACTTGTTGCGATCAACATGTTTCGTGGGTGAGATAACTTTGTAATTTGTGAAGATTTCGTCGTATTTACAGTGTTTTAGGAACTCAATGATCCCGCAAGTGCTCTCCATTTGCTTTTCTGGAATCATGTTGTAATAAAAGCCCCACTCATTACCTATGAAACCGCCCTGTTCGACGAAAGCGGTCCTAAGCTTTCCTTCAAAATTATAGATGATTGCATACAGTACGTTGTCGTTGTATGCAAAACCATTGAGCTTTCTGGTGCTTGCTGTAGCTACTGAGTAATGCTTAAACTCATGATACGACTCTATTGAGTGTGAATTCGTAAGCTTGCATTTTATAGGGCGGCCAATGCTGGTGACGTATAGCTCTATTTTCTGCGGCGACATAAAGCTTGGCTCGTATTCGTCGGCGCCAATGTAATAGTTTGACACCGGCGAAGTTTCGATACTCAAGCTTTCAAGGCCTTTGAGGATTATTGGCGGGTTGAATTCCTCTACTTTAATTGAAATATGGCGATCAATTATTGCGTAGACGGAAAAAATGGGAACAGGTTTATCTTTAAGGTTGCTAAATACAACATTGCCGATTCTTGTAGCTGATGTTCGACTATGGTAGGTGGAGAAGGACACTAAGATTTTGTTGTTTATTTTCTTCCATGCTAGGTATCCGGTGAGCGGGAGAAGTATTAAGCCTGGAGCAATTTTCAAGAATTCTTTAACTGCTCCGAAGAACTCCGGCAGAAGAATCATACGTTCATAACCTTATTGTTGGTAAGTGAAACGCCAGTTCTGCGAGCACATTTAGCAGAGTGAGGCAGATAAAACTAACAGAGCTAAGGTGAATCTTCGACGTCTTCATTCAATCGTATCGACCTCTGCCAGATTCGCGCGCTGGCATGAATCAAAGATGAAGTTAAAACGAAATTTGCATCTAGCTACTGGATTTAGCATCCGATATGAATCTATTCATTTTCTTCCAGTGTGGACGCAGCTGTTTCCTTATAGATTTAGAGTTCATAATCTTTGCAGCCCTAAATCCATAAGTAATAAAATTCCTACGCCCCAGGCAGCTGTAGCCTTTATAGATTGCTCGAAGAAACAAATCTTTAGGAGTCTCCCCCCTCTTAGCCCTCAAGCCATTGCAGCGATCCATAGCCTTTTTTGTAAGCCATATTCTTTTACGCATCTTTTTATAATAACGAGTGATAGACGAAGAGCGAATATGCTCATTCTGCCCATCGAATGAAAACCCTAAATAGTGAATTGGCTTATCAGCCCTGAGTTTTCCTGACGCATCATATGTAAAATGAGATATCTCAGTCTTCTTATGTTGCAAACTAAGGTGCAACCCTCTGATCTTCATTTCTACAAAATCGTGAACCGCCAACTCCTGCTCTAAATTGCAGATTATAAGTAAGTCGTCACAATACCTATAAAATACTGACTCGGTATATAATAGAAAATCGAGCAATGCAAGGTCAAATTCCATCATGTAAATATTGGACAGCAGGGCGCTTATCGGTGAGCCTTGTGGAATTCCCCGACCCTCTGGATTAGAACTTAAAAGCCCTCCCCCTCTAACCTCATCACGAAATTGCTTTGCGGAACATAGGCGGGCATCATTAACATTCGGATTATGTAGCGATATACCCAATTTTTTATAGAGACTAATCTTGTCAACTCGAGCACTTTTGGTGAGGGACTTATAAACCGAGAAATGGTCATCGGGTAGATATTTTTCACCGAGCAACTTTGCCCAGGCCTGCTTCAGTGTAGGGTGATCGAGACGATCGAAGAATTTTTCAACATCAAAGGCAAGAACGCAGCACTCCCCTCTTGCCTTTATTTCCTCAAACGCATCGTGTGCAAAGTGAATATTGTTCTTAGAATCAATAGACCGAAACGCCAAAACCGAAGTATGAAGCCCTCGCTTATTTAACTCAGCCTCGTACTTTTCGCTCAATAGAAAGCAATAGTACGCATAAATGTGCGAATCCAAATGTGCTGCATAGCTGATAGGTCTCGCTTTGGGTGTTTTAACAAAAAACCCACGATCATTATCGAAGCGATATTTTAAAACTTGGGATGTATACGTTATGAAGGGATAAAATGAATGCTGCGCGACTTTTTTAGGCGTAGTGACGTAATCGTAGGCGGCCTTTTGACCAAGCGGTCGGTCAAAGTGAAGATACTTTCTAGACTTGTACCACGGAAGATCTTCCATGCTTCCTACATCCTGATAAGCCAACCGGTGGAGCTAGGATGGCGGCAATCCCGAACCGCCCCACCGGCTAAACTTAATGCTCTAAACATTATCCATCTTTTCAGACTAGGCCGCGTATTGCTAGAGATGACTTATAATGTCAGTATCACGATTACGTTTGGAGGTTCTCAATGAAGAGATTCCGCACGCTGCTGTTAGCCGTGTGTATCGCCGTGGTAAATAACCATGCGCGGCTTGACAACTTGTGATCCACCTTGTGGCCAATTGCCACAAGCGATGTTGAATCTACCACACCACTATTTCCCCGTATAGATAGCATTCATCACTTTTCAAAAAAGGCAACCTCGCCATTGCTAGAAATAAGCAGCGAAGTCGCATAGGTGCTTGAATTTACGCATTAAAACCGCCTGGGTAAGCCAATACTTGCCGGAGCTGCTGACCAGGCTGCAATCGCTCCTGTTGTAAACCTCAGTGTTTCCACAATAAATCTAGGGCTAGATGCTGCGGGGTTCACCTTGGTGGAACTGCGATGGCTTCATGCGTTGGGTGGCTGCGTTGGCCAGATGCGCCCCCCATAGAGCATCCACTATTGGCCGACAGTGAACCTGATCCGAACGTCCGTTTTTGACCGGAAGCGAACCTAGGGCGAACGTTCGCTTTTGGCTGTGGATTCAACCGGTCAGCCAGGGCAGCAATCGACCCAGGCTGTGTGAAAACGCATGCACCGTTTTGAAGTCTTCGTTTCTACGTAAAATCTGCCAGCGTTTGGTTAGTCGGCCAGACCTGAAATTTGCGTAGGAACGCGACTTTCGTTCCGATTCTGACCGTCAAACTTGCTCTAAAACGTTTTCACAAAGCCTGGACCCATTGCAGACACTCATATCATGGAGTCTTCATCCACACCGTGCAGTGTCAGAACGTACTATTGAAACCATTACTATCGGTTAAAAAATGGTGGTCGCCATAAGTAACGGGCTCACGAGAAAGGTTTACGAATCTGCGTGCTACCGGAGTGTCCTGAAGCAGCTTGATCATGCTATACAGCCGATCATATTGGTTTTTCGCGATGTGAGGCTGCCTTTTCGCGAACACACCTAGAGGTTTCATTGTCAAAAAAACTTTGACTAGTCTCTGCGGTTTTTGCGGTGACCGGTTTTAGTTATAAACATTCTAGAGCATTTTGCTTTATGTGATTTTAAGTTGCCAAACGGGGACGCCATGCAGGTCGCAAAGATTCTAGAAACACAAACGGTTATAACTGCGCAACAAGCTTGTGGGCTAAATGGTGCAGAAAAGTACTCCTGTCCTTCCTGCGGGGTGGAGCTTATCCTTTGCTCGGTAACGAGTCCAACCCGGGTTCCGTTCTTTCGCACCACGATAAGAAGCCCGCACCATCCAGAGTGCCAGTTCAATGCACAGGGAGGAGGGAGCTTAAGGGGGATGGAGTTTGAACGCTTTCTGGTAAGTGTTTTGAAAGAACACAGTTCATATTTGCACGTAGAGCAGGATGCATTGCTCGGTCGGGATATGCGCTACAGAATTGATATTCTAGCCAGTCGAAAAGTAGGAGGAAGTACTGAGAGCCTAATAATCGAATGCAAGGTGTCCCCGCCTAATAGTCCTGGGCAGCTTGAGAGGTTGTTAGGGGTTTTCGCTAGGTATAGAGAGGTCAATAAAGAGAGTAAGCTGGTTCTTGCAATTCCGGCAACATTGTCTGAGTACTCGCTAGAGGCTTTAAGGGCTGCGAGTGTTGAAGTTTGGGACTTGGACTTTCTGTCGGGCGAATTTTTCGACGTCATTGATAGAGTCCCAGAAAGTATTTTCAAGATTGTCATTGCGTCTCATACGGCTCGAACAGGTGTCTCTACCATAGAGGAGGGTTTTATTTCCAGTATAAAGTCTTGTGCTCCAGGGAAGCAGGACTGCTATGTTTATCAGAAACTAGTAGGCGAAATATTGGCTCATTTGTTTTCGCCTCCTTTGATTGAGCCAATTCCCGAGTTGTCTGATAATTCTAAGGCCAATCGACGGGATTTTATAATGCCTAACTATGCAGATAGCGGGTTTTGGGCCTTTTTAAGAGAAAGATACTCAGCAGATTACATTATAGTTGATGCAAAAAATTACACAAAAAAAGTTGGGAAGAAAGATATTTTGCAGATTTCAAACTATCTGAAGTCGCATGGTGCAGGTTTATTTGGATTGATTTTTTCTAGAAGTGGTGGTGATTTGTCAGGATGTGAAGTTACTTTGCGAGAACAGTGGCTTGTTCATCAAAAAATGATCGTTGTCCTGGATGACGAGGATGTCATATCAATGCTCCTGGCGAAGTCAGATGGGCGACCGCCAGAGCAGATACTTGGAAATAAGATCGAGCAGTTTAGATTGTCGATGTGATAAACCGCAACGGCGTTCGCACATAGCGCACTTCAAAGCAAATGCTCTGAAGGTTAAGGAATCTTGAAAGAAGCAGTTTTATCGCAAATCGACTATTCTCAATAAACCCCACGAGTTGTGTACCCCTTTCGGTAGAGTGAAAATGTTCGAAGCGATTACATACAGAAATGCAATAGGACCAGGCCCCCTAATTGACATTGGCGCACTCGCTGAAGGGCTAATTTTCTATGGGAGGGTGGTGGTTGCTGCCAACAGCGCTACTCTCGCGGATCTGCTCTCGAGTATTCCCCCCTTCATACTCTTGTCCCTCCTTCGCGATGGAAGACTGGAGATCCATTACATGGAGGACAACACTGCGGTCTCAACTGATACGCTTAGCAACGGTCGCTCGCTACACAGCCTGATCAGATTTTCCTCTCCTGATCATGCACTTGAAAAAGTAGGGCCGCAAAAGTTTCGGGACGCTGCAGGTAGCACCAGCCAAGCCAAAATAGGTGCAAGCCAGTTCACAAAACTTCTTATACCTCTGAGTCAAAGTGGTTTTGATCAAGAATCCTTGCTTCAAACCTTTTCGCATGGCGACACGATCCAAGAAACGGTCAAAGCTCTCATTCATGAGGTAGCACCTAACTTTTCGTGCCCAAGTGATTTTCGGTTTAAGGTTGAGCGGGAGCGGAATGGGCACTTCTCAGTTGATACAAACATCGACTTCACTGGTCTTAACAAAATTTACCATCAGGTAATACCTCCAGAGCACTCGACCGTCACAGAAGCGTACATTTTAGCGATAGTCCAAGGGGCATACCAAGCCACCTTTCTAGCAGCTTCACTGAATACAGAAATCGCAGTGCACCCCATTGAAAAGGTTGTGCAAGCAAGTGCTATAGAGGCAGTAGTCAGGAAATATGAACAAAGCCAGCGTTCGCTAGAGAGCTTCAAAGACTTGACGCTATCGGGAAGCCATGCGATTCGAGAAGCGGTCAATTCGGGTAAAGTTCCATTCGCAGCGGTAGTCAAGCTACTCGATTCCGCAGATAAGTTTCGACATTGGTTACATCAACAGCCGGCAGACGTAAATCTCGTCAGAGCCTACTACCAAGAAACAATCAAGGACTCTTGGGTCGAAAAGCTTCCGGGGAAAAGTATGAGGTGGACGATTTTCACCGGTCTCGGTCTAGGAATTGACGCGCTTGGTGCTGGCGGGCTCGGCACTGCAGCAGGGGTTACCGTTGGGGCAATTGACACGTTTCTCGCTGACAAGCTTGTCGGTGGATGGAAACCTCATCAATTTGTCGAACGAGACCTTAAGTCTCTCTTTGATCCAACAGGGAAAGGTAAATAGTAATAGATAGTTTATTCAGCATCTGGATTCTATTACAGCCGTTATCGTTGCAAACAGGCGCGCTATCCGCGTAAAGCGCAAACCGAGTAGCCGATGAGTTCGTGGTGCCTGGTGGTGATCCATCCGGTGATTAGCCGCCTGAGGCGGAGTCACCAATGACAGTTTCTGATCGATATCCGCCTTAGGCGAAGGACCTCTTTTGGCCGTCTGCTGCCTGTCGCCACGGCAGCTTTTGGCGGAGACTGAGTAAAAACTCTTTCGGGCAGTCGTAGCAGTCAAAATCGGCGCAAAAATCACGCTCCTACGCAAAATCCAGGTTTGCTGCCTAACCGAACGCTTGCAGATTTAACGTAGACGCGAGGACTTGAAAACGGCCTCTGCGTTTTTACACAGCCTGGGCGGATTCCTGCCTATTCTCTACGGAGGGGATGATCGACAACGTTCGAACTTAGGAGGTTTACCATTCCGTATGCGGCTCTGAATGACTTGCAGACCGACAATGTGCTGACATCTCAAACATCCCGAGTTCGATTCCACCGAATGCCATAACTAGCTGATTTATTTATAGTTACTAGTTGGGGTACGCCGATTTTTCCAGCGAACTCCAGACGCCCGAAAAACCTAGCCCCGCAGAAACATACCGTTCGTCTGGTGCCGCACCATATCTCGAAGCCCCGCAATGCGGGGCTTTGTGGTTTCTGGGGTTTGGAACATCACTCTTTCTGAAACCACTAACCCCCCTTCAGTCCAAGATTCGTCCAATTTCATTTTAGGGACGCCTCGGCATCACGCACCTAAAAACCCTTGTGCTGTACGAGTCACCTTCACCGCCCCCTCATCCAGAAACACCCAAGCCGTGGCAAACACGTGAGGGCTTGGGTGTTTTTGAGGTGTCCTAGCGAAAACCATGCTGTCCAGACAGGACGCTCGTATCGGCGAAATTGGCTTTGCGATTGGCTATGAGTCCGAGGCGGCGTTCAGCCGCGCCTACAAAGCCTTTTTTGGTCGCCCGCCACGGGAGGACAACGCCCGGCCGGGGTAGGCCGGGACGTGTTCATCTATGACCCGCGCTTTGCCCACCGTCGACATGCAGAATCTCGCCGGTGACAAACCCAGCGCGCTCCAGATAGACGATCGCCTGGGCGATGTCACTCACCTCCCCCATATGCCCGACCGGATGCAATTGCCCGAGCGCCGCGTGGGTTTCTTCGCTGTGCATCGGCGTCTTGATGATCCCTGGGCTCACCGCGTTCACCCGGATGCCACGCTTGGCGTACTCGATCGCCAGGGACTTGGTCGCTGAATTCAGCCCACCTTTGGTGAGGTTGGCGAGTACCGATGGCACGCCGTCGATGGCGTGGTCCGCCAGGCTGGTGGTGACGTTGACGATATGGCCAGCGTTGTTCTTTTCCATCTCGGCAATGGCGAGTTGGGTGATGTAGAAGAAGCCGTTGAGGTTCACCGCGAGCACATTGGCGTAGTCCTCCTGGGTGTAGGCCGTGAAGGGCTTGGCGATAAAAATACCGGCGTTGTTGATCAGGCTGTCGATGCGCCCGAAGGTGGCCAGGGTTTCGCGGATGACGCGCTGGGCGGTGGCCGGGTCAGCGATGTCGCCGGCGACGGTAAGGATGTCCGGGTCGGTGGACGGTTGGATCGAGCGCGAAGTGGCGACGACCCGGTAATCCAAAGCGCGGTAGGCCTGGACCACGGCGGCGCCGATACCTTGCGACGCGCCGGTGATGATGACGACTTTTTTCATGAGAGTTCTCCGGTAGGGATTCAGGCTTGGGATTTGCGGTATTCGGTGGTGGTGATGCCGGCGTAGCCCCAGTTATCGGTATCGACTTCTTCGATGACGATGTGGGTCAGGTCCGGGCGTTTGTGCAGGACGCGTTCGAGGGTTTCGGTGAACTCGGCGATGACCTGGGCTTTTTGCTCCGGGGTAACGCCGTCACGGGTGATGCGCAGGCTGACAAAGGGCATGACAATGACTCCAGTGGCCGGCCATCGGGGTGATGGGCGGGCAGTGGGGTCAATTTAGGCTTGCGCCGGAAGGGGATAAAGGCGGGGCCGGGTACTTCATTCGTACTGCGGTGTAACAATACAGCGCTGGAATGCCAGGCATAAAAAAACCCCGAACCAGTCGGGGTTTTTTATCGCCCGAAATCAGGCGCGACGTTGGATCAATTAGAAAACGTTGATCGGGTAGTCGGCGAACAGACGGATTTCGTTACCGCCTACGTTGTAGTTGCTGGCGTTGTTGGAAACGCGCAACCACGACGCACGCGCACGCAGGCTCAGGTCTTTGGCCGGGCCGCTCTGAACCACGTACTTGAACTGGTTCCAGATTTCACGCTCGGTGCCGTCGCCGCGGTTGGTACCGTCGTCGATGTTGGTACCGCGAACGTAGGCAACGTTGTAGGTCAGGCCTGGTACGCCGAAGGTGGCGAAGTCGATGCCGTAGCCAAGCTGCCACGAACGCTCGTCCTTGCCGTTGAAGTCGGACCAGTAGGAGTTAGCCAGCAAGATGGTGTTACCACCGTCGCCGATGCCGCCAGCGTTGCGGTAGCCGCCGTAGAGGTAACCGGTGTCGCCGGTGCTGCGCTGGTGAGCGACGGTGAAGCTGTGCGGGCCGACAGCCCACGTAGCGCCCAGGCTCCAGATCTTGTTGTCACGGGCGTCAGCGTCTTTCTGGTTTTCCAGGGCGAAGCTGCGGTCCAGCTTGGTTTTGTAGCCGTTGAAGTCAAAGGTCAGCGACTGCTTCTCTGGCAGGGCCAGCACGTAGTTGACGTTGACGTATTGCTTCTTCAGCACGTCCTGCATGTCGGAGGCGTACAGCGCGGCCGACAGGCTCTCGGTGAATTTGTAGCTACCACCGATGTAGTCGATGCTTTTCAGGCGACCGCTGTCGGTGCCTTCCATGCTCTTGCGGGCTTCTTTGGTGAAGTGACCCGCGTCCAGTTGCAGACCGGCGATCTCTTTGGAAACGATCGAGGTACCGGTGTAGGTTTCCGACAACAGACGGGAGTTGTCGTACTGCAGCACAGGCACGGCCGGGAACTGATCACCGTACTTGAGCACGGTGTTGGAAACGCGGAACTTCACGGCAGCGCCGCCCTTGGCCAGGTCGTGTGGTGCCGAGCCAGGGTTGTTCGAGCCATCAGGGTTGGTGGTGCCATTGCCCTGTTTGAAGAAGTCGATACCGCCAGCGCCGGCACGGCCTTTACCGCCGTCCAGACGAGTAGCGTATTGGCCGATCACGTCCACACCCACACCGACGGTGCCTTGGGTGAAGCCGGACTCGAGCTTGCCGATGAAGCCTTGGCCCCACTCGGCTTTGTCTTGCTTGCCGTTCTTGTAGTCACGGCTGATGTAGGCGTTACGTGCGGCGATGTTCAGGTGGCTGTCTTCGATAAAACCCTTGGACTGATCCTGGTCGTTTGCCATTGCTGTCGATGCGCTCAAAATCCCCAGAGCGATCAGACTCATCCGTTGCTTCAACATTTTCTTGTATTCCTTATTCCTGGTTGAGTACGCGCTGTGACACCAGGCTCCGTGTCGCTTTTTCTGGTGTCGACTGATTCCGGAAAAAAGAAGGCCCGCGGACGACTTAACAGGCCGCGGGCCTTTTTTATTGGATGAGTCATGGCGGTTAGCCACAGGCGTTGGGCGCAATCCTAGTCGCGCCCGGAACTATGTGTCAATTTCGCGAATCGTCTGTATTTAGGCGAAATAATTCTAAGGAAGCGCCTACAGCAGTCCTGTAAGCGACAAAAAACCGCACGCAAAACGGCAAAAAACACATCTCGTAACACATTTCAAAGCCGATACGTTTGGCAATGGATAACGCGCGCAAATGCAAAGCATTACCATTAACGTGCAGTTTTCCTCCCTAACAATTCGGATACATTCCTCCATGCCTGCCCCTCGCCTAACGCCCATCACCCTTGGGCTTTCCGTTCTGCTGTCTGCCGGTTTTGCCTGTGCGGCCACGACCTTGCCCGAAACGTCGATCAGCGCCGAAGCTGACGAAGACGATCCGCGCATCAAGGAAACCAGCACCGCCACCCGCACCGCCACACCTGTGCGGTATGTGCCCCAGGCGATCGACTCCGTGAAAACCGAAAGCCTGCGCTCCTACGGCACCAATGACCTGGGTCAGGCATTGAGCGGCATCCCTAACGTCAGCAGCGGCGCCGACACGCGCTTCGACAGCTTGCGCATCCGCGGTTTCGACGCGAGCAATGACTTCTATCTGGATGGCATTCGCGACGACAGCCAATATGTGCGCGACTTGCACAACATCGAGCGCATCGAAGTGCTCAAGGGGCCGGCAGCCGTACTCTACGGGCGAGGCGGTCAGGGAGGGATCGTCAACCGCGTGAGCAAACTGCCTGTGGCCGGGCATAAATCGAGTATCGAGGCGCAGGGCGGCAGCAACGATCTGCGTAGCTTGTATGCCGACCTCAGCACCGACCCCACCGATAACATCAGCCTGCGCCTGAACATGGGCAACCAGGACAACAACAGCTTTCGCGACGGCGTCAGCGGCAATCGCCAGCTGTTCGCACCGTCCATGAGTTGGCAGCTCACGCCGGACCTTAACTGGCTGGTGCAATACGAATACAGCCGCTACAACCGCACGCCGGACCGTGGCATTCCGGGGGTTAACGGCCGACCAGCCGATGTGAGCCGCAGCACCACCTATTTTGATAACCGCGACTACATCGACGACAAATCCCAGTCGCTGCGCTCCAAGCTGGCCTATGAGCTCAACGACAACTGGCAACTGCGCCAGACACTCGGTGTGTTCAAGCTCGACAGTGATTTCGACAATACCTACCAAACCGCCTACGTGCCGTCGAACAACAGCGTCACACGCCAACGCTGGCAGCAAGACCTGAACACCCTCAACATCTTCAACAACGTCGAGCTGGAAGGTGGCTTCAGCACCTACGGCCTGGAACACCGCCTGCTTACCGGCCTCGAACTGGGCAGCCAGCGCCGCGATCCCAAGCTGTACACCGCCACTGCCGTCAGTAGAGGCGGTCAGGCCGTGCCGAGCCTGGACCTCAACCAACCCAACCGTAACCTCAGCCACACCGGCCGTATGAGCGTGTCGAGTAACAACCACACCGAAGTCGAAAGCCGTGCCCTTTATGTGCAGGATCAACTGCGCCTGAATGATCAATGGCAAGTCCTGGCGGGCCTGCGTTACGACCGCTTTGAAGTGGACACCAAAAACAAACTGCTCAATACCCAACAGGACGTCAAAAGCCACAGCACCAGCCCGCGCTTTGGCCTGGTCTGGACGCCGCTGGAGCATCACTCGTTCTACGCATCGTGGAGCAAGACATTTTCGCCTGCGGGCGGTGGCTTGATCGGTATCACCCCCAACGCTGCCGGCAGCGTCAACGACCTGAGCCCGGAGCTGACCAAGCAGAAGGAAATCGGGGTCAAGAGCGACTGGCTCGACGACCGCCTGAGCACCACCCTGGCGGTGTACGAGCTGGAACTCTACAACCGCCGCACCAGCGACCCGCTGGACCGTACCATCACCCTGCTCAGCGGCTTGCAGCGCTCACGTGGCGTGGAGCTGACCGCCACCGGCAAGATCGTCGGCAATTGGTATGTGCGCGGCGGTGTCGGCCTGCAGGATGCCAAGGTCGAGAAGGACAACAACGGCTTCGAAGGCAAACGCGTCAGCGACGTGGCAAAGCGCAATGCCAGTGTGTTCATCACCTGGAAGCCAGAGATGGGCTGGTACGCAGAAACCGGCCTGACGCTGGTGGGCGACCGTTACGCCGACAGCCTCAACACCGTCGTATTGCCGGGTTATGGTCGTTGGGATGCGTTGGCCGGGTTTCGTCAGAAGGAATGGGATGTGAGGGCGGCGCTGAACAACATCGCGGATAAAACCTACTACGCGTCGGCGACCAGTGTGGCGCAGATTCAGCCAGGGGAACCGCGCAGTGTGGTGGTGACAGGCACCTACAGCTTCTAAAAGTCTTCCTGTAGGAGCGAGCTTGCTCGCGAAAAACCCGAGAGCGCCGCGATTAACCAGGATCGCTGCGTTATCGTTGGCGACCTTCGCGAGCAAGCTCGCTCCTACAAGTGCATCAGTTCATCAACTCGCACAACGCGTGCACTTCATCCTCACTGAACAACCCCGCCGGGTAACGTTCACTCATCACGCAGCGCAAGTCAGGCTGTTGCCTGATCTGTCGCGAGCCGTTTTCCTTCAACCAGAGCGCCAGCGCATGGATCGCATCGCCGTTGACCCGCGAAGGGTGAAACGTGCGCGTGTACATCAGGTTGATATCGGCATTCATTTCAGCGCTCTCTCCTACTGCGTGAGCGGCTAACTTACTCAAGGTTTATGACAGAACTGCGCAGTCATCGCCTTGGGCCACTGTGACAACGGCGATACAAGAGCTATGCCAATGTCTCGTGCCCATAGGCGTTTGGACACAAAAAAGCCCGCGACCTGTCTGGGTCGCGGGCTTGTTGTGGAGGACTGAACCGATCCACGCCGGTTCATCCTCATAGCGCTGTTACAACTGCACTCAATTTTTGTGTGGGGCCGGCTGTTGTTGGGTCAGGCAGTGGATGTTGCCGCCGCCCAGTAACAGTTCGCGGCCCGGCACCATCACCACTTCATGCTGCGGGAACAGCTCCTGCAGGATGGATTTGGCCTGGCTGTCCAGCGGGTCGTCGAAGCTTGGCGCGATGATGCCACCGTTGACGATCAGGAAGTTGACGTAGGAACCCGCCAACCGCACGGTCGGATTACGTTCCTGGGTACCGTCAACCGGGTCAACGCCGGCGCATTCTTCTTCGGTCGCATACAGCGGGCCTGGGATCGGCATTTTATGCACTGTGAACGAGCGACCCTGTGCGTCGGTGCTGCTTTGCAGCACCTCCATGGCAGCGTGGCAGCGCGCATAGTTCGGGTCTTGCGGGTCGTCGGTCCAGGCCAGCAGCACTTCGCCTGGGCGCACGTAGCAGCAGAAGTTATCCACATGGCCGTCGGTTTCGTCGTTGAACAGGCCGTCCGGCAACCAGATGATCTTATCCACAGCCAGGTTAGCGCTCAGCACCGCTTCGATCTCGGCACGGTCGAGGTGCGGGTTGCGATTGCGGTTGAGCAGGCATTCCTCAGTGGTGATCAGGGTGCCTTCGCCGTCGACATGGATCGAGCCGCCTTCCAGCACAAAACCTTCGATGCGATAGCGCGAGGCGCGTTCGATTTCGAGAATCTTGCCGCCGACCTGGGAGTCGCGATTCCATGGCGAATACAGACCGCCGTCAAAACCACCCCAGGCGTTGAAGTCCCAGTTCACGCCGCGCACTTCGCCGCTGTTGTTGATCACGAAGGTCGGGCCGGTATCGCGTACCCAGGCGTCATCGCTGGACATCTCCACCACGCGGATATTCGGCACATCCAGGCGCGCGCGAGCGTTTTCGTACTGGCCAGCGGAAACCGCCACGGTGACTGGCTCAAAACGCGCAATGGCCTTGGCCACCGCCACATGAGCGGCTTGCGCGGGTTTGCCACCCAGGCGCCAGTTATCCGGGCGCTCCGGCCAGATCATCCAGGTCTGGGTCTGTGGCGCCCATTCGGCAGGCATATGAAAGCCATCGGCGCGGGGGGTGCTGTGCAGGGTGGTCATGGCGATCAGGACTCCGAATGGGGGTGAAGGCCGACTTTATAATGGATAAAAATCGGCCTTAATAGCGACACAGGATAATAGCGGGAAAATATTACAACATTTAACCGATAACAATCGGCAAATTACAAATGCTCATCGAGCACCTTCGACAGCATGTCGACGAAAAAATCCACGCTACGCCGGGACGTGACCATCGGCGGCTTGATCTTGAGGATGTTCAGATAGTCACCGGTGGGCTGCATGAAAATACCCAGCTCGCGCAGGCGATCACACAGCAAGGTAGTTTCTTCGGTGGCAGGCTCCAGAGTCTGGCGGTCGCGCACCAACTCCAGCCCGAGATAAAACCCCGAGCCATGAACAGCCCCCACTAACGGATGACGGTCAATCAGTTCCTCCAATCTTGCCTTGAAATGCCCGCCAACCACCTGGGCGTTTTCCCACAGTTTTTCCTCCTCCATCACGTCCAGCACGGCCATGCCAATGCGGCAACTGACCGGACTGCCTCCCGACGACGAGAAAAAGTAACCCTCGGCCTCCAGCGCTTCGGCGATTTCCCGGCGGGTAATCACCGCGCCCAGCGGCTGGCCATTGCCCATGCCCTTGGCCATGGTGATGATGTCGGGTACCACGCCCTGCTCTTCAAAGCCCCAGAAGAAATGCCCCATGCGGCCGTAACCCACCTGCACTTCATCGGCGATACACACGCCGCCCTGGGCACGAACGAGTCCATACACCTGCTGCAAATAGCCCGGCGGCAATGAGATGCCACCGGCATTCCCATACACCGGCTCGCAGATGAAACCCGCCAGTTGGCGTTGGCTCGCGGCGATTTTCGCCAGGTTGTGTTCCACGCTTCGTACGTAGTCCGGCGCACTGTCCTGCCCACGGAACTCGCCGCGATAGGTATTGGGCGCGGTCACCGGGTGTACCCAGTCCGGGCGACTGCTTAATGCCTGAGGGTTGTCGGCAATCGACGTGGACACCGCATCTGCCGCCACCGACCAGCCGTGATAGGCCTCCAGCACGCTGAGCATGTCGCGCCCGCCGCTGAAGGCCCAGGCCAGGCGGATCGCCAAGTCATTGGCCTCGGTGCCGCTGTTGACCAGGAATACCCGGTCCATGCCTTCTGGCGCCAGCGACAGCAAACGTTCGGAAAATTCGGCAATCGCCGCGTAGTGGAAGCGCGAGTTGGTATTGAGCAGCGACCACTGCCGCGCGGCCACCGCCGCCATGCGCGGATGGCCATGGCCCAGCACAGCGACGTTATTGAGCATGTCCAGGTAGGAACGGCCCTGCATGTCGATCAGGTGGTTGCGCCAGCCACGCTCGATACGCGGCGGGTCAACGTAATAGTGCTTTTGCGAACGGGCGAAACTGGCGTCGCGGCGGGCCAGCAGAGCCTCGGGGTCCAACTCGGGTTCGGCGTCGCAGGCAAGGCCCAACAGCGCGGCCGGCGACGGACACAGCGACTGCCATGCCTGTGCCCGTGATGGCGTGCAAAACAACGGTGCGGGTACGTCAGCACGGCATAGTTGCACGGTGAGCGGGCCTTCGACCTCACCGATCACCTGGCCCTTGAGCACTGCGGCACCTGGCTGCAACTGTACTTTAACGCCCCATAGCCAAACGCTTGCCTCGCTGCTGTGCACCTGAAGCTCACCGTTGGCGCCCCGTCGCACAACACCCGCAAACGGCGCTTCAACCGATGTACCCGACGGCACGTGCAGTTCGACATGCAACGGGAACGTCTCTGGCTCATTCGCGCTGTCGGGCTGGGTACGCGACAAACGGTATTGCCCATAACGACTCGCCGCCAGGCCATGCACCGCCGCCGCCTCCTGCAACAAGTGTTGATCGACGCCGGGTTGTTCCCAGTTACCGGCCTCGAAATGTGGGCTGAGCACGCCCAGGTCGATCAACGCAAACTCACGCCCAACCAACCCTGGCAGCAACGGCGCAAAGCCCTGGCTGGCGATGGGTGCGGGCGCCTGCCCGACGCCCCCCAGAATGGCCGCCTCCATTAATTCAAACGGCACTGACGTCGCTACATGGAAGATTTCCCACTCATGTTCAGCGTTTTTCAGCAGGTAACTGTTATCCGGATCCAGGCGTTGCTGCTGCTCGCTGCTCAACACCAGCACCGCCGCACGGGCGACGATCAACGGCCACAGCGCCCGCAATTCTTCGTGCTGCAACGGCGTCACCGCGTGACACGCTTGAATCGCCGGCAAGATCGCAAAGGGATCGCCCTCGGCATGGTGCAGCAGCGCGGCGCAGGTCACCGACAGGTCGGCAATGCGCCAGGTATGCACCAGGTCGCCGAAGTCGATCACGCCCTGAACCTGCCAGTGCCGTTGCGCATCGCGCTGCCACACCACGTTGTCGTCGGTGATGTCCATATGCACCGCCTGCCACGGCAAGTGATCGGCCAGGGGGCGGATACGCTCCTCGACCTGCTCAGCCACTTGCTCCAGTGCCGCGCGATGCGGGAGGTTTTCCAGCGTCGCCAGCAGATGCTTGATCAATGCCTGGGCATGGCGCGGGTCCCACTGCAGCGTGCGCGCAAGGCCCGGATGCTCAAACCGCGCCAGCGCCTGGCTCATCCGCCCACACAGGTCACCAAACCCTGCGATCACCCCACGCCCCAAGTGAGGCTGATGGGTCAACGGCTGGCCATCGATGTAATCCAGTACCCGCACGTGCAGGGCTTGGCCGTCGAGGGTCAGGGTCAACAACTCTTCCCCCGTCAAAGACTTGATGACCTTGGGTACGCGCACAGCCTGCAGGCTGTTGAGCGCCGCGTGCTGGGCGTGCAGCTCAACAGCGTCGTAGTCGCCCCGGCAGATTTTCAGAACAAACCGGCCGCGGGGGCTGTCGACTTTATAGTTGAGGTCTTGCTGGCTGCCCAATGATTGCAAGGTGCCAGTGAGGTCGTAATGTTGCTTGAGCAGGTGAGCCGCCTGATCGGAGCCCACTTGCGGGCAGGGTAGGCTGGCGCGATGGACCAGAGTGGCGAGCGGCATTGTGACGACCTCGATTTTTTTAGGCGTCTATATCGCCATTGTTCTGGTGGATAACGCAACCCCTACGCATACCGCGCTTGCACCACCTCGCCACACAACTCAAGCTATGCTCCATTCGCTTAATGTCCGTATAAGGAAAAGGCCCTCCGACATGCGCATTCTCATCACCGGTGGTGCCGGTTTTATTGGCTCTGCCCTGATCCGACACCTGATTCAACACACTGAGCACGAAGTCCTCAACCTGGACAAACTCACCTATGCGGGCAATCTGGAGTCGCTGACCAGCATCGCGTCCAACAGCCGTTATGAGTTTGTCCAGGCCGATATCATCGATCAGGCCACTGTCAGCGCTGTACTGGAGCGCTTCGAGCCCCAGGCGATCATGCACCTGGCGGCAGAGTCCCATGTGGACCGCTCGATTGATGGCCCCTCGGATTTCATTCAAACCAATATCGTCGGCACCTACAGCCTGCTGGAAGCCGCTCGCGCCTACTGGCAGAAATTGGCCGAGCCCGCCAAAGGCAGCTTCCGTTTTCATCACATTTCCACTGACGAAGTGTACGGTGACCTGCACGGTGTGGATGACCTGTTCACCGAAACCACGCCCTATGCGCCCAGCTCGCCGTACTCTGCGAGCAAGGCCGCGTCCGACCACCTGGTACGCGCATGGCAACGCACCTATGGCCTGCCGGTGCTGCTTACGAACTGTTCGAACAACTATGGGCCGTTCCATTTTCCCGAGAAGCTCATCCCCCTGGTGATCCTCAACGCACTCGCGGGCAAGCCATTGCCGGTCTACGGTGATGGCTTACAAGTACGTGACTGGCTGTTCGTCGAGGACCATGCCCGCGCGCTGCTGAAAGTGGTAACCGAGGGTGTCGTCGGCGAAACCTATAATATCGGCGGCCACAATGAGCAAAAAAACATCGATGTCGTGCGTGGCATCTGCCAATTGCTGGAAGAGTTGGCACCCCAACGCCCCAGCGGCGTCGAAAAATTCGTCGACCTGATCACGTTCGTCAAAGACCGCCCCGGCCACGATCAGCGTTATGCGATCGACGCCAGCAAGATTGAACGCGAGCTAGGCTGGGTTCCTGAAGAAACCTTCGAAACCGGTTTGCGCAAAACCGTGCAGTGGTACCTCGATAACCTGGAATGGTGCCGTAGGGTCCAGGATGGCAGCTATCAGGGCGAACGTTTAGGCAACACCGACTTTAAGGATTTGATCGCATGATGAAGGGAATCGTATTGGCCGGCGGTTCCGGCACCCGTTTGCACCCCATTACCCTGGGTGTGTCCAAACAACTGTTGCCGGTGTATGACAAGCCGATGATCTACTACCCGATCTCGGTGTTGATGCTGGCGGGTATCAAGGAAATCCTGGTGATTTCCACACCCGTGGACCTGCCGCAATACCGCAATCTGCTCGGCGATGGCAGCCAGTTTGGCGTGCGTTTCAGCTACGCCGAGCAGCCCACCCCGGATGGCCTGGCCCAGGCGTTCATCATCGGCGAGGAATTCATTGGCAATGACCCTGTGTGCCTGATCCTGGGCGACAATATCTTCCATGGTCAGCATTTCGGCGAACAACTGCTTGGGGCGGCCAAACGGCCTTCTGGCGCTACCGTTTTCGGTTACTGGGTCAAGGACCCTGAGCGCTTTGGCGTGATCGATTTCGACAGCGCGGGCCGTGCCCTCTCCATCGAAGAAAAGCCGGCGAAGCCAAAATCCAGCTACGCGGTGACCGGCCTGTATTTCTACGACAACGACGTGATCAAGATCGCCAAGGCGGTCAAGCCTTCGCCTCGAGGGGAGCTTGAGATTACCGACGTCAACAACGCCTACCTCAAGCGCGGTGACCTGCATGTAGAGCGTTTT
Source organism: Pseudomonas sp. C 49-2 (assembly GCF_003970195.1). NCBI lineage: Bacteria > Pseudomonadati > Pseudomonadota > Gammaproteobacteria > Pseudomonadales > Pseudomonadaceae > Pseudomonas > Pseudomonas sp. C 49-2. Next base: position 453,713 of record NZ_RXYG01000002.1, read on the forward strand.
GGCCGTGGGTTTGCCTGGCTCGACACAGGCACCCATGACAGCTTGCTGGAAGCCTCGCAGTACGTGCAGACCATCGAGCACCGCCAAGGCCTGAAAGTCGCCTGCCTCGAAGAAATCGCCTATGAAAACGGCTGGATCGACCGCGACCACCTGCTGGAACGTGCCAAGTACTTCGGCAAGACCGGTTATGGTCAATACCTGTACTCGCTGGCCGGAGAAAACCAGTGAACGTCATTGAAACCTCACTGCCCGGCGTACTGATCATCGAACCCAAAGTGTTCGGTGATGAGCGTGGCTTCTTCTACGAAAGCTTCAACGCCCGGGCTTTTGAAGAGGCAACGGGTCTCAAGCGTCACTTTGTGCAGGACAATCACTCGCGCTCGCAAAAAGGCGTGTTGCGCGGCCTGCATTACCAACTCGAACACACCCAGGGCAAACTGGTGCGTGTAACCGCCGGTGAAGTGTTGGACGTAGCCGTCGATATCCGCCGAAGCTCGCCGAATTTCGGCCAGTGGGTAGGTGTGCGCTTATCGGCCCAGAACCACCGCCAACTCTGGGTGCCGGAAGGTTTCGCCCATGGATTCGTGGTACTGAGTGAACACGCCGAATTCCTGTACAAAACCACGGACTACTACCAGCCCAGTGCCGAACGCTGCATCCTGTGGAATGACCCGACACTGGCCATCGACTGGGAGCTGAGCGAGGCGCCACAGTTGTCCGCCAAGGACCAGGCGGGTAAACCCTTGCTGGAAGCCGACCTGTTCCCATGAAGATCTTGATCACCGGCCAACATGGCCAAGTCTCCCGCGAACTGCAACTGCGCCTCCAAGACCTGGGCGAGCTTATCGTCCTGGGACGCGACCAGCTTGACCTGGCTGACGCAGACCAGATCCGCCAGCACGTGCGAGCCCATCGCCCAGGCTTGATCATCAACGCAGCAGCCCACACTGCCGTCGATCTGGCCGAAAGCGAACCGGACGCTGCGTTTGCCATTAACGCCATCGCCCCGGGCATTCTCGCTGAGGAAGCCAAGGCGCTGGGCATCCCGCTGATCCACTATTCCACCGACTACGTGTTCGACGGCAGCAAACCTGCGCCTTACACCGAAACCGACACGCCCAACCCGCTGGGCGTCTACGGCCAAAGCAAATTGGCGGGCGAGCAGGCGATTACGGCCGTCGGTGGCGAACATCTCATTCTGCGCACCAGTTGGGTCTACTCCAACCACGGCAAGAACTTCCTGCTGACCATGCAGCGCCTGCTGCAAGAGAAACCGCAGATGCGCATCGTCGCCGACCAGATCGGCGCGCCAACGTGGGCCGGCAGCATTGCCAACAGCACGCGTGCGTTGATCGAGCGCTGGCAAGCAGGCGAACCGGGGGAATGGGGCATTTACCACCTGACCGCCGGAGGGGAAACCTCATGGTTCGGTTTTGCCCAGGCCATTGGCAAGCACCTGCGCGAACAGGACAAAGCCTGCGCCGAACTGGAGCCCATCCCTTCCAGCGCTTATCCGACACCCGCCCAGCGTCCGCTGAACTCGCGCCTGGACTGCAGCCGCCTGCTGCAGCAATGGCACGTTAGCCAGCCACACTGGCAAGACGCATTGCGCGAGTGTCTTGCACAGCAGCACTAGGCATAATGCGCCTGTACCCACAGGCGCACGACTCCCATGACTCCACCCCTCCCGCGTAGACCCCGCTGGCGCAGCCTCGCCTTGTTGGCGTTGTGCCTGGCACCGCTGCTGTGGCCGCTGGAGCACCTGGCCGAGCGTTATTACCGCAGCGAACTGGCCGGCCAGAACCGCCAGACCCTCGACCTGTACGTGGCCAACCTGCTCGGGACCCTGCACCGTTATGAAGTGCTGCCGCAGATCCTCGGCGACTTGCCGGCCTTGCGCACCGCGCTGGATGCGCCTGGGGTAAGCACCAACCTGGTCAACGCCAACCTGCTGCTCAAGGACGTCGCCGCCCAGGCCGGGGTGGAGGTGATGTACCTGATGGACACCACCGGCAAGACCCTCGCCGCGTCCAACTGGGATAAACAAGACAGCTTCGTCGGGCGCAACTTCTCGTTTCGGCCTTATTTCAGCGAAGCCATGGACGGGCGCCTGGGGCGGTTTTTCGGGTTGGGCACCACCTCGGCCAAGCGCGGTTACTTCTTCGCCGCGGCCGTGCGCGATGGCGATACGATCATCGGCGTGCTGGTAGTCAAGGTCGACCTGGACCACACCGAAAGCCTTTGGGGTAACACGCCGGAACAACTGCTGGTCACCGACCACAATGGCGTGGTGATCCTGACCTCGCGCCCGCAATGGCGATTCCGCGCCACCCGGCCACTGACCGCTGAAGAGCGCCAGGCCATCATCGCCATCCAGCCCTACCCGACTCGCGACCCGCAGCCGCTGAGCCTGAGCAACACCGCCTGGCTGCGCCAATCCACGGCCATCGCCGAGACCGGGTGGAACGTGGAGATCCTCGCGCCGCGCTCACTGATCAACCGCCCCGTGCGCACGGTGGTTGCAGTCGGCGGCGCCACGCTGTTGGTGTTGATGTTGCTGCTCGGCCTGATGATGCAACGTCGCCGCCATTACCTGGAACGCATTGCGTTCGAAGCCAAGGCCCGTCGCGAGCTGGAAGCGCGTGTGGTCGAGCGGACCAGTGATCTGGAAGGCCTCAACCGGCGCCTGAAGCAGGAAGTGCTGGAACGTGAACACGCCCAGCAGGAGTTGGTACGCGCCCAGGATGACCTGGTGCAGGCAGGCAAGTTGTCGGCACTGGGCACCATGTCGGCGAGCATCAGTCATGAACTCAACCAGCCTCTGGCGGCGATTCGCAGCTATGCAGAGAACGCTGAAATCCTGCTCGACCATGAGCGCACCACCGATGCACGGGGCAACCTCAAGCTGATCAGCGAACTGACCGGTCGCATGGCCTCGATCATCGCCCACCTGCGCGCCTTTGCCCGCCGCGACCGCCATGCGCCCGAGAGCGTGGCGCTGCAACCGGCGCTGGACGATGCACTGGCGTTGCTCGCCAAGCGGCGGCGGTCGATGGAGGTGGAGCTGATTCGCGATTTGCCCGAAGCAACCTTGTGGGTACAGGCCGGTGAAACCCGCCTGCGCCAGGTGCTGGGCAACCTGCTGGCCAACGCCCTCGACGCCCTCACTGAAAAAGGCCCGCCGCGTAAACTCTGGCTGAGTGCCGAAACCACCGAACAGGGCGTCAACCTGTACATTCGCGACAACGGCCCGGGTTTTTGCATGGAAGCCCTCGGCCGCGCCAGCGAGCCGTTCTACACCACCAAGACCCGCACTCAGGGCCTGGGGTTGGGGCTGGCGATCTGTGACACCCTGATGCGTGCCTTTGGCGGCGAACTGCTGTTCGCCAACCACAAGGAAGGCGGCGCGCTGTTAACCTTGAAATTGCGTGCCGGTGCGCCGGGCGTCAGTCTGCAACCGTCCGAGGACCGCAGTGTATGAGTATCGATAACCAGATTCAGGTGGTGTTGATCGACGACGATCCACACCTGCGTCAGGCCCTGTGCCAGACCCTGGACCTGGCCGGGCTGAAAGTCCTGACCCTGGGTGAAGCCACTGGCCTCACTGCGCGCCTGTCGCGGGACTGGCCGGGCGTGGTGGTCAGCGACATCCGCATGCCCGGTATGGACGGCCTGGAGCTCCTCGCCGAACTGCACGGCCAGGACCCGGACCTGCCTGTGCTGCTGATCACCGGCCACGGCGACGTACCACTGGCGGTACAGGCCATGCGCGCCGGGGCCTATGACTTCCTGGAAAAACCGTTCGCCAGTGACGCCCTGCTCGACAGTGTGCGCCGCGCACTGGCCCTGCGCCGCCTGGTGCTGGACAACCGCAGCCTGCGCCTGGCCCTCAGCGACCGTCAGCAACTGAGCACGCGCCTGGTCGGCCACTCGCCGCAAATGCTGCGCCTGCGCGAGCAGATCGGCGCACTGGCCGCGACCAAGGCCGATGTGCTGATCCTCGGCGAAACCGGTGCCGGCAAAGAGGTGGTAGCGCGCGCGCTGCATGATTTGTCGAGCCGTCGCAGTGGCCCGTTTGTAGCGATCAACGCCGGGGCATTGGCCGAGTCGGTAGTGGAGAGCGAACTGTTCGGCCACGAGCCCGGCGCCTTCACCGGCGCGCAGAAACGCCGTATCGGCAAGTTCGAATTCGCCAACGGCGGCACCTTGTTCCTGGATGAAATCGAAAGCATGAGCCTGGATGTGCAGGTCAAGCTGTTGCGCCTGTTGCAGGAGCGGGTGGTGGAACGCCTAGGCGGTAATCAACTGATCCCGCTGGATATCCGCATCATCGCCGCCACCAAGGAAGACCTGCGCCAGTCCGCCGACCAGGGCCGCTTCCGTGCCGACCTGTATTACCGCCTCAACGTCGCGCCGCTGCGTATTCCGCCGCTGCGCGAGCGCGGGGAAGATGCCTTGATGCTGTTCCAGCACTTCGCCGATGAAGCCAGCAGCCGTCACGGTTTGCCGCTGCACGAACTGCAACCGGGCCAGCGCGCACTGCTGTTGCGCCATAGCTGGCCGGGCAATGTGCGTGAGCTACAGAATGCGGCAGAACGTTTCGCGCTGGGCCTGGAGCTGGCGCTGGATAACACGCCGGACAATCCATCAACTGGCGTACTGACCTCTACGCCCGGAGGCCTGAGCGAGCAAGTCGAGCAGTTCGAAAAAAGCCTGATCGCCGCCGAACTGACCCGTCCCCACAGCTCCATGCGCAGCCTCGCCGAAGCCCTGGGTGTACCGCGCAAGACCCTGCACGACAAGCTGCGCAAGCATGGCCTGAACTTCGCCAACCAAAGCAGCGACGATGAATGACAGCCCCCACCCGCCAAGAGGCCCCCATGAGCCGCGACAGCCGTTACCTGGAATCCATCCTGCACCACGACATCCCCCTCACCCGGGAAATGGGCCTCAAGGTGCTCGACTGGCAACAGGGGCGGCTGGAACTGCATTTGCCCTTGCAGGCCAACATCAACCACAAGAGCACCATGTTCGGCGGCAGCCTGTACTGCGGCGCAGTGCTGGCGGGATGGGGCTGGCTGCACTTGCAATTGCGTGAAGAAGGGATTGAAGACGGGCATATCGTGATTCAGGAAGGGAAGATCAGTTATCCGCTACCGGTCACGCGGGATGCGATCGCTATTTGCGCGGCGCCGGAGGAGAAGGTGTGGAAGCGGTTTGTGGCGACGTACAAGCGTTATGGCCGCGCGCGGCTGACGCTGGAGACCTGGATTGTGAATGAGGGGAGTGAGGAAAGAGCAGTGGCTTTCACCGGTCAATACGTCCTGCACCGGTAGCCGCCACTGCACAAAACCAAATGTGGGAGCGGGCTTGCTCGCGAAGGCGGTGTGTCAGATACATTCAGTGACTGACACTCCGCCTTCGCGAGCAAGCCCGCTCCCACAGTTTGATCTGCTGGGGCCTTAAGAGCGAGCCAGGGTCAGCAACCGCTCACGCCATGCAGCCTTGGCCGGCAACGCCAGGAAGAACGGGTTCAACAACGATGCCCGCGCCGGATAGCTGAACGGTTCACCGCTCAACTCCAACACCTCGCCCCCCGCCCCTTCCAGCACGCCCTGGGCGGCGGCGGTATCCCACTGTGACGTCGGCGCCAGTCGCGGGTAGCAATCCGCACTGCCTTCGGCCAGGAGGCAGAACTTCAACGAGCTGCCGATATTCGCCAGCTTCAATGCGCCCAGACCTTCGCTCAAACCGTCCAACAGACGCTCCTGCTCGGGGCTGGAATGCCGACGGCTGGCCACTACCGTAAACGACTCGCCCGCTGCCGGTGCCTGGCGCACCTGGATCTGCTTGGGTGCCTCATTCACATCCGAACGCCAGGCGCCCAGGCCGGCGCCACCAAAATAGCAACGACCGCTGGTGGGCATCGACACTACGCCGAACACCACGCGGCCCTGTTCGATCAGGGCGATGTTCACGGTGAATTCTTCGCTGCCGGCGATAAATTCCTTGGTGCCGTCCAATGGGTCCACCAACCACCAGCGCTGCCAGCCAGCGCGCACGCTCTGGTCGATGTCGGCGTCTTCCTCGGACAGCACCGGAATACTTGGGTCCAGCGCGGTCAGACCCGCCAGGATCAGGTGATGAGCGGCCAGGTCCGCTGCCGTCACGGGCGAATCGTCGGCTTTGGAGGTCACGGCTACGTCGGCACGCCAGAACGGCAAAATCACTTCACCGGCCTGACGAGCCAGTTCGATCACAGGGGCAATAAACGGGTGGCCTAAAAACAGTTCGCTCATGCGGTAAACGCTCCACGCTGGGTCAACAGGTCTCGTACCAGGTACAGCGCGGCCAGGGCGCGGCCTTCGCTGAATTGCTCGTTTTGCGCAAGCATCGACAGCTCACGCAGGTTGACCCGGTCCACACGCATCGGCTCAGGTTCATCGCCTTCCAGGCGTTCTTCATAGAGATCGGTGGCCAATACCACCTGGATTTTCTGGCTCATGTAGCCAGGCGACAGCGACAGTTCGGTGAGGTGTTCCAACTGCCGCGCGCCATAGCCAGCCTCTTCCTTGAGCTCGCGGTTGGCGGCGGCCAATACGTCTTCGCCGGGCTCGATCAAGCCCTTGGGCAAGGACAATTCATATTCGTCGGTGCCACCGCAGTATTCTTCCACCAGCAACGCATGGTCCGCGTCGATCATCGCCACGATCATCACCGCGCCGTAACCGGCACCGCGGCCCACCAGACGCTCGTAGGTCCGTTCAACGCCATTGGAAAAGCGCAGTTGCACTTCCTCCACGCGGAACAAACGGCTACTGGCGACTATTTCGCGGGCGAGGACGGTGGGTTTCTGGCGCATGAGCGGCTCCTTGGCGTGATCGGGTTACTATACCGTGGCTTTTCCGATTGTCTGTGTCGGATATCTTTACTTACATGAGAACGCCCCATGCCCTCTTTGCCCTGGCACGCCATCGACACTGTCCTGCTGGACATGGACGGCACCTTGCTCGACCTGCATTTCGACAACCACTTCTGGATGGAGCACTTGCCTCAACGCTACGCCGAACTGCACGGGGTGAGCCGGGCCATGGCGGAGATGGAGTTGCAGCCCCTGTTCGAGCGTAACGCCGGACAGTTGCAATGGTACTGCCTGGATTTCTGGAGTGCGGAACTGAAGATCCCGGTACGCGAACTCAAGCTGGAAACCGCCCACCTGATTGCCCTGCGCCCGGATGCGGACACCTTTCTGGCGGCGATCAAACAGGCCGGCAAACGTGTGATCCTGATCACTAACGCTCATCGTGATTCGTTGTCATTGAAGTTGGAACGCATTGAACTGGCGCCGTATTTCGAACGATTGATCAGCTCCCATGATTACGGTTTCGCCAAGGAAAACCCGCAGTTCTGGGATGCCCTGCAAGCCGACATCCACTTCGACCCGGCCCGCAGCCTGTTTATTGACGACACACTGCCGATCCTTCGCAGCGCCCGGGACTTTGGCGTGGGGCATTTGCTGGCGGTGAAGGAACCGGACAGCCAGAAGGGGCCAAAGGACACGGCGGAGTTCGCAGCAGTCGAAGACTATCGAGATCTTATTGCCGGACTCTAAACCCATGTGGGAGGGGGCTTGCCCCCGATAACGGTGGATCAGAGACACATTCAGTGACTGACACACCGCCATCGGGGGCAAGCCCCCTCCCACATGTCGTCCTGCGTTTTACTCAGGAATACGCAGAGTCTGCCCAGGGTAAATTTTGTCCGGATGCGACAGCAGCGGTTTGTTGGCTTCGAAGATCTTGTTGTACAGATTCGCATCACCGTAAACGGTTTTGGAGATAGCGCTCAGGGTGTCGCCCTTTTTCACAACGACGAAGGTGGCTGCAGCGACTACAGGGCCGGATACGGTGATCTGGTCATCAACACTGGCCACACCGGCGATATTGCCCAGCGCCAACAGGATCTTCTCTTTCTCTTCCTGGGTGGCGACTTCACCGGTCACCGTCACCTTGTCGCCATCCACTGTGGTCTGCACATTCGGATTACCCAGACCCACTTTGGACACGTGGTCCTTCAACTGCTCGCTGGCGTTTGCATTACCCGGCGTCAACAGGTCGACAATCTTTTCGCCGGCTTCCTTGATAAAGCTGAAAATGCTCATAGTGCGCTCTCCTTGGGATTTGATTTCCAGATGCCCAAGACTAGACCAGTCCTACAGATTTGGGTTCCAGCCCGACCAAAGACCCAAACGCGCTAGAATCCCCCCGCCATTGGAATAAGCCCTGGAGCGAAGATGGACATCAAACAGCTGAAATTCCTCATCGCCCTCGACGAAACCCGTCATTTCGGCCAGGCGGCGGCGCGTTGCCACATCACCCAACCGACGCTGTCGATGCGCTTACGTAACCTTGAAGAAGAGCTTGACCTACCGTTGGTCAATCGCGGCCAGCGCTTCGAAAGCTTTACCGCACCGGGCGAGCGCGTGTTGGCATGGGCACGCACGGTGCTGGCCGCCTATGACGGCTTGCAGGCCGAGGCGGCAGCCTGTCGCGGCAACCTGGTGGGTACGTTGCGCCTGGGCGTGGTGCCGCTGTCGAGCTTTGATCCTTTGGCATTGATGCAGCAACTGCATAAAGAACACCCAAGCCTGCGCTTCGAGCTGTCGGCCCTCAGCTCGGAGCAGATTCTTGAACAACTGGCGAGTAACCGGCTGGACCTGGGCGTGTCTTACCTGGAGCGTCTGGATAACGAGCGCTTCGACTCGCTGGCCTTGGGCGAAACCCGTATGGGCCTGCTCTACGACCAGCGCTTCTTCAGCTTCGGTAATACGCCGTTGAGCTGGGAGGCGCTGATCGAGTTGCCGCTGGGCATGCTCACCAGCGGCATGCACTTTCGCCAGTCCATCGACCACAACTTCCACAGCCGTGGGCTCAACCCGCAACCGCTGCTGCAGACCGACGCCGTCCATCAATTGTTACAAGCCGTGCACGGTGGATTGTGTTGCGCGGTCATGCCGCTAGATGGCGGCCTGGACGCACTCACCGAGCACCTGCGGCTGCAGCCGATCGAAGACGCCCACACCCTCGCGCGCCTGGGGCTGATCATGCGGCGCAGCGCCCCGCGCTCCGCACTGGCCGAGGCGTGTTTCGCGCTGTATCAGAAATCGCAAAACGAACCTTGATCGACGTCATCTATCGGTAGATCAGTACTGGCAATTAGACGCGACGCTTTGTCGCGCCTAGTCTAAACACTGATCAATCCGCCGGTGGTACTGCCCCATGAACGCCAAGCGCCCAGTCTGCGCGGCGCCCGCTCTCGAAACGCCAGCGCCCGCCGCCAGCCAGAGCTACCAGTATTGCAATCTCGAACACACGGAATCCGCCACCACCGCCTTGGCAGAAGAAGTGGCGTTGGCGATTGCCTACAACGACATCAGCCAAGCGGTGATGCTCGTAACGCCGACGGACCTGGAAGACTTTATAGTCGGTTTCAGTATCGGTAGCGGCATTATCGCCGACGTAAGCGATATTTATGACCTGAAACTCAGCGGTTCGGGCTCGACCCAATACGCTCAGGTGCAAATCTCCAGCCGCGCCTTCTGGAACCTCAAGCAGCAGCGCCGCCAGTTGGCCGGCACCAGCGGCTGTGGCTTGTGTGGCGTGGAAGCCGTTGAACAGGCCCTCCCAGACCTCCAGGTATTGCCCGGCGCGCCCTTGCCGCCCGCCGAATGGCTGGATGGCCTGCGCCAACGCATCAGCGCCTTTCAACCCCTGGGCCAATACAGCGGCGCCGTGCATGCAGCGGTGTTCATGAACGGCCAAGGCGAGTTGTTGCTCGGCCGTGAAGACATCGGCCGGCACAACGCCCTGGATAAATTGATCGGCGCCTTGATCCGCCAAGAGATTCCGACCGAAGGCGGCCTGGCGATTGTCACCAGCCGTTGCAGCCTGGAGTTGATCCAGAAAGTCCTGCGCGCGGGCATCCAGACCCTGGTCAGCCTGTCGTCACCCACCGGCCTGGCCCTGCAATGGGCCCGCCGGCATAACCTCAATCTCATCCACCTGCCGCAGAAAAGTGCGCCGCGGGTCTACAGTCCTGCGATGGAGAATCAGCCATGAGCCAGCACCACCAAGCCGACCAAACCCCAACCCCGCGCTACAAGCCCTACAAGGGCCCGGCCGGCGGCTGGGGCGCACTGATCAGCGTGGCGCAGGCCTGGCTGACCAGCGACAACGCGCTGAAAAACCTGCGCATGATGCTCAAGACCAACCAGAACGGCGGCTTCGATTGCCCTGGCTGCGCCTGGGGTGATTCCCCGGAAAGCGGCATGGTCAAGTTCTGCGAAAACGGCGCCAAGGCGGTGAACTGGGAAGCCACCAAGCGCCGCGTCGATGCGGCGTTCTTCGCCAAACACAGCGTGACTGCCCTGCTGGAGCAAAGTGACTACTGGCTGGAATACCAAGGCCGCCTGACCGAGCCGATGCGCTATGACGCCGAAACCGACCGCTACCAGCCCATCAGTTGGGAAGCGGCCTTCGACCTGGTCGGCAAGCACCTCAACGCCCTGCCGAGCCCGGACATGGCCGAGTTCTACACCTCGGGCCGCGCCAGCAACGAAGCGGCGTACCTGTATCAGCTGTTCGTGCGCGCCTACGGCACCAACAACTTTCCCGACTGTTCGAACATGTGTCACGAAGCCAGCGGCGTTGCCCTGGCGCAAAGCGTGGGCGTCGGCAAAGGCACCGTGACCTTTGATGACTTTGAGCATGCCGATGCGATCTTCGTCTGGGGCCAGAACCCCGGCACCAACCACCCACGCATGCTCGAACCGCTGCGCGAGGCGGTCAAACGCGGCGCCCAAGTGGTGTGCATCAACCCGCTGAAAGAGCGCGGCCTGGAACGCTTCCAGCATCCGCAACATCCGCTGGAAATGCTCACCAACGGTGACAAACCGACCAACACCGCCTACTTCCGCCCTGCATTGGGTGGCGACATGGCCATCCTGCGCGGCATGGCCAAGTTCCTGCTGCTGTGGGAGCGCCAGGCCCAGGCCGAAGGCAAAGAAGCCGTGTTCGACCACGACTTCCTCAACGAACACACGGCCAACGTGCTGGAGTACCTGGGCAAGATCGACGACACCTCCTGGGATGAAATCGTCGAACAGTCCGGCCTCACCCTGGTCGAGATCGAGCAAGCGGCGCGCATGTACGCCAAAGGCAAGAACGTGATCATGTGCTGGGCGATGGGCATCACCCAGCACCGCCATTCGGTGCCGACCATCCAGGAAATCGCCAACCTGATGCTGCTGCGCGGCAACATCGGCCGCCCAGGCGCCGGCTTGTGCCCAGTGCGTGGCCACAGCAACGTGCAGGGCGACCGCACCATGGGCATCAACGAACGTCCGCCCGTGGCGTTCCTCGACTCCCTGGAACGTCGCTTCCAGTTCCAGGTGCCGCGCGTCAACGGCCACAACGTGGTCGAAGCGATTCACGCCATGCTTGAAGGCCGCTCCAAAGTGTTTATCGGCCTGGGTGGCAACTTCGCCCAAGCCACGCCGGACAGCCCGCGCACCTTCGAAGCCCTGCGCAATTGCGACCTGACCGTGCAGATCAGCACCAAGCTCAACCGCAGCCACCTGATGCACGGCAAAGACGCGCTGATCCTGCCGTGCCTGGGCCGTACCGACATCGACATCCAGGCCGACGGCCCGCAAGCGGTGACGGTGGAAGACTCGTTCAGCATGGTCCACGGCTCCAACGGCCAGTTGCAGCCGCTGTCGAAGCTGATGAAGTCAGAGCCTGCGATTCTGGCCGGTATCGCTGCCGCCACCCTGGGCAGTAAGCCTGTGGATTGGAACTGGCTGGTGGCCGATTACGGCCGCATCCGCGACCTGATTGCCGATACCATCCCGGGTTTCAAGGACTTCAATGAGAAGATCAAGAATCCGGGTGGTTTCTACCTGGGCAACTCCGCCGGCGCACGCCGCTGGAACACCCCGTCGGGGCGCGCCAACTTCCGTCCGAACATCCTGCCCAAGGACCTGATCCACGAGCGCACCCACGCGACGGGCAAGGTGCCGGACCTGATCATGCAATCGATGCGTTCCCACGATCAGTACAACACCACCATCTATGGCCTGGATGACCGCTACCGTGGGGTCAAGGGCCAGCGTGACGTGCTGTTCGTCAACGAGGCCGACATCATCCGCCTGGGCTTCAAGCCGGGGCAGAAAGCCGACATCGTGTCGCTGTGGGAAGACGGCCGCGAGCGCCGGGTGAAGGGCTTTACCCTGCTGGCGTTTGATATTCCGGCCGGGCAGGCTGCGGCCTATTACCCGGAAGTGAACCCGCTGGTGCCGCTGGAAAGCACCGGGGATGGCAGCCATACGCCGACGTCGAAGTTCGTGGCAATTCGGTTGGAAGCGGCAAGTGACAATGGCCTGATCATGGCGCGCTCTGCATAAACCTTCGGGCACAAAAAAGGCCGCTTTTGCATAAAAGCGGCCTTTCCGAAGTAGTTAAAGACTCACAAAAACCACTTAAGTTCCACAACAAAAACAGTAACTTAGCGAATTGTGTACAACTCGTGTTACTGGTCGGATTTCTGTTGTCACCCTCCCGATACAGCCTCAGGATCGCGCCGTCATCCCCTTGAGGTTTCCCCTAATGAAGTTCTCCTCGATTCTCTTGTTGTCCCTTGGCCTGGTCAGTGGCGCAGCCATGGCCGGTGGCACCACCGAAGCCGGTGTGGGCGGCGCATTGGGCGGGGTTTTAGGTTCGGTAGTCGGCCAGTCGATCGGCGGCAACACCGGCTCGACCATCGGCGCAGCCCTGGGCGGCGCAGGCGGCAGTGCGGTGGGTGCGGACAAACGCAGCCGTGGCGAAGCGGCCATTGGTGGCGCCTTGGGCGCGGCCGGCGGCAACGTAGTGGGCCGCAGTGTCGGCGGCAGCACCGGTGCTCTGATCGGCTCAGCGGCCGGCGGCGGTGCAGGTGGCGCGCTGGGCAACTACATGGGCAACAAGAGCGATGACGATGATCGTCGCTCCCGTGGGCGTGATAACCGTCGTTATGACCGCGATGATCACCCTGGCCGCGGGCATGCCTATGGCCATCGCAAGAACAAGCATCACTACCGTCACCGCTAAGGCCTGAGGGTGTAGGCGTTCGCGCCTACACCACCAACCGCTGCAACGCCTCGCGCAACATCCCCGGAATCGTCATCGGCTGGTTCGAACCCCGATCCACAAACACATGCACAAAGCGCCCCGCCGCACACGCTTCTTCTTCGCCTGCCTTGAACACCGCCAATTCGTACTGCACTGAACTGTTGCCCAGCTTGCCCACCCGCAGGCCGATTTCGATGCGCTCGGGAAAGGCGATCGACGCAAAATAATCACACGCCGAACTCACCACAAACCCCACCACTTCACCGTCATGAATATCCAGCCCACCTTGCTCGATCAGGTAGGTATTCACCGCCGTGTCGAAAAAGCTGTAGTAGGTCACGTTGTTCACATGGCCATACACATCATTGTCGTGCCAGCGCGTGATGATCGGTTGGAAGTGCGGGTAATCGCTGCGTTGAGGCACTGAGTCAGGCATCGGGTCATCTCGTTAAAGTGAGTTACAGGTCATTCAAATGGGCCTGGGCCCACTCGCGTACCTCGGCGTACGGATAATCCTCCAACGCAGCAAAGCCCGGAATGCCCCGCGCCTTCAACTTGGTGAATAACGGCACACTGATGCCGCCGAGGAAACGCGTCAGGCGTTCCGCTCCCGGCAAGTGGCCGGTGTGTTCATGATGCCTGTGGATAAAATCACCGCAAAGCCCCATGAAGTTTTTATCCACAAGCGGCGGCAAATCTGGCGGCGGTGGAAGGTGCGCAACGTTGCCGTGGCACACCGAGCAGTGCCCACAGCGCTGGGGCGCGTTCTCATCGCCGAAATACTGCGCCAGGCGTTGACCCAGGCAGTGTTCGGTGGCGAACAGATCGAGCATTGCGTGAATCCGTGCGACTTCGCCCACCTCATGCTGCTTGAAGCCTGTGTATAACTCTTTGCTCAATACATCAGGGTCAAACGCGGTATCAAGCAAGCTATAGACCTCCGTCATCTGCTTGCTCTCAAGCTCGATCAGGCCTTGCTCCTGGAAGTAATCCAGCGCCTTCACCACCCTGCTGCGTTCGGCATTGTGCTGTTGATAAAGCGCGTCAAAATCCACCGTCGCCCAGGTCTTGGCCCGCTTGCACACCTGGATGATCGCCGCGACGAACTGCTGCCGCTCACCAGAGAAGCGCGCGAGCAAAGCCTCAGGTTCGATCAGGTACTTGAAACGGTACTCTGCATAAAACGCATAGCGCGGCGCAATCACGCCCTTGAGCTCCAACTGCACCAGTAGCGTCTTCAACGGCAGCTCGCGGATGTTGCTGTGGTCCGACAAGGACCTGAGCAAAAACTCCCACTGCCCATCGCCTCGAGCGACCTGCAATTCTTCGAGCACCCGCCGAATGCCCTCCTGCTCCGGCGTATCGCCGTACACGAAGTTTTCCAGCACATTGAGGCTGTCGCGGTTGGCCAACACCAAGCAATCGGACGGTTGCCCATCACGCCCCGCGCGGCCGATTTCCTGGCTGTAGTTCTCGATGGACTTGGGCAGGTCGAAGTGCACCACATTGCGGATATCACTTTTGTCGATGCCCATGCCAAACGCGATGGTCGCGACGATGCAATTGGCGCGCCCGCCCATGAAACGCTGCTGGATACCCTCGCGTTTATCGTGAGGCAAACCGGCGTGATACGCCTCGGCCTGGATGCCGTTGCGGTTCAAATGATCGGCAATCTGCTCGGCGGTTTTCTGCAGGGTGACGTAGACGATACTCGGCTGATCGGCACGCTCGCTCATCCACTGCACCAACCGACGACGCTTGTCCGCGCCGCTGACCGGCTCCACCAACAGGTTGAGATTGGGCCGGTAGAAGCCCGTGGTGACCACATCGTCCGGCGCAATGGCGAACTTGGCCTGCATGTCGGCAATCACCTTGGGCGTCGCTGTAGCCGTCAACAGCAGCGCTTGTGGGATATTGAACTGACGCTGGTAGTCCGGCAGCTTCAAATAGTCCGGACGGAAGTTGTGGCCCCACTCGGAAATACAGTGCGCCTCGTCCACCACCAACAGCGAGATCCGCACGCTTTGCAGGAAGTTACGAAAGCGCTCGTTCTTCAGGCGCTCAACGGAAATCATCAGGATCTTCAACTCGCCCGAACGCGCGCGGGCCATCACCTCATTGGCGTCCTCGCGGCTCTGGGCCGAATCGATACTGCCCGCCGAAATGCCGTGGCGCTGCAGGAAACCCAACTGGTCCTGCATCAGCGCCAACAGCGGCGACACCACCAGCGTCAGGTGCGGCAGCAACACCGCCGACAATTGGTAGCACAGGGACTTGCCCGAACCGGTTGGGAAAATAGCCGCTGCCGAACGGCCGGCCAGTACGGCACTGACTGTCTCTTCCTGGCCCAGACGAAACTGTGGATAACCAAAAACCTGCTGGAGGGTGTCGTGCATAGGCTGTCACTCCGTTGACCGCTGAAGGAATCAAAAACATAGATCAGGGATCAAGAAAAGGTCGGGGATAAACGCTACAAACTGATACAGAGAAAACCAGCAAGCCCGCGCAAAAACGCAGACAGTAACACGCCAGATCACCTACCCCCGACAAGGAGTCGTGGATGTCTCGAAGCGCACTGTTTTCACCGCAACACCTCGCCATGTTCACGCTGCCGCTGTTGCTGCTTGGCTGTGTCGCCGCCCCCGCCCCAATGCCTACCGAACTGGACACACAGCATTTTGAAACGCCCGAATACTTCGAGCAAAAAGCCCTGCCCATTGTGAAAGCGTCCTCCCTATACGCGCGGGGCGGCACCGGCCAGGGCGTTAAAGTCGCGCTGATCGACTCAGGGCTCAACCAGGCACTACCTGAGTTTCATGGGCGCGTGGCCGATCCGGGCTATGACTTTGTGACACAACAGCCAGGCACCCTCGACATAAAGGGCCACGGCACCCAGATGGCCGGTATTCTCGCCGCCAACAAGAATGACCAGGGCATCCACGGCATCGCCTTCAACGCCCAGTTGATCCCCATGCGCTTTGGTGATGACAAGGAGCCGTTCTACTTCGACAGTGAAATCGCCCAGGCCTGGGAGCTCGCCTATACCAAAGGGGCACGCATTTTCAGTAACTCATGGGCGAACCCCATTGAAGCCAACACCAACGAGGTTCCCATCTACGAGCGCCTGATGGGTGACTCGTTGGGCGTGGCAAAAAAACGGGTGGCGGAAGGGGCCGTATTCGTTTTCTCAACAGGTAACGAGGTCAAGCGTGAGCCGCTCGCAGAACCCGGCCTGCCCGCGCTGGTGCCGGAACTGGAGAAAGGCTGGATAGCCGTCATGGCCCTCAAGAACGACGGCACGGCCATCAATCTCAAATCCAATTATTGCGGCCTCGCGGCACGCTGGTGCATCGCGGTGCCAGGAGGCGATGGTGGTGCTGGGTTGTTGACCACCAACAAGGATGGCAGCTACGGACCCACCGCCGGCACATCGCCGGCCGCTGCGTTGGTCAGTGGCGCCTTGGCGGCATTGCAGAGTCGCTTTCCCGAAATGACACCGCAACAAGTGCGTGAGCGCCTGCTCAGTACGGCGAATCGAACCGGAATCTATGCCAACAGCGAAGCCTATGGACGGGGATTGATGGACCTCGACGCAGCCTCGCGACTGTAGCTATCCCCCCAAACAAACAACGCGCCACTGGGGCGCGTTGTCGGTAAACGTGTTGGCTATCGATCAGCGGTTCTGCACCCGCTCAATCGCCGTGTCGTACACCGGGTTGGCCTTTTGCTCCTTGGCCAACTGGTAGTGACGCAACGCATCGGCAAACTGCCCCGCCGCTTCATAGATCCGCGCAATGTTGTAATAGGCGCCAGCACGCACCGTCGCAGCATTCGCACCGGTTGCCAGGGCGATGGCCTTGCGATTGGCCCAGATCGACTCGGCCGTGTTGCCAGCCTTCTGATACGCCAAGCCCAGGTTGCCGTAGGCCTTGCCGAAACCATTGTCCAACTCGATCGCCTGACGGAACAGGTCGATGGCCTGGTCGAGGTTACCCGCCTGGTAGGCCGCTTCACCTTGGACGTTCAGACGTTTCGCATCGGTTTGTGCGGAAGAGCTGACCGCAACAGCGGTCAGGGCCACGCTGTCATCCAGCAGCGGTTTGACTTCGTTCAGCACATTCGCGGCATTCACGGTCACGCCGCTGAAGGTGTTGATGTCCTGGAAGTCGCCGCTGCCAGTCATGCGGAACACGGTCCACAGGTTACCGCTGCGGTTTTTCGGCACGTAGTAGGTGCGTACCAGGGATTGGCCCATGTACACAAACACCTTGGCTTCGCTGTTGGACAGTTGGCGCGAGCTTGGATTGCCGCCGTTGGTGAAGTCATGCACGGCATACACGTAGCTTTCGCCGTAGTGCTTTTTCTGCAGAGTGATGGTTTCCGGGCCGTAACTGTCGACGTCGTCCACATCCAGTTCGGCGTCGGTGCCGGTCTTGTTCTCGAAGTAGATATTGTTGCCGGGGAAGATCATGTGGGAGTCGAGGTCTTCCGGGGTTTTGCCCCAGGTCAGTACCACGCGCAGCCCGTCGAGGTTTTCCATGACCGGGCTGATGGCGTAGGTCATGCCTTTGCACGGGCACTTCACCACCAGGTTGGAGTAGCCGGGTTTCTTGATGATCAGCAGGCTGGTGGCGTCGTCAGCAGCTTCGCTGGTCAGCGTGACCTGGCCCTGGGCGTTGGTGCGGCCCACCACGTTTTGCGCGCCGTTGCGCTGCAGCAGCACTTCGGCGTCGGCGATTTTCTGGTCCTTGACCACCGCACTGAGCACTTCAATCGGCAATTGCTCGGCCTGGACCGAAAACGCCACCGCACACAAAGACATCGCCGAGGCGACACGCAGCAAACCCATGCTTAACTCCCTTTAAGTAGTGGACGGAATCGCCCTACAAGATTTTGCGGTGAAACATACGCTGAAATCCGGCCGCTGGCGGAATTTTTGTACAGAATGTGACGTGGTTTTTATCACGCCTACCTACTGAAGCATTGCGCTACAATCAAGCCTTGCTACCCAGGAGTACGCTGCCATGAGCGAACCGACGTTTGAGCAAAAACAGGATCACTACCACAAGATCCGCCGTTCCAATTACCTGGCCAGCCTGCGCCTCGAAGGGTTCGACACCCAGCCCGCCGACGTCGACAAACCCCTGCCGACCCGCGAAGCCGTCCTCGCCAAGTACCGCAACACCCCACGCTGATGCTCGACAAATACCGGGTGGGCCAGGATCCGTACTGCTATCCCGGTAGCAGCGTCCTGCGCAACCGCCTCGATTTGCACGACGAGACCCGCTTGCACCAGGCCGAGCGGGAGTTATCCGAAATCGCCGTAGGCAACCTTCCCCTCTTCCCACCGCCCTACGACCTCGACCGCCTGCAACATATCCACCGCACCCTGTTCGGCGACCTCTACGACTGGGCCGGCGAATTGCGCAGCGTCAATATCCAGAAAGGCGATACCCTGTTCTGCACCCCGGAACGCATCCCACCGGAAGCGGCAAAGATCATCCGGCGTATGCAAGCGTCCAACTGGTATGTCGGTGTGAGTCAGGCTGAGCTGATCACGCAGATTGCCGAGGCCTACGGCGACCTCAACGTCATCCACCCCTTCCGCGAAGGCAACGGCCGGGCGCAACGGATCTTGTTCGAGCAGATCATCGTCAACGCGGGGTTTTCGGTGAATTGGTGGCTGGTGAAACACGCGGCGTGGATACCGGCGAATATTGATGCGGTGGCGTGTGATTACCGGGGGTTGGAGGCGATTTTTGAGCGGTGTGTGACTCGGCCTGTCGGCAACTGATCGAACCCTGCCAGTTAAACCATCTGTTTATTGCCCGGAAACTGACTCACTTCTAGGGTTCGCTTCGTCGCTGCCAAATCAGCGACCGGGCTTGGTCACCCGAAAAACAGCAGAGACAAAACATGCCAACTCATTTGGCGTATTTCTTTGAATCTGTATTGGAACACTGCAATGACAAAGCCTAACGTTTCAACCAATCGCTATCGCGTTCTTCGCACCAACTTCACCGATACCCATCCGCTTATCATCGACACTCAAGCCAAAGCCGAAGACATCCAGTCCGCCGCCCATCAACGCATCCGCGCCGCTACGGACCTGCTTGAAACCTTTTCCGGCCTGACCTTCGAACACGCCGACCTCAAAGATATTTCCCACATAACCAACGCCTTGTACCTTCTGGTTCAGGACGGCTGTGATCTGCTGGAAGCAGCGCAGCACGTGCAGCTGCAACCTCAACAGCCGTACACCTAAGCTGTAACCTTTCGTAGGAGCGAGCTTGTTCGCGAAGATCGTCAACGATGACACGGTAACTCTGTATAACCGTAGCGTAATTGAGTTCTTCGCGAGCAAGCTCGCTCCTACAACTGAACGCTTTAACAACCGAAAATCACTGCCGACCCAAAAATCCAAGAAAGCCCTGTAAGAAACCTCCAAACACCACGACATCCCCTTCCGAAACTGCTTAAAATTCCTGCCCGCCCCTCTACAAAACTCACCTTTCTCTGACTGAAACTAGCGCCCTTTCAACAGCCCCCGGCAAATACCCGTGAACATCGAAAGGACTCAACATATCAGCCACTACGGGGTTACCTTCACGGTGCTGCGTTTTGTCGTCCTGCCTGCCAATCACTCTGCACTGGTAAACCTCTGCCTGCTGGAAGCAGGTACGTCTGCAAACGAAGTGCGCCAAGAACTCCTAGATCTCTACAGAAAAATGCTTGCTCGCGATCTGCCTTGCAAAATGACGGTTGCGATCTCCAAACCGCTTACCCGGCAACAAGCTGACTTACTCAACACTCGTGGGGAGATCGTTGCAGGATTAATCAGCAGCGCCGTGTCAGCCCCCATGAGCCTGGCATCGCCTGCCGTTGGGTTCGCCGCTGGCGCAGCTGCTGGCCTGATTATTAAAGGGACCATTCGCAGCTATCACGCAGGTGATGTGGTAGTTGGCCTCGACGCCCAGGTCAACGGCGGAATTGGCCCCCAGCGATCACTGTCGGCTATGGTCCGGCAGTTCCAGGGTGGCTAATGCAATGAATGAATACCTTCAGTGGATCAACTTACTGCCTCTTCTCGCACTGGCCATCATAGTCGACAGAATAATAAAGCTGCCTTTACTCAGAAGATGGCTTGGACTCTGCCTATTGGCAGCTGGCCCAACACTCCTGGTATATGCCACCTCTTGGATCAGAGAGGCACGGCTTGAAAGCCTGCCGATAGTCGCCTTCGTGACAGGCATCGGGTTATTGAGCACCCAAAATATCTATCGCAGGGCTAAAACCACGCACCCTTTACTCATCGCCCCGACCTTGAACCTTGCGCCGGACTTTCCTGATGACCCGCTCATGCTCCACCTCTTGCAAATTTTGCATGAGGGCATCGGTCTGCCCAAACACAAAACCATCTCCCTCGAGACGTCAGTCAACCACGATCTCGGGTGTAATCGTGCCGAAGCCAAGCAATTGATGGCCCTCCTGAAGCTGGATTTCGGTTTAAGACCAGGTGACTACAACAGCAACCGCTACTTCAAGCGTCGCGGCTTTGATGCCTATTTGCGATATGTGGAAAAAGGCAGCACGGGAAAGCGCCCTCTAACCATCGACATGCTCTACAAAGCCGTCAAAGCCAAGTACTGGGACACCCGGACACTCGAAGCTAAGGCGTACCAGAAACCATGAATTTCTGCCTGCAATTAGTGTGTTTTCTCGGGTTCTACCTGTTGCTTCATTATCAGATTACCGACCGCACCCTCAGAATGCCCTTCCTCCCTGTCTTCATATTCTTGATAGGCTTGGCACTCTTCATCACTCGAAACAAATACCCGCTTCGCCGCAACCGTTCCCCTCACCCACTCCTGCGTGCCCCCACCATGAACCTCGCCCCCAACTTGCCCGAAGACCCCGTCATGCAGCAACTCCTGCAACTGCTGCACGAGGAAGTCGGCCTGCCAAGACACAAGACGATCCGCTTGCAAACCTCAATCAACTTCGACCTCGGCTGCGACGGCAGTGAGGCCAAGCAACTGATGGAAGCACTGGAGCAGGAATTTGCGCTCGACCTGGGCGACTTCGACACTTATCGTTACTTCAATCCGCCGACGTTCGATGTGTTTCTCAAACGCCGCGCCAAGGGCCGCGGCGAAAAAGTGCCGCTGACGCTGGGCATGCTCTACCTGGCCATCAAGACCCACAGCTGGGACACGCAGACGCTGGAAAACCTGAGCTAACTGTAGGAGCCGGCTTGCCGGCGATGGCGGTCCTGAGGGCCTCCTCGCCGGCAAGCCGGGCTCCTACTGGAAATTGAGCCTTCGAAAAGGACCTTACATGGACGTAATGATGGGCCTGCTGGCCGCCCTGCTCTGGGGTGGTACGGATTTTCTCGTGGGCCTCAACGCCCGAGCCGTGGGCGTTAAACGCGCGGTGTATTTCGGTCAGGCCTTGGGCTTTCTGATCATGACCCTGCTGTTGGTCATTCTCCCAAGCTTGCTGTTCAAATCCCTCGACGCCCCGCTGAGCGTCTGGCTCCTGGGCGTCGCCGCCGCCCTGCTCACCGTCTCCGGCGCCCTTGCGCTGTCCAAGGCCTTCGCCCTTGGCAAAGCCGCCATCGTCGCGCCGCTGGTGACGTCCTACGGCGTGGTGACCACACTGCTGTCCTGGGCCAGCGGCGAGCACATTAGCCTGACGCAACTGGGCTGCATCGCCGTGTGCGTGATCGGCGTGATCCTCTCCAGCATTCATAAGGACAACGGCGCCCCCCACAACAATCCACGCCTGTCCATCGCCTACGCCATGCTCGCCGCCTTGCTGTATGGCATCAGTTTCTGGCTGCAAGGCCGCTACACACTGCCGGCGCTGGGACCGATCACCATGCTCTGGCTCGGTTACCTGGTGGGGCTATGCGTATTGGTGGTGATGGTGCTGAAGGTCAAGGACGGCCTGAAAATCCCACCGCTGAAAAACTGCGCGACGCTGACCGGTGCGAGCTTGATGAACCTGGGTGGGTTCTCGGCGTTTTCCTGGGGGGCGATGGCGGGGTCGGTGTCGGTGGTGACGGTGATCAGTACGTTGTCAGGTGGTATTGCGGCGATTTTGGGGTTTGTGTTTTTCAAGGAGCGGTTGTCGGTGGTGCAGGTATTGGGCGTCGTGCTGGTACTGGTCGGCGCAGTGGTTCTGCACATCGCCGACTAAGCGTTCGCGCACAAAAAAGCCGCCTGCAAGAGGCGGCTTTTTCACAACGCTCGAATCTTACAACTTAGGACCCGCAGCCTTGATCGCATCGCTCACTTCAAACTTCTTGAAGTTCTCGATGAACAGACCCGCCAGTGCCTTCGCCGCTTCGTCGTAGGCAGCCTTGTCAGCCCAGGTGTTACGTGGGTTCAACAGGCCGGTTTCAACGCCCGGTACGGCCAGTGGCACGTCGAGGTTGATCGTGTCGAGGTGTTCGGTTTCTGCACCGATCAACGCGCCGCTCTGGATCGCTGCGATCACGCCGCGAGTGGTCGGGATGTTGAAGCGGTTGCCGACGCCGTAGCCGCCGCCGGTCCAGCCGGTGTTGACCAGGTAGACCTTGGAGCCGAAGCCGCGGATGCGCTTGATCAGCAGCTCAGCGTATTCGCCAGCCGGGCGCGGGAAGAACGGTGCGCCGAAGCAGGTGGAGAAGGTCGACTTGATGCCGCCGCCGGAACCCATTTCGGTCGAGCCCACCAGTGCGGTGTAACCGGACAGGAAGTGGTAGGCCGCTTGTTCTTCGCTGAGGATCGACACAGGCGGCAGTACGCCGGTCAGGTCGCAGGTCAGGAAGATCACCGCGTTTGGCTCGCCGCCCAGGTTCTTCTCGGAACGCTTGGCAACGTGCTCCAGCGGGTAGGCGGCGCGGCTGTTCTGGGTCAGGCTGACGTTGGTGTAGTCGGCGTGCTTGGCCTCGTCGATCACCACGTTTTCCAGCACGGCGCCGTGCTTGATGGCTTTCCAGATGACCGGCTCGTTCTTCTCGGACAGGTCGATGCACTTGGCATAGCAACCGCCTTCGATGTTGAACACCACGCCTTCGCCCCAGCCGTGTTCGTCGTCACCGATCAGGTAACGGCTTTCGTCGGCGGACAGGGTGGTTTTACCGGTGCCCGACAGACCGAAGAACAGGGTCACGTCGCCGGCTTCGCCGATGTTGGCAGCGCAGTGCATCGGCAGCACGTCGGAAGCCGGCAGCAGGAAGTTCTGCACCGAGAACATGGCTTTCTTCATCTCACCGGCGTAACGCATGCCGGCGATCAACACTTTCTTCTGGGCGAAGTTGAGGATCACGCAACCGTCGGAGTTGGTGCCATCACGTTCTGGCACGCACTCGAAGTTGGCCACGTTGAGCACTTGCCATTCTTCACGACCGGCCGGGTTGTACTGGGCCGGATTGATGAACAGGCAACGACCGAACAGGTTCTGCCAGGCAGTCTGGGTGGTCATTTTCACGGCCAGGTAGTGGTCTTCAGCCGCCCCTACGTGAACGTGGGAAACGAAATGCTCTTGCGCGTTGTTGAATGCCTCGACGCGAGCCCACAGGGCATCGAACTTGTCGGCAGGGAACTTGCGGTTGATCGGGCCCCAGGCGATGGAAGCCTGGGTGGAAGGCTCTTCAACGATGAAACGGTCGACCGGCGAACGGCCAGTACGGTGACCGGTTTCGACGACCAGCGCGCCAGTATCGGCGAGCACGCCTTCACCACGCTGCAGGGCTTCTTTAACCAGATCGTCAACACTCAGATCGGTGTATACGGCGTTGTTGGCTTGCGTCATGAGGTTCCCCGTCGGCCTATGGCCGAGTGCTCCAAACGTTTTGTAGTAGAAAGTTGCGCACTACTACCGCGAAAAAAGTGGGCCGGATTATGCCAGAAAAGCCCAAAAAGAGTAGGGCCCTCCCGTCAGAACTGCGCTAATCCGGCGTTTGTCAGGTGATTTACCTGTGCTTAAACGTTTTAGTGGCGGGTGTCGGAAGGGGTGTCGATGCCTGCGCCCGCGAACAATTGGGCGACATCAGCCGCGTCGAACAGGTAGCGCTCGTTGCAGAACTGGCAGTCGATCTCGATATGGCCGCCGTGCTCCACCACCAGGTTTTGCGCATCTTCCAGGCCGAGGCTGACCAAGGCATTGGCCGAACGCTCGCGCGAGCAGCTGCAATTGAAGTGCAGGCCTTGTGCGTCAAACAGTCGCACGGCTTCTTCGTGGTACAGGCGATGCAGGATGGTTTCGTTGTCCAGGCCCAGTTGCTCTTCAGCGGTGAGGGTGCCGGCCAGCGCCGTCAGCTTGCGCCAGCTGTCGGTGCGCTCGTCTTCGTCCTTGATGCGATCTGGTGGCAATTGCTGCAACAGCATCCCGCGTGCGCGTTTGCCGTCGGCGTTGAGCCAGAACTTGGTGCCGACCTGCTGGGACATCACAAAATAGTTGGTGAAGCAGTCCGACAGGGTTTCGCCGTCCAGGTCGACGATACCTTGGTAGCGCTGGCCCTCAGTCGGATCGACGGTGATCGCCAGCACGCCGTTGGCCATCAGGTCGGACAACGTGGCGTCCGGGGCAATCTGGTCGGCTTCATAACGGGCCAAACCACGGATTTCGCGCTCGCTGGAGCATTCGATCATCAGCATCGGCACCGGCCCTTCGGAGCGTGCCTGCAGGATCAACAACCCGTCGAATTTCATGGTGCCCACCAGGAGCGCCGCCGCCGCCATCAGCTCCCCGAGCAGTTGCGCGACCGGCTCCGGATAGGGGTGCTTGGCAAGGACTTCGGCATAGCTGCGCTCCAACGAGACCAGCTCGCCGCGGGCGTCGCTCTCGTCAAAGATGAAGCGTTGGGTGAAGTCGGTATCCGGTAGATCAGTCATAGGTCTGGGTATCTGAATTGATGACAAATTGATTACAAGGTTTATAGAATTAAACGCTTTAGCACCGTTTTGGTGCGGTCTTCTAGAGCCGTGAGGGACAGTTTATGAACAATCCGGGTTTGTTCCAAGCCAAGTGGAACCTCGGGCGATGGGCCTTCTGCAATCTACTGGCTATCGGGCTGCTGTGTTTCTGGCTGTGGCCCACGGGCCAGATGCTGTGTGTGCTTTTCGACGAGTGGCTGTTTCATCTGCTCAATGACCCGCTGGCCAGCAACTCGACCTGGCTGCACGTATGGGCGGTAGCCAGTCTGCGGCCGTTCGATGCGGTGGTCGGGGTCATCCTGCTGGCGCTGTTGATTCGCGGCGACTGGGTGTTCAAGGCCGTGCAGGTGCGCCAGGCACTGTTCGGTTTTGTCGGCATTCTGCTGCTGTTGCTGTTTATCCGCATGCTGTTTTCCAAATTCGCGGCGCACATGGGCTGGCAACACAGCAGCCCATCGATGGTGATCAGCGGAGCGATCCAGATGAGCGACTACTTCCCGGGGCTGGAGAAGACCTGGGAATTGAAGGATCGCTCGAGCCAGAGTTTTCCAGGGGATCACGCATCGGTGCTGTTGATCTGGGGGATGTTCATGACGGTGTTCGCCAAGCGCATCGGCCAGTTGCTCGTGATCTGGGGCCTGGCGCTGCTGTTTATGATGCCGCGCCTGGTTGCGGGTGCGCATTGGGGGCAGGACGACTACATCGGCGGTGTGTTGTTGGCGCTGTTGGCGCTGGGGTGGGGGTATTACACGCCGTTCGCAGCGAAGGTGTCGGCTGGGTTGCTGCGGCTCACGGCGCCGGTGTTCGGGCTGGCTGCACGCCTACCAATCGTCGGGCGAATGAGCGTCGTTAGAACTGCGCAATAATTTGTGGTGAGCGAGCTTGCTCGCGCTAGGCTGCGGAGCGGCCTCAAAAAAGCGGGAGCGCTGCGCACTCCAGCGCGGGGCAAGCCCGCTCACCATAAAGGCCCATTCGACTCAGGCTAGTCGTCATTGCCGCTGTCGCGAAACTTGAACAGATCGCGGCGCTGTTTCTTGCTCGGCTTGCCATCGATGGTCATACCGGTGGCGCCCGCCTTGCGCATGGCCGCCGCGTTTTCGCGCTTGGCGATACTGGCCTCGGTCTCTGTGTACAACGCCTGTGCTTCAGGCGCACCACGGCGCACGATGGAAAGCGCCTGAACCACGACCGTCTTTTCATCAAATCCAACACGAATCTGGAACTCGTCGCCGACACGCGGTTCCTTGCCCGGCTTGCAGCGCTCGCCACGATGATGCACCTTGCCGCTCTCGATAGCGGCCTTCGCCAGGGCACGGGTTTTATAGAAACGCGCCGCCCATAGCCACTTGTCCAGACGGACCTTTTCTTCCTCTTCCTGCTTTTGAGCCACTTGAATTCCTCGCTCTGAAAAATGTCGCAACTTTACCGTTGAAACCCTTCGACGCATAAACCCCAAGGCTCACCTAAGATACGCCAGGTAGTACCCTGTTTTCGCGAGGATATGCTGTGACCGAATTCCCCCTTTCACTCACCTCGCCCAACCAGCGCTGCGTGGGTTGCCAGCAAAGCGAGCCCCTCGGGTTCGATTTTGCATTCGCTTACCAGCCTATCGTAGACCTGCGGGATCATTCGATCTTTGCCCACGAGGCCCTGGTGCGTGGCCCCCACGGCGAAGGGGCTCTGTCGGTGCTCGACCAGGTCAACGAAAGCAACCGCTACCGCTTCGACCAACGCTGTCGAACCCAGGCAATTGCCGGGGCAGCGGCCCTTGGCATGCAAACCCACCTTTCGATCAACTTCATGCCCAACGCCGTGTACCGTCCGGAACTGTGCATCCGTAGCACCCTGGAGGCGGCTCGCGCGCATAATTTTCCGTTGAACCAGCTGATTTTCGAGACCCTCGAAAGCGAGCATGTAGATAACTATCGCCATTTGACGAATATTCTGCGTGAATACCGCGAATTCGGCTTCAAGACCGCCATCGACGATTTCGGCGCGGGCTATTCGGGGCTGAACCTGCTGGCCGATTTCCAACCTGACTTGATCAAACTCGACATGGCGCTGATTCGCGATGTCGATCAGGATCGTGTTCGTCAGGTCATCGTTCAGGGGATTGTCACAATCTGTGAGCAGTTGGGGGTTACTGTCATCGCCGAAGGCATCGAAAGTGCCGGCGAGCGTGACTTCCTGTCCGACTGCGGAATTTTTCTGATGCAGGGCTATTGGTTCGCCAAGCCTGCATTCAAGGCCCTGGCCGAGGTTTCCCCTCAGGCCTGGGCGAATTGATCGGTTACCCATATTGAAGACATTTGACCATTTGACCGTTGTGGGTCTGCGTGAGTGGGTGGCACTTCCCGACTTGGGAGTGGCAGGCCTGCGCGCAAAGATCGACACCGGTGCCAGCACCTCAAGCCTGCACGCTACCGATATCGAGCCGTTTGAGCGCGACGGTGAGAAGTGGGTGCGTTTTACCGCGCACCTGGGCAGCGTTGTGCAACTGCGTCACCGCCGCTGCGAAGCGCCCCTGGTGACGATGAAAACCATCAAGAGCTCCAACGGGCATGCGCAGGTGCGCTATGTCATCAGCACCACCCTGGCGCTGGGTGATCGGGTATGGCGGGTGGAGTTCACCCTGGCCTGCCGCAAAGCCATGCGTTACCGGCTGTTGCTGGGTTCCAAAGCCTTGATTGACGGCCAACTGGTGGTCAACCCCGGCATCAAGTACGTTCAAGACAAGCCGGTGTTTCCGGTCTCTACTCTTTCTGTCCCAGGTGCTGCATGAAGATTGCTGTGCTGTCGCGAAACCCGCGTCTGTATTCCACCCGCCGCCTGGTTGAGGCCGGCACCGAACGTGGCCACGAAATGGTGGTGATCGACACGTTGCGGGCCTATATGAACATTGCCAGCCACAAGCCGCAGATCCACTACCGGGGCAAGCCGCTGGAGGGGTTTGATGCGGTGATCCCACGCATCGGCGCTTCGGTGACGTTCTATGGCTGCGCAGTGTTGCGCCAGTTTGAAATGATGGGGGTGTTCCCCCTCAATGAGTCGGTCGCCATTGCCCGTTCACGGGACAAGTTGCGCTCGCTGCAGTTGCTGTCGCGCCGGGGTATCGGCCTGCCAGTGACGGGCTTTGCCCACTCTCCCGACGACATCCCCGACCTGATCGACATGGTCAACGGCGCACCGCTGGTGATCAAGGTGCTGGAAGGCACCCAAGGTATCGGCGTGGTGCTGTGTGAAACCGCGACAGCGGCCGAATCCGTGATCGAGGCGTTCATGGGCCTCAAGCAGAACATCATGGTGCAGGAATACATCAAGGAAGCCGGCGGCGCGGATATCCGCTGCTTCGTGGTGGGCGACAAGGTGATTGCAGCGATGAAGCGCCAGGCGAAGCCAGGGGAGTTCCGCTCCAACCTGCACCGTGGCGGCAGCGCCAGCCTGATCAAGATCACACCGGAAGAACGCATGACCGCACTGCGGGCCGCCAAGGTGATGGGGTTGAGTGTGGCGGGTGTGGATATCCTGCGCTCCAATCACGGGCCGCTGGTGATGGAGGTGAATTCGTCACCGGGCTTGGAAGGCATTGAAACCACCACGGGCAAGGACGTGGCGGGGATCATCATTCAGCATCTGGAGAAGAATGGTGGGCCGAATATGACCAGGACCAAGGGCAAGGGCTGACACCACCGTAATACCTGAAGGAGCCGGCTTGCCGGCTCCTACACAAGGTCAGACCGCGTCGCGGGGCAACATCAGCCCAAGCGGCAAACGCACGCGCGCCTCCAGGCCACCTTCTTCGCGGTTGCGTAGCTCAACGTTGCCCCCATGCATCGAGGCTATACGCCGCACAATCGCCAACCCCAGGCCTGTCCCCTTGCCACCTCGGGCACGGTCGCCACGGGTAAAGGGGTTGAAGATGCCTTCCAGCTCATCCGGGTCGATGCCCGCGCCACGGTCCATCACGCTCAGCACCACATACGGCGCAGCGCTGTCGCCAGACACATACGCCGCCACTTCCACATCGGAACCGGCGTGGTGCAGGGCGTTGCCGATCAGGTTGTTCAACAGGCGCTTCATCGATACCCGACGCAACGCAAACGGCTGGATCGGCTCCAGGCGCATGCGCACCTGTTCACCGTTCTGGTTATAGGGCGCCACCACCTCTCGCACCAGGTCGGTCAGGTCGACTTCTTCCACCACTTCATCGCGGCCATCGCGGATAAACGCCAGGAACTGGTCGAGAATCGCGTCCATGTCCTCAATGTCGCGGACCATGTCGTCGGTGAGGTCGGTATGGTTGCCCATCAACTCCAGCGACAAACGCAGTCGCGTCAACGGGGTACGCAAGTCGTGGGACACCCCCGCCAGCATCAGCTCGCGCTCGCGGCCGGCCTGTTCGACGTCCTCCGCCATCTGGTTGAACGCGCCGTACACCTCGGTCATCTCACTGGGCGTGTCGCTGACCGGCAGGCGAACGCTGCGCCCCTGGCCCAATTGACGGGCGGCAAACACAAGGCGTTTTAGAGGCTGATTAAGCTGGCGCACGAAAATCCACGCCGACGCCGTTGAAAGCAAACCGATCGCCAGGAACCAGCCCAACACGTTCCAGATCTTCTGCCCCCGCAGCGGATGCGGGTACAGCGGCACTTTCAGCCAATCCTCGCCCAGGCTTGGCGCACGCACCCACAACGCAGGCGACACGTGCATGCGCAGCCGCACCTCAGTGTCTTCACCGAGTTCGGCCTGCATCTGGCGCTGGTAGATCTCACTGTAGGGCCAATGCTGCTCGCCCTCCGGCACTCCCGCGCCGGCGACACGCACCAGGGTCGCGGCCTTGGCGATCTTCTCGCGGTTCTCTGGGTCTGCCGCCCAATAGGCGCGCAGCGTCAGGGCGACACCGTGGCTGTATTGCCGGTCCACCAGCACGTCCTCGTTCATCAACAGATAAACCAGCGTGAGTGCCTTGGAAAACAGAACGACGATCAGCACCAGCCAAAGGGTGCGGGAGAAGAAACTTTGGGGGAACCACAGCGGGGTTTTCATAGAAGACTGCTAGATACCTTGCAGAAACGAGCGGCGCTCGCAGAATTGCAGACGCCGGACACCCCGCCGACTCTTATGGAGTCAAACGCCAGGATGCCCGCCCCTGCAAATCACCGATCAACTGGTTTTATTGCCGTCCGGCACAAACACATAACCCACGCCCCACACCGTCTGGATATACCGCGGCTTGGACGGGTCCGGCTCGATCATCCGACGCAGACGGGAGATCTGCACGTCGATGGAGCGCTCCAGCGCATCCCATTCCCGGCCACGGGCCAGGTTCATCAGCTTGTCGCGGGTCAGCGGCTGGCGAGCGTTCATCACCAGAGCCTTGAGCACGGCGAATTCACCGGTAGTGAGCATGTGTACTTCATCGCCACGCTTGAGCTCACGGGTCGCCAGCGACAGTTCGTAGTCGCCAAAGGTGACACTCTCGTCTTCGCTACCTGGGGCACCTGGAACCGGCGGTGCCTGGCGACGTAGTACGGCTTTGACCCGAGCCATCAGTTCGTCAGGGTTGAACGGCTTGGCCAGGTAGTCATCGGCGCCCAGTTCAAGGCCCTTGATGCGGCTCAGCTCATCGCCCTTGGCGGTGAGCATGATAATTGGAATCTGGTTGTTTGCGCCGCGCAGGCGTTTGCAGGCGGTCAGGCCGTCTTCGCCGGGCAGCATCAGGTCGAGTACGACCAGGTTGAACACCTCACGCCCCAACAGGCGGTCCATCTGCTCGGTGTTCGGCACCGCGCGGGCACGGTAGCCCTTGGAGTTGAAAAAACGCTCCAGCAGGCTACTCAGCCCCGGATCGTCATCAACGATGAGAATTTTTTCGCCTTCAGCAGTTTGTGCAGTGCTGCTCATTAGATGCTCCTCTTATCTCGGCGCGCATTATGGCCTAGCTGCCGTTATACGCACCGTGTGCATTGTTAGCAGATTTTTCCTCTACTGCCAGCGAACCCGCGCCGTACAACCGTTGGCGCAATCCCCCCCTAGGGCAGAACGCTGGTTATAATGCGGCGCCGTCGTGCAGGGCAACGTCCGATCGTTACCGTTTGATGCCGAGGCTTTTTTTACCCGCTTGTGTGATTTTTTCGATTTCGAGGGTCAATAGGCTGCCTCTTGACCCAGGCAGCGGCGCCAGTCGGGCCGCTCAACCAGCCTCCCAGGGCCTTGTTTTCCGGGCCTGCGAGCTGCTTTTCAGAATTTCAGGTGGTTTTATGGACAGCATCAACAGCCGCATCGCCGAGGAACTCGGTGTACGCCCACAACAGGTCGAAGCGGCCGTCGCTCTACTGGATGAAGGCTCCACAGTGCCTTTCATCGCCCGTTACCGTAAAGAAGTGACCGGCAGCCTCGACGACACCCAGTTGCGTCACCTGGAAGAGCGTCTGCGCTACCTGCGAGAACTCGACGAACGGCGCATCAGCATCCTCGCCAGCATCGAGGAACAGGGCAAGCTGACCCCACAGCTTGAGCGCGACATCAAACTCGCCGACACCAAAACCCGCCTCGAAGACCTCTACCTGCCGTACAAGCAGAAGCGCCGCACCAAGGGCCAGATCGCTCTGGAAGCTGGCCTGGGCGAGTTGGCCGACGCCCTCTTCAACGACCCATCGCTGACTCCGGACACCGAAGCCGCCCGCTTCATCGATGCCGAAAAAGGCGTTGCCGACGTCAAGGCCGCCCTCGAAGGTGCCAAGTACATCCTCATGGAGCGCTTCGCCGAAGACGCTAGCCTGCTGGAAAAACTGCGTACTTACCTGAAGCAGGAAGCGATTCTCAGTGCCCGCGTCATCGCCGGCAAAGAGGAGGAAGGCGCCAAGTTCCGCGATTACTTCGAACACGACGAACCGCTGAAAAGCATGCCGTCCCACCGTGCGCTCGCCATTTTCCGTGGTCGCAACGAAGGCATTCTCAGCTCTGCGCTGAAGGTCGGCGACGAGTTGCCGGGCACCATGCATCCCTGCGAAGGCATGATCGGTCAACAATTCGGCATCCAGAATCAGAACCGTCCTGCGGACAAGTGGCTTGGTGAGGTGGTGCGCTGGACCTGGAAGGTAAAGATCTACACCCACCTGGAAACCGACCTGCTCGGCGAGCTGCGCGACGGCGCCGAGACCGAGGCGATCAACGTGTTCGCCCACAACCTGCACGACCTGCTGCTGGCCGCGCCGGCCGGCCCGCGCGCCACCCTGGGCCTTGACCCGGGCCTGCGCACTGGCTGCAAGGTGGCCGTAGTCGACTCCACCGGCAAGCTGTTGGACCACGCCACGGTGTATCCGCATGTGCCGCACAACAAATGGGACCAGACCCTCGCGATCCTGGCCGCCCTGTGCGCCAAGCACGCGGTGGACCTGATCGCCATCGGCAACGGCACCGCCAGCCGTGAAACCGACAAGCTGGCCGCCGAACTGATCAAAAAGTATCCCGCCATGAAGATGACCAAGGTCATGGTCTCCGAGGCCGGCGCTTCGGTGTACTCGGCGTCGGAACTGGCTTCCAAGGAATTCCCGGACCTCGACGTGTCGATCCGTGGCGCGGTGTCCATCGCCCGTCGCCTGCAGGATCCACTGGCCGAACTGGTGAAGATCGACCCTAAATCCATCGGCGTCGGCCAGTACCAGCACGATGTGTCGCAGCTGAAACTGGCACGCGGCCTGGACGCGGTGGTGGAAGACTGCGTAAACGCCGTGGGCGTGGACGTGAATACCGCCTCTGTTGCATTGCTGGCACGTATTTCCGGCCTCAACGCCACCCTGGCACAGAATATCGTGACCCACCGTGACGAAAACGGCGCGTTCAAAACCCGTGCAGCGCTGAAAAAGGTCGCACGCCTGGGCGAGAAAACCTTCGAACAAGCCGCCGGCTTCCTACGCGTAATGAACGGCGACAATCCTCTGGACTCCTCCGCAGTCCACCCGGAAGCCTACCCGCTGGTGCAACGCATCGCCGCCGAGACCGACCGCGATATCCGCTCGCTGATCGGCGATGCCGCGTTCCTCAAGCGCCTGGATCCTAAGAAGTACACCGACGAAACCT
Organism: Pseudomonas sp. C 49-2; assembly: GCF_003970195.1. Classification (NCBI taxonomy): domain Bacteria; kingdom Pseudomonadati; phylum Pseudomonadota; class Gammaproteobacteria; order Pseudomonadales; family Pseudomonadaceae; genus Pseudomonas; species Pseudomonas sp. C 49-2. The sequence continues at coordinate 486,885 of NZ_RXYG01000002.1, forward strand.
TCGGTGTTCCGACCATCACCGACATTCTGCAAGAGTTGGAAAAACCGGGCCGCGACCCGCGTCCCGAGTTCAAGACTGCCGAGTTCCAGGACGGCGTCGAAGACCTCAAGGATCTTGAGCTGGGCATGATCCTCGAAGGCGTGGTCACCAACGTGACCAACTTCGGCGCCTTTGTGGACATCGGCGTGCATCAGGACGGTTTGGTGCATATCTCCGCGCTTTCGGAGAAATTCATCAAGGACCCGCGTGAAGCGGTGAAAGCCGGTGACGTGGTCAAGGTCAAGGTCATGGAAGTCGACATCCCGCGCAAACGCGTTGGCCTGTCGATGCGCATGAGCGACACCCCCGGCGAGAAAATCGACGGTGCCCGTGGCGCGCGTCCGGGTTCGGCGCCGCGCCAGTCGCAGAACAACGCACCGCGCAAGGAAACCGCCACCGCAGCGCCAAGCAACAACGCCATGGCCTCGCTGTTCGCCAACGCCAAACAGTTGAAAAAACGCTGATGGAAATCCCGGCCGGTTTGACCCAGAGCGCGTTCAGCGAACTGATCGGCTGCCGCCTGCAACGCCTTGAAGAGGGCGTTGCCGAGGTGGCCCTGACCCTGGAGCCGCAACTGCGCAACCGCGCGGGCAAGCTCCATGGCGGGGCGATTTTCAGCCTGGTGGACATTACGATGGGGCTGGCGTGTTCCAGCTCCCATGGTTTCGACCAGCAGAGCGCGACCATCGAGTGCAAGATCAACTATATCCGCGCCGTGTCTGACGGTGACGTGCTGTGCACCAGCCGGGTGATTCATGCCGGTCGCCGCACGTTGGTGGTCGAGGCAGACGTGTATCAAGACGAAAGACTTGTCGCAAAAGCGCAGGGCACCTTCGCTGTCCTATAGCTCCCCACCCCCGATTTGAGTTAATTTCGGCGCTGCAATCACGGCGTCGGAATTTTCTCGCTGCGCTGTAGCCAAATTCATGGAGTGAAGTCGGCATTTTCAGAGCGGGTTAAATCGACTCTAAACCAGGCGATCACGCCAGTTTTAACTTCACCCTTGTAGACCGTCCTGCCCACCCCCATATTGGGGCGACTGACGCGTGAAGGAATCCAACTTGAGCGAACTTCTCAACCGCCGCCTGGCCCTGCTCGGCAAGCGCGAACACCTCTCCCTGCTAGAGCAGTGCTTGCACGGCATCGAGCGCGAATGCCTGCGTGTCACCGGTGAGGGTCGACTGGCGCAAACGCCGCACCCTGAAGCCCTGGGCGCCGCGTTGACCCACGAACAGATCACCACCGACTACTCGGAATCGCTGCTGGAGTTCATCACTCCGGCCCTGCCCAACCCGGCCGATACCCTGAGCAGCCTGGACAAGATCCATCGCTTTGCCTACACCAAGCTGGGCAGCGAATACCTGTGGAGCCCCTCGATGCCGTGCCCGTTGCCGGCCGAGGAAGATATTCCGATTGCCTACTACGGCACGTCCAATATCGGACAGCTCAAGTACGTGTATCGCAAGGGTCTGGCCCTGCGTTACGGCAAGACCATGCAGTGCATCGCTGGCATCCACTACAACTTCTCGTTGCCGGAAGCGCTGTGGCCGTTGCTCAAAGAGACGGAAGGGTTTGTCGGCACCGACCGCGATTACCAGTCCACCGCCTATATCGCGCTGATCCGTAACTTCCGTCGCTACAGCTGGCTGTTGATGTACCTGTTTGGTGCCTCCCCAGCGCTGGACGCCGGTTTCCTGCGCGGTCGTTCGCACCAACTGGAAGTGCTCGACGCCGACACGCTGTACCTGCCTTACGCCACCAGCCTGCGCATGAGCGACCTGGGTTATCAGAGCAACGCCCAGGCCGGCCTCACGCCGTGCTACAACGACCTGGCCAGCTACACCGACAGCCTGCGCGAAGCGGTGGCAACGCCCTACGCGCCGTACGTCGAAATCGGCACGCATCAGGACGGTGAGTGGGTGCAGCTCAACACCAACATCCTGCAGATCGAAAACGAGTACTACTCCAACATCCGCCCCAAGCGTGTGACTTACACCGGCGAACGGCCGATCCAGGCGCTGATGGCCCGCGGCATCCAGTACATCGAAGTGCGCTGCCTGGACATCAACCCGTTCCTGCCGATGGGTATCGACCTGCCGGAGTCGCGTTTCCTCGACGCCTTCCTGCTGTACTGCGCGTTGAACGACAGCCCGCTGTTCGCCGACAACGAGTGCGGTAACGCCACCTCCAACTTCCTCAGCGTGGTCAAGGAAGGGCGTCGTCCCGGCCTGCAATTGCAGCGTCAGGGCCAGCCTGTGGACATGAAGGAATGGGCTGCCGAACTGCTGGCGCAGATTGCGCCACTGGCCGCCTTGCTGGATGAGAGCCACGGCATCACCGAGCACAGCCAGGCGCTGGACGCTCAGCTGGCGAAGGTCAAGGATTCGTCCCTGACCCCGTCAGCCCAGGTGTTGGCGGCGATGGCCGAGCGTAAGGAAAGTTTTGCGCAATTCTCCCTGCACCAGAGCCAGTTGCACGCCGAGCATTTCCGTAAGGAGCCGTTGCCGGCTGAAGAGCAGGCACACTTTGAAGAGCTGGCACGTAAGTCGCTGGCGCAACAGGCGGAGCTGGAGCAGAACGAAGTGGGCGATTTTGATGTGTTTGTCGGGTCGTACCAGGCCAGCATCCTCGCCATCAGCAACTAAAGCCTTACGCGGTCCCCTGTGGGAGCTGGCTTGCCTGCGATAGCATCAACTCGGTCTATCTGGAATACCGAGTTGTCTGCATCGCAGGCAAGCCAGCTCCCACAGTTGCTCTCCTCAGCCTGAGGAACGAATTCCACTTTTCTTCTCATAAGCTAATTCGAAAATGTTATTTATTTTCGGATTCTTAGATCATTTAGTCTCCTCACACGCCGACCCTCGGCCGCCTGATTGAGGAGCTTCCCCTTGAAACTGCTTACCCCTCTGCGCCTCTTGGCCGCATTGTCCCTGGCCGGTGCCAGCCTGTTTGCCCAGGCGGCGGATGTGACCATCGCTTACCAGACCACCGTGGACCCGGCCAAAGTCGCCCAGGCCGACGGCGCCTATGAAAAAGCCACCAACGCCAAGATCAACTGGCGCAAATTCGACAATGGCGCCGACATCATCGCCGCCATCGCGTCCGGCGATGTGCAGATCGGCTACCTCGGTTCGAGCCCGCTGACCGCCGCGATCACCCGCAAAGTGCCGGTGGAAACCTTCCTCGTCGCCACTCAGATCGGCGGTGCCGAAGCGCTGGTGGCGCGCAACGGCGCGGGGATTAACGGCCCGCAGGACCTGATCGGCAAAAAAATCGCCGTGCCATTCGTGTCCACCGGCCATTACAGCCTGTTGGCCGCGTTGAAACACTGGAACATCGACCCGTCCAAAGTAACCATCCTCAACCTCGCACCACCCGCCATCATCGCCGCCTGGAAGCGCGGTGATATCGACGCCACCTACGTATGGGACCCCGCCCTGGGCGTGGCCAAGGAAAACGGCAAGGTGCTGATCACCTCCGGCGAACTGGCCAAGTTCGGCGCGCCAACCTTCGATGCCTGGATCGTGCGTAAGGATTTTGCCGAGAAGCACCCGGAAATCGTCACGGCGTTCGCCAAAGTGACGCTGGATGCCTACGCCGCCTACCGCAAAGACCCACAAGCCTGGCTCGCTGACAAAGGCAACGTCGACAAGCTGGTGAAACTCTCCGGCGCCAAGGCCAGCGACATCCCCCTACTGCTGCAAGGCAACGTCTACCCGCTGGCCGCTGACCAAGTGACCCTGCTGGGCGCGCCAACCACCAAGGCCGTGACCGATACCGCCGCGTTCCTCAAGGAGCAAGGCAAGGTCGACGCCGTGCTGCCGGACTACGCCCCTTACGTCAGCGCCAAGTTCATTACTAACTGATCAGGAGTTCATTGCGATGGCCTTGCTACAACTGGAGCGCATCAGCGCACAGTACCCAGGCGCCACAGAACCGGTACTGTCAGACATTTCAATCGACCTGGGGCCCCAGCAATTGCTGGTGGCCCTCGGCCCGTCCGGCAGTGGCAAGACTTCGCTGTTGAACCTGATTGCCGGCTTTGTCGAACCGTCCGTCGGGCGCATTACCCTCGACGGCGTGCCGGTCAAAGGTCCGAGCGCCGAGCGCGGCGTGGTGTTCCAGGACGACGCCCTGCTGCCCTGGCAGGATGTGCTGGCCAACGTGGGCTTCGGCCTGGAGCTGGCCGGTGTGCCCAAGGCGCAACGCGAAGTGCGCGCTCGGGAAATGCTCGCGCTGGTGGACCTGGCCGGTTTCGACAGCCGCCGTATCTGGCAACTTTCCGGTGGGCAGAAGCAACGCGTAGGCCTGGCCCGCGCGCTGGCGGCCGACCCTCGCGTGTTGCTGATGGATGAACCCTTCGGCGCCCTCGATGCCTTCACCCGCGAACAGATGCAGGAGCTGCTGCTGCAAGTCTGGCGGCGCACGGCCAAGCCGGTGTTCCTGATTACCCACGACATCGAAGAAGCGGTCTTCCTGGCCACTGACCTGATCCTGCTGGCGCCCAACCCTGGCCAAATCGTCGAACGCCTGAGCCTGGATTTCGGCCAACGCTACGCCGCCGGTGAGTCGGCGCGGGCGATCAAGTCCGACCCGCGCTTTATCGAAACCCGCGAACACGTGCTGGGCAAAGTGTTCTCCCAACGGCAGGTGTCCGCATGAGCAGCTACGAATTTCCCGTCACGGCCACCAAGCCGGTGGCGCACGCAGTTGTCCCGTTGCGACGCAGCTTGAGCACCCGCTGGATCAGCCTGCTGACCCTGGTCGCCTTGCTGGTCATTTGGTGGGCCGTGACCGCCACCGGTTTGATTGAACCGCTGTTCCTGCCACCGCCGTCCGCCGTACTGCAAAAAGGCTGGCTGCTGGCGACCACGGGCTACATGGATTCCACCCTGTGGCAACACCTGGGCGCGAGCCTCAGCCGTATCGGCCTGGGCCTGGGTTTTGCGGTGCTGACCGCCGTGCCGGTAGGGATCGCCATCGGCTCCAACCGTATCGCCCGGGGCATTCTCGACCCGCTGATCGAGTTCTACCGCCCGATTCCTCCCCTGGCTTACTTGCCGCTGATCGTGATCTGGTGCGGCATTGGCGAGCTGTCCAAGGTGCTGCTGATTTACCTGGCGATTTTTGCGCCGATTGCCATCGCCACCGCGACTGGCGTGCGCACGGTCGACCCGGCCAAGCTGCGCGCGGCGCAGTCGTTGGGCGCTACCCGCGCACAGCTGATCCGGCATGTGATCCTGCCGAGCGCCCTGCCCGACATCCTCACCGGCGTGCGCATCGGCCTGGGCGTGGGCTGGTCGACATTGGTCGCCGCCGAGCTGATCGCGGCCACCAGCGGCCTGGGGTTCATGGTGCAGTCGGCGGCGCAGTTCCTGGTCACTGACGTGGTGGTGCTGGGCATCCTCGTCATCGCCCTGATCGCCTTTGCCATGGAAATGGGCCTGCGTGCCCTGCAGCGTAAATGGGTGCCCTGGCATGGCCAGGCACATTGAGTGAGAACCGCATGAGCAGCCTGACCGTTACCCCCATCAGCACCGCATTGGGCGCCCTGATCAGTGGCGTCGATATCACCCAGCCGCTGAACCTTGAACAGCGCGACGCCATCGAACAGGCGTTGCTCAAGCACTCGGTGCTGTTCTTCCGTGATCAACCGATCAACCCGCAACAGCAGGCACGGTTCGCGGCGAATTTTGGTGACCTGCATATTCACCCGATCTACCCCAACGTGCCGGAACAGCCCGAAGTGCTGATCCTCGACACCGCCGTCACCGACGTGCGCGACAACGCCGTGTGGCACACCGACGTGACCTTCCTGCCGACGCCGGCGTTGGGCGCCGTACTCAGCGCCAAGCTGCTTCCGGCGTTTGGCGGCGATACGCTGTGGGCCAGTGGGATTGCGGCGTATGAGGCGTTGTCCGAGCCGTTGAAGCGCTTGCTCGATGGGCTGACGGCGACCCACGACTTCACTAAGTCATTCCCGCTGGAGCGCTTTGGCAACACCGCTGAAGACCTGGCGCGTTGGGAAGAGGCTCGCAGGAAGAACCCGCCGTTGTCGCATCCGGTGGTGCGCACGCACCCGGTGAGTGGGCGCAAGTCGCTGTTCGTGAGTGATGGGTTCACCACCAAGATCAATGAACTTGAGCCGGCGGAGAGTGAAGCGATCCTGAAGCTCTTGTTCGCCCACGCGACACGCCCGGAATTTACCATTCGCTGGCGTTGGCAGGAAAACGATGTGGCGTTCTGGGATAACCGCGTGACACAGCACTACGCGGTGGACGACTACCGGCCGCAGCGGCGGGTGATGCACCGCGCGACGATTCTGGGGGATGTGCCGTTCTAGCTCTCAAACACGCTGGAAATCACTGTGGGAGCTGGCTTGCCTGCGATAGCGGTGAGTCAGCAACAGATTCATTGACTGACACACCGCTATCGCGGGCAAGCCCGGCTCCCACATTGACCGGGTTACGCCAGGTTATTCAGCCGTGGATGGCTTTTCCCACAGGTTGATCCCGCCTTCCTGGGCAAATCGATCAATCTCTGCCAATTCCTCAGCGCTGAAGCTCAAGTTCTTCAACGCACCAACGTTCTCGATAATCTGCTCCGGCCGGCTCGCACCGATCAGCGCGCTGGTCACCCGTGGATCACGCAGGGTCCAGGCCAACGCCAATTGCGCCAGGCTCTGGCCACGGCGCTGGGCGATTTCATTCAGCGCGCGCACGTGGGCGATGTTGGCTTCGGACAGGTGCTTGGCCTGCAACGAACCACCGCCCGGACGATTCACTCGCGCATCCGCCGGTACGCCGTTGAGGTACTTGTCAGTCAGCAGGCCCTGGGCCAGTGGCGTGAACGCGATCACGCCGGCGCCGAGCTCTTCGGTGGTGTCCAGCAGGTCTTTTTCCACCCAGCGGTTGAGTAGGTTGTAGGCCGGTTGGTGAATCAGCAGCGGTACTTTCCACTCTTGGAGCAGCGCGGCGATTTCGCGGGTTTTCACGCCCGAGTAGGACGAAATGCCGATGTACAACGCCTTGCCTTGTTGGACCGCGGTGGCGAGGGCGCTGGCGGTTTCTTCCAGGGGGGTGTCGGCGTCAAAACGGTGGGAGTAGAAGATGTCCACGTAGTCGACGCCCAGGCGTTGCAGGCTCTGGTCCAGGCTGGCCAGCACGTACTTGCGCGAGCCGCCGCCCTGGCCATAGGGACCGGGCCACATGTCCCAACCCGCCTTGCTGGAGATGATCAGTTCGTCGCGATAGTGCTTGAAGTCTTCGCGCAGTAAACGGCCGAAGTTGATCTCGGCGCTGCCGTAGGGCGGGCCGTAGTTGTTGGCCAGGTCGAAGTGGTTGATGCCCAGGTCAAACGCGGTGCGCAGCAGGGCGCGCTGAGTGTCGATCGGGGTGCTGTCGCCAAAGTTGTGCCACAGGCCCAGGGACAGTGCAGGCAGCACTAATCCACTGCGGCCTACACGGCGGTACGGAATAGATTCATAGCGGTTTTCGGCAGCAATGTAAGTCATCGAATCCTCTCTTGGACGTCGGCAAATAAGGCCCGGGAATAAGGTTATTCCCAGGCCTTTTAACCAGCTGAATCGCTTAAGTCTGCCGTTCCGTTCTACAGCAATTGCCTACCAGAGTGGAACGACATAACTCACATAGAAGCGGTTTTCATCTTGCACGGTGGCACCGCTGATGTCGGGGCTGGCGTGGGCGTTTTTCCAGGTCACACCCAGGCCTTTGAGGGTACCGGTGGGCACTTGATAAGCCACGGCGACGTTACGTTCCCATTCGCTGGTGGTGCCTTGCGCCGTGCGGATGTCATCGCCGTGGGCATAGGCGGCTGAGAACGTCAGGCCCGTGAGGCCAAGCTTACCGAAGTCATACTTGTACTGCGCAAGCCAAGTGCGCTCACCGGCGTGTTGAAATTTATTCAACTGCATGTTGGTCAGCGCCGGGGTGTCGGCGCCTGAGCCTGGGCCCTGGCGGTTGTCGCCGCTGTTCAGGCCGGAATCAAGGTAGGGGAAGTCGCTGTCGCCGCTGTTCTTCTGGATACCCAGGCCGACGGTATGACCGTCGAGGCTGTAGCTCTCAAGCAAGCTGGCGGTGGTCTGGTTGATACGGCCCTTGCCCGTACCGTCACCGTAGAGGCCAGCCGCTGCGAAGTCTTTGTCACCGTCGGCGTTGCCGCCCACACCGAGGCTACGGAACACGCGCACGTCGGTGTCGATGGCGCCCACGGACAACGCGTCGTGGCGTTTGGCGCCGAGGAAGAACTGCTGGTAGTAATCCTCAAGGTTGGAATACCACAGGCTGACCGTAGTGTTCTGGATGCCGGTGTAATCCGCACCGCCAAACAGGAAGCGATCACTCTCTTTGGTGCCGCCGGCGGTGATCATGCCCTGATCGCCGGTTTCGTTGCGGATCTTGGTCTTGAAGATGTCGCCGCCGGTGAAGGTGAAGTCGCTGAGATCCTTGGACACCAGTTGCACACCGGTATTGGTCTGCTGGTACAGACGCCCGTCGGTGTTGGCGAGTATCGGGTTGTTGCCGTAGAGCGTGCCGACACGCAGCTCATCCTTGGCAAAGCGCATCTTGAACGTCGGGCTCAACACGCCGAACTGGTCGGCGGATTTGCCGTTGTCCAGCGGGAACATGCTGCCGGGGTAGCGGCCCTGGTGATCCTTGTCGTTGAGGTCGCCGCCGGAGTCCAGTTTCAACCCGTAGAACGCCTGCAGGTCCAGGCCAAAACCCACTGGGCCTTCGGTGTAGCCGGACTTGAAGTTGAACTCGAACCCCTGGCCCCAATCGCGAATGCTGTGGGCCTTGGCATTGCTGTTCACCACATCCCGCCCCTGCTGGTTGAGGTAGCGGTTGAGCAGGGTCACATCGGCGTGGCTGTCATCGATAAAATCGGCGTGGGCGGACAGCATAAAGCTCGCCATGGCGGCACCCACCATGGGGCTTATCAACGTCTTCATTGTTACCGGTCTCCGTCACTGTTCTGAAATGAAAGCGTCAAACGCTTCACACAATTACGCAGTGGCCAGATGACAGTTGCGCGTCAAAACGCGATGTAGACGGATGAAATTAAATTCATGAAACCCTTTAACTACAGGGGTTAGCGGGCATTTTCGAAGATTTCGGCGAGCCCGTCGACGAACACTCGCCCCCTGGGCGACAGGTGTCGGTTGTGCGGATAAAGCACCGACACCAGCTCCTGATGTCGGAGCTGGTGATCAGGGCCTGAACCTCAACGCACCAGATGCAGGAACTGCAGGTGGCGCTCGTACTGGTCGAGGATGTCGTTGATGATCTGTTCCTTGGTGTAGCCCACCAGGTCGTAGTCCTGGCTGCCCTCGGCCAAGTGCACTTCAGCCCGGTAGTAGCGACGGTTGTTGAGCTCCTTGGAGCCCATCCCGCCACGGGCAAATGACGGCGTGAAGTAGCCGCGCATCTGCACCTGGTAGATGAAGGGACGCTCCTCGCCATGGCCGATTTCCAGGCTGACGCTGTCGTTGGCGGGGTCAGGTTGCGTCACGACATTCAAACCCTTCTCGACAAACACCGCCGTCACTTCTTCGATCGCCGGGCGCACCGTCGAGTCGAGGAAACGGTACACCTCGTCTCGCGACGGGAAGTGCACGGCCTGGCTCAAACGCTGGCGCCAGCCGCCACGTCCTTTGCGCGCCGTCGAAATCGGCGCCAATGAGTGCAGCTGGGCGATCTGCTTTTGCGACTCCAGATAGAACGCCTTGTGCAGCCCCCACATCATCAGCAGCAGGATCATCGAGAACGGCAGCGAGGTCAGCACCACCGCCGACTTGAGCGAGTCGATGCTGCCGGCAAACAGCAAGGCACTGGTGACCAGCGCGGTCATCGCGCCCCAGAACACCCGCAGCCATTTCGGCCCGTCTTCATCAGCGTTGCCGCCTTTGGACGAGAGAGTGGACAGCACCACGGTGCCCGAGTCAGCGGAGGTTACGAAGAACACGAAGCTGATGAACACCGTGACCGCAATGACGGTTTTGCTCCACGGGTAGGTTTCCAGCAGCAGGTAAAGGCTCATCGATGGGTTATCGATGGCCGACTGACCGAGCGCGGCCATACCGTGGTTGAGCACTTGGTCGATGGCGCTATTGCCGAAGATCGACATCCACGCCAGGGTGAAACCCAGCGGGATCAGCAGCACGCCGAACACGAACTCTCGGATGGTGCGGCCACGGGAAATACGCGCGATAAACAGGCCCACGAACGGCGACCATGCGATCCACCAGGCCCAGTAGAACACCGTCCAACCGCCCAGCCAGTCGCTGGGTTTGTCGTAGGCGTACACGTCGAAACTCTTGGTCGGCAAGGCGCCCAGGTAGTCACCAATGTTCTGGATCAGGGTATTGAGCAAGTGCTGGGTGGGCCCGGCGAACAACACGAACAGCAGCAGCGCACAGGCCAGCAGCATGTTGATGTCGGACATCACGCGCACGCCTTTATCGACACCGGCCACGGCGACGATGATCGCGGCGCCCATCATCAGCGTGATCAAACCCACCTGGATCCACTGGGTATGGGCGATGCCGAACAGATAGTCGAGACCGGAGTTGAGGTGCAACACGCCGAAGCCCATGTCGGCGCCCAGGCCGAACACCGTGGCAATGATGCCGAAGCCATCCACCGCGTAACCGATAGGGCCGTTGATGCGCTTGCCGATCAGTGGGTACAGCGCCGAACGCAGTGCCAGCGGCAAGTTATGCCGGTAGGCGAAGTACGCCAGGGCCATGCCGACAAACGCGAACACACCCCAACCGTGCAGGCCCCAGTGCAGAAACAGGATCTGCATGGCCTGGCGCGCGGCGTCGGCGTTCATCGGCGCGCCCTGGGGCGGCTGCACCAGGTGCGTCAGCGGCTCGGAGACGCAGAAGAAAAACAGCGTGATGCTGATCCCGGCGGCGAACAGCATGCCGGCCCAGGACAGGTAACTGAATTCGGGTTCGTCGTGGTCGGCACCGAGTTTTATCTTGCCGTAGCCCGATAACGCGGTGACCACCACGAAGACCAGATACAGGGTCATCGCCAGCATGTAGTACCAGCCGACCGTGTTGGCCGCCCAGTTTTGCGCGGCCAGCAGCCAGGCACCGGCCTGTTGCGGGATAGCGATGACAGTGATGCCGAACAGCAGGATAAACGTCGCGGCGAAGTAGAAGACCGGCGCATTCATGCGCACCAGGCCGCTGGATGGGGTGGACGATGCACTCATGAGCGATGCACCCCGAGGGTATGAGATGTGGCTGTCAATAACGGACTCAGCAAAGGTAAGCCTCCTGTTGTGAGCGGGCAGCGAACCACCGGGTTTAACTTGAACGAGCATTCAAGTTAAACATGGATAGGCGGTTTGGGACTAATTGCAGGGCTGAGTGGTAGGTCATTCCTACACTAGCTCAAGGAAAGGTATGACGGATGGAGATGGCAAATCGTTCAGCGATTTCGGCGTGAAACGCGCACAAACATGTGGGTCCGCGTTCGACTTATTTTTGCGTGCCATCATCATGCTGCAGATTGGCCTGGGTGATATTCGCCCCCGCCGGCACGCTTCGGGTCAGCCACACGTTACCGCCGATGGTCGAACCCTGGCCGATGGTGATGCGCCCCAGGATCGTCGCCCCGGCGTAGATCACCACGTCATCCTCGACGATCGGGTGACGAGGGTGGCCTTTCTGCAACTGCCCGTCTTCGTCCGCCGGGAAGCGTTTGGCGCCCAACGTTACGGCTTGGTAGATGCGCACGCGCTCACCGATGATCGCGGTTTCGCCGATCACCACACCGGTCCCGTGGTCGATAAAGAAGCTTGGGCCGATTTGTGCGCCGGGGTGGATATCGATGCCGGTGGCCGAGTGGGCGATCTCTGCGCTGATCCGCGCCAACAGCGGCAGCCCGGCGCGGTACAGGTGGTGGGCCAGCCGATGATGGATCACCGCCAGGATGCCGGGGTAGCACAACAGCACTTCATCCACGCTGCGCGCGGCCGGGTCGCCGTGGTAGGCCGCCAATACGTCGGTGTCCAACAGGCTGCGCAGCGACGGCAGGGCCAGGGCGAAATCCTGGATCAGGCGGATGGCGAGCGCGTCGACTTCGCTGTCATCTTTAGCGCCTTGGCGTGCGGCGTAGCGAAGCTCCAGGCGGGCCTGGCCGAGCAAGGCATTCAAGGCGACGTCGAGGGTGTGGCCGACGTAGAAGTCTTCACTCTCTTCACGCAGGTCCACCGGCCCCAGGCGCATGGGGAACAGTGCGCCGCACAACGACTCGAGAATCTGCGCCACAGCCTCGCGGGACGGCAGCTCGCGCCCGCCGTGCTCGCCACTCAAGCGGCCATTGCGCGTTCGCCACTGGTCCCGGGCACTGCGCAGTTGGCCGACGATGGTCTGTAATTGCCAATGACTGGAACGCTCACTCACGGTATTCACTCCTGACGAAATGCCCATCACTTTACGGTATGCACCCTGGCCGCCCTTAAGAACCAATGGTGTGATACTAAGAACCATCCGGAATAAGCGATTGCGGTTGCCCGATGAAAAGTGCCTGCCTATAGTCGCCTCATACTCATCAACCGTGCGTAGCCATGATCAAACAACAGCTCGACCGTTTTAACCGCCTGGAACTGCTGGGCGGCGTCACTGCCCTGGAAAAACTCGAGCGGCTGTCGGCCTGGTTGGGCAGGGATATCTACGTCAAGCGCGACGACACCACGCCGCTCGCCATGGGCGGCAACAAGCTGCGCAAACTCGAATACCTCGCCGCCGATGCCATCGCCCAAGGCGCCGACACGCTGGTGACCGCCGGCGCGATCCAGTCCAACCATGTACGCCAGACTGCCGCGCTGGCCGCCAAGCTCGGCCTGGGCTGCGTCGCCCTGCTGGAAAACCCCACCGGCACCCAAGACCCCAATTACCTGGGCAACGGCAACCGCCTGCTGCTGGAACTGTTCGACGCCAAGGTGGAATTGGTGGAGAACCTCGATAACGTCGACGACCAGCTCAACGCCCTCGCCGACCGCCTGCGCAGCAACGGCAAGAAGCCGTACCTGGTGCCTATTGGCGGCTCCAATCCCCTCGGCGCCCTCGGCTATGTCCGCGCCGGGCTGGAGCTGGCCGGGCAGATCGAAGACAGTGGCATCGAATTCGCCGCCGTGGTCTTGGCCTCCGGCAGTGCGGGAACCCACAGTGGATTGGCGCTGGCCTTGAGCGAAGTATTGCCAAACCTGCCCGTGATTGGCGTCACCGTCTCACGCACTGAAGAAGCCCAGCGTCCGAAAGTAGAGGGCCTGGCCGAACGTACCGCCGAGTTGCTGGGAGTCGAGATCCCCGAGGCGTTCAAGGTGATTCTGTGGGACGAATACTTCGGCCCGCGCTATGGCGAACCAAACGCCGGAACCCTGGCGGCGGTCAAGCTGTTGGCGAGCCAGGAAGGCCTGCTGCTGGACCCGGTCTACACTGGCAAGGCCATGGCGGGGTTGCTGGACGGTATCGGACGCCAGCGGTTTGAGGACGGCCCCATCATTTTCCTGCATACCGGCGGCGCGCCAGCGTTGTTTGCCTACAACTCGGTATTCAATTGAATAAACGCGGACTAAAAAATGTGGGAGCTGGCTTGCCTGCGATGGCGGTCTGTCAGCTACAGATGTGCTGACCTTTGCACCGCTATCGCAGGCAAGCCAGCTCCCACATTAAATAGGTCGTATATTCAATAATCGAATAACAATTCACATTTATATTATTTTCAAGTCTTAAAAACCCGCTTTATAGTCACGCCGTAGGCGAAGACGCGCTACGCGCTTTAGGGCAGGATACGACTACTGCGTCACCTGCTTCGCTCAACATAAAAACACAGGGGCTCTTCATGACTATTTCTGTATTCCGTCGCACATTGCTGGTGGGCACTTTGGGCTTGGCACTCGGGGCTGGCCTGATCGGCCAAGCGGTCGCGGGTGAACAGCTGGACAACATCAAGAAAGCAGGCGAGATCAAGATCGGCCTGGAAGGCACCTACCCGCCGTTCAGCTTCGTCGATGAAAGCGGCAAGCTCAGTGGTTTCGAAGTGGAGCTGTCCGAAGCGCTGGCCAAGGAGCTGGGCGTGAAGGTCAAGCTGCAAGCGACGCCATGGGACGGCATCCTCGCCGCCCTGGAATCCAAGCGTCTGGACGCCGTGGTCAACCAAGTGACCATCTCTGAAGAGCGCAAGAAAAAGTACGACTTCTCCAAGCCTTACACCGTGTCCGGTATCCAGGCACTGGTCCTGAAGAAGAACGTTGACGCGATCAAGACCGCCGACGACCTGGCCGGCAAGAAAGTCGGTGTGGGCCTGGGCACCAACTACGAACAATGGCTCAAGGACAACCAACCTAAAGCCATTATCAAGACTTACAACGACGACCCGACCAAGTTCCAGGACCTGCGCATCGGCCGCATCGACGCCATCCTGATCGACCGCCTGGCCGCTCTGGAATACGCCAAGAAAGCGCCAGATACCGCCGCAGCCGGCGAGGCTTTCTCCCGTCAGGAAGCCGGTATTGCCCTGCGCAAAGGCGAGCCAGAACTGCTCGATGCGGTGAACAAGGCTCTCGACAAACTGCGCGCCGATGGCACCTTGAAGAAGCTGTCCGAAAAGTACTTCAACGCTGACGTCACTCAATAATGGAAGCAGGTTTCCAACTCGCGCTGGACTCCGCGCCCTTTCTGCTCAAGGGCGCGTATTACACGGTGATCCTCAGCCTCGGCGGGATGTTTTTTGGCTTGCTGCTGGGCTTCGGCCTGGCCTTGATGCGGTTGTCGCGCTTCAAGCTGGTGAGCTGGCTCGCCCGAGTCTACGTGTCGTTCTTTCGCGGCACGCCCTTGCTGGTACAGCTGTTTTTGATCTACTACGGCTTGCCGCAAGTGGGCATCGAGCTGGATCCGATCCCGGCGGCCATGATCGGCTTTTCGCTGAACATGGCGGCCTACGCCTGTGAAATCCTGCGCGCCGCCATCGGTTCCATCGAGCGTGGCCAGTGGGAAGCCGCCGCCAGTATCGGCATGACCCGTGCGCAGACCTTGCGCCGGGCCATCCTGCCGCAGGCGATGCGCACAGCCCTGCCGCCGCTGGGCAACAGCTTTATTTCGCTGGTCAAGGACACGGCGCTGGCCGCCACTATTCAGGTGCCCGAGCTGTTTCGCCAAGCGCAACTGGTGTCGGCGCGGACCTTCGAAATCTTCACCATGTATCTCTCCGCTGCCCTGATCTACTGGATTTTGGCGAGCATCCTGGCGCATTTGCAGAATCGTCTGGAAGACCGGGTCAACCGGCATGACCTGGAGTCCTGAAGCATGATCGTGGTTGAAAAACTGACCAAACAATTCAAAGGTCAGGTGGTGCTCAACGGCATCGACCTGGAGGTCAAGGAAGGCGAAGTCATCGCCATCATCGGCCCCAGCGGTTCCGGCAAGACCACCTTCCTGCGCTGCCTGAATTTCCTCGAACAACCCACCAGCGGTCGTATCAAGGTGGGTGATATCGAGATCGACAGCAGCAAGCCCGTCAACCAGCAGGCAAGCCTGGTGCGGCGCCTGCGCCAGCACGTGGGCTTTGTGTTCCAGAGCTTCAACCTGTTCCCCCACCGCACTGCGCTGGAAAATGTCATCGAAGGGCCCACCGTGGTCAAGAAGATGCCACGGGAAGCGGCTGACGCCCTCGGCCGCAAGCTGCTGGCCAGGGTCGGCCTGGCGGGCAAGGAGGACGCGTATCCCCGGCGTCTGTCGGGCGGCCAGCAACAGCGCGTGGCGATTGCCCGTGCGTTGGCCATGGAGCCGGAGGTGATTCTGTTCGACGAACCCACCTCGGCCCTCGACCCGGAACTGGTGGGTGAAGTGCTGGCAACCATCCGCAGCCTCGCCGAAGAAAACCGCACTATGGTGATCGTCACCCACGAGATGAGCTTTGCCCGCGACGTAGCCAATCGGGTGATCTTCTTCGACAAGGGCGTGATCGTGGAGCAAGGCGAAGCCAAGGCACTGTTCGCCAACCCCAAGGAAGAGCGTACCAAACAGTTCCTGAGCAAGTTTCTCGCCCACTGACATCCCCCCTGCAGGCGCTGGCTTGCCAGCGAAAAACGACCAGACAACACGGTAAATCTGATGACCGCGTAATCGTTGACGTTCTTCGCTGGCAAGCCAGCTCCTACACGGGAATCGCTGTTCCAACAGGTAAAACACACCCACCGCATCCGCCCGAATATCCCCGCACCAGTCAGACCCTTCTGAATATCTCCAAACCCGCCGTTTAGCCCTTTGCCGCCATTGACGCTCCGTGCCCAACCCTCTTATCTAGCGCCCAGAGGATTGGATCCTATCCCGGCTACTCACTGAATCGTTCTGTTCGGCCCACCGCGCTTGCCTGCGCCAAGGGGCCGGAGCGATTGCTGCTGGCTGCATCAAGGAGATTATTTATGACACACCCCCTGCTCACCGCCCCGACACTGCCCCAGGCCATCGGCGATGGCATCAATGCCCTGGCCGCCACCCACCTGCAGGTCGACATCGCACCCTATCCCGGCATGGACGAAGGCGACTTGATTGAGCTGTTCTGGAATAACTGTTTTGCCGCTTCGCGTCGGATAACCGCCTGTAGGGTCGGCGCGTTCACTCACCTGCGGGTGCCGGAGAGTTTCGTTCTGGATGGCCCGGCCCGGGTGCATTACCAGGTGATGCAAGTCGGCCACTGCGCGGCCCGCTCTGCAGTCAGGCGAGTACGTGTGAAGACCTGTTGCCCGGGCGGCCAGCCTTCGCCCCTGTACCGCGACGAAAACCAGAACCTCGCCCCCGTGGGGTTGCCCGACACCATCCGCCGCTTCGGCGTCAACGCCAGCCAGGTGCGGCGCGGTATCCCGCTGACCATCGCGCCCTACCTGAACATGGACACTGGCGATGCGATCACCCTGCGCTGGGGCGATGTGCGCCTGGACCTGCCGAAGATCCAGGCCCTTGAGATCGGCCTGGCGGTGCAGGTATGGGTGCCCTCCTCGATCATCACCGAAGCCGGCGACGACTGTCGGTTGGAGGTGACGTACTGCATTCTGGATCGCGTCGGCAACAACTCACGCTGGGCGCCCGCCCGGACATTACGCATTGCCGCCGAGGCGCCGCCCCGCCAGGCCGGGGCGGCGCTGACCTATCAACCGCGTCCACTGGGATCGCCCTGCGAGCCTGGGTGACAGACCTTCTATGCATATTCCCAAAAGTTAGTTTATTTAAATATTTAACACGCTTAGGGTATATGCACCGGACCACCGGACATCGCTGATTTTTCTGTTTTTATTTCATTGAATGCGAGGTCGGTATGGTCAGGATTACCCCGGTGCACAACGCCAGGGCATTACGTGCAGCCAAGGAGCGGCGCTGATGTCTAACTTGGCTCAAACACCCCCCCAGAGCGATCTGGACATTGCCCCCCTGCTGTTGCCAGCCGCCGTGCTGCGCAACGATGCAGAGGCGCTGAAGGCTGCCCATGAACTCGCCCAGGCTGCGCGCCTGCAAGCCGCCAAGCGCGACCAGCAACGCAAGCTGCCATGGGCACAGATCGAACAGTTCACCCGCAGTGGGTTGGGCAGTATTTCCATTCCCCGTGAATACGGCGGCCCACAGGTGTCTTTCGTGACCCTGGCCGATGTGTTCGCGATCATCAGTGCGGCAGACCCAGCCCTCGGGCAGATCCCGCAGAACCATTTCGGCATCCTGCACCTGTTGCAGGGCGCCGCCACCGATCGCCAGAAAAAACACCTGTTCCAGAGCGTCCTCGACGGCTGGCGCATCGGCAATGGCGGCCCGGAACGCGGCACCAAAAACACCCTGGAACTCAAGGCGCGCATCACCGCTGAGGGTGACGGCTATGTGATCAGCGGCCAAAAGTTCTATTCCACCGGTGCGCTCTTCGCCCACTGGGTTGCGGTCAAGGCACTCAACGATGACGGCAAGCAGGTCATGGCCTTCGTGCGTCGGGGTGCCGACGGCCTGCGCATCGTCGATGACTGGTCCGGCTTTGGCCAACGCACCACCGCCAGCGGCACCGTGTTGCTGGACCAGGTGCCGGTCGATGCCGAGTTGGTCGTGGAAAACTGGCGCATCGGCGAAACCCCGAATATCCAGGGCGCCGTATCCCAATTGATCCAGGCAGCCATCGACGCCGGCATCGCACGCGGTGCGCTGGATGACACCATCGCCTTCGTACGTGAACGCTCACGCCCATGGATCGATGCCAAGGTCGAACGCGCCAGCGATGACCTGTATGTGATCGCCGATATCGGCAAGCTGAAAATCGAACTGCACGCCGCCGAAGCCCTGCTGCGCAAGGCCGGCCAGGTGCTGGACCAGGTCAGCGCTGCGCCGATCACCGCGCAGTCTGCGGCCCGTGCGTCGATTGCCGTGGCCGAGGCCAAGGTGCTGACGACCGAGGTATCGCTGCTGGTCAGCGAAAAACTCTTCGAGCTGGCCGGTAGCCGCGCGACCCTCGCCGAATTCAACCTCGACCGCCACTGGCGCAACGCCCGCGTGCACACCCTGCACGACCCGGTGCGCTGGAAATATCACGCCATCGGCGCCTATCGACTGAACGGCACGTTGCCGGCTCGTCACTCCTGGATTTAACCGACCAGACCTCTGGAGAACACAATGACTGTCTCTACTCACGTCGCGGTTATCACCAGCGACGAACAAGCCCTTATTGTCGCCAGCGACCTGGCCGAAGACTTCCGCCGCGACAGCGCCCAGCGCGACCGCGAGCGCCGCCTGCCGCTGCCTGAGCTGGATGTATTCTCGCGCTCCGGACTGTGGGGTATCAGCGTGCCCAAGGAGTACGGTGGCGCGGGTGTGTCCAACGTCACCCTGGCCAAGGTCATTGCACTGATCGCCCAGGCGGATGCTTCCCTGGGCCAGATTCCTCAGAACCATTTTTATGCATTGGAAGTGCTGCGCGTAAACGGCAGCCCGGCGCAGCAAAAACGCCTTTACGCCGAAGTCCTCGCCGGCCAACGCTTCGGCAACGCGTTGGCGGAACTGGGCACCAAGACCGCTCACGACCGCGTGACCTCCATCACCCGCGACGGTGACGGTTTCCGTATCAGCGGTCGCAAGTTCTACTCCACCGGCGCGATCTACGCCCAACGCATCCCCACGTCGGTGGTGGATGAACAGGGCGTGCAGCAACTCGCCTTTGTGCCGCGCGATAGCGAAGGCCTGAGCGTGATCGACGACTGGAGCGGCTTCGGCCAGCGCACCACCGGCAGCGGGTCGGTAGTGTTCGACAACGTGTGGGTCGCCGCGCAAGACGTGATCCCGTTCCAGAGCGCCTTTGAACGCCCCACAACCGTCGGCCCCCTGGCGCAGATCCTTCACGCCGCCATCGACACAGGCATCGCGCGTGCGGCCTTTGAGGATGCGTTGCACTTTGTGCGCACCAAGACCCGCCCGTGGATCGACTCCGGCAACGACAAAGCCACCGAAGACCCTCTGACCCTGAAAAGCTTCGGGCACCTGAGCATCCGCCTCCACGCCGCCGAGGCGCTGCTGGAGCGCTCGGGTGAATTCCTCGACCGCGCCCAGGCCGACAGCAATGCCGAGACGGTTGCGGCCGCCTCGATCGCCGTCGCTGAAGTACGCGCCTTGAGTACCGAAATTTCCCTGGCCGCCGGCAGCACCTTGTTCGAACTCGCCGGCAGCCAGGCGACCCTGGCCGAGCACGGTCTGGATCGCCACTGGCGCAACGCCCGCGTGCACACCCTGCACGACCCGGTGCGTTGGAAGTACCACGCGGTGGGCAATTACTACCTCAACGATGAAAACCCACCGCTGCGGGGGACCATCTAATGGCTAAGAAGAAAATCTTGCTCAATGCCTTCAACATGAATTGCATCGGGCACATCAACCACGGCCTGTGGACCCATCCACGGGACACGTCCACCCAATACAAGACCATTGAGTACTGGACCGAGCTGGCCAAGACGCTGGAACGCGGGCTGTTCGATGGTTTATTCATCGCCGATATCGTCGGCGTGTATGACGTTTATCAGAACTCGATAGACGTACCGCTCAAAGAGTCGATCCAGCTGCCGGTGAATGACCCGTTGCTGTTGGTCTCGGCCATGGCGGCCGTCACCCAAAACCTCGGCTTCGGCCTCACCGCCAACCTCACCTACGAGCCGCCGTATCTGTTCGCCCGGCGCATGTCCACGCTGGATCACCTGAGCCGTGGCCGGGTCGGCTGGAACATCGTCACCGGCTACCTCGACAGCGCCGCCAAGGCCATGGGCCTGACCGAGCAGGTCGAGCATGACCGTCGCTACGACCAAGCCGACGAGTACCTGGAGGTGCTGTACAAGCTCTGGGAAGGCAGCTGGGAAGACGGCGCGGTGCTCAACGATCCGCAGGCGCGGGTGTATGCGCAGCCGGGCAAGGTGCACAAGGTCGAGCACCACGGCGAGTTCTACCAGGTGGAGGGTTATCACCTGTGCGAGCCCTCGCCGCAACGTACGCCAGTGCTGTTCCAGGCCGGCAGTTCGGATCGGGGATTGCTGTTCGCCGGCCGGCATGCCGAGTGCGTGTTTATCAGCGGGCAGAACCAGGCAGCGACCAAGGTCCAAGTGGACAAGGTACGCGCCAGCGCCCTGCAAGCCGGACGCAACCCGGATGACATCAAGGTGTTCATGGGCCTCAACGTGATCGTGGGCGCCACCGAAGCGCTGGCCTGGGAGAAGCACGCCGAGTACCTGAGCTACGCCAGTCCGGAGGCGGGCGTGGCGCATTTCTCGGCGTCTACTGCGATTGATTTCGCCCAGTACGAGCTGGACGAACCGATCCAGTACGTGAAAAGCAACGCGATCCAATCGGCCACCAAGAACCTGCAGAACAACGACTGGACCCGGCGCAAGTTGCTGGAACAGCACGCCCTCGGTGGCCGCTACATCACCTTGGTCGGCTCACCAGAGCAGGTCGCCGACGAGCTGGAATCCTGGATCAGCGAAACCGGCCTGGACGGCTTCAACCTCACACGCATCGTCACACCGGAAAGCTACGTGGACTTCATCGACCTGGTGGTGCCGGAGTTGCAGCGCCGTGGCTCGTACAAGACCGCCTATGAGACCGGCACGCTGAGGGAAAAAGTCTTTCACGGCACGGCTCGCCTGCCCGAACAACACACCGGATCCACCTACCGCCACTGACCCCTGTAGGAGCCGGCTTGCCGGCGATGGCGGTAGATCAGACAGACCGCTATCGCCGGCAAGCCGGCTCCCACAGTTGATCGCGTTATTAACAACGACACCTTATGACTGGAAAACCATTATGAAAAAGACGCTCCTCACCCACCCAGTCAAAGCACTGGCCCTGGCTTTCGGATTGTTCAGTTCGGCGGTGTTCGCCGCCGATGCGCCGTTGAAAATCGGCACCACTGCGGCCTTTGCGATTCCTCTTGAAGCCGCCGTGGCCGAAGCCGGCAAGCAAGGCCTGAAGGTCGAGCTGGTGGAATTCACCGACTGGATCGCGCCGAACGTCAGCCTCGCGGCCGGCGATATCGACGTGAACTACTTCCAGCACATCCCGTTCCTGGAAAACGCCAAGGCCGCCGCCGGTTTTGACCTGGTGCCGTACGCGCCGGGGATCATCAACAACGTCGGCCTGTATTCGAAGAAGTACAAGAGCATCAACGACCTGCCCCAAGGCGCCAGCGTGGCGATTGCCAACGACCCGATCAACAGCGGTCGCGGCCTGCAATTGCTGGCCAAGGCCGGGCTGATCACCCTCAAGCCGGGCGTGGGCTACAAAGCCACCGAAGAGGACATCGTTTCCAATCCGAAGAAGATCAAAATCCTGCAGGTTGAGGCCGTGCAGCTGGTACGCGCCTATGACGACGCCGACCTGGTGCAGGGCTACCCAGCGTATATCCGCCTGTCCAAGACCTTCGATGCCGAGGCGGCACTGCTGTTCGACGGCCTCGACCACCCGGAATACGTGATCCAGTTCGTGATCCAGCCGAAAAGCAAAACCGACCCACGGGTGATCAAGTTCGTCGACATCTACCAACATTCGCCGGTCGTGCGCGCTGCGCTGGATAAATCCCTGGGCAAGCTCTACCAGGTCGGCTGGGAAGATAAAAAATGACCGCCGCCAACGCCCAACTGCGCGACCTGGGCCTGCCGCCCAGGGACGCCGAGCAGACCGAGCTGCACCCTGACCTGAACCGTGCCCATGTGCGCTTTATCAACTTGGGCAAGACCTACGACGGCAGCGTACATGCCTTGCAAGGCATCGACCTGGCGATCCAGCGCGGTGAAGTGTTCGGGATCATCGGACGCAGCGGTGCCGGCAAGTCGTCGCTGATCCGCACCATCAACCGCTTGGAGCAACCCAGCAGCGGGCGCGTGCTGATCGATCAGGTGGACATCGGCGGCTTCGATGAAGACCGCCTGGTGGAACTGCGTCGGCGCATCGGCATGATCTTCCAGCACTTCAACCTGATGTCGGCCAAGACGGTGTGGCAGAACGTCGAGTTGCCGTTGAAAGTGGCGGGCGTGCCGAAGCTGCAACGCGAGCAAAAGGTACGCGAGTTGTTGGAGCTGGTGGGCTTGCAGGACAAACACAAGTCTTACCCGGCGCAGCTGTCCGGTGGGCAAAAGCAACGCGTGGGTATCGCCCGTTCGCTGGTGCACGACCCGCAGATTCTGCTGTGTGACGAGGCAACGTCGGCCCTGGATCCGGAAACCACCCAGTCGATCCTCGGCCTGCTGCGCGAGATCAACAAGCGCCTGGGTTTGACCATCGTATTGATTACCCATGAGATGGCAGTAATCCGCGAAATCTGCGACCGCGTGGTGGTGTTGGAACACGGGCATATCGTTGAACAAGGCCCGGTGTGGCAAGTGTTCGGCAACCCGCAGCATGACGTCAGCAAAACCCTGCTGGCGCCGCTGCAACACGGGCTGCCGGATGAATTGCAGAGCCGTTTGCAGGCCACACCGGCATCCGCCGACGCCGCCGTGGTGCTGCGCTTGCAGTTCACCGGCAGCGACACCGACGAGCCGGACCTGGCTGCGCTGTTCAGCGCCCTCGGCGGGCGCGTGCGTTTGCTGCAAGGCGGCGTGGAACGCATCCAGGGACATGCCCTCGGGCAACTGCTGCTGGCGGTGAGTGGCTCGCCCCACAATGCCGACGAGCTGCGCAACCGCGCTGGCAATTGGGCACAACAGGCGGAGGTGTTGGGCTATGTGGTTTGATCGTTTAGTGCAGGGCGCCATCGACACCTTATTGATGGTCGGCGTGTCGTCGCTGATTGCGTTGCTGGTGGGGATTCCGCTGGCGGTGTTCCTGGTGACCAGCGACAAAGGCGGCATCTACCAGGCACCGGCGCTTAACCGCGTGCTGGGGGCGTTCGTCAATCTGTTCCGCTCGATTCCGTTCCTGATCCTGATGGTGGCGTTGATCCCGTTCACCCGGCTGATCGTCGGCACCACCTATGGCGTATGGGCCGCCGTCGTGCCGCTGACCATAGCCGCCACGCCGTTTTTCGCGCGGATCGCCGAGGTGAGCCTGCGCGAAGTCGACCACGGTCTGATCGAGGCTGCGCAAGCCATGGGCTGCCGTCGCTGGCACATCATCTGGCATGTCCTGCTGCCGGAAGCGCTGCCGGGGATTGTCGGCGGGTTCACCATCACGCTGGTCACCATGATCAACTCGTCGGCCATGGCGGGCGCGATTGGCGCGGGCGGCCTGGGTGATATCGCCTACCGCTACGGCTATCAGCGTTTCGATACGCAGATCATGCTGACCGTGATCGTGCTGCTGGTGATTCTGGTGGCAGTGATTCAACTCGGTGGTGATCGCCTGGCCCGAGTGCTGAACAAGAGGTGAGGTATAGTCGGGCCATCTCAGTGCCCGGTATTGCCCACCATGACCCTCAAGCCCGACGACCTCGACCAGATCACGTCCACCACCCTCGGCCACTACAACAAGGTGGCCGAGGACTTCCGTGAAGGCACGCGCGACCACGATGTGAGCCAGAACATCGACGCGCTGCTGCGGCACATCCACGGCACGGCGCCGTTTACCGTGCTGGACTTCGGCTGCGGGCCGGGCCGTGATTTGCAGACTTTTACGCGCATGGGCCATATCGCCGTCGGGCTCGATGGCTCTGAGCGATTTGCGCAGATGGCGCGGGAAGACAGCGGCTGCGAAGTGTTGCAGCAGGACTTCCTCAAGCTGGATCTGCCCGCCGAGCGCTTCGATGGGATCTTCGCCAACGCGGTGCTGTTTCATATCCCCAAGCAGGAATTGCCGCGCGTGCTCAAGCAGTTGCAGGGGGCGTTGAAGCCTGGGGGCGTGCTGTTCAGCTCCAATCCTCGGGGCGAGAATCAGGAGGGCTGGAATGGGCCGCGGTATGGGTCTTATCACGACCTGGAGGCGTGGCAAACGTTGCTCACCGCCGCAGGTTTTGTCGAATTGGAACACTACTACCGCCCCGCCGGGCTGCCTCGTGACCAGCAGCCTTGGCTGGCCAGCGTCTGGCGCAAACCCTGACCGCATTTTGTGGCGAGGGAGCGTGCTCCCTCGCCACAGGTTATTTCACCTGATATACCTCGGCTTTTTCACCCTTCAGTAGCGCCGTCACACTCCGAGCGGCATACCCTGCTTTTTCCTCACTGGAAAAATTCGCCACCAACCGTGTTCCATCGGCAAACGTGGTTTCCTGCACCAACCGATCCGCTGTCAGCCAACGAAACCCGGTCAGTTCCTGCGTGGCCAAACGCTGATGCAGTGGGCGGAAAAAGGCGTCCTGGCGGTGGATCAGTGGCAGTCGCTGCTTCAAGGTCGCAGCACTCAAG
Organism: Pseudomonas sp. C 49-2; assembly: GCF_003970195.1. Classification (NCBI taxonomy): domain Bacteria; kingdom Pseudomonadati; phylum Pseudomonadota; class Gammaproteobacteria; order Pseudomonadales; family Pseudomonadaceae; genus Pseudomonas; species Pseudomonas sp. C 49-2. The sequence goes on from NZ_RXYG01000002.1 coordinate 511,803, forward strand.
TGATACAGCGGCGGTACATTGTAGAGCAGTTGGGTCAGCTCGTTTTCTACCTGCACATTGCTCAGTTTCAGGCTATCGAACAACCAGTGATGGGTCGTGATCACCGAGCCATGGAACACCGCCTGATACAGCGGCAAGCGCATGCTCGGCTCAAAGTACAGCGTGCGAAACGGTTCCTTCAGCGGCACCGGCTTGAAGAACACCGCCGGCTGCTCCGGCGGGAACCAGTTACCGACGTAATAGGGTGACTGCTTGTCCTTGGTCATCGCGTGGTCACCCCAGCCCATCACCGGCGTCTGCATACCATGGGCAAACAGAATGCTTTGGGCTGTGATGGCGTTGCCGTCTTCAGAACCTGTGGGCAACTTGAGCGCGGTATTGATCCAGCGGGAGGCATCGATGTTGCCTTCGGCGTTTTGCGCCTGGGTCATCGGCGCACTGTCGCGGTAGCTGTCAAACACCATGCTGGTGGCGTAGGCATCCAGGAACCAGGCGTTAAAGCCGGCCTTGGCTTGGACGGCCTGCACGCGCGCTTCCAGCAACGGCCGTACACAGCGTGGGTCGGTGTAGTGCCCGGACTGCTGAAAACCGGTCTTGAGCTTGCCGCTCTTCAACACAATCGCGCAGTCGCGGTAGGCATTGCCGCCAAGGTGGGCGGTGGTCCAGTCGGGGTTTTCCGTGGCGGATAACGCGGTTTCATAGGAGTCGTAGGGCGCCATCAGAAAGCCTGCGTCGACCCCGGCGCGAATCGCCTCGGGGTGCCAGAGCCCGCCTTCCCAGCCTTCGCCCAGGGTCAGCAATACACGGGGCAGGCCGGCGTTGCTCAGCGATTGAATCACCGGGTTGCCCCAGGCTGACGGGTTTTCACTGAGGGCGCCGGCAAAGTCCACGGCCAACTCGCCACGCAATTCGCCGTAGCGCGCAGCGAGCCGTGTCATATCGGGTTCTGCTACCTGCCAACTCTGCCGGGCCTTCTTATTGATCGCCGCGTTCAGCCCTCGCAGCAGCACCGCCTGCTCATAACGACTCAACGCCGTGGTCTGCGCCAGTACCTTGGTTGACTCCTTGTCCAGCAAGCCGTTGAGTTCATGCCCACGCAAGCGCTTGAGCAGCAGCGGCCAATCCCGCACATCCTCCAGCGCCAACAGGTCATTGCCCCACAGGTACACATGACTGGCGCCCAGCAACTTCTGCGCCTCGGGCGTCTGGCGCAGCTTGTCCGCCAAAGGCTCGTACCGCCCCTGCTCGACCAACCACTGGCGATAGCGCTTGGCGCCGGCCAAAGGATCGCCATCGCCCAGATGCAACCGCAAGGTCATCGGCGCCCCAGGGTCGAGCGAGGTGAATTCATGGGCCAGGGACAGCGCCCGGTCCTGTTGCCAGCGCAGGCGATTGTTGTAGGGGTTGGTCAGCAACCAGTTGAGGGTAAACGTGCCATGGTCGACACCCCAAAGCGGCAGGCTGAGATCCTGGGTCGTATTGAGGTCGCCTTGCTCCAGCAGAAACGTTTTCCATACGACGTTATCGGCGGGTACGTAATGCCCTTCGGCCAAAGGCCACATAAAGCCTTTGCCCAAGGCACTGGCCGGTTGTTGAAGAATGGGGATTTCACCTGGCTCACGCGCACGGATGGACAGCGCCAGGTCGCGCTGCTCAAGGGTAGCGCTCACAAGAAAGGCACCGTCATCCCACTGCCAATCGGCCTGTTGGTCGCTGTGTGCAAGCTGACTGACAGCACGCACCGCTACGCCGCTGGAAGCTTGTATTGTCGGTTGTCCGCTGGGGGTCACGCGGATCGCAAGGGTGGCCGGGTCGAGTTCGACCCGCCACAGCGCGTTTTCCAGAACGGTGCCGGCCAAAGCCACGGGCGACAGCAACAGGATGCAGATCAACAAACCGTGGCGCAGGAAGTGGGGCATGTTCAGCTCTGTTCGTGTTTGGGCTCGCGAATCTTGTACCAAGCCACGTACAACGCTGGCAAAAACAAAAGTGTAAGTAAAGTCGCAATGATGATCCCGCCAATCATCGCGTAGGCCATCGGCCCCCAGAACACCTCACGGGCGATGGGGATCATGCCCAGGCTCGCCGCCGCCGCCGTCAGCAGGATCGGCCGGCGTCGATGCTCGGTGGCTTCCACCACCGCATCCCACGGCGTATAGCCCGCCACTTCGTACTCATGAATTTGCGTCACCAGAATCACCGAATTACGGATGATGATGCCTATCAGCGCCAGGATCCCCAGGATCGCCACAAAGCCCATGGGCGTGCCGGTGGGGATCAGCGCCAACACCACGCCAATCAAACCGAGCGGCGCAACACTCGCCACCAGGAACATCTTCTGCACGCTGTGCAGTTGGATCATCAGGAACGTCGCCATCAGGAACAGCATCAATGGCACCACGCTGGCAATCGGGCCCTGGGCCTTGCCGCTTTCTTCCACGGTGCCACCGGTGGCGACTTTGTAGCCCACCGGCAGGCCGGCGCTGAATTTGTCGATCTCGGGCTTGAGCTGTTTCACCAGGTCCGTGGGCTGCATCTCATCACGCACCGACGCCTTGATGGTGATCGTCGGTTTACGGTCGCGACGCCACACTAAAGGCTGCTCCAACTCATAGCGCACCGTGGCGAACGCCAGCAGCGGAATCGAGGTGCCGTTAGGCGTGACGATCTGCAGGTTCTGCAAGGTTTCTGGCGTACCGCGCTCGGCATCTTCGGCGCGGCCAACGACATTGATCAGGTAGATATCGTCGTGTACCTGAGTCACCGAGGCACCGCTGACCACGCTGTTCATCAACTGCGCCACGTCTTCCGACGACAGCCCCAGTTGCCGCGCCTTGTCCTGGGCGATGTCGATACGCAGCACTTTGCCCGGCTCGTTCCAGTCGTAGATGATCTCGCCCAGGTGGGTGTTCTTGTCCAGCAAGGTCGCCAATTCGATGGCGTGTTTGCGCACTTGATCAGTGTCTTTGCCCGACACGCGATACTGAATCGGCCTACCTACCGGCGGGCCCATTTCCAGCGGCTGCACAAAGCTGCCAATGCCGACGAAATCATCGCGCAGACGCTTCTGCAGGCGCGCGATCAATTCGCCGCGCTCTTCCAGGCCCTTGCTCACGATGACCAACTGCGCGTAGTAGGGGTTTTCCAGTTGCTGGTCGAGGGGCAGGTAGAACCGGATCGCGCCCTGGCCAATGTAGGTGCTCCAGCGTGCAATGTCCGGGTCGTCCTTGATGATCGCTTCCAGGCGGTCGACGGCCTTGCGCGTCTCATTGATCGAGGCGTTTTGCGGCAGGTTCAGGTCAACCAGGATTTCCGGGCGGTCCGATGACGGGAAGAATTGGTTCTGCACGAACTGCATGGAAAACACCGACGCCACAAACAGCGCCACCGTGATGCCAATCGCCCACCAGCGGTTACGCATGGCCCACAGCATGCCGCCATTGAACGCCCGGCCAATCCGCCCCGGCTCAGCATCGTGAGGCTTCACATTGGCACTGAGGATGTGCACGCCGATTACCGGCGCAAACAGCACCGCCACCACCCACGACACCAGCATCGCCACGGCAATCACCGCGAACAGGGTGAAGGTGTACTCGCCCGCCGAACTGGCGTTGAGGCCGATCGGTACAAAGCCGGCCACGGTCACCAGTGTGCCGGTGAGCATCGGGAACGCCGTGGAGGTGTAGGCGTAGGTCGCCGCCTGCTCCTTGGTTTCGCCTTTTTCCAGGCGCGTGATCATCATCTCGACGGTGATCATCGCGTCATCCACCAACAGGCCGAGGGCGATGATCAACGCGCCCAACGACACCCGCTGCATGGTGATGCCGCTGTATTCCATGAACACGAATACCAGCGCCAGCACCAGCGGAATCGAGCACGCCACCACCAACCCGGCACGCATGCCCAGGCTGATGAAGCTCACCACCAGCACGATGATTACCGCTTCGAACAGCGCGCTGGTAAAGCCGCCGACGGCCTCTTCCACCACCTCTGCCTGGTCGGACACCTTGTGCACGCCAACGCCCACCGGCAGGTCGGCGGTCAGTTCGTCCATTCGCGTGTGCAGGGCCTTGCCGAACGACTGGATATTGCCGCCCTTCTGCATGGCAATCGCCAGGCCGATTGCCGGCTTGCCGTTGAAGCGGAACATCGGACGCGCCGGGTCGACATAGCCTCGACTGATGTCGGCAATGTCCGCCAGGCGATAGAAGCGGTCGTTGAGCCGCAGGTTGACGTTGGCCAGGTCCTTTTCCGAGGCGAACTGCCCCGACGTGCGCACGGAAATCCGCTCCGGCCCGGCCTCGATCACCCCGGCCGGTGTCACCGCGTTCTGCGATTGCAGGCTCTGCACCACCTGGCGCTGGTCAATCCCCAGGGCCGCCAGTTTGCGCGTGGAGAAGTTCAGGTAAATCACTTCGTCCTGCTGGCCGATCATCTCGACCTTGCCCAGCCCCGGTACCGAACGGATCTCGGCGCGCACCTGCTCCACATAGTCACGCAACTGGCGCATCGACAGGCCGTCGCCGGTAAAGGCGTACACCGAGCCGAACACGTCACCGAACTCATCGTTGAACGACGGCCCCTGCAAACCCTGGGGGAAGGTGCCGCGAATGTCGTCGATCTTCTTGCGGACCTGGTACCAGATCTCCGGAATGGCCTTGGCGCTGGTGGTGTCCTTGAGGAACACGAACACCGTGGACTCGCCCGGCCGGGTGTAGCTTTTCACGTAGTCGAGGGAGTCGAGCTCTTCGAGTTTTTTCTCGATGCGGTCGGTGACCTGCTTGAGGGTTTCTTCCTGGGTCGCACCCGGCCAGCGGGTCTGGATCACCATGGTCTTGATGGTGAACGAAGGGTCTTCCTCGCGACCCAGGTTCATGTACGAGAACACGCCCATCAACAGCGCGACGAACATCAGGTACCAGACGAAGGACTGATGCTTGAGGGCCCAGTCGGATAAGTTGAAGCTCCCTTTCATCGCGGGCTGTCCTCGTCGATTTTGACTTTTTGCCCAGGCTTAAGGCTGTTCACGCCGGCGGTGACGATACGCTCGCCGGGTTTGACGCCGCCGTTGAGCAAGGCGCTGTCGGCGTCACGGCTGATCACTGTGATGTCGCGCGGTTGCACGGTCTGGCTTTGGGTGTCGAGCAGCCAGATGCGGGTCTTGCCGTCGACCTCCTGCAAGGCACTCAGGGGCACTTCGATGCGCGGCGCGACGGCGGTGCTCAAGGTCACGCTGATCGCCGTGCCAAGGCGGAACGCGGGCGGTGTTTCGGCCAAGGTCAGGCGCGCACGACGGGTGCGTGTGGCGCTCTGGGCCTGGGGTTCGATCTCGCGCACGATGGCGGTGGTGTTGACACTGGGGTCCAGTTGCCCGGCGACCAGGAACACCACGTCATGGGGCAGGCGCTCGGCCAGGCCGGCGGGCAGGTCGATCACCGCTTCCTTGATGTCCGGGCGGGCCAGGGTCACTACTTGCTGGCCGGCGCTGACTACCTGGCCGGCCTCGGCATTCCAGGCCGTGACGATGCCGGCGTGGTCGGTGCGCAGTTCGGCGTAGTTGAGTTGGTCCTTGGCTTGGTTGACGGACGCTTGCGCCTGGTTGAGAGAGGCCTGGGTGGTTTTCAGATCGGTCTGGGCAATATCCAATTGGGCCTGGGCGCCGACGCCCCGGTTGAACAGTTCCTGCTGGCGCCGGGCGTTGGCCTGCGCGTTGATGAATTGCGCCTGGACGCGGGCCAGGTCGCCCTGGGCTGCGCGCAATTGGTTCTGTTGATCGGTAGGGTCGAGGACGGCGAGCAAGGCGCCCTTCTCCACCTCGGCGCCCACATCCACGGCGCGGCGAGCAATGCGGCCTGGCACACGGAAACCCAGGTTGCTTTCATAGCGGGCCTGGATGGTGCCGGCGAAACGGCCGAGGTTTTCCTGGTCCTCGGCTTTCACTTCCATGGACAGCACGGGGCGCACCGGTTCGGGTGGCGACTCTTCCTTCGAACAAGCCACCAGCAACAGGCTGGCGGCGAGTAACACCGTCAGGCGCTTCATGGCTGGGCTCCTTGCTGGGCGATCTCGACGATCATGCCGGGGTGCAGCAATTGCCCGCCGGCCACCACGACTTTTTCGCCACCTTTGAGGCCATCGCCAATGATGACTTTGCCGGTGAGGTAACGCGCCACCGTGACCTTGTGCAATTGCGCCTTGCCGTCGCTGTCGATCAGCCATACGGCAGGCTCGCTGAGGTCCTTGGTGAGCGCGGCCCAAGGCAATTCAATACTGGCCTTGGCCGGGCCGTTGGCGGTAGCGCTCACTACAGAACCCAACTCCATGCCCTTGGGCAGCGCTTGCAGGGCGATCTTCACCTGCACGGTGCCGGTATTGGCGGCCACGGCAGGCGTGACTTCACGCACCTTGCCCACGGCCTTGATGCTCGGGTTATCCAAGAGGCTGACGGTGATCGGCGCCTCCGGCGGTGGCTCTACCAGCAGCGACTCATAGACGTTGAACACCGCATCGCGCTCGCCATCCCGCGCCAGGCTGAAAATCGGCACGGTGGCTTGCACTACCTGGCCGACTTCTGCCTGACGCGCGGTAATCACTCCCGGCGCTTCAGCGATCAGCGCGGTATAGCCAAGCTGTTCGCGGGCGTTGGCCAGTTGGGCCTGGGCGGCGGCCAGGGCACTCTGGCTGCTGCGCAACGCGGCCTGGGCGGAATCGTATTCGCTGCGGCTGGTGTAGCCCTTGGGCAGGAGCTTTTCCTGGCGCACGAAGGCGGCGGCCGTCTGTTTGACCCGCGCCTGCTCGGCCACGACCTGGGCCTGGGCGGAATCGACGTTGGTCTGCAAGTCTTTGGGATCGAGCTTGGCCAGCACTTGCTTGGCGCTGACGCGATCGCCCACGTCCACCATGCGCTGGATGATCTTGCCGCCCACACGGAAGGACAGATCGGTTTGCACACGGGCCTGGATATCGCCGGTCAACGTGACTGCTGCGGCAAAATCCGCCGGCTGCACGGTCTGCACGAATACCCGCGAGTGCTGCTTGGGCTCAGCCTTTTCCTCGCCACAGCCGCTCAGCAGCGCGAGTAGGCCAAGTCCGAAAATATAGGTGCAAATGCGACCGCCCATGCAGGCTCCTTGTGCGTGATGCCGACGTGCCAGTGTGTATGCGACTGTGAGCTTAGATCAGGGTTCCTTATCTGCATGGAGGCTCCCATACTCCAATGGTTCCCACGCCGACTGAATGCCCATGCTCAAGACCCTCGCGGTGGCCAATTACCGCTCGATCAATAAATTGGTAGTGCCCCTGGACCGACTCAACCTGGTCACCGGCCCCAATGGCAGCGGCAAGTCCAACTTGTACCGCGCCCTGCGCCTGCTGGCGGAAACCGCCCAGGGCGGGGTGATCAATGCGCTGGCCCGTGAGGGTGGACTGGATTCGACCTTCTGGGCCGGGCCGGAGACCATCAGCCGGCGCATGCGCAGCGGTGAGGTGCCGGTCGAGCCCATCGTGCGTCAGGGCGTCAAACGCTTGCGCCTGGGCTTTGCCGGGGAAGATTTCAGCTACGCCATTTCCCTGGGGCTGCCGGAAAAAACGCTGTCCTATTTCTCGCTGGACCCGGAAGTGAAGAAGGAATGCATCTGGGCCGGCCCTATCTACCGCCCGGCCAGCCTGCTGGTGCAGCGTTCCGGGCCGATGGTGCGGGCGCGTGAGGGCCGCGCCTGGGATGTGCTGGCCCAGCACACGCCGAACTACCACAGCCTGTTTGATCAGGTTGGCAGCCTGCGCGGTTCGCCGGAGGTGTTGCTGCTGCGCGAAAGCATCCGTGGCTGGCGCTTTTATGATCACTTTCGCAGCGATGTCGACGCGCCGGTCCGCCAACCTCAACTGGGCACACGTACGCCAGTGCTACATCACGACGGGCGCGACCTGGCGGCGGCGTTGCAGACCATTCGTGAAATCGGCGATCCCGAGGCATTGCAGCGCGCAGTCAGCGACGCTTTCCCCGGCGCACGCCTGAATATCGAGCCCTTGCAGGGCGGGCGCTTTGCGATTGAGTTTTATCAGGAAGGTTTGCTGCGGCCATTGTCGGCGGCGGAGCTGTCGGACGGGACTTTGCGTTATTTACTGCTGATCGCGGCGCTGCTCACTCCTCGACCACCGACCATGATGGTGCTGAACGAGCCGGAAACCAGTTTGCATCCGGACTTGCTGCCGGCGTTGGCGCGCTTGATTATCCAGGCCTCCCGGCAGTGCCAGGTGTGGGTAGTGTCACATGCCAGCCGCTTGATTGCGGCGTTGCAGCAGGATGAGGGGTGCAATTCGATTGTGTTGGAGAAGGTGTTGGGGGAAACGCGGATCGTCGGGCAGGGGATTCTGGATGCGCCCGCGTGGCATTGGCCAGAATAGGCGGTGTCCTTCAGGGCCTCATCGCGGGCAAGCCCGGCTCCCACAGTTTTGATGTGTGAATACTTTTAACTGTGGGAGCTGGCTTGCCTGCGATAGCGGTAGATCAGTCACTCAATAATTAACTGATCAGCCCTGCCACTTCCCGCCTTCAACAATCACACTTTCCGGCTTGGTGTCATCGCTCAGCTCTTTACGCACATACTGGTCGTACAGCTTGAGCAGAAATTTCTCCTCGCCCAACTTCGCCAACTCGGTGTTCACCCAGTCACGCAGTTCGATGTTGCCCTTCTTCACCGCGGGTGCAATCGGCGCTTCGTCACCCAGCTTTTCTTCCAGCACACGGTAGCCCGGGTTCTGCTTGGCCCAGCTGAACAGCACAAGGTTGTCCTGGGCATAGGCATCACCACGGCCGGCAGACAACGCCTGCAACGACTCGGAGTTTTTCTCGAACTTGAGCAGTTTCCAGTCCGGGTGATTCTTGGTCAGCCAGATATCGGCGGTGGTGCCGGTGGTGACGATGGTGGTGCGGGTGGCCAGGTCATCCAGGCTTTTTACCGCGCTGTCGTTTGGTACCAGGGCCTGCACCGCGACTTTCAGGTTGGGGTTGGTGAAGTCGACTGCTTCCTTGCGTTCCGGGGTCACGGTCATGTTGGCGAGGATCAGGTCGACCTTATCGCTTTGCAGGAACGGAATACGGCTGGCCGGCTCGACGGCAACGAACTCGACCTTGTTTTCATCGCCCAGCAGGTCTTTGGCGAATTGGCGACCGATGTCGGTATCGAAGCCTACGTAACGGCCAGCTTCGTTCACAAAACCAAACGGCGGTTTGTCGGTGAAGACACCGACGATCAGTTTGTCACGGGCCTTGATCTTATCGATGTAACTGACAGCGGCAGGTTTTACAGGCTCTTCGGCCTTTTTATCGCAGCCGGCCAGCAGAGCGACGGCAAACAGTGGCAGCAGTAACTTTTTCATATCAGCTCCAGTTCCTTGGTTTTCTTGGGCAGTGTTGAAACAAAGGAGAACTTCTCCAGGAACTGCTGCGCTCGTGCGGTTTGCGGGTTCGTAAAGAATGCCTCGGGGGTGTTTTGTTCGAGGATGCGACCGGCCTCCATGAACACCACGCGGTCGGCGACGGCGCGGGCGAAAGCCATTTCGTGGGTAACGATCAGCAAGGTCATGCCATCGCGGGCCAGGCCCTGGATCACTTCCAGCACTTCCTTGACCATTTCCGGGTCGAGGGCTGCGGTGACTTCGTCAAACAGCATGACCTGAGGGTTCATGCACAACGAGCGGACGATAGCGATGCGTTGCTGTTGGCCACCGGACAGCTGGCGCGGGAAGGCGTCGCGCTTGTCGGCCAAGCCCACGCGTTCCAACAGTTTCTCGGCCTGTTCGCGGGCTTCTCGCGGGTCGCGCTTTTGCACTTTCAGTGGACCGAGCAGAATGTTGTCGAGCACGCTCATGTGCGGGAACAGGTGGTAGCTCTGGAACACCATGCCGATGTCCTGACGCACCTGGCGCCAGTCGGTGTGTTTGTCCAAAAGTTCTTTGCCGGCAAACCGCAGGCTGCCGCTATGCGCCACTTCCAGGCCGTTGAGGCAACGCAGCAAGGTGCTTTTGCCGCAGCCGCTGGGGCCAAGGATCACTAGCACTTCGCCGCTTTGCACGCTCAGGTCGATGCCCTTGAGCACCTGCGCCTCGCCGAAGAATTTGTTGAAACCCTGGAACTCGATCAATGCACTCATGCTTGGGCCCAGCGCCGTTCCAGCACCTTGGAGGCGGCCGACAACGGGTAGCAGATAAAGAAGAAAAACAGGAACAGCACGCCGTAGATCAATACCGACTCATAGGTGCGTTCGATGATTTGCTGGCCGACCTTGATCACGTCCACCACGCCGATCAGCACCGCCAGGGAGCTGGTCTTGATGATGCGTGTGTAGACGTTGATGGTCGGCGGCGTCATGCGTTTCAGGGCTTGGGGCAGCAGCACGTAGCCGTAGAGCTGCGGGTCCGAGAGACCAATCGACAACCCCGCTTCACGTTGCCCGCGTGGCAGCGAATGCAAGGCACCGCGCACCACTTCGCCCACCTCGCTGGCACCCCACAGTGACAGCACCAGCACCGCGCACCAAAAACTCGGAATGCTCAGGCCGAAGAAAATCGGCAGCCCGAAAAACAGCAGGTACAACCACACCAACACCGGGATCGCGCGGAACAGCTCCAGGTACACCCGCAGCACCGCGTTGATCAACCGGTTGTTCAAAGTGCGCAGCACGCCATACAACACGCCGCCGATGGTGCTGAACGCGATGCTCAAGAACGAGATCGACAGGGTTTGCGCAGCGCCCTTGCCCAGTTGCGGCAACGACACCCACAGCAACTCAAGACCCGAACTGGCCATGCTGGAGCCTCCTTTCCAGGCGGCTGAGCAACAGCGACAGCGGCAAGAACAGCAACACGCAGATCAACGTCAGCACGGCGAGCATTTCGTAGGTCTTGTAGTAGAGGGCGATGTAGCTCTTGGTGGTGTAGAGAATCTCCGGCACCGCCACGGCGGAAACCACGGTGGTCTCCTTGAGCAGGAAGATGAAATTGGCGAACAACGCCGGCAGGCTGAGGATGCCGGCCTGAGGCAGGATCACATGGCGCAGCAGTTGCCAGTCGGACAGGCCAATGGACTTGCCCGACTCGATCTGCGCCAGCGGCACGGCCTCCACGCCCGCACGCAACACTTCGGTGAGGTAGGCGCCGCCGAGGAAAGTCATGGTAATGATCGCCGCCCAGAACCCGGAAATATTGAAGCCCAGGGCCGGCAGCGCGAAGTACACGAAGAACAGCTGGATCAACAGCGGCGTATTGCGCGCCAGCTCCACATAGAGCGCCACCAGGCGCGACAGGTACGGCGTGCGAAACACCAGCAGCGCCGCGTTGATCAGCGCCACCAGCATCGAGGTGGCAATGGCGATCAGGCCGACTTGCAGCGTCACGCCCACGGCTTTCAGAAACGCCGGGAGCGTGCTGAGGATAAAAGCGAAATCGAAGGTCATTTCCAGTCCATGACGCCGCAAGGGTAATGCAGCGAGCGCAATCCGATCCGGCGTGGGTAACGCCGGGTAGCGCGAACTTTAAAGGTATAAAAAAGAAAATTTAAATACCCAAATAGCATATTGATATCACCCAAAAAGATAACCCCCGGATTCGCGGGTTTGACGGGTGGCAGCTATGGTTGGAGGGTCTGAGATTCGAGGGATCGAACCATGAAGGAAGTGAAAGCGATGGATCCGCAGGAGTTGGTGAAGTGGTTGATGGCGTTGCGGCGGGCAATCAATAGCCGCGCTCTCTAAAATACACCGCCGACAAAGGTGGGAGCTGGCTTGCCTGCGATAGCGGTGGATCAGCCAGCACGCCATTAGCTGACAAACCGCCATCGCAGGCAAGCCAGCTCCCACAGTTTTAACCGCATTCCAATGCCGAGCATAAAAAAACGCCGACGCTGTAACAGCCGTCGGCGTTCAAACCTTGAAGGGGGTTTTGTCTACATCAGAACGCAGGCACTACCGCGCCGTTGTACTTTTTCTCGATGAACGCTTTGACTTCCGGGCTGGTCAGGGCCTTGGACAGTTTCTGGATAGCATCGCTGTCCTTGTTGTCCGGACGAGCCACCAAGAAGTTCACGTATGGCGACTTGGCGTCTTCGATGATCAGCGCGTCCTTGGCTGGGTTCAGGCCAGCTTCCAGGGCGTAGTTGGTGTTGATCAGGTCCAGGTCAACCTGGTCCAGCACGCGTGGCAGCAGGGCCGATTCCAGCTCCTTGAATTTCAGGTGCTTGGGGTTGTCCTTGATGTCTTTTGGCGTGGCCAGGGCGTTGGTCGGGTCTTTCAGGGTGATCACGCCAGCTTTCTGCAGCAGCAACAGGGCGCGGCCGCTATTGGAGCCTTCGTTCGGGATGGCCACGGTGGCGCCATCTTTGAGCTCAGAAATGTTCTTGATCTTTTTCGAGTAGCCGCCGAAGGGTTCAACGTGCACGCCGACCACAGTCACCAGGTTGGTACCCTTGCCCTTGTTGAAGTTTTCCAGGTACGGCAGGGTCTGGAAGTAGTTGGCGTCCAGGCGTTTCTCGGCAACCTGTACGTTGGGCTGTACGTAGTCGGTGAAGACTTTGATTTCCAGGTCCACGCCTTCTTTGGCGAGGGTAGGCTTGACCAGTTCGAGGATCTCGGCGTGCGGGATCGGGGTGGCGGCCACCACCAGTTTCTCGTTGGCCTGGGCGAAGCTTGCAGTCAGGGCAGCCGCCAGTGCGGTAAACAACAGAACCTTTTTCATGCAGTGTCCTTATCGAAATTCCGGGGCGTCTCTGACGACCGTTTTTTATGAGGTGTGCCAGCGAAGTGCTATCGCGGCGTGGAGGGGACAATACCTAGATTTTTTATTCCCGAACAATATCTTTTATTCACGTTGATATTCCATTTTGTTCATGTAGGAATTTACGCAGCGTTTCCTGCTCGGCGGGGCTGGCACTCTGGAAAATGCGCTGCACCTGTTCCAACGGCGAACCTGCGACCGGCAGGTTCAAATGCTCGGGCAGGATCTCGTCGCCGCTGCTCACCAGCAACGCGAAGTGAATGACGTTTTCCAGCTCACGGGTATTGCCCGGCCAGCTGTGGTGTTCCAGCACACGCTGCGCGGCATCGCTGATCAGCGGCACCGGCAGGTCCAGGCGCTGACTGTAGATGCCCAGGAAGTATTCGGCCAGGGACAAGATGTCACCGACCCGCTCGCGCAGCGCCGGCAAATCCAACCGACCTTCGCTCAGATAGTGGAACAGGCGCTCATGGAACTTGCCGGCCGCCACGGCCTGAGCCAGGTCGATGCTGGTGGCGGCGACCAGGCGCACATCCACCGGGCTCGGCTGATGGGCACCGACACGGGTGACTTCGTGGTTTTCCAGCGCGGCCAATAGTTTTACCTGGATCGGCAACGGCAAATCGCCAATCTCATCCAGATACAAGGTGCCCCCATTCGCCGAACCGAACCAACCGGCCCGGCTGCTGGCTGCACCACTGTGGCTACCGGCGGCGTAGCCGAACAATTCAGCATCGGCATAGGTCGGGCTGATCGCACCGCAATTGACCGAGACAAACAAGCCGGTACGGTCGCTGCCACGGTGGATATGCCGCGCCAGCAACTCTTTACCACTACCGGTTTCGCCACGAATCAATACGGGCAAGGCGCGCGGCGCGAGGCTCTCGAGGTCTTCGCGCAATTGGCGCGAACGGGGATCGACAAACACCAGCGCCTTGGCGCGGATACTCAGCGGGCTTTTTTCCGCGTCGGGAAAGGTCAGCAAGGGCTGGCCGTAGGTTTCATGCAGACTCATGGCAGGCTCCCGCCCCAAATCCACTTAAGGGACGGGGCGTTGAAAAATGTTCAGGCAGTGCGCCGGGCGTGATGCTCAAGGCGACTTTGCAGGCGGTACAGGTAAGCAAATCCCTGCTCCCAGCGTTGGTGGCCGGACTTGACATTGATATGGCCAGCACCGGAGAGAATGCCCGCTTCGGCACCCCAGTTACGCGCCAATTCCAGGGCCCTTGGTGCGCTGACGGCACTGTCGTTATCGGAACTGACCACCTGACTGGGAAACGGCAACAGATCGGTCGGGATCGGCGCGAAATTACGCAATGCCGGAGAGCAAGCAGGACGCTCGACATCGGCCGGCGCCACCAGCAAGGCGCCGCGTACCTGACGCAGAAACTGCACCGGCGCAGTGGCCGCCCAGTGCGCCACGGTGATGCAGCCCAGGCTATGGGCGATCAGGATCACTGGCGTGCTGTCGGCCGCAATGGCCTCGGCCAGCGCGGCGACCCAGTCTTCGCGACGCGGGGTCAGCCAGTCGGCCTGCTCCACGCGGGCGCTATTGGGCAGGCTGTTCTGCCAGTGACTTTGCCAATGATCTTCTGGCGATCCTTGCCAGCCCGGCACGATCAGATAACGAATCGACTCGCTGTGCATGGGTGTGCCCTCCTGCAGCGTTTAACGTTGCTGAACAGTATAGGGACGGGTGTTATATTCGTTAAGGAATAAGAAGCTATTTATTAATAACCAAAAATTCATATGGGTTTTACACAAAAAAAAAGGCCGCACCCTGCCAAGGAGACGGCCAAAAAATTGTCGAGGCTTGTGTAACTTAACGAGCGGTAATCACCGACAGCTTGGTAATGCCCGCGCGTTCGATAGACGCCATGGCTCGCGCCACTTCGCCGTAGTTCACGCCATCGTCAGCCTGCAGTTGCACCCGCACATCGGGGTCCTTGGCCTTGGCCGCCTGCAGGTTGAACTCCAACAGGTCCGGCTGGATTTCGTCCTTGTTGATAAACAGTTTGCCGGCACCGTCGATGCTCACCACCAGCGGGTCTTTCTGCTCCACCGGCGCGACCGCCTCAGTCTTGGGCAGGTTGATCGGGATCGCGTTGGTCAAAAGCGGCGCGGTGACGATAAACACCACCAGCAGCACCAGCATCACGTCCACCAGCGGCGTGACGTTGATCTCGCTCAGTACCTCATCGCTGTCTTGCGTGGAAAAGGCCATCTCAGGACGCCTCCTTCACTTTTTGCGGGTTACTGGCAGTGGTTTTGTTCAGGGTCGGGTGCAGCAGCACACGGAAGGAATTTTTCTGCGCCAGGCTGTAGAAGTCGTGGGCAAAGTCGTCCAGGTCCGCAGCCGTCAGCTTCAGGCGACGCAGGAAATAGTTGTAGACCAGCACCGCAGGCACCGCGACGGCGATACCCACACCGGTGGCGACCAATGCCGCGCCAATCGGGCCGGCCACGGTTTCAAGGCTGGCGGAACCGGCGGCGCTGATGCCCTTGAGGGCTTCCATGATGCCCCACACGGTGCCGAACAGACCGATGAACGGCGAGGTGCTGCCGATACTGGCAACCACGGCCAGGCCGGTTTCCAGGGAGCGGCGCTCACGCACGATCTGCTGACGCAGGGCGCGTTCGAGGCGGTCCTGGTGGTTGATCGCCTGGCTCAGGTCCGCCGCGTGCGGGGTTTCGCCCACCTGGATCGCGGCATAACCGGCCTGGGCCACGCGGGCAGCGGCGCCCGGCTGGGTTTCGGCCAGTTCGGCGGCCGAGTCGAGACTCGACGCCGCCCAGAACTGTTTGTGGAACTTGCGATCCTGCGCCTTGAGGCGACCGAACTGCACGCCCTTGAGCAGGGCCAGGCCCCAGGTGGCGACCGAAAAGACCACCAGCAGCCAGATCACCGCGCTTTCGATGGATTCAAGTGGAGATGCTAATGCCATGATGTTTTCCCTCTGTGCAGGTCGCGGCGTGTTCAACACACCGCAGCCGAATAGTTAGTGAATCTTGAAATCGATCGGTACGCTGACCCAGCCGTCCTGGGCCACATCGCCCTGCTTGGCCGGTACGAAGCTCCAACGCTTCACCGCTGACAACGCGGCGTCGTCGAGTTGCTGGCGACCGCTGCTTTTCTGGACCTGGATTTCGCCCGGCTTGCCACTGGCCAGGACATGCACCCGCAACAACACCGTGCCTTCCCAACCGCGACGCTGGGCCAGTGACGGGTACTCCGGCGCCGGGTTCTTCAGGTACGCGGCGTTGGCCGAAGCAGGCGTTACCGGCGCCGGCGCTGGCGGAGCAACGGGCGCGGGGGCCGGTGGTGCCGGCGTGGGTGGCGCAGGCGGCTGCTCGACCGGCTTCGGTGCGGGCTTGGGCTCAGGCTTTGGAACCGGCTTCGGCTTGGGCTTTGGAATCGGTTTGGGTGGGGCTGGCTTGGCGGCCAACTCATCCACGACCGGCGGCGGTGGCTCGACCACAGGTGGCGGTGGCGGCGGCACAGGCGGCGGCGGTTCCACCACCGGCGGCGCCGGCTGCGAAAATTCGATGGTCATCGGTGGGATTTCCGGCGGCACAATCGGCAGCACCGGCGTCGGCTTCTGGCTCACCCAGTAAATCACCGCTCCGTGCAGGGCCAGCACCAGCAGACCGAGCAGGAGCCCTTCGCGACGGCTAGAGAAACGCTTTGGAGTTTTCTGCGTTCGCAGCTGCCCCAACGGCGCGCGGTGCGGCCGGCCAAGGTCGACCAACTCACCGCTCGGTGCCTGGCGCCATTGCGCCTCGTGTGCACTGGCGGCGGTCTGGACATTGCCCATTGATTCACTCCCTACGGTTTTGAAACAAAAAAACCGACAGGCCTGCATGGGAGGCCGTCGAGGGCTGAATCATCGGGGCCAGACGCTTATCTCTTAAAGTAATCTTTAAAGTTATACATAGATCCAAATTGAATAAATGAAGCATCCTGAAATGGCAAACCCACGTCCTGCGTGGCCTGGCGCCGAGGCACCACTTTTGAATGCCTTTCAGGCATTAAAAATATTCAGTAAAGGCATGGGTCAAGCAGGGCTGTTTGCGCACAAATCGAGCAATTGCCGTTGCAGGCTCTGCCCCGCCGCGCCCAAGCCAGTGCGGCCGTACAACGCCAACCGCACGCCTTGGACCTTCGGCAAACCGCTGTCCGGACCCAGCACGACATGCCCATCCTGCACGACTCGACGGGGCAACAAACTGACACCCAGCCCCGCCGCCACCGCGGAACACACACTGGCCAGGCTCGCGCTGGAGTAACCAATGCGCCAGCGCCAGCCGCCCACTTCCAGGTGTTGCAGCATTTCATTGCGATACAGGCCGCCCACCGGAAATGCCACCAACGGCAATGGGTCGCGCCCCAACGACGGCGTGCTGCGGCTGTCGACCCAGCACAACGGCTCCGGCCACGAGGCCACGCAGTCATCGCTGTCGCCCATCTGCTTGACCAACAATATGTCGAACTCACCGCTGCGGTACTGGCGCTGCAACTCGGGGCCAAGGCCGCTGGTGACTTCCAGGCGCACCCGGGGATAGGCCTGCACAAACGACGAAAGCAGCGGCATCAGGCGCTCGGCGGCAAAGTCCTCCGGCACGCCGAGGCGCAGCACACCGTCGCTTTGCTGGTTGATCAACACATCGGCGGCTTCTTCATGCAGCGCGAGGATGCGTCGCGCATAGGCCAGCAGGCGCTCGCCCTCAGCGGTCGCCACCACCCGGCGCTGATCGCGGTCCAGCAACTGGCACGCTACCGCGTCTTCAAGGCGACGGATCTGCTGGCTGACGGTGGACTGGGTCAGGTGCAGGCGCTCGGCGGCACGGGTGAAATTGCCGCAATCCACCACGGCGACAAAACTGCGCAACAACACAGGATCGAACATGACGCTCACCATTCCATTTGCCACTGGTTGGCATGGTTATATTTAATTTCAGAATACCTCGGCGGCTGCCCATACTTCACCCTCCATCCTGCTCAGAGGGGTTCCCATGACCGACGATCACCCGCACCTGCAACGCGCCATCCGACTGGCCCAGGCCAACGTCGCCAGCGGTGGCCGGCCCTTTGGCGCGGTGTTGACGCGCAACGGCGAAGTGCTGGTGGAGGCCGTGAATGAAATCCACTTGACCCAAGACCCCACCGCCCACGCCGAACTGCTGGCGATCCGCGCAGCAAGCCAGCAGCTCGGCGCGCGCCTGGACGGCTGTGTGATCTATGCCAGCGGCCAGCCCTGCCCCATGTGCCTGAGCGCCATGTACCTGTGCGGTGTGGAGCGAGTGGTGTTTGCCGCCAGCAATGCCATGGCCGAGCCGTTTGGCTTGTCGACGGCGGCGATCGGGCAACAAGTGGGCTTGCCGGTGAGCGAACAGCGCTTGCCGATCCAGCACCTGCCCGACGCCGCCATGACAGCCCTGTATCGCGAATGGAAAACCCTGCATGCCCCAGAATAAGTCCCTCGCTGGCTGGGGCCTGCTGGTGGTCCTGGGTTTGAACCTGCGCCCCATCCTCAGCTCCATCAGCCCGCTGCTCGGCGAGATCCGCCAGGCCACCGGCCTCAGTTTCCAGAGCAGCGCCCTGCTCACCAGTTTGCCGGTGGTGTGCATGGGCCTGGTGGCGCTGGTAGGCGTGCGCGTGGAAGCGCAACTGGGTGAGCGACGCGGCATCGCCCTGGGCCTGGTGATGATCCTGTTGGCGTGCCTGGCCCGCTGGCTGATGGGCCAGGGGTCGACATTGCTGGTGACGGCATTGCTTGGCGGTGCCGGCGTGGCGCTGATCCAGGCGTTGGTGCCGGCGATGATCAAGCGTGAATTCCATCACCGCGTGCCGGTGGCGATGGGCGTGTATTCCGCGTCGTTGATGGCCGGCGGCGGCCTGGCGGCGCTGCTCAGCCCGGTGGCGGCCAGCCACTTCCAGCAATGGCAGGCCGGGCTCGGCGTGTGGCTGTTGCCGGCGTTGGCGGCGTTGCTGCTGTGGGCCTGGTTGCCGCTGGGCGCAGCCAAAAACCTCCAGGTAGCGCCTGCCTTCCAGGGCCTGCGCAATCGCCGCGCCTGGCTGCTGGCGCTGTACTTCGGCCTGGTCAATTGCGGCTACATGAGCATGGTGGCGTGGCTGCCGGCTTACTATCAGCAACTGGGTTGGGGCGTGCTGCCCAGTGGTTCGTTGCTGGCCTTCATGACGATCTTTCAGGTCATCGCCGCGCTGTTGATGCCGGTGCTGGCACAACGCGGAGTCGACCGCCGGCCATTGCTGTGGATCAGCCTGCTGGCCCAGACCATTGGCTACCTCGGCCTATTGATCGCGCCGTTGCAGTTTCCCCACCTGTGGGTAGCGCTGTGCGGCTTCGGCCTGGGCGCGTGTTTCGCCCTGAGCCTGCTGCTGACCCTCGACCACCACCGCGACCCGCGCCAGGCCGGGCAACTGGCGGCGTTCGTGCAGGGCGTGGGCTTTTTGATCAATGCGATTTCGCCGTGGCTGACCGGTTGGCTGCGTGAACTCACCGGCAGTTTTGTCAGCGCCTGGGTAGTGCTGACGGTGACAGCGGTGGCGATGCTGGTGGTGACACGGGTGTTCAGCCCCGCCACCTATCGCACGGCGCCGGCTCTATAGATATGCGTTTAAGATCTAGATAAAACAAACATGCTTCATTGACGGAATAAGCATCACCCTTAAAATCCCGGTTCCCCTACAGGATGCCGGGCACACTATGGATCTTCGCCAACTGCGCTACTTCATCGCGCTCAACGAGCACCGCAGTTTCGTGCGCGCGGCGGACGCCATGGGCATCACGCAACCAGCATTCAGCCGCAGCATCCAGGGCCTGGAACAGGAATTCGGCTGTGTGCTGGTGGACCGCGCGAACAAAGACCTGCGTCCCACCCCCGAAGGCCAGGTGGTGCTGCAACACGCATTGAGCCTGGTGCAAGGCGCGGCATTGTTGAGCCATGAAGTCACGCGCATGACCAAGCTCGACGCCGGCGAAGTGCGCTTCGGCAGCGACGCGGTGGCCGCCGTGAACCTGGTGCCCCAGACGATGGCGCGCTTTGTCTCCACCTACCCCAAGGTGCGCACTGCGTTGCAGGTGGATAACTGGGAAAAACTCGGACGCAGCCTGAACCGTGAAGAGATCGAATTCTTTATCGCCGATGTGCGTCACTTCGAGGCTGACCCGAACTTTCAGACCCAGGCCCTGACGCCTCGGCGCAGCGTGTTTTTCTGCCGCGCCGGGCACCCGCTACTGGCCAAGGACAGCCTGTCCACCAACGACCTGTTCAGCTACCCGCTGGCCACCCCCCTGATCGCGCCCGGCATTCGCAAGCTGCTGGCCAACCTCAGCGGGCGCGTCGACTTTGCGCCTGCCATCGAGCTTGAGCAATTGGCCGCATTGGCCACCATCGTGAAGCAATCCGATGCCATCGGCCTGGGCGCCGAAGAGGCTTTCGTCGAGGCATTCGCCAGTGGTCAATTACGGGTGCTGCATTGGCGTAATCTGCCACATGCGTTGGACAGCCTCAGCAACCGTTGCGGGGTGATCAGCCGCGCTGGGGTGCGCTTGTCGCCTGCGGCGAAGGCGTTGATCGAAACCCTGCTGGCGGTGGAAAACCCAGCCGATTGGCCCGCGCAAACGTCCCGAAATCATTGAAGCGCACGCCCATCTCAGCCATCACTTTGTGCGCCACCTTGGCGGTCATCTGGCGGATGTAAAACGGTTCCTTCACCACAAAATGGTGGATGCCGTGGGTGCTGCCGAAATTGAAGCAGAACGCCTGCAGAGGCCACATCCACCACGGGTTCAACACCTGGGTCTGCTGGATCACATTGCCCAGTTCCACATCGCCGTAGTAGTGCATGTTGGAGCTGACGAAGTGCAGGCAAAAGGTGCGCAGCACATTCGGGCCGATGATCACCACGGCGGCGATATCAATCACCTGCATCATCTGCAGGGTGCCGGCTGACCACTCGATGGGCGCACCGAGCAGACTGGCAATGCCATTGGCGGCATGAAAGCCAAGGAACACGTACCACGCGCCCCAATGCAGCAGCGCCAGCGGTGCATACACCAGCAGCGAGCGCTTGAGGATCGTCAGTTTGTGCTTCCAGGTCTTGGCCCGCAGGATGCGGATAAACGCCGACATGACGTTATCGCCGACCATCAGCAACCGCGCAAAACCCCAGGGCTCGCCGTTAGTGATCGCGCGCTCTTCCATATCGGTCTCGGTGCCGGAGACCTTGTGATGGTTGAGATGCAGGTGCCGGCGCACCCACGGGTTGATCGTGCTCGGCCGCGCCAGCCACACCAGGCCCATCATCAGGTTGTGGGGCAGGCGCTGCTTGCGAAAATACATGCTGTGGATCAGGTCGTGTTCCAACTCGTGGGTCAGTGAAGCCAGGAACGCGTTAAGCAGCAGGCACACCCACCAGGCCATATGGCCCGTGAGATAGAGCGCCGCCGAGCCCAGCATGCCGAGCAGCGCAAACGCCAGAATGCCCGCGCCCAGCGCGTCCTGATGCAGCAGCCAAGGGTGTTGCTGGCGCAGGCGCACGCCTTCGGCCAGCACGACTTCACGGATAAGCGCCGAGCGCTGTTGCGCGTTCATCTGCTGGGGACTTGCAGAAGTACCGTCCATGCTTCCATCCTCTTGTTTATTGATGCTCACATCCTGCCCCAAGCGATCAATCAGGATGCTAGCCCCGGACGCCAACCTGTTGACCGCAAGCGCCAATCGCCATGACCGAACCCACCTCCCTCGCCAGTTGGACGCGCGCCCTGCGCAAGCAGCTCGACGCCCTGGGCCTCGACAGCGCCGCGTTGTGCCAGCAAGCCGGGCTCGACCCGCAGCGGATGGACGATCCCAACGCACGCTACCCGCTGTCGGCCACCACGCGCTTGTGGGAACTGGCAGTGCAGGCCAGCGGCGATCCAGCGATTGGGCTGCGGGTGTCGCGGTTCGTCAGCCCCACCACGTTTCATGCGTTGGGGTATGCGCTGGTGGCCAGTGGCAGCTTGCGGGAAGTGTTCGAGCGCATCGTGCGGTATCACCAGGTGGTCAGCGATGCCTTGAGCCTGGAGCTGAGCGGCGACGGCGAACGCTATCGGTTCCGCTTGCTGCAACTACCGGGAAACCCAGCGCCAGCGTTCGAGGCCATCGATGCGTTTGCGGCGATCTATGTGCGCACTTGTCGCAATCGCCTGGGGCGCGAATACGCGCCGCTGGCGGTGTACCTGCGAAGGCCGGAACCGGCCGATCCCAAGCCATGGCACACGGTGTTTCGCGCGCCGGTGTTTTTCGGCGCTGAGGAAGACCGCCTGGAGTTCGCCGCGCAGGATTTCGACAGCCACCTGGACGACGCCAACCCCGAACTGGCCGAGCACAATGAAACCGTGCTCAAGCGCACCCTCGCCCAACTGCAACCGCTGACCTGGGAGCGCAAAGTACGCGCGGCCATCGAAGCGCAATTGCCGGATGGCGAGCCGAGCGCCGAGCGAATTGCGCAAGCGTTACACCTGAGCTTGCGCAGTTTGCAGCGGCATCTGGCGGATGAGGGCTGCCGGTTTGATGCGCTGCTCAACGAGTGTCGGGAGAACCTGGCGTTGCTGCATTTGCGTGATCCGCAATGCTCATTGGCGGAAATCAGTCATTTGCTGGGGTTTGCTGATACCAGCAGTTTCAACCGTGCGTTCAAACGCTGGACGGGGATGACGCCGGGGCAGTTCAGGGATGGCTTGCGGTAGGTGGATTTGCGGTGTTCGTGATGGCCCCATCGCGGGCAAACCCGGCTCCCACAGGGGGATGCATTCCAAATGTGGGAGCTGGCTTGCCTGCGATGGCGGTGGTCCAGGTATTGAAAATGCCGGATCAATCAGCGCCCACGGTCACGCCGCAACAACTTCTTCACCCGCGCCACCAAGGCCTTGGCTTCAAACGGCTTGAGCAAGTAATCATCCTCATGCAGTTCCAACCCGCGCAGACGGTCCTCGATCCCTTCCGGGGTCGTCAAGAACAACACTGGCGTCTCGCCCTTCTTGCGAATCGCCTGCTGCAACTTCCAGGCATTCAAACCCGGCAACATGACATCCAGGATCACCAAGTCATAGTCAGTGCTTTCCACAAACCGCTGAGCTGCCATGCCATTGGCTGCGACTTCCACTGCGAAGCCGGCCTCACTCAAGCCCAGGGCCATGAGTCGCGCCAATTTCGGCTGGTCTTCCACTAACAACACCTGCATGCCTACCTCTTGGTTCATTACAAACCTGTAATCGAATTGTTCGGCTTTTGACCGAGACCGCTGGGTAAGGTAGCGGCCTGCTTTCTGGAGCCGTTTCCATGTACCGCAATGCCTTGTTCTTGAGCTTCGCTATCAGCGCCAGCGTCCTGGCAGCACCACCGCTGCCGCGCCACGCCGACCTGGATTTGCACACCGCACGCCAACTGGCAGACGCCAGCCTGGCGCAGTGCACGGCGGCACTTACCGTACTCGACCGGGGCGGCAATCCATTGCTGAGCCTGCGGGCCGACGGCGTAGGTCCGCACAACAGCATCGCCAGCCAACGCAAAGCGTACACGGCGTTGTCGACTAAAACCCCCACTCGGTTGTTTGCCGAGCGTGCGCGCAACAACCCCGAGGCCGCCAACCTTAACAGCTTGTCCGAATTGCTGTTGCTCGGGGGCGGCGTGCCGCTGTTCGCCGACACTGAACTGGTAGGCGCGCTTGGCATTGCCGGTGCCGGCGGTGCCGAGCAGGACGACGCGTGCGCGGCAAAGGCGGCCAATCAACTTGGCCTGACAATCACCCCTTGAGGAAACCTCGATGAAAAACCTGACTATGACCCTCGCCGCCCTCAGCCTGAGCGGCCTGAGCAGCCTGGCCCTGGCGGCCGGCAACCCGCTGAGCGTGCATGTGCTGAACCTGGAAAACGGTCTGCCGTCTGCCGGTGTCAGCGTCACCCTGGAGCAACACGTAGGCGATCACTGGCAGTCGCTGTCCGAAGGTGTTACCAACCAGCAGGGGCGCATCGCCGAACTGTTCCCGGCCAACCAAGCCATGAAGCCGGGCGAGTATCGCGTGGTGTTCAAGACCGGTGACTACTACAAGAAAGCCAATCGCGAGACGTTTTTCCCGGAAGTCCCGGTGATATTCGAGGTCAAGCAGGCCGACCAGCACTACCACATCCCGCTGCTGCTTAGCCCTTACGGCTTTTCGACGTATCGCGGTTCCTAGCCAGCCCCCGCGGCCTGCCGCAAGCGCGGCAGGTCGAGCACTTCAATCGCGCCGTAACTCAGCTTGATGATCTCCTGCTGCTCTAACGCCTTGAGCAAACTGTTGGTGGTCTGGCGCGACAGGCTCAGCATCGCGGCCAGATCTTCCTGGGGCAGTTGCAGGACGCGACGGGAATGCTCTATCTCGCCGTACCCGCCGGCAATCATCAGCAGCCGGTGAGCAATACGTGTCGACGCCGGCATCAGGCTCATCTGTTCGATATTGATCAGCGACAGGCGCAACTTCTGGCTCATCAACAACGCCATGTCGCGCCAATACGCCGGGCTTTGGTCAAGAATCTCGAGCATCGCCGATTGCGGTACCTGCAACAGCGTGCACGGCCCAACCGACAAGGCGTCGTGGGTACGCGGCAAACCGTCGAACAGGCAGATCTCGCCGAACCAGTAAGGCGTTTCAACCAGGCTCAGAATAGCTTCCTTGCCCTGCGCATTGACCGCGCTGACCCGCACCGCCCCCTCCAATACCGCATACACCCCACAGGGCGGATCACCGCGCCTGAACAGGTACTGCCCCGCCGTCAGCTGACGCAGCCGAGCCGCCGCCAGCAAACTATCCTGTAGCGGTACAGGCAGGTGGCTGAACCACTGGCCGGTGGCCAATCGGGCATGCCATGTTGCCGCAATCATGAGAACTCCAGAGATTGTCGCCCAGTTGACAGTCAGTCGCCGGCTGACGGGAGATGATTAAACATCCTACAGGAGGAATAACAATGAAAAGCCTCGTCGACCACCTCAGTCAATACGCTGCCTACCACCGCGACCCGCGCAATATCGCCAGCCACTTTATCGGCATTCCACTGATTGTGGTTGCGGTGGCCGTGCTGCTGTCGCGCCCGGAATGGGCGATCGGTGGGGTGTGGATTTCACCAGCGGTGATCGTCGCACTGCTGTCGGCGTGGTTTTACCTACGCCTGGAACTGGCGCTGGGTGTGTTGATGACGCTGCTGATGGGCTTGTCGGTATGGGCCGGGCATGTGCTGGCGGCGCAGAGCACGTTGGTGTGGCTCAGCAGCGGCATTGGGATGTTTGTGGTGGGTTGGGTGATTCAGTTCGTCGGGCATTACTACGAAGGCAAGAAGCCGGCGTTTGTGGATGACGTGTCGGGGCTGATCGTGGGGCCGTTGTTTGTGGTGGCGGAGTTGGCGTTTTTGTTGGGGCTGCGCCATGACCTCAAGCAACAGATCGAGGAGCGTTCGGGGCCGGTGGCCGTTAGAGGAAAACGCGCCACGGTCTGAAGATTAATGAAGATCCACGGTGGGAGCCGGGCTTGCCCGCGATAGCATCACCTCGGTCTAATAGTCATACCGAGGTGTTGCTATCGCAGGCAAGCCAGCTCCCACATTGATCTCCATGGGTACTTAGGCTTTTTGCCAGACCTTGGGTTTGAAGAACAGCGTCTCGCCGCGTGCCAAGTTGGTCAGGCTGTCGTGGTCTTTCACCACTTCGGCTTCGATCAATTCGCTCTGGCCTTCGACCTTCAAGGTCACACGCGTGGTCGCGCCCAGCGGGCGAATATCACGCACTTCAGCCGCGTGATGGTCTTCCAGCTCATGCCGTGACAGCGACACTTCGTGGGGACGGAACAGCACGTGTTTGTCTTCACCCAGGTGCAGGCGGTTCGAGTCACCCAGGAAGTGATAAACGAAATCGCTGGCCGGATTTTCGTAGACCTCACCCGGTGAACCGATCTGCTCGATCACGCCCTTGTTCATCACCACGATACGGTCGGCGACTTCCATGGCCTCTTCCTGGTCGTGGGTCACGAACACCGACGTCAGGTTGATGTCTTCGTGCAGGCGTGCCAGCCAGCGACGCAGCTCTTTACGCACCTTGGCGTCGAGGGCGCCGAAGGGTTCGTCCAGCAGCAGCACTTTGGGTTCGACCGCCAGGGCGCGGGCCAGGGCGATACGTTGGCGCTGACCACCGGACAACTGCTCCGGGTAGCGATCCGACAACCAATCCAGCTGCACCATGTTCAACAGCTCATGCACCTTGACCGCGATCTGGCTTTCGTTCGGGCGCTGGTTCTTCGGTTTCATGCGCAGGCCGAACGCCACGTTGTCGAACACGGTCATGTGGCGGAACAGCGCGTAGTGCTGGAATACAAAGCCGACATTGCGATCACGCACGTCGTGGCCGGACACGTCTTCACCGTGGAACACGATGCTGCCGTCATCCGGGGTTTCCAGGCCGGCGATGATGCGCAGCAAGGTGGTCTTGCCGCAGCCGGACGGGCCAAGCAACGCCACCAGCTCGCCACTCTGGATGTCCAGGTTGATGCTGTTCAGGGCCTTGAAGGCGTTGAAGTTCTTGCTGACATTACGGACTTCGATCGACATGACTTATTCCTCAGCCGCACCGGCGCGCAGGCGGTTAATACGGTTCTCGCTCCACTGCTTGAGCAGCAGGATGAAGAGCGCCAGGATCAGCAGCAGACTCGCCACCGCAAACGCGGCAACGTGGTTGTATTCGTTGTAGAGAATCTCGACGTGCAGCGGCAGGGTGTTGGTTACGCCGCGAATGTGGCCGGACACCACCGACACCGCGCCGAACTCACCCATGGCCCGTGCGGTACACAGCACCACGCCGTAGATCAGGCCCCATTTGATGTTCGGCACGGTCACGTGCCAGAACATCTGCCAGCCGTTGGCACCGAGCAGGCGCGCGGCCTCTTCCTCCTGGGTGCCCTGCTCCTGCATCAGCGGGATCAGTTCACGGGCCACGAAGGGCACGGTGACGAAGATGGTTGCCAGCACGATACCGGGCAAGGCGAACACGATCTGGATGTCATGGTCCTGCAGCCACGGCCCAAAAAAGCCCTGGGCGCCGAACATCAGCACATAGACCAGGCCGGCGATCACCGGCGACACCGAGAACGGCAAATCGATGAGCGTCACCAGGATGCTTTTGCCACGGAACGAGTACTTGCTCACGCACCAGGCGGCGCTGACGCCGAACACCAGGTTGAGCGGCACCGAAATCACCACGGCGATCACCGTGAGTTTCAACGCCGATAGCGCATCGGGTTCGAGGATCGCGGTGAAGAACGCGCCGAGGCCGTTCTTCAAGCCCTGGGTCACCACGATAAACAGCGGCAACAGCAGGAACAGCGCAAACACCAGCCAGCCAAGGCCGATCAGGATACGTCGCGATGCAGCGCTGCCACGACGGGCAGCGTTGGCCGAGGACGCGGCGGAAATAGACGATTGGGACATGTTCCGCGCCTCCTTATGGACGTTCGATGCGCCGCTGCAACAAGTTGATCAGCAGCAGCAGGACAAAGGAAACCACCAGCATCAACACGCCGATGGACGTGGCGCCGCGGTAATCGTATTGGTCGAGCTTGACCATGATCAGCAGCGGCAGGATCTCGGTTTTCATCGGCATGTTGCCGGCGATGAAGATCACCGAGCCGTACTCACCGACGCCACGCGCGAACGCCAGGGCGAAACCGGTCAACCAGGCAGGCAGCAACGCGGGCACCAGGATGTGACGGAACACCTGCAACGGCTTGGCGCCCAGGCAGGCGGCGGCTTCTTCGACTTCCCGGGGGATATCGGCCAGTACCGGCTGCACGGTGCGCACCACGAACGGCAGCGTGACGAAGGTCAGCGCCAGGGTGATACCCAAGGGGGTGTAGGCGATCTTGAAGCCCAGGTCCGCGGCGAACTGGCCGACCAGGCCGTTAGGCGTGTACAGCGCGGTCAACGCGATACCGGCAACGGCGGTGGGCAGGGCGAACGGCAGGTCGATCATCGCGTCGATGATCTTGCGACCGGGGAAGGTGTAGCGCACCAGCACCCAGGCCAGCAGCGTACCGATCACGCCGTTGATCAGCGCGGCGTACAGCGCGGTGCTGAAGCTCAGTTGCAACGCCGCCAGCACGCGCGGTGCGGAGATGATGTTCCAGAACTGATCCCAGGTAAGTTGAGCGGCGTGTACAAACATCGCCGCGAGGGGGATGAGTACGATCAGGCTGAGGTACACCACGGTGTAGCCCAGCGTCAGCCCGAAGCCGGGTATGACGGGGGAGATACGACGCGACATAAGAGTCCTTGGTTAAGGGAAAACCACTGGAGACAGACACGTCCTGTGGGAGCTGGCTTGCCTGCGATGCAAGCACCTCGGTATGTCAGTTACACCGCGGTGATGCTATCGCAGGCAAGCCAGCTCCCACAGGGCAAAGCGTGCGCCGCCAGATTGTATGGGTTACTGCGCGGTGTAAATCTGGTCGAACACGCCACCGTCGTTAAAGAATTTTGGTTGGGCAGTTTTCCAGCCGCCGAAGTCTTTGTCGATAGTCACCAGGTCCAGTTTCGGGAACTGCTGGGCGTATTTGGCGGCCACTTTTGCATCGCGTGGGCGGTAGAAGTTCTTCGCCGCAATCTCCTGGCCAGCCGGGCTGTACAGGTGTTTAAGGTATTCGGTGGCGATCTCGGTGTTACCCTTTTTCTCGGCATTCTTGTCGACCACGGCCACTGGCGGCTCCGCGAGGATCGACAGGGAAGGCACGACGATATCGAACTTGTCAGCACCGCCGTCTTCTTTCAGGGCCAAGAAGGCTTCGTTTTCCCAGGCCAACAACACGTCACCCTGACCGTTGTTGACGAAGGTGATGGTCGAACCGCGAGCGCCGGTGTCCAGCACAGGCACGTGCTTGAACAGCTCTTTCACGTATTCCTGGGCCTTGGCTTCGCTGCCACCGGTTTTCAGGCCGTAGGCCCAGGCGGCGAGGAAGTTCCAGCGGGCGCCGCCGGAGGTTTTCGGGTTAGGGGTAATCACGGACACGTCTTTCTTGATCAGGTCGCCCCAGTCCTTGATGCCTTTAGGGTTGCCCTTGCGCACCAGGAACACGATAGTCGAGGTGTACGGAGTGCTGGCGTCTGGCAGGCGAGTCTGCCAGTTTTCCGGCAGGGTCTTGCCCAGCTTGGCGATTTCGTCGATGTCACCGGCCAGGGCCAGGGTGACCACGTCGGCGCGCAGGCCGTCGATCACCGCGCGGCCTTGCTTGCCCGAACCACCGTGGGATTGCTGGATCTTGACGTTGTCACCGGGGTGGGACTGTTTCCAGAAGTTGGTGAACTCAGCGTTGTAGTCCTGGTACAGCTCACGGGTCGGGTCGTACGAGACGTTGAGCAACTCGTAGTCCTTGGCAACGGCTGAACCTGCAAACACGGCGCTGGCCAGGGCGGCCAAGGCATAACGGCGAATCGACGACATAGAAGCTCCTGAAATTCTGGGGTGTTGGCTTTTTCTTATTAAGTGCGGGTCTATCGCCGTCAGTGCTTAGCTCGGTTTGTTACCCGGGTTCTGCAAACGGAATTTTTCTTTGCGTTCGATCTGTACCACTTGAGCGTTGTGCACAGTGATTTCCACCGCGCCAAACCGCAGATCGCGCAAGGCGCTCTGGATCTCACGCAAAATGGCTGCTTCGTCCTGGCCGTCGACGCTACGTAGAGATGCGCTCATGGTCTCGCTCCTGAAATGAATAGTGCCTCGCAGTGGCGGCACTGCTTGCGGCGTGAGGGCGATAGTAGATAAGCGCGGATATTCTTAAAAATACTATTTAAGAATGTTTATATAACCAGAAAGAATTTTCTGGTGGGACGTGGGGTTGCGAGCAGGTTTGGTGCCCAAGTACGTAAATAAAGCCTAGAGAAGATCCAATTGTGGGAGCGGGCTTGCCCGCGAAAGCGGTGTGTCAGCTTAAAATGTGTTAACTGATCCACCGCATTCTCGGGCAAGCCCGCTCCCACCTTTTGACTGCATTTCAGGTCTGGATTGGGGGGGCTCGGTGCCAATCAATTTCGTGGACCGGCATCGGCCTGCCAAACCAATACCCCTGCCCCATATCGCAGTCCTGACCCAACAGAAACCGCGCCTGTTCAACCTGCTCGATCCCCTCGGCATGCACCTGCATGCCCATGCTTTTAGCGAGGGCGATCACCACGCGCACGATGGCCGCGTCATCTTCGTCCCAGGGCAAACCGGCAACAAAGCCCTGGTCGATCTTGAGCTTCTGCACCGGCAGGCGCTTGAGGCGCAGCAGTGACGAGTAACCAGTGCCAAAATCATCGATCGCCAGACGCAACCCCAACTCTCGGAGACGGTGCATCTGCTCCAGCGCGACTTCCGGGTCTTCCATCACCGCGCTTTCGGTGACTTCCAGCTCGAGAAAGGCCGGATCCAGGCCCGTGTCATGCAGCACCTGGGCGACCTGTTCATACAGCTCACGCCGCGCAAACAGGCGGCTGGACACATTGATGGCGATAAAACTCAACGGTGCCCCCTCGGCCAGCCATTGGCACATCTGCCGACACGCCTGGTTCATCACCCAGGCATCAATCTCGGCAATCAGCCCGGTGCGCTCGGCGATCGGGATAAATTCCCCCGGCGGCACCAGGCCGCGTTCCGGGTGCTGCCAGCGCACCAGCGCTTCGACGCCGATCAGACGGCTATTGTGCAGGTCGTGCACGGGTTGGTAATAGACGCAGAGTTCCTGCTGTTCGAGGGCGCGGCGCAGTTCGCTGGCGACTTCCACGCGATTCTGCGCGTGGGCGGTCAGTTCCTCGGTGTACAAGGCGTAGCCTTCGCGCCCGGCGCTCTTGGCCTTGAACAGCGCGGAGTCGGCGTTTCGCAGCAACTGCTCGGCGCTCAGGGCATCGTTGGGGAACAGGCTGATCCCGATACTGGCGCTGATAAACAGCTGGTGGCCATCAAAGATGAAGGGCTGTTTCATCGCCTCCAGCATGCGCTGCGCCAGACCCGCGGCCTGGGCCACCTGTGGACAACTTTCCACCAGCACCGCGAACTCATCCCCACCCAGGCGCGCCAGGGTCACGCCGGGGCCAAACAGTGCCTTGAGCCGCTCGCCCACCAGCTTGAGCAATTGGTCTCCGACGTTATGGCCCAGGCTGTCGTTGATGATCTTGAAGTGGTCCAGGTCCAGCAACAGCAAGGCGCAGCCACGCTTGTGGATCTGCGCCGAGGCCAGCGCCTGCTCGGCGCGGTCGGTGAATAGCAGGCGGTTGGGCAAGTCGGTCAGCGGATCGTGGTGCGCGAGGTGGGCCAGTTCGTGCTCGGAGTCCTTGATGGCGCTGATGTCGGAAAACACCGCCACATAATGGCTGACCTTGCCCTGGTCATCGTGAATCACCCGAATGGTTTGCCACTGTGGATAAATCTCACCGCTTTTGCGTCGGTTCCAGATTTCACCGCTCCATTCGCCGGTGCGTTCCAGGCTCTGGAACATCTGTTGATAGAAATTCGACGAATGGCGACCGGATTTGAACAGGCTGGGCTGATGCCCCATGACGTCTTCGCGGCTGTAGCCAGTGATTTCCATGAACGCCCGGTTGACGTGCACGATCAGCCCCTGTGCGTCGGTGACCAACACGCCTTCGCGGGTGCAATCAAACACGGCGGCGGCCTGGCGCAGGCGTTCACGGTTTTCTTTCAGGGGCTGTTGCAGCTGGTTGGCCCGGGCAAACCGGGCGCAGATCAGGTAAATCGCCAGGGCGCTGAGCGCCACCCACACATAGCCGCGCACCTGCAGCCAGTGGGTCAGCTCACTCGGGTTATCGAGAAACTCGATCAATACGCGCTGGGTTACGCCGATCCACAGAACGGAAACCAGCAGGTATACCAGCCCAGCACGCAGGGCACCTCGGTATGAAAACAGCATATGGTCAGTAATCCTTACCAAAAAACAGAATCGCCCTACAAAGGCTGCGGATTATAGAATAAGAAACATCCAGTCACTCCTATCTGAAAGGGCGGCTGGTTTTCTCTGTAGGCTTAGTGATAATGCGTGAGCTGTTCTTTTCTTTATCTGAGGGCCATACAGCCTATGTGGTACAACGGTTTTCTTGACCTGTCAGCCTGGCAACTGGTGGCGGTCACTCTGTTGATGACCCACGTGACCATCGTTGCGGTCACAGTCTATCTGCATCGCTATTCAGCCCATCGCTCCCTGGAGCTCAATGCCGGCCTGAAACACTTTTTCCGCTTCTGGCTGTGGTTGACCACGGCGCAGAACACCCGCGAGTGGACCGCCATCCACCGCAAGCACCACGCCAAGTGCGAAACCGTCGACGACCCGCACAGCCCGGTCATCAAGGGCTTGTCCACCGTGATGCGCAAAGGTGCCGAGCTGTACCGCGCCGAGGCCGAAAACCCCGAGACCCTGCGCATCTACGGCAAGAACTGCCCGGAAGACTGGATCGAACGCAAAATCTACACGCCCTACCCGTTGCTGGGCGTGGCGATCATGGGTGTGATCGACCTGCTGCTGTTCGGCACCATCGGCATCACCATCTGGGCGATCCAGATGATGTGGATCCCGTTCTGGGCCGCCGGCGTGATCAACGGCCTGGGGCATGCCGTGGGTTATCGCAACTTCGAATGCCGTGACGCGGCGACCAACCTGGTGCCGTGGGGCATCATCGTCGGTGGCGAAGAGCTGCATAACAACCATCACACCTACCCCAACTCCGCCAAGCTGTCGGTGAAGAAGTGGGAATTCGACATGGGCTGGGCATGGATCAAAGTCTTCAGCTTCCTGCGCCTGGCCAAGGTGCAACGCGTCGCGCCCATCGCCCACCGTGTGGAAGGCAAGGGCCATCTGGACATGGACACTGCCATGGCGATCCTCAATAACCGTTTCCAGATCATGGCCCAGTACCGCAAGTTGGTGATCGCCCCCCTGGTCAAGCAGGAGCTGGAAAAGGTCGATCACTCCGTTCGCCACCAATTCCACCGTGCCAAGCGCCTGCTATCGCGAGAAACCAGTTTGCTGGATGACCGCCACCATGTGCGTATCCAGAGCATGCTGGAACACAGCCAGGCGCTGAAAGTGATCTACGAAAAGCGCCTGGCGCTGCAGCAGATCTGGCTGAAGACCAGTTCCAATGGCCACGATATGCTCGCGGCCATCAAGGAATGGGTGCATGAGGCCGAGGCCAGCGGCATCCAGTCCCTGCGGGATTTTGCCCACCAATTGAAGACCTATTCACTGCGTCCTGCAGCGGTCTGACAGTGCGCTGGGAGGGCCTGCCCTCCCAGCCATCGGCTTTTTGGCGTCATTTCTCGGACACCGGCAATCGGTCCTGTTGACGGAACTTCACTGCAATTCGCCTCTCTCAATGAACACTTCGCCATCATGGTGGCCCCTTGTAGTGACCGCTGTTCCAACTTGCGGCGCGCCCAGAGAGAGTTGTGCCGATGGTTCACGAAAATCCATACTTGCCCGATCCTCCCACCGCTGAACATCCGCGTCCGGCTGCCGCCGCGACCCTGTTGGCGCTGGTGCATGCCCAGGGTGAAGTCGAGCGGTTGAGCGAGCGTGAGCAACTGTTGAGTTCGATGCTGGTGAGCGTGAACGCCGTGCTGTGGGCCATGGATTGGGAAACGCGCCGCGTGCTGTACGTGAGCCCGGCCTATGAACGCGTTTTCGGACGTTCCGCCGGACTGCTGCTGGCCGACCATCGGGAATGGCGCAACAGTATTCACCCCGAAGACCTCGACTACGCCGAGCACAGCCTGGCCCGCGTGCTGGAACAGGGTGCCGTGGAGGACCGCGAGTATCGCATCATCACCGCCGACGGGCAGATCCGCTGGCTGAGCGACAAGTGCTACATCAACCAGCAGGTCGAACCCGGCGAACCGTTGATCGTGGTGGGCATGGCCGAAGACATCACTGAAAAGAAGCAACTGGAACTGGAGCTGCACCGCCTGGCCACCACCGACGTGCTGACCCAGAGCAGCAACCGCCGGCACTTCTTCGAATGCGCCAACCAGGCCTTCGATACGGCCTGTGCCCAAGGTGCGCCGTTGGCTTTCCTGCTGCTGGACATCGATGACTTCAAGGACGTCAACGACAGCTATGGCCACCTGGAAGGTGATCAGGTGTTGCGCCGTATCGCCGAGAGCGGTCGCGGAGTATTGCGCCGTGGCGACCTGTTCGGGCGCATTGGCGGCGAAGAATTCGCAGCCGTCCTGCCCGGCTGCGCGCCGGAGATGGCCTTGCAAGTGGCGGAGCGGCTGGGCAGGGAAATTCAGGAACTGAGTTTCAGCTATGAAGGCC
The DNA here is from genome assembly GCF_003970195.1 of Pseudomonas sp. C 49-2. Classification (NCBI taxonomy): domain Bacteria; kingdom Pseudomonadati; phylum Pseudomonadota; class Gammaproteobacteria; order Pseudomonadales; family Pseudomonadaceae; genus Pseudomonas; species Pseudomonas sp. C 49-2. The sequence goes on from NZ_RXYG01000002.1 coordinate 545,956, forward strand.
AGGTTTTCAGCGTGACTATCAGTCAGGGACTGGCCAGCCTCACCGAAAAAGACTCGACACTGGACAGCCTGTTCGCCCGCGCCGATGCGGCGATGTATGAGGCTAAGCGCCAGGGCAAGAACCGTGTCATAGCGGGCTAACACCAGCTCCTACAGGGGTTCGGTGTGGACTTCAGGCCTTGCGGATCCGCGTCAGTTCCGCCAGGCCGACCTTGAGCAATCGCGCAGTCTTGCCCCTGGCCAGCTCTTCCAAACCTTCATGCTCAGTCAAACGCGCCATCTGCGCCGCCAGGTTCACCACCAATGCATCCCTGGCATACACACCGCCCTCCAACGAGTAAATCGCCGCGATCAACTGGCGCAGTTCCAGCGGTAAACGCCAACGCGCGCGCAGTGCCGAACCATAGGCTGCGCCGAAGGTGTAGAGCGACTCACCAATCGCTTCCTCATCCAATGCACCACCGCCCTGACGCCAATCTTCCAGGCAGCGCAACAGCGCCAGGTCACCGAGCCGATGGAGGATACCAGCGCTGTAGCAGCGTTCGTGGTCCAACTCCAGCATGCGTGCCAGCCGGCGAGCGTAGTCGGCGGTGTCCTGGGACAATTGCCAATGGCGCTCCGCATAGGCCACCAAGGCCGGGTCGCCCAATACCACGTTGTGCTTGAGCGCCAGGCCAAGAATAAGGTTCATGCTTTGCCCCGGCACCAGCTTTTGCAACGCAGCAGGCAAGGTTTGCACGGGGGTACCGTGATGGCCGGCGCTGTTGGCGGCGGCGATCAGCACGGCGGTGATTTGCGGGTCCATGCGCACCTGGTCTTCAAGCCGCTTGAGGTCCAAGCCATCGGGGCCGAGACTGTGTTGCACGGCGGCTTTCACATCGACTCGCAAGGGTGCGCCATCGGACGCTTCGCGGCGGCGCTCAAGGAACACTGGCAAGGTCATGCCCGGCGCCAGCGGCGGAATCTCGCAGTACACCGTTTCGCCTTCATTGAGCAGCAGGTCTTGCAGGCGCTGGGTCAGGCCTTCCATGTTCAGGGGTTTGGTCAGGTACGCCGTGGGCGCCAGTGGCAAGGCTTCGCGCACGCTGGCGCTGTCATTGCGACTGCTCAGCAGAATGAACGGCAGACCGGGCGAGCGACGCTTCTGGCGTACAGTGCGCAACAGGCTCAAGCCGTCGACACCCGGCAGCTCCCAATCGGCCAGGATCAGATCGTAGGCTTTCTCTCGCAGCAACGTCGCCGCCTGTTGCCCATCGGCACACACATCCAGCCGCGCGTCGCAGCGCACATTCAACAGCACTTGCTTGAGCAAATCCCGTGACCAAGGGTCCGCCTCGGCAATCAACACACGGGGTACAGCGGGTAAATCAACAGCAGTCATCCAGCACGCTCCATCGGCAATGCTTGCACCTTAGACAATGGAGCGGCCTACGTACAATGAACACGGCCTGAATGTGTGGTGATGGGTATAAAAAAACCCGCCGAAGCGGGTTTTTTCTGTCGATCAGGTCAGCATCCGCTTACAGCTCGGAGAAGCACTCTTCGATGATCGCCAGGCCTTTGTCCAACTGCTCGTCCGGCGAGGTCAACGGAACCAGTACGCGCAACACGTTGCCGTAGGTGCCGCAGCTCAACAGGATCAGGCCCTTGTCACGTGCCTTGGCTACCACGGCGGCAACCGCAGCGGCGTTTGGCTTGTGGCTGTCGCCACCTTCGAACAGCTCGACCGCGATCATTGCGCCCAAAGCGCGCACTTCGCCGATCACCGGGTACTTGGCCTGGATAGCTTTCAGACCGGTCACCAGACGCTCGCCGACAGCCTTGCAGCGGTCCAGCAGGTGCTCTTCTTCGAACACTTCCATCACGGCCAGGGCCGCGGCGCAAGCGATCGGGCTACCAGCGTAGGTGCCGCCCAGGCCGCCTGGCGCGATGGCGTCCATGTACTCGGCCTTGCCGCACACACCAGCCAGCGGGAAGCCGCCGGCGATGGACTTGGCGAAGGTGGTCAGATCGGCGGCAACGCCCATCTGCTCCATGGCGAAGAAAGTACCAGTACGGCCGGCACCGGTTTGCACTTCGTCAGCGATCAGCAGGATGCCGTGCTTGTCGCACAGTTCACGCAGGCGCTTCATGAAGGATTTAGGCGCGACGTAGAACCCACCTTCGCCCTGCACCGGCTCGATGATGATGGCAGCGATATCACGCGGCTCGGCATCGTTCTTGAAGATGCGTTCGATGCTGGCGATGGCGTCGTCGTCGCTCACGCCGTGCAGTTCGTTCGGGAACAGCGCGCGGAACACGCCGCCTGGCATCAGGCCCATGCCGGCCGAATAAGGCACGACTTTACCCGTGAGACCCAGGGTCATCATGGTGCGGCCGTGGTAGGCGCCGGTGAAGGCGATCACACCGGCACGGCCAGTGGCGGCGCGGGCGATTTTCACGGCGTTTTCGACGGCTTCGGAACCGGTGGTGACCAGCAGGGTTTTCTTGGCGAAATCACCTGGGACCTTGGCGTTGATTTTTTCGCACAGTTCCACGTAAGGCTCGTAGGCCAGTACCTGGAAGCAGGTGTGCGTCAGCTTGTTCAGTTGCTCGGTCACGGCGGCGATGATTTTCGGGTGCACGTGGCCGGTGTTCAGCACGGCGATACCGCCGGCGAAGTCGATGAACTCGCGACCTTCAACGTCGGTCACGGTGGCGTTCTTCGCGGATTCGGCGAAGATCGGGTGAATCTGGCCAACACCGCGCGGGACAGCGGCTTCGCGGCGTTTCATCAGGGATGCGTTGGTCTTGCTCATAAAGTCCTCATTCGCCACTCATCGGGTGGCGTGGTCCAAGGAATACGTGGCGGGGAGGCAACTGCGGCAGCATGCGATGATCGACTGCCACAGCTTTCCCGGCCACTACGAATTACGGGGTGAAACACGCAAAGGGTCAGCGCTCTCGTGCCCTCTGCGTTTGCCGCGATCTCTTGCTGAGCTTAGATGCCCAGGCAGAGGTATTTGATTTCCAGGTAATCCTCGATCCCGTACTTGGAGCCTTCACGGCCCAGGCCCGAGGCCTTGATGCCGCCAAACGGCGCCACTTCGTTGGAGATCAACCCAGTGTTGACGCCGACCATGCCGTATTCCAGGGCTTCGGCCACACGGAACACACGGCCCAGGTCGCGGGCATAGAAGTAGGAGGCCAGGCCGAACTCGGTGTCGTTGGACATCGCGATCACTTCGGCTTCGTCCTTGAAACGGAACAGCGGCGCCAGCGGGCCGAAGGTTTCTTCCTTCGCCACGGCAGCGTCCTTCGGCACGTCGACCAGGATAGTCGGCTCGAAGAAGTTGCCTTCCATCACCTTGCCACCGGCCAACAGCTTGGCGCCTTTGCTCAGGGCATCAGCAATGTGTTCCTGGACCTTGGCCACGGCTTTTTCGTCGATCAGCGGGCCAGTGGTAGTGCCGTCTTCCAGACCGTTGCCGATCTTCAACTTGGCGACTGCCACTTTGAGTTTTTCGGCAAAGGCGTCGTACACCGAATCCTGAATGTACAGGCGGTTGGCACAGACGCAGGTCTGACCGTTGTTGCGGTACTTGGAAATGATCGCGCCTTCGACGGCCTTATCCAGGTCCGCGTCGTCGAACACGATGAACGGCGCGTTGCCGCCCAGTTCCAGGGAGACTTTCTTGATGTCCTTGGCGCATTCGGCCATCAGTTGGCGACCGATTTCGGTCGAGCCGGTGAAGGACAATTTGCGCACAATCGGGTTGCTGGTCAGCTCGCCGCCGATGTCGCCAGCGCTGCCGGTCACAACGCTCAGCACGCCTTTCGGGATACCGGCACGGTGCGCCAGCTCAACCAGGGCCAGGGCCGAGAACGGAGTTTGCGAAGCCGGCTTGATCACCATGGTGCAACCGGCGGCCAGGGCCGGGCCGGCTTTACGGGTGATCATCGCGGCCGGGAAGTTCCACGGGGTGATCGCAGCGGTCACGCCGATCGGCTGCTTGATCACAATCAGGCGCTTGTCAGGCTGGTGCCCAGGAATCACGTCGCCGTAGATGCGCTTGGCTTCTTCGGCGAACCACTCGATAAAGGAGGCGGCGTAGACAATTTCGCCCTTGGCTTCGGCCAGTGGTTTGCCTTGCTCGAGGGTCATCAGGCGGCCGAGGTCGTCCTGGTTTTCGATCAACAGTTCGAACCAGCGGCGCAGCTTGTTGGCGCGCTCCTTGGCGGTCAGTGCACGCCAGGCCGGCAGCGCCTTGTCGGCGGCTTCGATGGCGCGGCGTGTTTCAGCGGCGCCCATCTTCGGCACGGTGCCAAGAATCTCACCCGTGGCCGGGTTGTTGACCTTGATGGTCTGACCGTTGTCCGCATCGACCCAAGCGCCATCGATAAAGGCTTGCTGGCGGAACAACTGGGTATCTTTGAGCTGCATGTCGGCTTTCCTTAACAGCACCGCGCGCACGCGGAGCGAATTAGAGTTGTTGAAAGGCGCCTTGTGGGCTGCCGTCAGGGAAATCAGCCCCAGCGCGCAAGAGAAGTGGAAGCGTGCGCGGGAGACAGAGCGTTTGAAATCTCAAACGAATCCTAGGATCAATGGGGGTGCAGGGCAATAGTCTGTTCGAAAAAAAGAACGAAAACGACGCATCTATCGGATTTATCAGATCAGCGTAGTTGGGCCGGGTTCCTGCGCCCTGATCGGTGGCGCCCGGCTTAGGGCCTCTGTAAGGCAAATTCCTACACATGAACGCCCAAAGACCGGCATGGACGCCCAAGGTCGACATGGGTATGATGTCGCCCGCACAAGCATCCGTAGCTCAGCTGGATAGAGTACTGCCCTCCGAAGGCAGGGGTCGTGGGTTCGAATCCCGCCGGGTGCACCAGATATGATGAGAAAGCCCCAGGTCGAAAGGCCTGGGGCTTTTTTGTGGGCGATTTTTTGTAAGCCTTGGGGCGCAACTTTCTGGAATTTCCGGATAGTTGCATCTCATATGGCTCTTGTGATCTCAGGGCAGCAGTTGGCATTGCTCCTAGCCTGCAATCCTGCGTTAGGTGTGTTGTCACGCAATGAATAGGGCTTTGGTCTGAACGTAAATAAATCTGTCCCCATTTTCCCCTAAATAAATCTGTCCCCATTTTCACTCTGCAAGGATGCTCTCTCTAAGAATACGGGCGTCATCGAGACAAAACGTGCCCTCAATAAACCCTTCAAAACCCTGCACCTAAAGTTACCGAATAGGAGTATTCAAAGGAGTGGAGAGTCGCTACTCTCAATCGGCACGCTTGTAAGCGTTCAGATGGAGCTTGGTCGGCCTTGAGTGTGCTTTACGCAGCTTGCTAGAGAGCTTACAGATAAGGAGAAAGGGATGCCCGATTTAGCACGGTCAGTGATTGACGATATTGAGAAACGTCTCATTACCTACCTTCAACAACGGGGTGGGTACGACTTACCGGAATATATTGCCGCCGGGGGGTCCGCAGCAGTCTTTAAAGCGAACGGACCAAATGGATACAGAGCTTTTAAAGTATTTGATCCTGTGCTGATAGCAGATGAAGCCGACAGTCCAGACAAGCGACGGTTAGAGCTTCAACGCAGGCTGATAGGTCATGACTGTCCATACTTAGTTCAAACTTATGCTGTAGACATCGCACTAGGCACCGCCTTTATTGAAATGGAGTACGTAGACTGGCCGCAACTTAAGAAAGAGCTAAGTAACGTACCGGACAGCCAGGTTACTTGCCTAATATCAAAACTTGTAGATGCAGTTCGCTATTTAGAATCAAAAGACATAGTTCACCGCGACATTAAACCAGAAAATATACACATTTCACCTAAATTTGATAACTTAAAACTCCTAGACCTTGGCGTTGCTAGGGAATTTGAAAGTTCCAGTGAAGCTGCGAATACAGATGGCAATAATAAGCGCCCCTTCTTAGCTACCGCACAATACAGCTCACCCGAATATCTATTTAGGCTTGACCAGCCGTCCAAGGAGCTATGGCAAGGATTAAATTTCTATCAAGTAGGCGCAGTACTTCATGACATAATAATGAAAACACCTATATTCCAGCAAGAAATAGAGCTGGACAACCGATGGCTAGTAGCCCGCGCAGTCCTAACTAAAACCCCTTCTTTTGACGACTCCCAACCGCACCGACTACTACAACATAAAGCCCTAGCATCAAGATGTTTAACGAAAGATCTGTTTCGCCGCTTAAAAACTGTATCTTGGGATGATTTCTTATTTGAAAACACAGAACCTCCTCTTAAACAGCTTCGCAGGCTAGTGGTAAAAACAACTTCTTGTAGCGGCGCGATAGAGCGTGAATCCGAAGATGCAAAAATAGCATTTGATCGTACAGAGTTTTGGAACAGAATTTCTGAGCGTCTTAGAACGGAATTAATTGAAGCCTGCGGAGTTGAGCTACCTGCAAAATTTAAAATGCCGTCAAACTCGACAGATGACATTATATTTTCTTGCAGTCCGCAAAAGAACGTTTCAATCATGTGCTATCTTTCTATAAATTGGATGCGTGAGCTATATGCTAGAAGCGCAGAAATAACCCTCTCATCCACAATATTAATCAATAAATTAGATTCTACAACCAAGAACCTAACCAAACTCATTATCTGCGAATGTAATATTAATGGCGCAGAGCAAGAAGCCGTCACCAATATCTCCAATGCAATAGCAACATCGGTATCAAATGGAATCAATTTAACCAATAACGCGAATGAGCTAGCTGACCTACATCAGTTAGACATTCTAGTTAAACAAGGAAGATAAACATGAACACAAGCTGGTGGCGCACTATTGGACAAATTTCAGATGCACAGAGAGAGCTTATACGCCTGCCGCCTCACGGCAAGCACCTCTTTGAAGGCCCACCTGGATCAGGTAAAACCAACCTTCTTCTGCTACGCGCAGAGTATATGGCGGTTGCCGCTGCGTGCAAAAACAGCTTAATCCTGACATATACTGGCTCTTTAGCTAATTTCATTCGCAGCGGAATTGGATCTAAGCAGCTAATATCCAAAAATCAGATTAAGACGTATCACTCTTGGGCCTACGACCATATTATTAATCACCTAGGAGAACGACCTCTCCCCGACAATGCTGATTTTGACGAGAAAGCACGACTAGAAATATTAAGACTGGTTGTTGAAGCAAATAAAAATCTACCTTCGCCAAAGCTATACGATGCCATATTTGTAGATGAAGCCCAAGACTTGACCGTCCCCGAACTTAGAGAGCTATTACGACTAAGCGATAACATCTGCATATGTGGTGACACTCGGCAAGGGATTTACAATCGCAACGGCCTAGACATTGCCGAAGAACTTGATCTAGAAAAGCACACTCTTACAGAACACTTTCGAATTGGCCACAAAATTGCGAAAGTTGCTGACAAGCTACTTCCACCAATGGAAGGACAAGACTCTTTAGAGAGCACATCAAAATACAATTCAAAAATCCAGGGCGACTCGAGTGCCAAATTACATCCTTGCAAAAGTAGAGATGAGCAATTTGACATCATGCTTGGGTTAATAAAAATACAACTCGAAGCATTCAACAATGATTCAATTGGTATCTTTTGCGGAAATCGGTCGACTCGACAAGAGCTTCGAGACCGTTTCGACGAAACGGAATTGTCTGATAAGGTATGCGTACATGGTATCGACCAAGACCCTGACTTTTTAAAGTATCCCATTCACATTCTGACAATACATGGAGCTAAAGGAACAGAGTTCCGCGCGGTCCATATTTTTGGTACAGAAGAGTTAAAAAAAGGCCCTCTGAAAAGAACGAAGTTAAGCTACACGGCCGTGACTCGCGCCAAAACAGCCTTAAATGCTTATAAAACAGGTGATACAACTCCGGCACTTGAAAGCGCATTTGCTGAGCCAGTTCATATTGACCTCCAGGATCTGTTCGAAGGTGCACAATGAAAAATGAATTATCATGGTACTCTCTAGAAAGAGACTACTTACCTGAGCTTATGCTTGGGGAAAACAAATTAAATATCTTCGGAAATTCAAGCTTCTCTACTTTCCAGCTTGATAGAATAAAAGTCGCTGTAGGTTTTGTACTTGATGGAAAAGGCATACGGCGTGATAACCCTTCAGTCATCGTTCTCGACGATAATAGCAGCGCTGATATTATGTCGTGGCTGCGGGTATACGCACCGGAAACATCCCCAATAAGCCAGATAGTTAGAGTGGTAAGTTACGAAGATTGGGAAGTTTGCAGGAGGGCGGAGCGTGCTCGAACAAGCGCTAATATCACCTATCATTGGGCATGCCTCACACTAGGCGAAGTTCTTGCTCAAAGCGAAAATGAAACTGAAATACGAAACGTACCTTTGTCAAGGGCGCAAGCCTCTTATACGAACACGGTAGCAAAGGCACATACCTTACACACCAACGATAGAATAAATAGAATCACTATTGACAGACTGAAGTCACTAGAGCGGGAAAGTAGATTCGTTAAACGATCAGTGTCTGTTGAGGCGCTTCAGCCAATGTGGACTCTCCTAGAGGACTTTGTTCCTAAAAGAGCAACTGGTGCAGAATCAATACCATATCTAGTTGATCATATTGAAAAAACACACTACACATCTACTCGTTCGCTAATTGGTCCTAGACTAAGAAATTTTCCCGGACTTCAAAGTGACTCCATTGAAGAAAGAGTTATTACATTTCATAAAATCGCTAATGAGATATTAGATTCACCAGATCATAGATCACTGTCAGTAATAAATGCAGCGACGCTTTCCGCAGCAGCTTTTTTGGTTGGACGCGGAACATCTCATATATTTCTACTGCGTAAATTCACCAAAGAATTTCCGACATCTCTAGCATGGTTCGGACTGTTCGCAGCTTATGGAGGGATAAATTGCTGGGATCCAGAATGGGCTCGAGCAGTTAGAAGTATTGAGCGGTCCTTCCAGTCTAAATTTGAGTGGTCTGACCCCTCACAAGTTGACCTTTGCTGGACAGAGTACTCTTGGCTTACTAAAACGTATGATAGTAATGATGTTTTTTCAGACATACCAAAAATGTATCCACACGTTTTATCAGTGGAGGTAATTCCTGGAGCGGCTTGTCAGTTCAGACTATTGAGTACTACCACATCTTCTGAATCGGATAATAAAAAACAAGCAATTGAAAATCTAAAAGATAAAGAGCTACAACTTACAATATCTGAGCTGCTCAACTTAGCAGTTAAGGCAAAAAATCTTATGTCTTATAAGCTTCCTGAGCTCTCAGCTGGCATGGAATCTTTTGAACTAGACGGTTCCAGTAGAGGGAGAGATCCTCGCTCAAAGCGCGGAAGCCGCTATCCTTCGGGTAAATAGAGGTCAATGCAGGGGGGGGATGCATCCCTCCTTGTATCCCTAACCCAACCCACATAAAAATATTCCATGTATTTCAACAAGCTACAATTATGGTTATAAGCCCGCCGGGGCACCAGATATGATGAGAAAGCCCCAGGCCGAAAGGCCTGGGGCTTTTTTGTGGACGACGATTCAGTGTTTCTGCAACGCCTCCAACCGCGCCGGCAAGTCCTCCTCAGGAAAGCGCTGATGCAAGGCCAACAATTTCTCATCCGCCGCTCTGGTCTCCCCAACCTCACGCAGGTTGAGGATCTCCTGCAACCCCTCCTCCAACGAAGGCAACGCCACCGGCGCGCGCTTGCTGAGTTTGGCGCTCGACTCATCCGCCATCGAGCCCATGACTTGCGCACTTTCGGCCTTAGGCGCGATGGCCAGTCGGGCCACGGGCGCCGGCGCGGACATCGGTGGCGCAGCGGCAGGGGCGGCTTGCTCATGCAGCGCAGAGAAGGTCGCGGTGGAGATTTCAGGTTGCGGTACAGGTGAGCGCATTACCACGCCGATCATGAGCGCCAAGCCTGCAACCGTGGCGAACGCCATTTGCCAGCGTGGCCGTTGGCAGGCGTGCAGCCAGCGTTGCCACAGGTTCGGTTGCGGTGCTGGGGCTTCGCGGCGGGCGGCGTTGAGGATGAAGGCGTCGAGGGACGCTGGCGGCTCGCCGGTGCTGTGTTGACGCATGTGCTGGAGCAGCACGTCGTCGGGGTCCGGGGTGTGTCGGGAGTCGGTCATGCGGGTATCTCCTCGGCCAGCAGGCGGCGCAGTTTCTGCTGGGCGTAACGCAGGCGGCTTTTGACGGTTTCCAGCGGGGTGCCGGTGAGGGCGGCGATTTGCGGGACTTCGAGGTCGCCATGCAGGCGCAGCAGGAAGACTTCGCGCTGGTCTTCGGGCAAGTCTTGCAGCGCAGCATCGAGCCGCGCCTGGTCACGGCTCAGGCTCAGTTGCTGCTCGGGGCCGGCGCTGTCGTCGGCCTGGGCGTGCAGTTGCTCGTCGTAGCTGTCGTGCAGCGGGTTGTGGATGCCGTGCTTGCGCCAGTAATCGATCAGGCGGTTGCGGGCGATCTGGAACAACCATGTACGAAAACTCGCCCGGCCTTGTGGCTGGGTGGCGCTGCGGATCAGGCTGAGCCAGGTCTCCTGGTAGATTTCCTCGGCCAGTTCGGCCTTGTTGCTCAAGGACACGAGGAACCGGTACAAGCCCTGGCGGTGCCGGGCGTACAGGGCTTCGAACGCGGCGCTGTCGCCGGTTCGGTAGCGGGCCAGCAGCGATTCGTCGCTGGGTGAATCATCGGGTACGGCCATGTAGGTGGCGAACTCCTTTCGATGGATCAATGCAGATTTCCTGTGGGAGCCGGGCTTGCCCGCGATGCAGACGCTTCGGTGTTTCAGTCACACCGCATTGATGCTATCGCAGGCAAGCCAGCTCCCACATTGGATCGATGCTGCAGGCAAATTCAGTGTTTGAGGCTTTGAGCCAGCTCCACCAACTGCACGAACTCGTTACGCAAGCCGAACGGGTCATTGCCTCGGGCTGAGCGGGCCAGTGCGGCAGTGTCCTGCAGGCTCATGCTGCCAGTGTAGCGGCCATCGCCCTTGAGCTGTTGGGCGAAAGCGGCCACGGCTGCCGCGAAGCGCAGATCATCGCTGGCTTTGGTGGACTCATTGCTGATGGGCCGCTCGATCAGTTGGCTTTCACCACCCGCCGCAGGCTTGTAGCGCACACGCAGCATCGCCAGCTCTGTGGATTTATCTTCGGCGGTCGACGCAGCAGCGTAGCGTAAGGGTTCCAGCCAACCCTTCTGGCCCTTCGGCACAATTTCGTACAGTGCAGTGACCGTATGCCCTGCGCCAATTTCACCCGCGTCGACCTTGTCGTTGTTGAAATCCTCACGCTTCAGGGCGCGGTTTTCATAGCCCAGCAGGCGATATTCGCTGACACGCGCAGGGTTGAATTCCACCTGCAGTTTCACGTCCCGAGCCACAATCGCCAGGGTCGAACTGAGTTGGTCCACCAGTACCTTGCGCGCTTCGCGCAGGTTGTCGATGTAGGCGTAGTTACCGTCGCCCGCATCGGCCAGCTGTTCCATCAGGTGTTCGTTATAGTTATCCACACCGAACCCCAGGGTGGTGAGGGACACGCCGCTTTTACGCTGTTCAGCCGCCATCTGCTTGAGGCTGTCGAAGTCGCTGATGCCGACGTTGAAGTCACCGTCGGTCGCCAGCAGGATGCGGTTGATGCCCTTGTCGATAAACCCTTCGCGGGCCATCTGGTAGGCCAGTTCGATGCCGGATGCGCCCGCCGTTGAACCGCCGGCAGTGAGTTGGTCGATCGCGTTGCGGATCTTCACCTTGTCCCGTCCGGACGTGGGCTTGAGTACCACACGGGATTCCCCGGCGTAGACCACCAATGAAACGCGGTCCTGTTCACGCAACTGATCGACCAGCAATTTCAGCGTACTTTTCACCAGTGGCAAGCCTTCGCGGCGATCCATGGAACCGGACACATCCACCAGGAACACAAGGTTGGCCGGCGCCAACTGCGCCACGGCGCGGTCGGAGGCCTTGATGCCGATGCGCAGCAATTGTGTGTGAGGGTTCCAAGGTGTGGCGGCGACTTCGGTGGTCACGCCAAAGGGCGAGCCGTCGGTGGGCAGCGCGTAGTAGTAGGGGAAATAGTTGACCATTTCCTCCAGTCGTACAGCGCCGTCGGGCGGCAGGCTGCCTTGGTTGAGGAAACGTCTTACATTGGCGTAACTGCCGGTGTCGACGTCGACACTGAAGGTAGACACCGGCGTTTCAGCCACGCGATGCACCGGGTTGTCCGGCAGGTTTTCGTAGTGTTCGCGAGGTTCGCTGCGGTAATCCATCGCCGCGGACTCCTGCATCACCATTCTGGCGCTCATGGGTGCGGGCATGGGCATGCGTTTAGCTAACGCGCCTTGCACGGGAATGCTTTGCAACTCGGAAACAGGCGCCGCTTCGTCACGCTTGGCCACATCATGGGAAGAGGACAGCCCACAACCGGTCAGCGTCACCAGCAAGGTAACCGCAAAGCCCTGGGCAGCAGGACGCAGGAAGAGTAGAGGACGGGACATGGGCTAAACCTCGTGAATGAATGATCCGTTCACAAGGTCAGACGCAAGGCGATGGTTGTTCGGGTTAAACCGTTCGGCGGGACAGAAATACCTGCCCCGCCGAACCGCTCAATCAGTCAGTACCGTATTTCGGGTTACGCGGACCGTACAGGATCCCCGCACGCTGCCCCGGCGACAGCAGGCGCGCACTGGTGATACCGGCAATCGGGTGCGCCGCGTCGGTGGAGCTGTTGATCACTTGCTTGACCGCCGCCGTGATCAGCATGCCGACGATGCCGCCGCCGTTGTTGTTGCCTTCCTCGCTGGACGCATGCGCCGAACCGGTCCACAGGGTGGTGCCGGTGCGCAGGTCGACCAGTTTGGCCGAGGCCGTCACGGAGGTATCGCTGGAGATCAGCATGTACTTGGTGCCGTAATCAGTCACGGTGATGTACAACGCTGAATCCGCGCCAAAGATGTCATGCAGCTTGGCCGGGGGCACGGCCTGGATATCGTTGGCAGTGGTCAGGCCATTCTGGCGGAACGTTTCATCCACCAGGGCAATCGGCAACACGTAGTAACCGGCTTCGGCCAACGGGTAGGTCACTTGCGAGACCATGCTGTAGGAAGCCTGCACTTCCGGCGACTCATTGAGCGGCGGCAGTACCAGGATCGACTTGGGCCGCGCCTGCTTGTACGCCGTGTAGTCGATGGTCTTGGGGGCCGCGCAACCGCCGAGCAAGGCCAGGGCCAGCAAGGCGCCGGTGAGTTTCAACAGGCTCATTTAGTGGCGACTCCAGTCTTGGCATTTTTCAGCAGGAAATCCATGTACGCAGCGGACTCAGGGAACAGTGCCTTCTCGGTGCGGAATTCCTGCACCATCTGGTCATCCTTGCCCATGCTCAGGTACAGCATGCCCAAGTGAGCGTGGTAACCCGGCGGGGCCTTGCGGCCACTGGCGTTGATCTTCTGCAGATCCCGCTCCAGCGCTTCGACCTGCGCTTCCTTGGGCTCGCCCTTGAAGTACTCGTAGACCTGCGGCTGGTAGCTTTCCCACTGATACAGGGGTTGGGGCGCGGTCTGGCACCCCGCGACCGTCGCCACTGCTGTCAGCACCAGCGCCAACTTGACTGCCTTGCTCATCCTTGTACTGCTCCTTAAGGTGCTGCTGATCAGTTGCGTGGGTTCCAGGCGCCGGCGTTGATGCCGTCGACGAGGCGGTTGATGGCTTCACGCATGGCCAGGTCGAGGACCTTGCCATTGAGGGTGGAGTCGTAGCTGGCGGTGCCGCCGAAGCCGATCACTTCACGGTTGGACAGCGCGTACTCACCGGCGCCCTGGGTGGAATACACCACTTCGGAGGTGCTGATGTTGACGATATTCAACGCGACTTTGGCGTAAGCCACTTGGGTCTTGCCACGGCCAAGGATGCCAAACAGCTGGCGGTCGCCGGTTTCTTTGCGGCCGAACTCGGTCACGTCGCCCGTCACCACGTAGTCAGCGCCCTTGAGCTTCTGCACGGTGCCTTTGATCGCGGCTTCCTGGGAGATCTCGCCCATGTTGTCGCGGTCGAGCACGCTGAAGCGGTTGGTCTGCTGCAGGTGGGTGATCAGGATGGTCTTGGCCTGGCCGCCGAGGCGGTCAACGCCGTCGGAGAAGATGCCGCGCATGTAGCTGGAGCGGTTGTCGAACTTGCCCACGGCAATCGGTACACGCACGCCCGAATAGGCGACGTTGGCGCTGGCAACTTGTTCCACCGGCATGGCGCGGTTGCTCTCCGTGGCGCAACCGGCCACGGTCAACAGCGCTGCGGCGGTGAGGCCGGACAGCAGGATTTTTGACAGTGTTTTCACAGGGTGCTCCTGGGGTGATACAGCGGTTAAGGCAGATGAAACTAGCGGGACGGGATGTTGCGTAGATCGGTGGCGATGAAACCGCTCAAATGACTGGTATAGAAACCCTCGACATTTGAATTGCCGCTACGGGTCAAGATACCGCCAACCGTCTTCCAGTGTTGCCACTGTCCCGGCCCCATGCTCGGCATCAGGCCCTCGCGTGTTTGCGCAAAGTGCAGGACTTCAGCATCGCCTTTCTTGACCTTGACCTCATAGTTGAAATCAACCGAGACCAAGTATTTGTTGTCTTCGATGATCGTGCTGACGAGAGCACCCTGCGTGTCCTGGATGAGTCGCTTGTAGACGACTTTCACATCGAGCAAGTAGTCGGCGGCAGCCTTGCTGGTGGCGTATCGCTTGGCTTTGAGCAGGCGGTTTACCAGGTCAACGCCCAACTGCTCGCGAACTTTATCGTCGGACATGAAGCGTTCGTTCTGCCCACCCACCTCAACATCAAAGGTGTCGAGCCAGTAAGTAGCCGTCTTGGGAATGGTCACTGGCGCCGGAGAGATGTAGTAGTCCGGCTTGGAGGCACAGCCCGCCATGAGGCAGGCCGCGAGAAACACGGCAAGTATGCGCATGTCTGAATTCGTCCCTGAAAAGTATCGTGCTTTAAACAATCGCGGCATTTTACGGGGTTGAGAGCGGTTCTCAAGGTGTTTCGACAGGTTTCGTGCAGTGACGAATACGCCTCAAGTTATCCGCCGCCCAGTCGAGACACTGACTTGGCCTGCTCACTTATAGGGATATTGCGTGTTTAAAGTACTGCTTCGGGCTGCGGCCCTGCTTACGGCGTTGTCGATGACCGGATGTGTCTCCTACACCGTCACCGGCCCTATCGGCGCCCCACTCCACCCAGCATCCGTCAGCAGCGCGCGCAGTGCCCAAGTCGCCGATGTGACGGTGAATGCCAGCGACGTCAACGAGGCCAACAAAACGGCCATCAGCCGCTCCCTGACGGCCCAGATCAATCAGTACGTACGCTCGGCGGGTTATTTCAAGCAGGTGACCGAGTATCCGGTACGCCTGGGCGAACACGACGTCACCCTCAAATTCAATATGACTTCCCTCAAGGGGCATCGCGCCCCGCACCCGGCCTATGTACCCGGCGCGCTGCTGACGCTGACCATTTGGATCTGGGTCAACGGACCGATCTACGTCGACAGCTTTGACGTCGCCGGCGACCTGGTCATCGTCGATCGCGATGGCAAGGAACTGGCGTCGGCGAAGGAGTCGATCAAGTTCGAACACAACGTCGGGTTGTACAGCGGCCAGTATTGGGCGCCGTCGATGGGCGGCCAGCAACTGACCAAACTGGTCACGCAACTGCTCGACACCGCTACCGCCAACCTGGCGAAACCTTAGTTTCAGGAGCAACACATGAAAGGATTGATCAAACACTGCCTGGTACTCGCGGCCGTCTTGCTGACCGGCTGTGTGTCCTATTCACAACACGAACTGCCAGCGGTCCAGACCTGGCCTCCGACGGCTAACGCGCCGGCGCAAAAACCGACGGTGTATGTGCGCACCACGGCGCAAAACCACGTCAACGGCGGCCCAGGCAATGCGGCGGTCGGGGCCCCGGTCGTACTGTGGGAAAAGGCGGTGTCCGACACTTTCCAACAGTCCAATCGCTTTTCGCGGGTCAGCACCGACAAGGTCGACTCGGACCTCTATGTGGATGCCACGCTGCACAACAATGAAGAGTACAGCCCGGTGTCGGCGTTCATCACCGGCTTCACGTTCTGCATCATCCCCACCACCGCAAAGAACATCTTCACCCTTGAAACGGTGTTCAAGGACAAGGACGGCAAGGAATTGGGCCGGGTCAAAAAGAGTGAGTCGGTACGCACCTGGGTGCACCTGGTGTTGATCGTGGGCCTGCCGTTCCAGACCGACACGCGGGAAGTGGTCGAAGCGTTGACGCGCAGTACGCTGGATGAGGCGGTGCAGCGTAAGTTGTTCTGATGAAACCGGTGGCGACGGAGCGGGCTCCCTCGCCACCGGTACAGCGTAATGCCTTAACCGAGCTTAAAACGCATACCGCGCCTTGAGCATCACACCATCGGCATCAAACCCACTGCGCGCCTGACGGGTGTAGCTGGCGCCTACGGTGAAGTCTGAAACCTGGTAGTTCACACCCACACTGGCCTCATAGCTATCACGTGCCACTGACGCGCCGGTCACGGTAAATGCCGAACCACCGAGCATGTAGCTCGAGGTTTGCGCCACGCGATCGCCCATCAAGTCGTGATACGCCATCAACGTCGCTTCCGGCTGCAGGCTGCCTGCGCCCATCGGCAGGTTGCCAGCCAGACGCACACCGGCGCCCAACTCGCCCACTTCATAACGCTGCGAACGTGTGCTCAGGGCGGCCGAGGACCCTTTCTCGTCGTAGCCATCCATGCGTACGTTGGCGTAACGCGCAGCCACACGAGGCTCGATCACGACCGTCTCGGACGGCTTGAAGCTGTAGCCGCCGATCACGCTGGCCGACAACACGTTGCTGTCGTAACTGCCCTTGGCCGTGGTGCCAGCAATGTGGCGCTTGCTGTCGTTGTCGTTATGACCGTAGCTGAGGCTGCCGTCGACAAACCAGTTCTGCAGCGCCCAGTTGCCGTACAGCGACAGCGCGTGGCCCTCGACATCGGTTTTGTTGCCAAGGTCGGAATGGATGTTGGAATTGAGGTAGCTGTATGCCACACCCAACGTGGTGGTGTCGTTCACACGGCTGTCCACACCCACCGCCATGCCGCTGCTGTTGGCCGAGTAGCCGTTGTCACCGCCACGGCCGTCCTGGTCCATGTTGCTGCTCAGACCCTGCACCCACACGCCACCGGCCTGGCGGCTTTCGCGTTGGTCAGTGAGGCGATTGAAGATCGCGCCGTTGATGACGGTTTGCCCGGACAACGCCACATCCAGGGCGCCACGGTTGACGTCAGGCTTGAGCTGGTCACCGATCTGCGCCAGTTGCTGCGCCGTACCGGCGTTGGCCAGGGCCTGGAACACCTGATCGTTTTGGCCGAGTCGGCTCAATACGTCGTTCTTGAAGGTGTTGACCGCCGTGGCCGAAGCCGCGCTCGCGCCTACGCCAGCCAGTTCCTGCTGCACTTGCTGGTTGTCTTTGACCGCCACCACGGCCTTGACCGTCTGTGCGTCGGCCGAATAGCTGAGCACGTCCAGCAGCGACGAAGAACTGGCCACGGACAGCCCGCCATCTTGCACGCTGGTGGCTTGCAGCAGGGTGTATTGGGTGCCGCTGTTGGTGCTGGCGAAATCACCTGGGTTGGCGCTTACCGTCAGCTTCGAGGCTTGGGCAAAGTTGGCTGCGCCGTTGACGGTCAGGTACGGCGTGGTCGGCACTACGCTGTCGGAAAGGTGCATATCAATACCGGCGCCACTGGCTACGTTGAGGTTGCCGGTAATGGCAGTGCCTGGCGCGGAGAGGTTCAGGGAACCTGAGTTGATCGACACCGGCGCGATGATGCGGCTGCCAGTGAAACCCGCCTGGCCGTCAATGTTCACCGCGTTCAGGTTCAGCACGTCACCGATGATGTTGCCACCCGTCCAATTCAGCGTCGCAAGGTTGGCTGCATCAATCGCGGTGCCGGAATTACTGCGGATTTCACCGGCCTGCTGGTTGATTTCAAAGGTCGAGACCTGATCGGCCGGGTTGACGCTGATGGCGGTGCCATCCGCGCGGATGATCCCGCGGTTAACGATACCGCGTGAGCCCGCCGCGCTGTTTTGCGCGAAGTCGGCGCCGGAGAATTCGAAAGCCCCAGCATCGGTGCCCAGGCCTTCGATGGTGCCGGTATTGAGGATGTAATCGAAGGTGCCCTGGTACACCAACATGCCACGAGCGCCCAAGCCATTGGCCGAGATCAAGCCACTGTTTTCGATTCGCAGCGGGCTGGTATCGGTTTCAACTTCGATGCCCCAGGCGCCTTCGCCTGTCGCCTTGATGGTGCCGGAGTTGAGGATCTTGCCGCCGATGGTGGTCGGGGTGTTGTTGTCACGGTCCAGTATGATGCCGATCGCGCCTTCACCCGCCATGTCGATCAGGCCAGTGTTGGAAACATCCCCGGCGATGGTGGTGCCATGCAGGTAAATACCCTCGCCCCCACCGATGAAGGAGGGAAACGGTGCCGGTGTCGAAGGCGGTGTCGAACGGATCGTACCGGAGTTGATCACACTGCCGCCAATGACCGTCTTGCCGATCTCCATGCCTTCGTCGCCGCCATTGTTCATCGAAATGATACCGGCCTGCTCTACGTTACCCGTGACAGAACCAGGGCTCAGGTTCTGAGGACCGGTCCAGTACATCGGGTCCAGCGCAATGCCACGGATGGTACGGCCATCGGCATTCAGCGTAATGTCCGCGCGGTTGATCAACGAGCCCTGGATGTGGGTATTGGCGACACCCAGCCCTGCAGCGGCCGTGCTGTTCTGATCGACCACCTGGGTGGTCTGCCCGGTGAGCACCAACGACTCATTGTAGGTTTCGCTGATGAACATCGTTTTGCCCGCTCCAAGGTCGACATCCACCGCCAGCACCTGGGTGCTGATTGCGCCGACCATGACTGCCAACAGGCTTTTCTGGAACTGCTTGCGCTTCATTTCTAACTCCATGAACTACAGATCAAAGCCGCCAATAGGCCCGGCGGCCGTAGAGGTACTAAACGGAGGATCAAAGGATCCGAGTGCATACCCTTGTCGCGCGTGCCGGACGCGCAGGTGCAACCCTTCGCACCGCGAAAGGCAGTGACGAGGCAGGGAATAAGGGGGAAAGGCTCACATTAATCCTTAATGCTGTTGAAAACGTTGCAGTCCATGCAGCCCAACCGGATGTGGTTGGGCGGGGTAAAGACATTGGGATCTACGAAAAGGTTCGGGGCTGTATCGGCAAGATGCGTAGTCGAGCACAGAAATCAAGATCTACCCGCGTCGCCATCACATCACACCCGTGGTCCGACTTTTCTCTAAAACAGGTAGCAACTGGAGGTACGGGGCACGCGCGAGCAAAGACTGTAAACAGGCGACTCAACGGTCGTTCCATCGTTGCTGGAGACCCAGCGCACAGCCGGCCAGGAACACCAGAACAACGATTACCCCATTCAGTCGTTTACCCCTCCCCACTGTCAGACTTACTTCTCTTACGATCTTTCAACCATGACTGCACCAAAATGCCTGCGCCAACAGGAAGTGCGTAAGCGAAAACACCCGGAAAGAGATCAACAATATCAGCCCAACCAAAGCGCCATACATCACTCTTTGAATAATTAATCAACGCCCCCAAAAATTTTGCAACAACCCCCATCAACAAAAACAACAAAAACACATAAATCAATAACAATATAAATGCCTGCACCCTTGATCTCGGCTTGATCACTTCTTCTCTCCAGCAGTAGTTATAACGCCGTTAATAACTTCAGAACCGTAGGCACCCAGACTGCTTCCAAGAACTTCTGACGAGCCACCTATATAGGGTTTCAATTGCCCCGTTATGACTTTCCCACCTGCAAAACCGGCAGATCCACCCACTGCCGCGCCCAAAAGAGAATATGTCGGATCCTCCCCTTTAATCAGACTACCCAGATAAGCTCCGCTCAGTCCGTATCCTTGCGTTAAGAGAAAGCCTTTCCCTTGGGTCAGGGCACCTACACCGCTGGCAATGGATACATCGGTATAGTTAATGGGTTTCCCCGTAGACAATTGATAACTAAAGTTAGCACCGCCAGAAATCAAACCACCCATTGCTAGACTCCCGGCACCTATCGCAGGAGCCTCGATGGCGGCTAATGGAAGGCCAACCATCATTGTCCACGCTTGAACAAGTGCGTTGGCGGGCATCCACCCATCATAACCATCACCGTGATTTTGCGATCTTATTGCTGTAGACACCTGATTTGCATCGGCGCCATCTTGAACCATTTTTTCGCCCAAACTTGCCGACGCTGCCCCCCAACCTCCATCAATGTGCATCATGTCGTTATAACGCTGAGCATTACCTGCGACCCAACTGGCAGTTTCAGGATCACCATCGACTGCCGCACCCGCCAAAATCCCTATGATCTGGGCCGTACCCACCTTGAACTGATCATTGGTTGCAAACTGGGAATCCAGATACTTGCTCAAATTTTCAGTTGCTCCAGCCGTCAAGCCCTCCGCTGCGGCACCGGCTAGCGCTCCAGTTTTGAAGTCGCCGCCCCTGGCGGCAGACAGCGCGCCACCCAAAATAGCGTGTAGAAACACTTTCTCTGCCGAGCCATTGCTCAGTTTCATGTAATCCGCGAAGTCCCCAAGGTTCTTGTTGCCGACAGCGGCGGCGAGGTCAAAGCCTTCTGATACCAGGCTATTACCCAGGTTGTCTTTAAAGCTACCACCGTTAACGGCCGTAGAAATGCCACTTTTGATGACTGCGTGCGTGCCGCTGCGCAGGACCGTATCTTGCGCTTTCGACCAGTTGAGCCATTCACTGCTGTAACCCGGATTTTGCACAGAGCCTGCGGTGGTGACTTGCGGACCGGCACCGTTAGCCGGACTCGCGCCCTGGAACCAATTGCTGTCTGCGTAATTCAACACACCCGTTGTCATCGCACCGATGGCAGCGTTTTTCAAGCTGTCGCTGCTAAAGGTGTCCTTGAGTGCCGTACCCAGGTTGCCCTTATTGTTGATGACGCTGACAGCACCGGTGCTGGCCATTGAGGTCAATGCAGCGGTCGCCATCATGTTTCCAAAACCTGCTGCAGTGGCTGCTGTTCCCGCAGTCGTCGCTGTAGCAGCAGTCGCTGCGGTGCCGGCGGCCATGGCGGTCCCTGAGCCTGCTGTCGCTCCTGCGGCACCTCCCGCCAGAGCACTCGCCCCCCCTGCCGTCAACACAGTGACGATGATGATGATCGCCAACATGGCCGCCTGGCCCATGCCCGAGTTGCTGTACTTGAACGACTCGTGAATCTCCTTCACTTGCCGCCAATCGACATCCCCGCGCTTCTCGGCCTCCTTAAGCCAAGCCAATTGCGGGTCGGCCTTGACCATCGTGTCGATGGTCTGGCTCACGGTTTGCTGGTCAACTTGCTTGATGTCGATTTTCAGACCGTTCACGGCCTGTATGACGGTCTGCCCCTGAGAAACCAGTTCGCTTTGACGCAGGGTTTCGTCGGTATTGCCTTTGCCCTTCATCGAGAACCAAGCCATGTTGCTCTTGCTCTTGGTATGGCTCTCGTCGTGATAGTCCTTCACGCCTTCAAAAGTGATGGCGCCGCCGCTTTTCAGAATCAGGTCGTTGCCGCTGTTGAGCTTGGCGACTTGATAAAGCTGGTCGCCTTTGCTGACCATAGTCAGGTTACCCGCGGTCCTGATTTCGGTGCCTACGTTGGTGACCTGGGTGACTTCATCACGCTTGGCTTTTTTGGCGCCCCAGCCACCGTTCTCCTTCATGTCATACAACGTATGGGTGCTGTTCTGCGCCGCCAACACACTCAACTTATCCCCGCTATACAGATAAGCCTCATTCCCCGCACTGATCTTGCTCGCCACGATCGTGGTGTCACGCTCCGCCCGGCTGACAAAGTTCCCACCCGCCGTCAGTACGCTCGCCACTTGCGTGGTCTGCTCGTCTGCAGTCTTGATGCGTTTCTTGCCGTCCTTCTCCTTGCCCTCGACGTTGTGCACATCGCTGACCGACGCCACGTTGAAATCACGCCCGGCGTCGACATTGATATCTTTGCCAGCAGTGGCGGTGCTGCCGATGATGTTTACATCCTGGCCCGCCTTCATGTTCAGGTTGCCCCCCGCCGTGACGGTGGCGGCAAGGTTTTTGACGTCGGTGGTGATCGTGGACTTGTGCCCGCCGTCGCTGAACTCGTGTTTCACGCTGGTATCGCTGACGGCAATGAGGCTGAGGTCGCGGCCGGCGACGAGGTTGGCGTCGTTGCCGGCGACCAGGGCGCCGCGGTTGGTGAGATCGCGGTGGGCGTCCATGGCCAGGTTTTCGCGGGCGACGATGGTGCCGGCGCTGGTGTCAGTGAGGGTGCGCATGCCGGCGCCGTCACGCACCTGGATGGCGGTGGTGTCGTTGGTGATATCGCCTTTGAGCGTGGCGAGGCTGACTTGCTTGCCGCGAATTTCGCCGGCCATGGCGTTGCGGATACTGTCGTCGGCCAGCAGGCTCAGGTTGTTGCCAGCTTCGACCAGGCCGCCGGTGTAGATGCTGCCGCCAGTGCTGGCTGCAGAGAGGTTGTTGCTGGCGCGCAGGGTGCCGACGTTGACCAGGTCGCCACCGGTGACCAGGTTGAGGTCGCGCCCCTGGATCAGGCTGTTGCCGCGTACATTGCGCGATTCGGCCTGGGCCAGGTACAGCACTGGGACGAGGACTGTCTGGCCGTCGACCACGCGGTTTTCCATCCACACGATGTCGTGGGTCAGGGCGCCGACCTGCTGGCTGGTAAGCGTCACACCGAGGCTCAGACGCAGGGCGTCTTTGCTCGCGAGGGCGTTGTCCATCAAGTAGCGGAATTGGTCGGCGTCGCTGTACAGGCCGCCAGCGAGGAAGCGCTGGCCGGTCTGGGCGAGCACCGCGTCGCGGATCAGGCGGGTTTCGTATTGGCCGTCACCGAGGCGACGCCAGGCGTTGTCGGCGCTGAAACCGAGCTTGCCGAGCATGTAGTCGGAGCTGAAGAAGCCCGTTAACGAGGTGAACTCGGGGTTGGTTTCGATCAAGTAATGGCTGGTGGGGTCGGCGTTTTTAACGAACAGACCGTATTCGCCCTTGGGCAGCTGGAAGTTGGGCGCAGTGGTGGGGTCGACCGGTGCGAACGGTGTGCCCGTGTAGTCCACGGGTACGAATCCACCGCCGGGCGCGACACCGGCCACTGGCAGCACGGTGCCGGGCGCCTGGGCGCTGGCGTCGTTGGCGTGCTTGCTCAGGTTGATGTTGATGCCACCGACAGGGATGCCAGTCTGGTCATCGCCCAAGGTGCCGGTCAGTTGCGCCAGGGTGTTTTCGTGCAGCGTGCCGTTTTGCAGGGTACGGGCGACGTTGAGGTTGACGGTGCCGCCGGCTTGCAGGGTTGCGCCATAGCCCGGGCCGGCATTGTCGGTCCAGGTGGTGACGTTGCTCACCTCAGCGAAACGCGCATCCGAAGACCGCGCCTTGAGTGCTTCGAAACGTGCCAGGTCAAAGTTACCCGCAGCGACAGCGGCGTTGAACGCCGGAATTTCGACGTACTCCGTCTGGTCCCAATAGCCAAGGTTGATCCTGCCCGGCGTACCGATGACGATGGTGTTTTGACCCGTGCGCGTACCCGCGCCCTGGTTGAGCAGGTCATTGGCGACGATGCCCAGGTTGCCATTGGCGGCCAGCAGGCTGTAGCGGTTCTGCACCATGTCTGCCTGGATCAGCAGATCCTTGCCCGCCACAAGACGAGCGGGTGCCGAATCCTTGATCGCTGATTCGAGGTAGGTCTGGTAGATGTTGATTTGGCCGCGCTTGAACGAATCATGCCCGTCGCAATGCTGGCCACATAGCCACTCCACACGCCCACCCTGCAGGGTTTGCCCGAGTTCGAATTCGGCCTTGGCGTTTTCCACAAATGCCGCATTGATGCTGATATTGCCGGCACTTTCTACGGTGCCGGACAGGTTGCTGAAACCGGCAGCAGGTCCGCCATTAATGGCGGCAAAGCTGAGGTTGCCCTGGCTATAAACGTCACCGTAGGTATTGCCGAAGCTGTTGCCACGCAAGATCATTTCGCCGCCACTGAACAACAGTGAATCGGCAGCATTGGTGATGCCGTTCGACGCCAGCAGGTTCACCGCACCCTGAGCGCCCAGGGTTCCGCGGTTATTGATCTGCGTCGCCGCAATATCCAGTTGCTGACGTGCGGTCAGGAAACCGAGGTTATCCAGCGTACCGCCCAGGTTCAGTTGAGTGTGGCTGCCCGCCAGGCGCCCGCCGTTCTGGCTGAGGTTATTCGCCGTCACGCTGAGATTTTTCAACGCCGACACACGACCACTGTTGGTGATGTCGCCAGCAGTGGTGATGCTCAAATCACCATCGCTGAGCAGTTCGCCGCCGTTGTCGAGGCTGGCGACGTCGAGGATCAAACCCTTGCCGCTGGCCATGCGGTCGCCAGCCTTGAGGGTCAGGCCCTGGGCGCTTTTGTAGGTAAGGACTTCGTTGAGTTGTACCCGACCGAGGCTTTCGACTTTACCGAATGCCCAGTCAGCGGTGCCCATGCCCTGGATGTTGCCTTGGCTGCCAGTGAGTCCGGCAGTGTTGATATGGAACAGGCCACTGCCGGCGTGCTGCAACATGCCGCCCTGGTTATTGAGGTTCACGGCGTCGAGGCTGAAAGCCTGGCTGGCGAACTCCAACGTACCGTTCTGGTTGTTTACCTGGCCGCTGAAGTCGAGGCTGCTGTTGGGACCACCCAATGCGCGCACCTGGCCGCCGGCGCTGTTGTCGAGATTACCGCCGACGAGGGTCAGGCCTTGGTTGGCTTCGATCAGGCCGCCCTGGTTGGTGAGGGTGTCGCGTGAGGTCAGGTTGAGCAGGTTGCCGCTGATCTGACCGCTGGCGCTGTTGTCGAGGGTCGCACCACTGACGGTGACCTGTTCTTTGCCGAACAATTTGCCGCCACGGTTGGTCAGGGCTTCGACTGTCAGTTGCAGGTCGCCCAGCAAGCTCGCCATCAGGCCACCGCTGCCGTTGTCGGCCTTGCCGGCGGTGACAGTCAAGGTATCGCCTTGCACGGTGCCGCCCTGGTTATCCAGGCTTGCGGTGTTCAGTTCGGTGTGCGCCCCGCCGCTGAGGATCAGGCCTTTACGGTTGGTCACACTTTGGCCGCTGTAGCCCAGGCCCAGGTTGCCGGCCAGCAGTTGGCCGTTGTCGTTGTTCAAATGCTGGGCCGCGATGTCCAGGCGCTTGCCGCGCAGGGTGCCGCTGTCGTTGTTGAGCGTGGTGAGGGCCTTGACCAGAATACTGCGCTCGCCGGCGTCGATCACGCCGTCGACGTTGGTCAGCAGGTCGCTGACATTGAAGGTGATGTCACCGCCATCGCTGACCAACGCGCCTTTGCTGCTGTTGTTAAGGCTTTGCGCGGTCACCTCGACCGTTTTACCGAGCAGGGTACCGGCGCTGTTGTCGAGACGCTCGCCTTGCAGGTGCAAGAGGCCTTCGCTTTGAATGCGACCTTGGGCGTTGAGCAACTGGCCCGGGCCTTTGAGCAGCAAGCTCACGCCTTCGGTGCCACCGGCCAGCAGGCCGGCGTTGCGGTTATCCAGGCCGGAGGCACGCACGTCCAGCTTGTCGCCCAGTACGCGGCCGGCGCGGTTGTCGATGTCCCCTGCTTTGACGTCAAGCAGCAGTTGCTTACCGACGATCACGCCGCTCTGGTTGTCCAGGTTCGCGGCGTGCAGCTCGACATCGCCCTGCCCGGCTTGCAAGCGGCCCTGGGCGTTGTTGAGCTGTTGCGCAGCGGTCAGCGTCAGCTTGCCAGTGTTGGCGCTCAGTACGCCGCCTGCGTTGCTGCTGAGGTTGCCGGTTTTGACGGTGAGGTCGGTGTTGGCCTGGGCAAAACCCTGGTTGTTGTTGAAGCCGTTGGAGACGGTGAGGTTGAGCGCGCCACCGTCGGCCTGGATCAGGCCTTTAAGGCTGTTGTCGAGATCGATGGCATTGACTGTGGCGGTCTTGGCCACCAGCACGCCATTCTGGTTGTTCAGCTTGCCGGCGTTGACCGTCAGGTCGTTGGCGATGACTTGGCCGCCACTGTTGTTCAGGTCCGCACTGCTCAGCACCAAGCTGCCACCAGCCATTTCGATACGGCCCTGGCGGTTGTCCAGGGACGCGCTGTCGAGCGTGGCTGCCTGGCCATCACCGAAGCGGATCAGGCCGCCGAGGTTGACGATGGCCGGGGAGTTGATCGCCAGGTTTTGTTCGCCGAACAGGCGCGCGTTGGCACCCTGGTTGGTCAGTTTGGCGCTACTGACGTTGACGCTCTTGGCTTGGATGATTGCACCCTGGTTGGTCAGCGCTTGCGCGGCGGTGATCGCCAGGGCGCGACTGGCCAGCAAGTTGCCAGTGGTGTTGACGGTTTGCGCATTGATCACCAGGTCGCCGGTGGTGTTTCGACTGTTGTCGGGCGCGACACCCGCTTCGATGATGCCTGGGTTGGTGACCGTGGCCGCGTTGATCTCGATACGTTGGCCAGCAGCCACACTCTTCTGGTTGACCAGGGCTTGGGCGCTGGTCACCTGCACAGTGCCGGTGGCGTACACCTTGTCGGTGAGGTCGACGTTCTTCGCGGCGACCTTGACGTTACCGGTGGCCTGCGTTTGCGCCATGCTCAGACGCCCATTGGCATCGATCTGGATATCGCCGCCGCTGGCCGCGAGCGTGCCGTCAAGCTTCACCCCCACACCGGCTTCGGTGCCCACCAGCTTGATCGCACCGGCATACATGCCGCCCAAGGCCGAGGAATCAATCGCCAGCTCTGGCTTGGTGCTGCCGTCATCGGCGCGCGGAGTCGCATTCAGTGTTCGTGCGTCCACGTCATTGCGACCGGCGATCACGGTCAGTTCGCGTGCGTTGATCTGCGCATTGATCTTGGCCGAGCGGGTGATGATTTCGAAGCGATCGACGTTGCTCGCGTTCAAACCCTGGCCATCGATGGTCACGGCGCCGCCATCCACCTGGTAGCGCTGCAACTGGCCGTTCGCGTCGAGTACCGGCTTACCGGTGGTCAGGGTGACATTTGGCGTGTTGATGAAACCACAACCGCTGCAGGTGATGCCGTGGGGGTTGGCCACGATGACCTTGGCCGATTGCCCCGCCACTTCGGTAAAGCCGCGCAACTGGCTGGGGTTGCCGCCGTTGACTTCGTTAAGGATGACGCTGGCTGCACCGCCCTTGAGGTTGGGGTTGCCGACGATATAGCCGCCCAACTGGGTATTGGTCACGGCACCCGTGGCATTGTTGAGAATCACCCCGTTGGGGCCGACGTTGTAGTCCTTGAACTGGTTGTGGGACAGCCCACTGCCGTTAGGCGTTGCGATGTTCACCACCGGCACGCCATTGCCCGCCGCGCCAACGGTGGTCCCCGGCGCACTGACTACGATCCCCTCAGCCTGGGCCAGCAGCGGCTGCCAGAACAGCGCGTTGGCAAGGACCAGCACCAGCCCGCGCTTGGGCAGGCCGAAGAACGAGTTGCGCGGCATCAATGCAGCGGAAGGTTGGCGGGCCAGGAAGGCAAATTGGCGAACATCCATTTTCAGATTCTCGTTGCTGCGGGGCGTTTAATTACAGGAAGAAATCCATACGGAAGTAGATCGGCGCTTCGCGCTCGCTCATCACTGCCGGGCGTTCCAAAGAATGCGCAAAGGTCACGCTGGTGCTCAGGTTCTTGCCGCGGGCGAACAGCTCCAGGGAGTTACTCGACACCCGGCCGTGTACACCGCCGTTATAGCGATCATTACTGATCACCCCTTGGTCGTAGCCGACGCTGGCGCCGTATTCAGCAAAAGCCGGGCGCAACCAGTCGACGGTCACCGCACGGGCCCAGCGCACTTCGTTGCGCCAGTAGCCGCCGCTATCGCCAATCAACTGCTGATCCTTGAAACCACGCACCGAGGCCGAACCACCCAGGCTCATGCGCTGCGGGCTGAACAGAATGTCTTCACTGCGTTGGCCGGTGGCCAGGCTGGAAAAACTGAACGACTCGCCCCACAAGGCGAACGGTTGCAGGTAGCTGACGGTGGCGGTGTATTTGCGGTAGCGCGCATTGGGTTGGCGATTACCGAACGGGTCGCGCTCATCTTGAGATTGCGCGTCGAACAAGCCGATGCCGTTCTGCATGCCCAGGTCGACGTTGACGAACGCATTGCCGATACGCCGCCCGTGGTTGATGCCCAGTTGCAATTCGCTGAGGCGGTTGCTGCTTGGCTTTGTACGGGTGTCGAGGATGTAGTTGTTGGTGCGCAGGTGCGCAAGGCCCACGTTCACCGATGTCTTGCTCACGTCGTCACGGTGGATCACCCGCTCAGCGCGCAGTTGGTGGTTCTGGTTGTCGCCGTTCTGTTTGAATTTGAAGTCGTCGACCCTGCCATAGGTGCGGTAGTCGCTCTCGCTGTAGGTGTAGCTGAAGTTCCACCAGCCCCACGGCACGTTGTAGTAGAGCATGCTGTTTTTTGAAGTTTTCTGGTGGTCACTCACGGCGTCGTGGCCGCCACGCAGTACCAGTTGATCGGCCAGGCCCAGCGGGCTGTCCCACTCTAGGCCGGCTCCCCACTGCTGCTCGCCGGTACTTTTCTGCCCATCGTTATTGCGTGACAGGCTGGCGCGCCAGGGCTTTTGCGGGGTGTTCTTGACCACCACTTCACTGCCGCCGATCTGCGTGCCGGGGGTCAGCTCCATCTGAGCCTGCTTGGAGGGTAACCGGTTGAGTTGGTCCACCAGTTGCTCGACTTCACGCAGGTTGAGCGCCTCGCCAACCTTGCCGGGAAAGGCCATCGCCAGCTCACGGTCGGTAACGGTACTGCCTTGTGCGCCTTTCAAGCCTTCGAGCTTGCCTTCCACCACCAACACTTGGAGGTGACCGCTGGAGAGGTCTTGCTGCGGCAGATAGGCACGGCTGGTAACGCGGCCTTTTTCGATGTAGTAGTCGGTAATGACCCTGAGCAGTTCATTGAGCTGCGACACGCCCAGGCATTGGCCCGTGTAGGGTTTGAGCAGGCGTGCGCGGTCGTCGGCAGACAGGCTGTCAGCGCCCTTGAGTTCGATGTCTTTGATCGGGAAGCAACGTGTGTCGGTAGGCGTCGCCGGGGCCTGGGGCCTGGATTCTTTACCGGGCAGGTCCTTGAGTTCTTCGAGACGCCGGCGCTGCTCTTCAAGCAGGCGGTTCTGCCGATCGCGGATCAGGTCCTGATCCCCGGGCGTGGGGGCGGCCATGGCACTGTTCAGGCCCAAATAAGCGAGCATGAAAGTGCATAGCAGTAACCGAGTCCGTGGCAATAACAAAGACATATTCGATCCATCGAAAATCAAGGGGCGGCAAACTAACACCTAACTTCCAACAACTCAAAAAGCTGAGCTAGTTGGACATTAGTACTAATTAGTCATGCAACATGTTGATTTATAACAACTAAAAATTACCAAAGAGAAAAGCTGACTGGCCATGGGATTTTTATTCCGACAGGCGGCAGCACTCTTGATAGCGATTCATCGGAGAACTTGAAGATTGCCATTACTTGGCCATCAACTTCTTGCCGAGTTAGGTTAGTATCGGAAAAAGCAGAAAAGTTCGCGGCATTTTTGTGAATTGGATCCCATTTGTCGGGATTAAACCAAATCGTTCCCACCTTGCATGGGAACGATCCTCCAGCGTTCGCCTTAACTGGCGTCTTTGCTCTGATCCTTGGCCGGCACCAGGGTCAGCCCCGGCTTCTCGACATCGCGGGAGACATGGGACTTCACTTCCGCCACACCACCCTCCTCGTCGTTATGGATCACCAGCACCCCAGGCTTACGCAA
This sequence comes from Pseudomonas sp. C 49-2, assembly GCF_003970195.1. NCBI lineage: Bacteria > Pseudomonadati > Pseudomonadota > Gammaproteobacteria > Pseudomonadales > Pseudomonadaceae > Pseudomonas > Pseudomonas sp. C 49-2. The sequence goes on from NZ_RXYG01000002.1 coordinate 575,833, forward strand.
CTGCTCCAGATCCCCTTCAGCCAGGCTGAAACTCTCGCTCAGGTTCTGGTCGGTCAACGCCTTGGCCTCGGCGCGACGCTGGGCGAACTTGCGGCCCCGGCGCTGCTGGTAGCGCGCCCAGCTGATCAGGATCACAGCGTTGAACAGCGCAATCCACAGGTAGATCTGCAGGGTGTTGAGCGCGGCAAAAATCGGCGCATCGATACGCGGACCATCATGGGTCTCCAGCATCGAACTGATCCCACGTGCCAGCAACCAAATCAGGCCGGCCCAGGCCATCAGGGTCAACAACACGTCGATGATCCACATCACCGTACGTTGGCGAGTTCTGACCAATTTCATGATCACGCCTCCTCTTCAGTAGGTTTGATGCCGCGATCGGGACTGACCCAGCGCGCACGCTTCTGATGCTGGTTGAACAGCACCTTGGGAAAACTGACCAGGGTGGTGAACAAACTGACCAGCCAGAACACCATCGGGTACCACACGGTCCAGAACAGGGTTTTCCACAGGTCCTTCTCGTAGCGGCGGTCGATGATGATGCTCACGGCGAACTGCAACAGGCACACCATGGCCAATACCAAGCCGGTAAACGCCGGCGGCATCAGGGAGTCGACCGCGATCGCTTGCGGCAGCGGGATGAATTTACCCACGCCCCAGAAGATCACCGACAACAGAAAGGTGAACGCCCAACCGGTGGACAGGCAGTATTCGAACAACAGCGGCCACAGGTAGCGATGACGCCATTGCCAGATGCCACGGATATTCTTGAACAGCACCTCAGCACCACCCTGGGCCCAGCGCAGGCGTTGTTTCCACAGGCCGCCGACGGTTTCGGGCATCAGAATCCAGCACAGGGCGCGGGGCTCGTAGAAGATGCTCCAGTGATCAAGCTGCAGCTTCCAACTGACATCGATGTCCTCGGTGATCATGTCGGTGCTCCAGTAGTCGATGCGGTCCAGCGCCTTTTTACGGAACGCGACCACCACACCCGATACCGTGAAGATCCGCCCGAACACCCGTTGCGTGCGCTTGATCAAACCGATGATCGAAGAGAATTCGCCGACCTGCACGCGGCCGATCAAGGTCGAGCGCGTACGGATGCGCGGGTTGCCGGTCACTGCGCCAAGGCGCGGGTTATCCAGCATCGGCGCCACCATATAGGCTGCCGCGTTTTTATCCAGCAACGCGTCGCCGTCGATGCACACCAAGTACTCGCTACGCGCCGCCACGGCCCCCATGCGCAAGGCCACTGCCTTGCCCTGGTTCTGCGCCAAGTGCAGCACACGCAGGCGCGGGTTCTCCAGCGCCAGGGCGTCGAGTACCGCGGCGGTGTTGTCCTTGGAGCCGTCATTCACCGCGATCACTTCGATGTTCGGGTACAACTGACCCAGTGCCGCATGGATGGTATCGGCGGCGTTATCCCCTTCGTTGTAGCAAGGGATGATGATCGAGATCAGCGGGTTGCCGGCCAAGGTAGGCGCCGGTGTGTCCTCTTCCCACGGCCAATGGCGCTCCCAGTGCAGCCAGAAATACAGGCCGCCTGCGATCCACAACGCCGACATGAACAGCGGGTAGAAAAACACGAAGTCCATCAGGAACTGCCCGGTGACCAGGAAGATCAGGCCCAGGGGCACACCCAATACCAATGCCAGCACGAATAAAGCCAAGAGTCTGTCGAACATGGTCAAGGGTTCCATTGGTTGGAAATGGCCGGACGCACCGTCTTCAGGTCCGGGGAGTTTTCCAGGAAGTTGTCCGGGTAGTAGCCAAAACTCGTGACACCCTGGCGCTTGAGTACACCCATCCATTCAGCCATCTGTTTGGCGTCGATGTCCGGGGCGGCCTTGGTGCGCCAGTCTTTGGCTTGCAGTTCGAACACCGTGCGTTCCATGGCGCCGGGGCGCGCCTTGATCGTGGCGACCAGCTTCTCCAGCCAGGCGTTGGAGTTGCTGTACTCCTGGCCTTCCATCAGCGGCATGGCCATGGGCGCTGTCCAGTCGTAGGTCTGCAGGAAATCATCCAGGTTCTGCGCAAACCAGGCTTCGCTGCCGGGGTTGAGCATCGGCTCGGCGAAGATATTGCGCGCGGTCTGTATCTGCGGCCCACCGATGGCGCGGACCTTGGCGGTCAGCTCCTTGGTGAAGTCGATCAGGTAGCGGCTCTTGAAACGGGTCCAGCGTTGCATCACGGCCGGATCGGCACGCAGCGCCTCAATGGTGTTCGGCAGGCCAGCAGCGGCATAGGCCTTCAGCGCGGCCGGGCTGGCATCTTCGAAATCGTTGAACACCGCATCGTCGTGGTACAGCACACCGTCGATCGCGTTGTTGCGCGCCAGGTCCTCGTAGATCTCACCGATGATCTTGCGCACCTGCGGGTCAAACGGCGACAGGCGTTTGTACTGGTCTGGATCGAGGCCGACCTTGCCAGTTTCCGGGTCCCAGCGCGTTACGCGTGGCAGCTTGGGGTCGAGGGCAAAACTGAGTACCGGCATCCAGGCGTACACCGCAGCATGGGCACGGGTGTGCAACTGCCAGGAGACGCGGTTGAACAGGTCGGCGCGTACCGGCAAGTGGCGGTTGGGGAAGTACACCGAATGCACCAGGCCATCACCCTTGGGATCGGCGAAGGCCTGCAGGAACACGGTGCCGGCGCCCATGTCCACCACGCGCTGTACCAACTGGTCGAGGTTGCGTGCCTGTTGAGCCGGGTCCGGGTCGTAGACGTTATCCAGGTCCACATGTAACACGCGCATCGGCGCCTTGGTTTGTACCGCGACCATGCTGTTGGCGAAATGCTCGCCGTCCGGGTCGGAGGCCACCAGGAAGCGTGGGCTGTTCATCAGGTCACTGGAGCTGTCGAGGCCATCTTCCAGGGTCAGGGCCATCTGGTAGCCCTGCTCGCCAATGATCGCCAGCGAGGTGCCTTTGGCGGCACCGTAAGGCCATACCCACACCCGCGGTTTCTTGCCGGTGACCTTTTGGATCTTGTTGGAGATCGCAGCAACGTCAGCACGCATCCGCGCATCGAACTGCGCCTGGCTTTCATAACGGCCAGTGGCCGGATCAAAACGCAGCGAGGTCGCCGCCGGCTCCAGGTTGCCCTGGGGGTTGGCCAGGATGCCTTTGTGGTTGTTGTCGGTGTGCGCAGCGATTTCCACCAGGCCCGATTGAGACACTTCGCGGATCTGCTGCCAGGTGAGGAACTCGCCACGCGGCCGTGGCTGGCCAGCGAAGTCGACTGGCTGGTTCATCGGCGTGTCGATCCAATAGCCCACCGGCGCCAGCAATGCTGGCCAACGGTAGGCACGCAGGATCGGCATTACGCGGGTATAGAAGCTGGAATAGCCATCGTCGAAACTGAGCATGATCGCTTTAGGCGGCAACTCAGGCCCACCGTTGCGAGCCGCCAGGATCTGATCGACGCTGACCGCCTTGTAGCCGTTCTCGCGCAGCCAGGCCAACTGTTCGATCAAACGCTCGGTGCGCACCGCCACCACCGCCTGATCGGGGTCGCGATCCTCGACGTCGTGGTAGGCAATGCCCAGGAAATGGTTTTTCGGCCACGGCGCTTCGTTGGCCGGTGTCGGCCGCTCGGCGGGTGGAGTGAAAGGCGCGGGTTGCTGGGCACAGGCACTGGCCAGCATTACGCCCAGAATCAACAAGCAACGGCTGAGGACGGTCATGGTCAGGCTCTTCTAGAAACGGTAAGTGAGGTCGACGAGCAGACGCAGATCGCGTTCGCGATCGCCGTCGTAAGGTCGGCTGATCAGGCTCAGGTTGGCGCCGGCTTCCAGGACATCGTTCCAGCGATAGCGTTGGCCGTAGCCCACCAGCCCGATGCCACCCGTGGAATAATCCTGCTGGCTATACGTACCCGCACCGACCTGGAACTGCTGACTCCACTGGGTCTCGTAGCGGTGATAGAGCACATGGTTGATGTTGAGGACAGGCAACACGGTGAAGTCTGACTTCGGGTTGAAGTAGACCGTGTCTTCCTTGCTGTTGCGGCTGGCGCCGACTTCCAGGCCCAGGTCCACTTGCACTTTCGGCGAGCTGTAAAGGCCTTCGCGGCCGCTGAGCAAGGCCTCGAAACGATCGTTGCCGTCACTGAAATGGGAGGGGCTGAGGGTCAGCTTCCACTCGCGGCTTTCATTGGCGCGCCAGCGGATGAAACCGCTGCCACCGTTGGCCGTAATTCCGTCATTCAATGCCCGCAATGGCGTGGTGGACAGGAGGTAGCCGAGGCTACCGCCGTATTGCCAGTTGTCGTTGATGTCGCGGGCAATCGACACAGCAGCGCCTTGTTTGGAGCCATCGCCGTAGGAGTGGTTGGAAACCTCGGCTTCAATAGTCATGTCGCGAGTCCGCCGCTCTACGCCGACCACTTGCCAACGGTGATGGCCGGTACCTTCCTCAAAGTCGGCGGTGGCATAACCGGCACCGGCGAACAGGCGCCAGTCTTCGTCGATAGGCGGCGTGTAGATACGGCTTTCAATGCCCCAGTCACGGCTACCCGAGACGGCACCGGCGTCGCCGTTGTTGCCGCCGCCGAAGCTTTTGCCGGTGTAGGCCTCGACTCGCAGCTCGGCCATATCATGTACATCGCGTAGGCGTTTGAGGCGCTGCACCTGCCGGTTGTCGGGGTTACGGGCGACCACGTCGTCGGTGAGGATGTCGAGTTGACGCCACTCCTGCAGGTCCAGGGCCGTGAAGCCTTGGGACATCTCCAGGCCGATGTCACGCGGGCTTTGCGCTTCGGTTTCCTTGAGCGATTGCTCGGCGCGCCGTGGCCAGTCGCGGGCGCGGTACATCTCGGCTTGCGCCAGGCGCAGGCCGATGCTGCCAGGCGCCTTGCCGACCAGTTCTTCCAGGGCCTTTTCGCTGGACGGCAGGTCGGAACCATAGGTGCCGGCCTGAGCGGCCAATTGCTGGGCGTCCATCCACTCGTCGTTGGGGTTGCCGATGGGCAATCCCTTGAGTTCAACCCGCGGTTTCTGGCTGTCGGCCAAGTTCTTGGCGACCGCCCGCGCTTCATCCACCTGGTCGTTTTCGAGCAAGGCGTAGAACAAGGCGGTGCTGTCTTCAACGCGGTCGCCCGCGTCCGCATCGGGAGCGCTCAGCGCTTGGCGATACAACGGCGCAGCCTTTTCCGGCAGGCGCTGGTCGAGGTAGGACGCGGCTACCCAACGCACCGCATAGGTGGGCAACTGCACACCTTCGGCCTGGAGGGTTTGGTACTCGCGGATCACGTCGGCAGTGCGCGCCCGTGCCTTGAGCGCACCCAGGCGGTCGATGCGCCAACGCACCACGTCGTCTTTGGCCGTGGGGTCCGGGGTCCAACGGGCAAGGAGCTGGTCGTACCCCTGCAAGGCGCGATCAGCGATGACATAACGCTCTTTCTCGGTACGCGTGGCGAACTCGGCCATGCGCACGCGCTCAGCGGCCAGGTCACCTTCGAGGCGACGCTGGGTCACCGGATCGACAAGACCAGGGCGCTGAGCCGACAGGCGCAACGCAGGCTCGGGCAGACGTGCTTTTTGCAAGGCGACAACGTATTCGCGAGCCACTTCCGGCTTGTCACCGGCGCGGGTAAACGCCTGGTCGAATTCAAACAGCGCGTCGTACTGCAAGCCCGCGCGGGTCAGCGCATAACCCAGTGCCATTCGACGATTCGGATCATCCGGTTTGGCGGCCACCAGCGCGCGAGCGCGTTGCACCGCTTCGCTGGCTTTGCCGCCGTCAGCCTGGGTAAGGGCCAGGCCCAGTTGCAGGTCGACATTGTTCGGCTCACGCAGCAGCGCCTTGCGGTAAACCGCCTCGGCCTGTGCCCACTGCTTCTGATTGCGATAAGTCCGCGCGACTGTAGCCAGCGCCTGGGCGGTCAAGTTGCGATTCTGTCCCTGTGCCTCGTACACCTTGAGCACTTCGGCGTCCTGGCCGGCCCAACCGGCGATCACCAGGTGATCGCTGATCTGGCCTGGCGTCTGGCGCTCGGCAGGCAATTGGCGCAACTGAGTCAGGGCGGGTGTGAAGTTGCCATTGCGCGCCTGGATGATCAGGGCGTCATAGGCCGGGTCGGCCATGGCGAAGGTGGGCATCAGCAACTGGCTGCACAAGGTTACCCCGATGAGCAGCCGTAACCGGCCTGAGGCACTGAGTGGGAGTGTTCGCAGCATATCGTGAGCTTCCTTACACACGGAAAGCTGTAACGATAGGTGGTCCTGAGCGGTTTGCATCAGGGTGTCGGCGTCTCGTGACCCGACCTAGCTTTCCTGTATGAACTATCCCCGACACCTGTATGAAAAAGGACAATTCATAACAATTGTTCAGAATTGCCCTACGAATCTGAAAAACCAATGGGGGAGCGGAGTTGCCTGCAATGAAGGGTGGCTAATCGACATGAACGCCGACCTTTTGACCCTTATCACGGACAACCCCGCTCCCCCATTAATTATTTCTGGGCGATGGCGAAATCTTTACTGCGCGCCGCCAACCGCACCGACTTTGGACATCACGAAACCGATGAATTGCTCGACGGTCATTTTCTGGCCATTGAAGGTCACTTCATTGTTGGCGTAATGCAGCTTGGACACCACGTCGCTGCCGACCAGGGTTGCCAGCTGTGTGCCTACCGCCATACCGCTGACCATTTCGCTGGCCATCTGGGATTGCTGCTCGATGGCTTTAGGGTCGGTCACGCCACCGACCTGCGCTTGCAGAGCGGCAACGTCGGCGATCATCGGCTTGGACAGGGTCAGGTTGGCGTCCAGCAGCGCAACCATCTGCTTGCCCAGTTCAACCGGCGGCAGTTCCATGGACGTAGGCTTGGCCAGGTCTACCACCAGGTTGAACTTGCTTTCACCGTGGGTGGTTTTCAGGGACAGGTTTTCCAATGCCAGGTGCGGCTTGGCGGCGAGCAATTGGTTGACATTGGCTTCGGCCAGGGCTTGCTCGGCTTCGGTCAGTTGCAGCTCAGGCACCGGTTGACCGGCGGCGGCAGCGGCTTGCACCGGCTGCATCTTGTCCTGATACAGCTTGGTCAGCACCAGGCCCGACGGCACGTCGATGTTTTTCAAGCTCACGGCCATGGCGGCAGAGCCGACCGGTTTGCCCTGATAGCCGATCTCGTCGATCTTGTAGTCGACGCGGCCGGACATGTTGTTGTCTTTGACTTCGCTGGTGTCTTTCTGCTCAAAGCCCTTGAGGGTCATCACCGCTTTCTGCGGGCCGAACGTGAGCTTGGTATCGGTCAGCTCAACGGTGTTCTGCCCGGTGTAGAAGCCGAAGGTGGATTTTTCCAGGTTGCTGGCCACGGTCAGGCCAGCGAACTCGGCGTTGAACGGCGCGCCATTGGCATCGACTACGTCCAGCTTGAGGCTGTTCATGTAGCCATCCACCTTGACCTTCTTGCCCTCGGCGGTGCTGTCAAAGTCCAGGTTCAGACCCGAGAAGTTCACCGAGGAGGTCTCGTCCTTGAACTCCAACGGCAGCAATTCGAGGTTGCCGGTGACCGAACGGCTGTAGCCGATATTGGCCACGCCTTTGAGCGGCGACACGTCTTTGGCAGCGGCGAACCATTTTTCGGTAGTGGCGTTCTTTTCCAGTTCGAAATGACTGGTGGCCATGACCGGCAGCCACTTCAGCGACACCAGACGCGAGAAGGGCAGCGGACCGTGTTCGATATGATCGACAAACAGCAGCTCGGGGTTCGGGTTCTGCTCGCCGAAGAACGAGCCTTGCCCCTTGAGGCGGTAGTGCGCGGTGCTGCTGAACAGGCCACGGTCCAGGGACACCAGCTCCAAGTTAACGGTACCGTCGACACCGGCCATGGAACGTTGCAGTTCCTTGTTGGCGTCCTGCACCGCCGTTTGCAGCACGGGCTCAAGTTGCTTACCGGTGTACCAGGCACCGCCTGCACTGACGACGCCGACGGCGACAACGAAACCCAAAAGAACAACGGCTGGCTTATTCATGAAGTGACCTGATCAAATCCTGTGAGAAGTGGGCTGTCTTCCTTGAACCCCGAGGGGATTGGCTCAAGCCCGCCGAAAACGGGGGAAGATTAGCACTGGCGGCCGCGAACGGCCCAGCTTTTCAGAGGGATCAGTTCGGTACTAGTTCACGAATACTCCAGTTCAATTTCATCCAACTGGTGGTCGAAACTCTTCAGGCGCGCCGTCCAGGTGTACACCAGCACCTCAAACTCGCGGTGTATCACGGCATTGCCAGGGGTGTCGGCCTTGGGGTCGCAGAAGTCCAGTTGATAGCGCTCGCGCGCCATTTGCGTGGCCACGTCGGACAATTCCCGCGCGTTATTCAGCCAGTGCCTACCGTCCGCGACCTGTTGATCGAGGGCCACGCACTGTTTCTTCAGGACTTCGAGGCTTTTTTCCAGGGGCGTGCCAGTCAGGTCGCCCATGACTTCCTGGAAGGTGCGCCCCGGTTGCCAGTAGCTGCCCCAGAAGTAGCGGTCGAACACGGTCTCGACCCGGCGCAACGCGACCTTGGTGTCCCAGATCGCCACGCGGGTCTTGCCTTGTTCGAGGAGTTTTTTCTTCACCCGTTGATTCTGGTAGGAGGCCCACGCCACGACGCCGATGGACAGGGTGCCGATCACCAGGCAGGCGCTGTCCAGAAACACCATCGCCTTGTCGAGTTGGTGAGCCAGCATGACGCCGTAGAAATAGGTAGCCGACAACAACACCAGTGCAAAACACACGCACCAGAAAGCGGGAGCATAAGGGTTTTTCATTATTGGAATCCCCATGAGCAAACGCGAACGTTGACCGGCGGGCCATCACGGGAGCCCGCCAGTCAAAGCATAGCTATTTGCTCAGGGTTTGCTGGCCGGCGCGGGTTGCGTTCGTCCGCTTTCCCAGCCGCCGCCCAAGGCCAGGAACAGATCGATCTGGCTCATGGCAACTTGGGTGTTGGCCGCTGCCAGTTGCGCTCGCACATCGGTATAGGTGCGGGTGGCTTGCAGGTCGGCAAGGAACGATGCGCGGCCAGCCTGGAAGAAGCGATGGGTCTGCCCTGCCGCTTCCTTGGCCGACTCGCCGGCTTCGGCCAACGCGTCGCGGCGTTGCAGTTGCGCGGTGTACTGCGCAAGGCCGGTCTGGGTTTCACGGATGGCGTTGAGCACCACCCCGTCAAAGTGCGCCAGGGCGCCTTGGGTGGCGGCCTCGGCCTCGTGGACGCGCGCGCGGGCGCCGTTGGTCGGGACAGTCCAACTGATCATCGGGCCAAAGCCCCAACGGTTGGTCGCAGGCTGACCAAGGTTTTCGAGCAGGCCAACGGTGCCCACCGTGGCGCCGATGCTGATATCCGGGTAAAGCGCGCCAGTGGCCACGCCGATACGCGCGGTGGCAGCGGCCAGTTGACGTTCGGCCTGGCGCACATCGGGACGGCGCTTGAGCAGCGTGGCGCCGTCGCCTACCGGCAACAGCTGGGCGATATGGGGCAATTCGGCGCAGGTGCCGGTGCCCCCGGGCAGTTGGTCCACCGGCTTGGCCAGCAACATCGACAGGCGGAACAAACCGGCCTGGCGCGCCGCTTCGTAGCGCGGCATGTCGGCGCGCAAGGATTTGTATTGGGTTTGCGAGCGCGTCACCTGGGTTTCATCACCGCGCCCGGCGTCGCGCAAGCGCTGGGTCAACTGGGTGCTTTGGGCTTGCAGGTTTAGGGACTCGTTGGCAATCGCCAATTCTTCGTTCGCTGCACACACTTGGGTGTAGGAGCGCACGACATCGGCCACCAGGGTGATGCGCGCGATATCGGCAGCGGCCTGGGCTGCGTCGGCAGTGGCCTGGGCGCTTTCGATGCCACGTTGCAAGGTGCCGAACAGATCGAACTGATACGAGGTGGTAATACCCACGCTGCCGATGTTACCCACCGGGACTTTGTCGGCCAGCAAAAACGCTTCGCCGGACTCTTGCAGGCGCTGGGCCTCCGCCTTGGCGCCGAGGCTCCAGCCGCCTGCGGATTCAGCTTGTTGGGTCTGATAACGCGCACGCTGCAAGTTCGCAGCCGCCACGCGCAAGTCAGTGTTCGACGCCATGGCCTGGCGCACCAGCTCATCCAGGCGCGGGTCTTTGTACAACTTCCACCAGTCGGCCGGTACCGGCGTCGACACCACGTTGTTGCCCTCACCGGCGATTTGCCCTTGCAGGTCGCCACGATTGACCGCGGCTTTATCCGGCAGCGAGTAATCCGGGCCCACCGCCTGGCAGGCCGACAGCAACACACCCAGCGCGGCGGTGGCCAACAGCTGCTTCATGGCTGGTCTCCGTCTTTAACCTTATCGCCGATGATCGAGACGGTGGCCGTACGCCCGGCGATCATGCGGAAGTCCGCCGGCACATCATCAAAGGCGATGCGCACCGGAATCCGCTGGGCCAGGCGCACCCAGCTGAACGCCGGATTGACGTTGGGCAACAGGTTGGAGCCACTGCTGCGGTCGCGGTCTTCGATACCGGCAACGATGCTTTGCACATGGCCGCGCAGGCGGGCGTTGTCACCGATCACACGGATGTCCACCGCCATGCCGACGTGGATGCCGTCGAGCTTGGTCTCTTCGAAATAACCATCGATATGGAAGGAATTGCTGTCCACCACCGACAACACCGGACGCCCGGCGGTGACGAATTCCTGGGTGCGCGGCGCGCGGTCGTTGACGTAACCGTCCACGGGGCTGCGGATCACCGAGCGGTCGAGGTTGAGCTGGGCGGAATCCACCGTCACCTGGGCTTCGGCCAGGGCCGACTGGGCACGGGCGACGCGGGACTGGCTTTCTTCCAGTTGCTCGCTGGGCACCAGGTTGCCGAGGCCGCGGTTACGCTTGTACTCGCGCTGGGCCTGGGCCAGGGTTTCCTGGCGGTCGGCCACGGCGGCCTGGGCTTGGCGCAGGGCCAGCTTGAAGCGGTCCTGGTCGACGGCGAAGAGCACTTGGCCCTTGGTCACCAGCTGGTTGTCGTGCACGTCCACACGCTGGATCAAACCGGACACGTCCGGAGCAATCTGCACGATGTCGGCACGGATGTGGCCGTCACGGGTCCAGGGGGCAAACATGTAGTACATGACCATGCGCCACACCACGACGACCGCAAACGTCACGATCAACAACGTGAGGACTACACGGCCGATGGTCAAAAAAGGTTTTTTCATGTCATCAGGTATCGACTGAGTGAGTCCACCGCGCCCAGCAACAGCGCGTAGAGCCCCACATTGAACAATGCCCGGTGCCAGACCAGGCGATAGAAGTGGAGCCGGGTCAACAACCCGTGCACCACCAGGAACAACACGTACGTAATGCCCATCAGCACCAGCAGCGTGGGCAGGAACACCCCGCTGATATCCAGATCACCGATCATAAAGGCGCTCCATCAGGCAGCGGCGCTTCCATCTCGGTGCCGCCAATAAATTCCACGCCCGGCAGCAGGGACAGGCGCAAGCCCGCCAGCGCATGCAAAAGATGCAGGCGGGTGTCGTCTTCGTCTTGCAGGCCTTGGCCGTTGAGGGCGCGGCGCGTGCGGTCCAGGGTCATCAGCAGACCGCTCGGCGCAGGCAAGCGTTCACCGGCCTTGAGGCACGCCTTGAAGTAACCGCCCACGCCCTCGACGACTTGGTTAAGCAGCACCCGTGGCACACCGAGGATGCGCGGCGAGTACGCCAGCAAATCGAGCAGGTTCAGCGCCACGCGCAAATCGCGCAGGGCGGTGCCGGTGTCCTGGTTGATCAGGGCCAGGCGCGGCAGGTGCTGCATCAGGCGGTCGAGCATTTGCGCGGCCATGTGCCGGTGTTCGGCCAGGGTCGCGGGCTCGGTGAGGCTGACGATGTCGCGCCAGCTGAAACGGGTCAGGCGCTTGGCCGCCAGTTCGGCGCCGAAGGGCCGCGCGATCAGCGTCCACACAAAGGCGAACAGCAACCCCACCGGCCCCGCCAGGTTGACGTTGGCGAAGTTGAGGAAGTCGGCGTCATAAGCGCCCTGGATGCTGATGAACGACGAGGTGTTCACCAACGTCAGCAGCATGCCCAAGTAAAAACGCGGCTGCACGGTGAGGGTACCGATGCAGATAAACGGCACGGCAAACGCCAGCACCAGCATCGGGAAGTCGTGCAGGTTGGGCAGCACCAAAAACAGGTAAAGACTGGCGAACAGCACCGACATGGCGGTCCAGAAAAAGAACCGGTAGATCTGCGGCGCCGGATCGTCCATCGAGGCAAAGAAGCTGCAGGCGACGGCGGCCAGGATCACCGCGCTGCCGCCGTCGGTCCAACCGAGCAGGATCCACAGCACCGAGGCAACGATGATTGCGGTGACGGTGGAGAACGCCGAGTAGAACATCAGGCCACGGTCGAGGAACGGCGTGAGCCGGCCCAGGCGCCAATGGCGGTAGACGGCGCGCCAGGTGTCCTGGCTTTCGCACTGGATGGCGGCTTGCAGGCTGCGGCAGTCTTGCCACAGGTCGATCCACTCTGCGAGACGGTAGAGCGCGTTGGAGAACAGCAACGTGTGCCGGTCGTCCAGCGCTTCGCCCTGGGGTTGAGCGGCGTCGACCTTGTCGCGCAGCACGCGCCAGCGTTCCAGGGGCGCTTGCTCGGTGGTGCTTTCCAGCCAGGCGTTGGCTTCTTCCAACAAAGGCTTGAGCTGATCAAGAAACTCCGGTGCGCGATGCTCGATGGCGTACACGGCATCATCCAGCGCATCGATGACCGGCAACAGGTGAATCATGCGCCCGCGCAGCTCCTTGGTATTGCGCACCGTCTGCGGCCGCGCGCCTTCGTGGGGCAACTGGCCAATCATCAATTCCAGGGTGTTGAAGGTGGCGACCATGCCGCCGCGCAAGGTGCTGATTTCTTCAGGCTCAACTTGGCGCGTCAGAAAGCGTTGGCTGTAGACCTGAGCATCGGCAAACCACTTGGCCACCGAGCCATCGAACACCGGCATCAGGCGGCGCGGCCAGAACATCGCGCCCACCACCGCTGCGACGGCGATGCCGAGGAAGATTTCTTCGGTGCGCGCCTCGGCCACATCCCACACCGCCAGCGGGTTATCTACAACAGGCAAGGCGATCAGCGGCAAGGTGTACCCGGCCAGCATCAACGCGTAGTTATTGGCGGTGCGCAGGTGCATGGACAGAAACAACAACGTGCCCGTCCACAAGGCAATCACCACCACCAGCATGTAGGGCGATTGCACGAACATCGGCACAAACAGCACCGCCGCTGCCGCGCCCATGAAGGTGCCGATGGCGCGGTACAGCGCTTTGGAACTGGTAGGGCCGACAAACGGGCTGGAGACGATATACACCGTGGCCATCGCCCAGTACGGACGCGGCATTTGCATGAGCATGGCGATATACAACGCGATCATCGACGCCGCGAAGGTACGTACCCCGTAGAACCAATCACGGGCAGGCGGGAAACCGGTAAAAAATCCGTTCAAAGCGACGCCGCCTCGAAGGCGCGCAGTACACGCAGCGCGGCTTCCATATCACCTGGGGTCATGTCTGCCAGCACTTCCTTGCGCAGGCGCACCAATTGCACTTCCACCGCTTGCACCAGCTCGCGGCCGCGCTCGGTCAGGCTCAAGGCCTTGGCGCGACGGTCATGCACGTCTTCGGTGCGGCACACATAACCGTCGGTGCACAGGCGATCGAGCAAGCGCACCAGCGACGGGCTTTCCATCCCCGACGCCTGGGCGACTTTGACCTGATGCACACCATCGCCCAAGCGGCCGATCATCAACAGCGGCACGGCGCAGGCTTCGGAAATGCCATAGCTCACCAGCGTGGTCTGGCAGATTTTGCGCCAGTTACGGGCGCCCACCACCATGCTGCTGCTGAGGTTCATCTGGAGTTGTTCGAGGGATTGAGGCACTGGATAGTTCGCATACAGTTAGTTTGCTAACTATCAATATGGTGGATGGATCAAAATGCGTCAAGTTTTGAAACAATTTAGCGGATGGGTGGTGGTAGGGCTAAGTAAAGCGGGTTTGGGGGCGGATGCAGCATTTTCTGACGATGCAAAATGCCTGCGAGGTTGTCGTCCAGTCGAGATAGAGGCCGACTGGCACTTCGCAATCGCAAGCAGCCAGCTCCCACAGTTCGATCAATTTAGGTTTCAGGACTGCTGTTCGCCTGGGCGTCCAGGCGGTGTTGGATTTCGCCCAACATTTCCAAGCGCCCTATTACTCCCCGATTAACCTCTGGGTCTCCTCCTCGATAAACTCAAACACCTCCTCCGCCACGCTGTACTGAAACTGCTTGCGCCGATGCTTCGAAACCTTGCCCTCGTTATCCAGGCACATCATCACCAGCTTCGACAGATCACTGCCGCGCACGTCATAACGCTGGTTCACGGCCTTGATCACGCGGTCGTAGCGGTCGAGAAATTCGGTTTCTTCACGCAGTTCCACTTCCAATGCGCGTCGAGCCATTTGCAGGGTGAATTCGACACAGCGGGTGGCGTCCCAGTAGCGGTAAATCGACGGGTGGCCGATGAACTCGAAGGCCATTTCATCGCCATCCAGCCAAGTCACGCTCCAGAATTCCCGCGTGGGTTGGGAGAACGCCTTGAGCGCCTCCAGATAGGCCGCCTCTTCGTGCTTCATCGCAACGGAAACAGGCAGCAGCAGCCCGTTCTCCAGCGCGCCGTAGTGGCAGAGTGTTTGGTGGATCAGGAAGCGAGACAGGCGCCCATTACCGTCCATGAATGGATGCAGGAACACAAAGCCGAAAGCAGTGACGGCAGCCGCCACCAATGGATCAACCTCTCTCACAGGCTGGTTGGCGAACGCCATCAATTCTTCCATCAGGTCCTGACAGAGCGCCGCAGCAGGTGGTACATAGCTGACACCCGCTGCACCACGCAGGCCGTTGTGCAGGTGGTTTTGTTCATGGCGGAATGCGACGGCTTTGTCGAACGGGTTGGAGACGGTGCTGTTTTGCAGCTCGACCAAGTAGTCCTCTGTCAGCAGCCGCCCTTCGTGAGCCTGGCGTAAAAGCTGGACAAAGCGTCGGGATTTTTCTTCACTGGGCTGTTCTTTTTCGATAGCAAATGAATCGCGGGTTTCGTGGAGATAGGCCCCCTGGATCGCGCGGTCCATCATTTCTGGAGGCAGGGTTGCCATGAAAGATCTGGCGCGACCCAACACATCAAGCGCCAACAACGTCTCTAACTCAGGCGTTCTCTCCACAGTCGCGCAGTAATGCAGAGAGCCCAGGCCATTAAAATCAATTCGCCAACGACTGTTGCGGATGCTTGGGCCAGTCACATAGCGCTCGGGATCAAACAAGGCAACAACACGCCCCCGAACAGGTAGTGCGTAATCAAGCGCGCGCCCGGTAAATCCTTCCCACAAATAACAGGCTTTACGGATAAAGGCGCCATGGGGGGATTCCGCCAAACCCGCCAAAAATGGCTCCGGACCAAGACGTTCAAAAACCTGGGCAAGTATGGCGAGATTCACACCCTCATGCTTGAGTGCGAACAGCACGTGCTCAAACAGGGCATGTTGCGCAGGTGCGACGGCATGCGGAACCGCCAGGCAGTTGCCGATCAAGGTGATTCTGGTCACGGGTTTAATCATCGCGACGCGGTGAGGCGGGATGACCTTTAAATCCAGCGATTCGCAGAGATGGGCATATCCGACTGTCGCCAAGGTGAGCTTCCCCAGAAAAAATTCACTTGAGCGATTAAAGCCCAGTTTTTTTACCTCTCACCATTTTTTTTACATTATCGTGTTTCAGCAAAGTTTTTTTTACACCCCTCGCCCACCCCGCAACATCAAATTCAGCTCATCCACCACTTCAGCCCAATCCGCATCCTCCAGAATCTCCTCGCGCAAAAACGCCTTCTGGCTGTCCGTCCAGAAAAACGCATCCGCCAGTTTCAACTCCGGCTTGAGCGGCGAATGCACCGCCACAAATTTCTCGATATTCACCGGCTCATCCGGCAAACCCAGCTGTTTGAACAGTGACTGCAAGCTATGCACGGGCGATTCCATGGCGGGCTCCTGATAGAAAAGTGTCAACCCAGTCTAGCGGCAGCCCTCGGGTTGTGCCGACGGTACGTTGCACAGCACGAACAATCGCGCCCGCGCGCCGCCGCCATCCTGGCGACTGAGTTCGCGCCAGCCTTCGGGGAGCGGGGCGAAATCGTCGGGGGCTTCGTTGCTACTGATCAGCCACACGCGGCGGGTCTCGGCGGGCAGTGCCGAAAGGTGGTCGAGGTAGATGCGCCCGCCATCCTGGTCTACCAGGGTGCCGAAGCCATAGGCATTCGGCCGGGTGGGCGTGCCGTCGGGTTTGGGCGGGGTGTAGAGCTGCAACTGGGCGTCGGTCTGGTCGTAATACACGTAGCTGAGGTACCACATCATGTCGCTGAGGACGATGCGGTCGTCTTCCTGATAGTTGCGGTTGACGAACTCCACCGGCACGTTGAATTGGTCGTGTTCGTCCACGGTGAAGTTGTTCTTCAAGCCCACCAGTTCCACACCGACAAACAGCACGAACAGTGCTGCCCCCAGCAATGAAAACCGTGATGGCAGGCGATCGATGGCCATCGCCAGCAGGATCGGCAAGCCCAGGGCGTACACCGTCAGGTAACGCTCGATAAACACTGGGGAAATAAACGACACCCCGTAGACCAACAGCAGTGGCAACAGGAAAAACAGCGCCAACAGGCCGGCCGGCCGATAGCGGTCGCGGTCGCGCCAAGCGGTGGCAACGACGACAGCCACCAGCAGCAACGGGAACAGCCAGAACAGCGGCGACCAGAAACCGACACCTTCATCCTGCAGTACGAATTGCCAGATCATCGACGGCAGGGAGAACAGGCTGACCGGCTCTTCCCAGCCAATATCACCGCCCACCTTGAGCTGTTCGACATGCTGCACCAAGTCCAGCAGATTCGGCAGCCAAGGCAGGTACAACAGCACAATCGTGGCGTTGGCCACCCACCAGGCCGGGCGCGTGATCAGGCGTTGGTCGCGCGGCATCGTGACACTCAGCATGCCCAGGTAAGCCCAATGCACCAACACGCATAGCGCAGTGAAGTAATGGGTGTAGAAACCGGCCGTCATCAATACGACATACACCGCCAGATACCGCGTGCGCTCAGGTTGGCGTACCCAGTAAACCAGCGCCAGCGTGGCGCCCAGCAGCCACACACCCAGCAGCGAATACATGCGCACTTCCTGGCTGTAGCGCACCGCCGTCGGCAACAGCGCCAGCAGTATCCCCGCCAGCACCGCCGCACGGCGGGTGGACAGTTGCCGCGTCAGCCAGATGCCCAAGCCCACGACGACCACGCCGGGAATGGCACTCATGCCGCGAATCGACCAGATGCTGTCGCCGAACAGTTCGATCCAGCCGCGCAGCAGGAAAAAATACAACGGCGGGTGCACGTCGTGTGCCGCGTGGAACCACAGGTCGCCCAGGGCGTATTCGCTGAGCAGCAGGCTAGAGGCCTCGTCGCCCCAAATCGCCGCCGATGTCAGGTTGTAAAAACGCAGGGCCATGGCCAGCGTCAGGATCGGCACCCACCAGAGACGGCTGATCCAGCCAGCACCTTCCCAACTGAGGCGATTGAGCGCGGGTAACGTCCCGACCTTTTCGTTTTGCTCTACCACAGACCGACGCACCTCGATTCCCCCGATTACCCAAGCGCAAACACCGCCACTCTAGGACAAAAGATCCAGGCTGGCTGCTGGAATCGGACAAATCAGTAATTTGTGCAGGGCTTCTCCGAAGCAACCGTAGGAACACGCTATTATTGCCCCCCTCCAAGGACTCAGGATCAAGGACACGTCATGCGCATCGGTTTTCTGTCACCCCTGGCACTGGCACTGCTTGCCGGCATCACCCAACAGGCCCAGGCCAGCTCTGACGACTCGTGTTACCCCGATTGGCGCGTCTCGCGTGACAGCCTCGATTCCTGCAGTAACCTGCCCTTCCTCAGCCCCGGCAACGACAGTCGCGTCAACCTGCGCCTGCTGCTGGCGGACAAACAGGCCGAACCGCTCACGCCCAATGCTCTGAGCGAAGATGATCTGTCCCAGGGCTTCGGCCCGGTGCCGTTCCCGGTCTATCGCCTGGCGCCTATCCCCGCGACAAACGATGAGCCCGACAACAAGCCGGACAATTCACGCACCGCCGAACTCGACACCCTGCTCAAGCCCCTGGGCATCCAGCGCGACGAGTACAAGACCGCAGGCGAAGCGTTCCTGACTGGCGAGGGCAGCCGTTGCCGCAGCAACGATGATGACAGCGCCACGGCGTTCATCAGCCAGGTGATCAAGGCCGACATGCCGGCTGCTGAGCGTGAGCTGCTGATAAAAGCGCGTCTGCAACTGCTCACAGCCTGTTCGTGGGAAGGCCAGGTGGTGGACGCCCAGCAGATCCAGTCCAACGACGGCCAACTGTTCCGTACCTACCTGCAAGCCGCCGCCGACTTCTACAGCGGTCGCTTCGGTGACGCTGAGCGCGGTTTTGCCGCCGCCAGCGCCAGCCACGTGCCTTGGCTGAAGGAAACCGCGCTGTATATGACTGCGCGCACGTCTTTGAACCAGGCCCAGGCCGAAGCCTTTGACGAATACGGCATGCCGCAGCTCGAGCATGTGGATAAGTCCGCCCTGAGCCATGCCGAGGAAGGCTTTCTCGGTTACCTGAAAACTTACCCACAGGGCGACTACCTGGCCTCCGCCCGTGGCCTGTTGCGCCGTGTTTATTGGTTGGCAGGTGACAACACCAAGCTCGCCGAGGCCTTCGGCTGGGCAATGACCGAGGCAACGGACGCGCAGCGCAATGTGTCGGTGGATGATCTGGTGGAGGAAGCCGACCTCAAGCTGTTGATGGTCAATAGCGAAACCGTCAGCACGCCGATGATCCAGTTTGTCAGCGACCTGATGGTGATGCGCGGTGGCAACCAGCCCGCCCTCTCCCGCACCGACCTGGAGAAGCAGAAAGCTGCGTTTTCCAGCGCGCCGGAGCTGTATGACTACTTGCTCGCGGTGTCTGCGCTGTATACCGAGCATCAGCCAGACGCCGCGCTGAAACAACTGCCCCAGAGCGTGCCGTCGAGCCTGAATTACTTTGCCTTCAGCCAACAAACCCTGCGTGCCCTGGCCCTGGAAGCCAAGCAAGATTGGAAAGGCGCCGAAGCGCTCTGGCTGCAACTGCTGCCGCTGGCGAAGTTGCCGTTGCAACGCGATCAGCTTGAGCTGGCGTTGGCCATGAACTACGAACGCAGCGGCCAGTTGGCCAAGGTGTTTGCCGCCGACTCGCCGATCAGCGCCAAGCAGGTACGTTACATCCTGCTGCGCAACGTCGCCGGTCCCGAGTTGCTGCGCCAGCAGATCGCCCAGGCCAGCGATCCGCTGGAACGCCAGACTGCGCAATTCGTGCTGCTCTACAAAGACCTGCTGCGCGGTCAGTACGCCACCTTCGCCGACGACCTCAAGCAGCTGCCAGCCTCCGCCCCGGAAGACAAACTGGGCACCAGCCTGGGCTACGTCTACAGCGCCAGCCAGACCTTGAAGCTGTTCCAGTGGAGCGGCGACAAAGCCGAGTCCGGCTACGCCTGTCCGAGCATCACGCAAATCGCCGCGACCTTGCAGAGCGATGCCAAACACCCACAGGGCCTGAACTGCCTGGGTGAGTTCATCCTGCGTAACGGCCTGGACGGCATGCCACTGGAACAGGCGCGCGCCGCCGGCAGCCTGGGCAGCAGTGCATCGGACTTCAAGGGTGAAACCTTCTCGCGCCTGGACGGCTACAAACAGGTGATCGGCAACGCCAAGGCACCCAAGAATGACAAGGCCTACGCCCTGTTCCGCGCCATCAACTGCTACGGGCCCTCGGGCTACAACAGTTGCGGCGGCGTCGATGTGGAACCGGCCGTGCGCAAGGCCTGGTTCCGCCAGCTGAAAACCAGCTACGCCGACACCCAGTGGGGCAAATCGCTGCAGTACTACTGGTGAAGCACCTGTGGCTGGGCTTGCTGTTGCTGGCAAGCCCGGCCTTCGGCGCCGTCGACGCCCGTGACTATGACGCCTTCTGGCTGTGGAGCGGGGTTACACCACAGCCGGTGCTCAAGCAGGCGAAAACCCTGTACATCCTCCAGGGCCAGATCAACTCCACGCGCCGCGCGCCCCAGCGCGGCGTGCAGATGATTGCCCAAGGCATCAGCGTGCCGCGCCTTACCGAAGGCGACATCTGGATCGTCTACCGCGCCCACACCCTGCACTGGCCCAAGCAGGTCTACCGCCAACTGTTCGGCCAGGTGCAACGCTGGCGCGACGCAGGCAATCCGGTGGTAGGCATTCAGATCGACTTCGACGCCCGCACTCAGTACCTGCATGAATACGCCGACTTCCTGCGCGACCTGCGCCAGCGCCTGCCCGCCGACCTGCGCCTGAGCATCACCGGCTTGATGGACTGGAGCAGCAACGCTGATCCGGCTGCCATCGCTCAACTCAAAGGGGTGGTGGATGAAGTGGTGGTGCAAACGTATCAGGGGCGGCACAGCATCCCGGATTACGCGGCGTATTTGCCGCGGATGAACCGGTTGGGGTTGCCGTTCAAGATTGGCTTGATTCAGGCCGGGGAGTGGGAAGAGCCGGAGTATCTGAAGGACAGCGAGTGGTTTCGAGGCTATGTGGTGTTTTTGCAAAACCCTTGATGCACGCAATCTGTAGGAACCGGCAAGGACTAGGCGTCCCCCCGGCTCCTACAGGTTATGGTTGTTACCAGTCGTAGGTCAGGCTCGACACCACCGTGCGCCCTTCGCCGTAATAGCAATCCAGGTTACTGGTGCACTGCGACACGTAGGTCTTGTTGGTGAGGTTCTGCACGTTCATCGCCAGTTTCACGCCCTTGAGTTTCAACGGCGATCGACTCAGGTCATAGCTCACGCTGGCGTCGTAGACGCTGTAGGAAGGCACGGAAAAGGCGCCTTCGTAGTAGTCACCCAGGCTCTGGCGAGCGTAACGCACGCCCAGGCCCGCGCCGAGACCGGCCAGCGGTGTGTCGCCGAGCACGCTGTAGTTGACCCACATCGACGCGGTGAGCGGCGAGATGCCGGCCGGGTGGCGACCCTCGCGGCCATCGTTGTCCTTGGTGTATTTGATGTCGTTGCGCGAAGCCGACGCGACGATATCCCAGGCATCGCTGAGGACGGCCTTGGCTTCCACTTCCACGCCGCGTGAACGCATGGCACCGCTTTGGGTGCTGAAGGTGGTGTCGACCGGGTTGGTGGTGAGCACATTTTCCTGGTCCAGTTGGTAGACCGAGACCTGCACGAAACTCTTCTGCCCAGGCGGTTGGTACTTCACACCGACTTCGTATTGGTTGCCGGTGGACGGCTCGAATGGCTTCTGGTTGGCGTCAGTGCCGGCCAGTGGCAGGAAGGACTCCGTGTAGCTGACAAACGGCGCCAGGCCGTTATCAAACAGGTACACCAGGCCCGCACGGCCCGTGAAGGCCTGGTCTTTGCTGGCGAAGCGGGTGTCGGTCAGGGGCTCTTTATTGACGACGTTAGCCCAGTCGTAGCGCCCGCCCAGTACCAGCGCCCATTTGTCCCACTTGATCTGGTCCTGCACGTACAGGCCGGTCTGGGTGATGGTGCGGTCCCAGCGGTACGGTTGGCCGAAATTCAGGCGCTGGCCGTAGACCGGCTTGAACAGGTCGATGATCGGCGGGTTGCGGTCGTACAAGCCGTGGAACAGCGAATTGGAATGGTAGTAGTCCAGGCCGAAGATCATCGTATGAGAGAAGGCACCGGTATCAAATTCCGCCTGGGCAATGCTGTCCACGCCAAACACTTTGTTGTTCTGCGCCCAGTCCACACCGAAGCGTTGCAGGTAGCGTTGATCCTGTACGCCAGTGGCCGGGTTGGCGACGAAACGGTAGCCGTGCAACGGCGCGGTGTAGCGGTCGTCGACCTCGGCATAACGTGCGTTTTGCTTGAGGGTCCATGTGTCATTCAGGCGATGGGAAATCTCGTAACCCAGTGCGTATTGCTCGCGGTTGTACTGGTTGACGCCAGGCTCGCCGATGAACAGGTCGCGCTTGATCTTGCCATTGGGGTTTGCCCACAGCGTGCCGGACGCCGGTAAACCCTGGGCTTCGGGCACGCCTTTGTCTTTCTGGTACTGCGCGAACACCGTCACGCTGGTGTCATCGTTCGGCCGCCAGGTGAGGCTCGGCGCGATGAACTGGCGTTTGTTTTCGACGTAGTTGATTTCGTCCTGGCCGTCATTGGCCAGGCCGGTCAGGCGATACAGAAATTGTCCTTGCTCATCCAGTGGACCGCTCAGGTCGATGGCCGCGCTTTTGTGCTCGTAGGTGCCCGCTTCCAGTACCACTTGGTGGATCGGCGTTTCGCTGGGGCGCTTGCTGACCATGTTGACGATGCCGCCGGGCTGGTTCTGCCCGTACAGCACGGAGGCCGGGCCCTTGAGCACTTCGATGCGTTCCAGGGAATACGGCTCGATCTGCAACGCGCCGCCGGTACTGCCGCCGCCATAAGGCAAGTGCAGACCGTCGAGGTACAGGGGCGTAGGCGAGAAGCCGCGAGAGGTCGGCTCATCGAACAGCTTCACCCGATCGGCGAAACCACCCGCGCTCATGCCCGGGGTGTAGAGCAACGCCTGGGTCACGCTTTGCGCGCCGCGCGCCTTGATCTCGGCGGCGGTGATCACGTTGATGGTCTGGGGAATTTCCACCAGTGCCGAATCGGTCTTGCTGCCCGATGCACTGCGCGTGGCGACAATACCGTCCACCGGCCCCCAGGCATTTTCCTGGGTTTGCTGGCCGCTGATCTGGGTGGCGCCCAGTTGCAAAGGCCCGCCGTTGGAAGCCGCCTGCAACGACCAACCGCCCTGGGATTGCATCGCCATTAGGCCGCTGCCCGCCAGCAGCCGCTCCAGACCCGATCCGACCCCATAGCGCCCTTGCAGGCCCGCACTGCGCTTGCCTTCGGTCAGCGTCGCGTCAACCGACAGCAAAATGCCCGACGCGCTGGCAAAGCGGTTCAGTGCCTGGTCGAGGCTACCGGCCGGGATGTTGTAGCTGCGCAGCGCCTCGGTACTTTCTTCGGCATGGACCAGCGTCGGCACCATCGGCACCGTCGCCAACAGGCTGACAAACAAGCCACGGCGCAGGGCGCGGGCGAAGGGTTGGATTGGGTGGTGCGGCATTGCAGGACTCCCCGTGAGATCGCTTCTTGAATGGCTTTCAAGAGGTATCCCGAACGGGACGCAAAAACCGACAAGCGCAGGTGAAAAAATTTTCAGGCCCGTGCCTTGATCGTCACCCAGTAGCGCGTGACCGCTTGCACCTGTACCGGCAACGAGCGCTCCAGCGCGGCGAGGATGGCGTCGGTATCGTTGAGCGGAAACACGCCAGTCAACAGCAGCCCCGCCACCGCTTGATCACACCGCAGCAGCCCCGGACGGTAACGACTCAGCTGTGCCACGAATTCGCCCAACGGCTGGCGCTCGGCAATCAGACGGTGCTCGGTCCAACTGCTGGCATTGGCGCTCACCGCTGCCAACGCCGAGCTTTGGCGTTGGTTAAACCACAGGCTGTCACCGGCGTTCATCTGCACGGCTGCGCCATGTAACGGCGTCACGCGAACGCGGCCTTCGTACAGGTCGACACGGCTGCCATCGGGCAGTTCGCGCACCGCAAAACGGGTGCCCAGCGCCTGCACGTCGCCAGCTGGGGTTTCAACGATCAATGGGCGGACGGGGTCGTGGCCGCTGGTCAATAGGATTTCGCCTCGGATGAGGCGGATACGTCGCTCGTTGGCGCTGAAACGCAGGTCGACCGAGCTGTCGCTGTTGAGGTCCAGGCGCGTGCCATCGCTGAGGGTAACGTGGCGAATCTCGCCGGTGCGGGTGCGGTATTCGGCGAAGGCGGCGTGCCAAGGTTCGCTGCGTTGCACCAGGTAGCCGCTGCCACCGGCCACCAACAGCACGCCGAGCAGCTTGAGCGCAGCGCGGCGCTGCGTGTCCGGTGTGTCGCGCAACACCGCGCGGGCGCTGTCGGCGGGCACGCTGCCGAGGGTTTGCTGCAGCTGCTGCAAGCGCTGCCAGGCACGGCGATGCTCCGGGTCGGCGGCCTGCCAACGGGCAAAGGCCAGGCGTTGTTCGCCTTGCAGGTCGCCGCCCCATTGCAGCATCAGCCATTCGCTGGCCTGCTCGACAATCGCCGGGGCGATAGGTGCGTCGTGTCTCATTCGGCGTAGGCCACTTGGTAGCAGGCGACGATGGCGCGGGTCATGTACTTCTGCACCGAGCTGAGGGAGACGCCCAAGCGCTCCGCGACCTGTGCATAACTCAGGCCTTCGAACTGCGACAGCAAAAACGCCTGGCGCACGTTATCGGGCATGCGGTCGAGCATGGCGTCGATCTGCATCAGGGTTTCAAGGATCAGCGCGCGGGTTTCCAGGGAAGGCGACTCCGGCTCGGGCAGGTGCGCGATGCTTTCCAGGTAGGCGCGCTCGATGCGCAGGCGCCGCCACTGGTCGATCACCAGGTTGCGGGCAATCTGCGCCAGGTAGCTGCGGCTTTCCTTGTCGCCGGGGAAACGCCCGGACACCAACAGACGCAGGAAGGTGTCCTGCGCCACGTCAGCCGCGTGCTCGCGATCGCCCAGGCGCTTGCGCAGCCAGCCTTGCAGCCAGCCGTGATGGTCGCGGTACAGGAGGTGAAGCTGTTGCTGGCCGTCAGTCGCGCTGTCCATGAAAAAGCTCAGATACACTATTGAGAGCAATTATCATTACAGTTTATTTAGCGACTGACAAAAACTCTTTGTACTTAGCGCCCGGCGGTTTGCAGCGGGTACACCGATTCCCAGCCTCCGCCCAACGCCTTGTACAACCCAACCATCGCCAGCGACACGCCCGTCGAGCTTTCCACCCACTGCTCCTGCGTGGCCAGCAGCGCGCTTTGCACGGTGAGCACGTTGACGAAATCCACCACGCCTTCAACGTACTGCTGTTGCGCGGTGCGCAGGGCAATCTGGTTCTGGCGCACGGCTTCGGCAAGGCTGTCGCGGCGCAGTTGGCTGGCGTTATAGCGGGTCAGTTGGTC
Source organism: Pseudomonas sp. C 49-2 (assembly GCF_003970195.1). NCBI lineage: Bacteria > Pseudomonadati > Pseudomonadota > Gammaproteobacteria > Pseudomonadales > Pseudomonadaceae > Pseudomonas > Pseudomonas sp. C 49-2. The sequence goes on from NZ_RXYG01000002.1 coordinate 600,934, forward strand.
ATCGATCTCATGCCAGGCACGCAGCACGGTTTGCTGGTACGCCAGCGCTGCTTCCTGTTGCTGGGCTTCACGCAGATTCAACATACCTTGCAACCGTCCGCCGTTGAACAGCGGCAAGCTGAATTGCGGGCCGAAAGCAAAGGCGCGGGATCCCCAGGAACCGAAATCCGAGAGCTGCATAGCCTGGGAGCCGAGGCTGCCGGACAAGGTAATGCGCGGGTAGAAGTCGCCCTTGGCGACACCGATGCTCGCGGTGGCGGCGTGCAAGCGCGCCTCGGCCTGGCGGATATCCGGACGGCGCTCAGCCAGCTCCGAAGGCAGGCCAATCGCAACTTGGCGTTGGGTTTGCGGCACGGCGGCGTCTTTGGACAACTGCGCGTGCAAGGCTTGCGGCGGCTCGCCCATCAACAGGCTGAGGGCGTTGATGAGTTGGTCTTGGCGCTGTTGCAAATCTGGCAACCGTGCCTCGATGGCCGCGACTTGAGCGGCAGCTTCCGCTACGTCCAGGTCCGTGGCCACACCGTCAGCCAGGCGCAACTGTGACAGCTTGAGGCTGTGGCGGGCGACATCGAGGTTCTGCTCGGTGACGGCGCGGGTGTTCTGTACGCCGCGCAGTTGGATATAGTCCTGGGCGGTCTCGGCGAGTACCGATAACAGCACGGCACGGCGGTCGTTTTCGGCGACTTGCAGGGTGGCGTCGGCGGCTTCGGTTTCGCGTTTGACGCGGCCCCAGAAGTCCAGCTCCCAGGAGGCCGAGAAGCCCATGTCCCACTGGTTGAACGCCGAACGGCCATTGTTGCCGGACGGGTCGCTCAAGCCTTTGCCGCTGTTGCGTTGGCGCAGGTAATCACCGTTGGCATTGACGTTCGGATAACGCTCGGCGGTGGTCACCTGGCGCACGGCGCGGCTTTGTTGCAGGCGGCTGCTGGCGAGTTTCAGGTCGAGGTTATCGGTGAGCGCGCGGCGTGTAAGCGCCGAGAGTTGTTCATCGTGGAACACATCCCACCAGCGTTCCTGCAATGGGTCGCTGACCGCACGGCTGGCGGCCAGGCGGCCCTGGGGTTCGCTCCATTGGGTCACTTGCGGGCTCTGGGGCGTGTGGAAGTCCGGGCCGACCGTGCAGGCGCTCAGGCTGATGAGACTCAAGGTGAGCCAGGCAACTCGCTTCATTGCTGGGCCACCTCACGCTGCTGCGCGGCCGGCGAGGTGTCGACGCTGGCTTCCACCGACATGCCGACCCGCAGGCGCTCGGTGTGCGCCTGGTTGGGTTCGAGGACGATTTTCACCGGAATGCGCTGCACCACCTTGGTGAAGTTGCCAGTGGCGTTGTCGGGTTTGACCGAGGCAAACGTTACGCCCGTCGCGGGCGCGAGGCTCTCCAGATGACCGTTGAGCAACTCACCGTCGAGGCTGTCGACGCGCACCTGCACGGCTTGGCCGGCGTGCATATGGGAGAGCTGGGTTTCCTGGAAGTTGGCCACCACGTAGGCCTCCTCCAACGGCACGACCGCGAGGATCTTGCTGCCCGGCGTCACGTAGGCGCCCACCCGCACTGCACGCTCACCGACCATGCCATCCACCGGCGCGACGATGCGCGTGTACGACAGTTGAAAACTGGCCAGTTCCAACGCGGCTTGGGCACGTTTGAGCCCACCCTCGGCGGCATCGCGCTGGGCGGTGAGGATTTCCACCTGCTTGCGTTCCGCCGCCAGCACGGCTGTGGCATTCGCCAGGCGCGCGGTGGCCTGGTCGATACGGGTCTTGGCTTGCTGAGCGTTCTGCACGGTGCCGGCGCCGACTCCGGCGAGGTGGCTGTAGCGGTTCAACTCATGCTCGGCGAAGGCCATTTCGGCGCGATCTGCCGCGACGGTGGCCTGGGCCTGGGCGATGACCGAACTTTGCCGCTCCAGGGTCGCCGTGGCGTTTTTCAGTTGGGCCTGGGCCACCAAGGTATCGGCGTCGGCCGCCTGCGCGGCAGCGCGGAAGTCGCGGTCGTCGATCAGTGCCAGCAGTTGCCCGGCCTTGACGCGCTGGTTGTCTTCCACCAGCACCTCTTTGATAAAGCCGGCCACGCGCGGCGCCACCAGGGTGAAGTCAGCAGCGACGAAGGCGTCGTTGGTGGTCTGGCGCTTGCTGCCCAGCACGCCCGGCGCGACCAGGTACACCAACACGCCGACGGCAAATACGGCGATGACGGAGACGGCGATTTTGTCTTTGCGTTTCATGAACAGTCCTTTCTATCAAGTCGGTGCGCGAGGCGGAAAGATCCGCGTGGGCATCCAGAAAATCAGCAGGATCAACGCCACCGCGACCGCAGCCATGACGTAGTACAGATCCGAAGAAGTCAGCACCACGGCCTGCTCGTGCAGGCGGTGCGCCAGGCCCGGCGCGTCACCGTCGGCCAGGGGCGAATTGCCCAAGCGATCGACCAACATGGTCGAGTGGAAGTGCAGGCGTTGGGTGGTCAAGGTGTCGAGTACGCCGGTAGCAATCACGGCGGCCAGGCCTTTGATGGTGTTGAACCAGGCGGACGCGAACGGCCCGTCCATGGGCTGGATGCTGCCGGTGGAGAGCATCAGCAGCGGCAACACGGCCATCGGTTGCCCGAATATCTGCAGCAGGTACAGGCCGTAGAAATCGTCGCGAATCCACTCCGATGTCAGGTGCGCACTGCCCACGCAACACAGCACCAGCATGCCCAGGCCGATCCCCAACACCCAGCGGCAATCGACCCAGCGCAGGTTGCACAGCGCCGCCACCAGCGGCAGCGCGATCAACTGTGGGATCGCCATCAGCAGCATCACCGGTGCGGTTTGCAGCGGGCGGTAACCCTGGACCTGGGCGAGAAAGCTCGACGGGATGATGATCACCGAGGTCAGCACCATCAGCACGCCCGCCAGCACAATCAACGCGAACGACAGGTTGCGCAGGCCAAGCATCTGCAATTTGAAGAACGGTATCGGCTGCGACCATTCATTCACCATGAACAGCACCAGCAATAGGCTGCCGCCACACAGCAGGAAGGTGATCAGGCCCGACTCGAACCAGTCCAGCCGGTTGCCTTGCAGGATGCCGATAACCAGCATGCAGATCGCCGGAAAGCCCAGCAGCAGGCCGCGCCAGTTGAACTGCTTGAAGCGCTCCAGGCGCGTCGGGTCCTGCGGCAGCCCGTAGGCCACGGCGACCATGGCCAGCAGGCACGGCGCGACGATTTGCCAGAACGCCCACTGCCAGCCGACATACTCGGTCCACAACGCCGCCAGGGGCGTGCCGAGGCTCGGGCCGAAGGTGGCCGTGAGCGCGTAGCCGGCCAAGCCGTACAGCTTGACGTTGGCCGGCAGGAAACGCAGGGCAACGGTCATCAGCATCGGCGGCAGCGCGCCGCCGGCCAGGCCTTGCACGGTGCGCAGCACCAGCAGGCTTTTGTAGTTCGGCGCAAACGGACACAGGATGCCCAGCACAGTGAACAGGCCGATGGCGCACAGCGTGAAGCGACGTAGCGAAAAGGTCACCGAACACCAGGGCGCAAACGCCATGGCCGCCACGGAAGTCGCGGTGTAAGCCGCGACCAGCCAGGTGCCTTCGTCAAAGCCGATGTACAGCGCACCACGGATATCCGCGAGGGCCACTTTGGTGACCATCTCGTTGAGGCCGGAGACCAGCACCGCCAGCAACACGCCGACCAGCCCGATGATGATGCGCGGGCCGAATACGGGTGGGGTCATAGCAGTGGGTTTGGCTGCGGCCGCAAGGGTGGGGGCAGCGAGGGAGGTCATGAACAGGTAACTCGGAATGTTAAATACCCGAGCAGTTTAATCAGGCACACACATGACAAAAAGTTACTTATTGGCAGGATATAACTGCGCCAGACGCAATCCTTGACGTGTGTAGGAGCCGGCTTGCCGGCGATGGCGGCCTGACGGTCACAGAGGTATTCGCTGATCCACCGCTATCGCCGGCAAGCCGGCTCCTACAGAGGTCTTGGGGTGTCAGGTGGGCTGCGCTTCGAGCCAGGTGGCGTGGCAACTCTCGCGCATGGTTTCGCGCAGCCATTTGTGAGCGGGGTCTTTATCGAAGCGCGGGTGCCAGGATTGGGCGAGTACCAGTGTTGGCAACGAGATTGGCAGGGCGAACGACCGCAGGGGCAGCTTCAGGCGATTGGCGCTCAACAGCGCTTCCTTGGGCACCGGCAGCAGCAGGTCGGAATCGGGCAGCATGAACATCGCGCCGTGAAAACCGGGGGCGATCATCGCGACACGGCGCTCCAGGCCCTGGGCGTTCAATGCGGTGTCGATCGGCCCACGGGCAATGCCGCGCCGCGAGATGCTGATGTGGGAATAGCTGGCAAAACGTGCAGCGGTGATTTCTTCGTCGAACAACGGATGGTCTTCCCGCGCCAAGCCGACAAAAGTGGTGGAGAACAGGTTCTGCACCTTCACTTCTGGGGTGACCGGCAGGGTGTTGCTCACGCGTAAATCCAACCGGCCTTCACGCAGGGCTTCGTCATCGGTGTCGCCCTCGGGCACGAAGCACAGCTCGCACAATGGCGCCATGCGCTCCATGGTGTCGAACAGACGACCGCCATACACGCCGATGAAAAAGTCATTGGCGCGCACGCTGAAGCGACGACGCAATGTACTCAAATCCACTTGGTCCGCCGAACGGAACAGCAGCGCCGCCTGCTCCACCACGTTGCGCACCTGGCCTTGCAACTGCAGGGCTTTAGGCGTCGGCACCAATCCGCGACCGGCGCGCACCAGGATCGGGTCGCCGACGGCTTCGCGGATACGCGTGAGGGTGCGGCTCATGGCCGCCGGGCTGAGGTTCATGCGGCGTGCGGCGCCCACTACACTCCCCTCGTCGAGCAAGGCGTCGAGGGCGACCAGCAGGTTCATGTCCGGTAGTTGCATGCCAAGCACTCGTGACCCATCGAGAGTGAACTGGGCGCAATCGTAGCAGGCTTTACAGGTAACGCTTCAAATTGCGCGGCAGGTAATCCGCGTAGGCGGCCTTGGGATGAGCCTGGCATTTGCGCACGATGTCCGGCAGGGAGTTTTCCAGTTCGTCGGCGCGCGTCAGGCCTTCGTTGTAATCGCTTTTGCCGCTCAACGCCGGGAACATCACCGCCACCCGGGTAATGGCAAAACTCTTCATCGCAATCAACGGCCGGGTGGGATGCTCACGACGGAACTGGCTGACTTCTTCCGTCAGTGCACTGCAGGATTGGTAAGTGGTTTGGGTGAAGGTAAGCTGAGTCGCTTCCTTCTTAGGCGGTTCGGGCGTGAAAATCATATCGTTCTGCGCGTCGAGCACCGCCGGCCGATCGGCACTGACCGTCCACGGCTTGAAGCGCCAGAGTGTAGCCGCAGCCACGGCAGCCTCACCAAACGCCGGCTTGGTGGCGCTGAGCGCTTTGACATCACTGACCGTACCGTCGTTGTGAATATTCAAGCTGATGCGCGCATGCCCTTGGGTGAAGGTCAGGTGACTGGGATAAAGCGGCTTGGGCATGCTGACCACCTGGGGCACAAACTCCGCGAAGACCGAGGTCGACAGTAACAAGGCCGCTGCCAAAACAAAAAACCGCATCGTCGTAAATCCTTTTACCGGATACGCCTGACGCCAAGGGGGCGTCAGATTCCGTCAGCATTATCGGGTTCACGGTGGACAAAGAGCAATCATTCCTGTTTAGCGCTGCATACCCCAACGCTTCACGGTCAGGCGCTCAAAGGTGTCAAATACCAGGTTTTCCACGAGCAGTCCGATCAGGATCACCACCGCCAGTCCGGCAAACACCTTGTCTGTGTACAGCTCGTTACGGTTCTGGAAGATGTACCAACCCAGGCCGCCCTTGCCACTGGTGGCACCGAACACCAACTCGGCGGCAATCAGCGTGCGCCAGGCAAATGCCCACCCGATCTTGAGGCCTGCGAGGATCGACGGCAGTGCCGCCGGGATCAAGATGAACAGCACAAAACGCATGCCCTTGAGGCCATAATTACGCCCGGCCATGCGCAGGGTTTCGGACACGCCGAGGAACCCGGAATACGTGTTGAGCGCCAGCGCCCACAACACCGAATGCACCAGTACAAAGATCAGGCTGTTCTGCCCCAGGCCAAACCACAGCAGCGCCAGCGGCAACAACGCGATGGCCGGCAGCGGGTTGAACATCGAGGTCAAGGTGCTCAGCAGATCGCGGCCCAATTGGGTCGACACCGCCAAGGTGGTCAGGGCAAACGCCAGCACGATGCCGATCAGGTAACCCTTGATCAGCACCACCAGTGAAATGCTCACCTTGCTCAGCAATTCGCCGCTGAGCAGGCCGTCGTACAGCGCGTGAAAGGTTTGCAGGAAGCTCGGCAACAATAGGTCGTTGTTCTGGTAGCGTGCAACGGCTTCCCAGATCATCGCGAGCACGATCAGGATCAGGCCTTTGCGCAGCCAGCCTTGTTGCCACAGGCGTTGGCGCAGGGGCAGTTCGCGCTCGACAGGGACGCTGAGCAGCGGTGCTAGGGTGATTTCATATTCCTGGCGCATGGATGTTCCCCTTAATACGCGATGCGGATATCAGCGAAACCCAACTCACGTTCGGCCTCGGGCGCTTCATCGAACAGCAAGCGATGAATCCGCCGCGCCGACGCCTGGAATTCCACACCGCCGAGGCTGTGCAGGTCGTATTGATGGCTGTGGATTTCGGCACGCACGCGCCCTGGATGAGGCGAGAGCAACAGGATGCGATTGCCCACCACCAGCGCTTCTTCGATGGAGTGGGTGACGAACAACAGGGTGAAGCGCACCTCCTCCCAAAGCAGCAACAGTTCTTCCTGCATTTTGCGCCGGGTCAGGGCATCGAGGGCAGCGAAGGGTTCGTCCATCAACAGGATTTTCGGCTGCATGGCCAACGCACGGGCGATGGCGACACGGGCCTTCATCCCGCCGGAAAGCGTGTGGGGATAGGCATCGGCAAACGCCGTGAGGCCGACTTTGTCGAGGTAGTGCAGCGCGCGCGCTTCGGCCTCGGCGCGTTTCAAGGTTTTCGAAGCCAGCAATGGGAACATCACGTTCTGTTTGACGGTTTTCCACGGTGGTAACTGGTCGAATTCCTGAAACACCACGATGCGGTCCGGGCCCGGTTGTTCGACCTTTTGCCCCAACAGGCGGATCTCGCCTTCGCAGGGCCTGATAAACCCGGCAATGGACTTGAGCAAGGTGGATTTGCCGCAGCCCGAGGGGCCGAGCAACACGAAGCGGTCGGCAGGGTCGATCTCGAAACTCACTTGGTGAGTGGCCCGCACCACGCGTTCGGGGGTGCGGTATTCAAGGCTTACATGGTCTACCGCCAGCAGCGGTTCGACAGCGTTCAAGTTGCTGGCCGCGTGGCCTGGCAAGCGCGCGTTCATTTCAACTCTCGTGCGATTGGGGGAAGGAGTGCAGCCCTTTCAAAAAGGCGCGTCGCCCTGGATGGTGGTGCGGTACAGCTTGCGGCGCAAATGACTGGGGCAGCCGGCGGCCAGGTGAATCAGCGAGCGGTTGTCCCAGAACACCAGGTCGTGGGGCTGCCATTGGTGACGATAGATGTTTTGCGGCAATACGCTGTGTGCGTAAAGCTGGGCTAGCAGATCACGGCTTTCGTCTTCCGGCAGACCGACGATACGCGTGGTGAAACCCTCACTGACGAACAGCGCTTTGCGGCCGTTTTCCGGGTGGGTGCGCACGACCGGGTGTACGACTTCCGCAACCTGGGCGAGCTGCTCAGGGGTCAACATGGGGCGCCAGTTGCCTTCGAATTTGGTTTCGCTGTAGCGCGCGGTGTAGGAGTGCGCCGCGCTGCGGCCTTCAACAGCTTTGCGCAGATGTTCGGGCAAATGGTCCCAGGCTTTATGCATGTCGGCGAATAAGGTGTCGCCGCCCTCAGAGGGCAGCTCCTGGGCATGCAGCATTGAACCCAGGCTTGGTAGTTCTTTATAGGACAGGTCCGAATGCCAGAATTTCCCCGCATCCCCCAGGCCGATGGATTGGCCGTTTTCGATGATATTGGAGACGATCAGGATTTCCGGATGGTTAGCCAACAGGAATTGTTTGAGTACATGGATCTGCAGCACGCCGAAGCGACGGCTAAAGGCAATTTGTTGCTCGGGAGTGATACGTTGGTCACGAAAGACCACGACATGATGATCGAGGTGCGCACGATGAATCCGCGCAAAGTCATGGTCATCGATCGGGCGGGTCAGATCCAGGCCTATGATCTCGGCCCCCACGCTGCCGGGAAGGGGGCGAATCTCGAAGGCTTGGGCGGTAAGGGTCGCTGTTGGAGCAGTAGAGGCGGCGGACATGAATTCACTCCCGGTCAGACAGGAGCGTGACTTTATAGATATAAGACCAGCACTTTAAATACCGTTAGTGAATATCTATAGACTGGAATGTTCCGGTGAATGCCCATTGCCGGCACTCACTCTGGAATAAATCTGCGACGCGAAGCGTTCAGTTCATAGCATGACTGTAAGACGTTGCAAAAATACTGTGTGAGCACCAAGAGCCCCATGTTTAGCCGCTTACAAGCCGAAAACCTTGCCCGTTTGACAAGCTGGTAGGCAGTCTCTAGTGTTCATTGGATCCAATTAGCCATGCCCATTCAAGTAGTAGGATAGCGTAGCCGTGACGCAGAAGCCGAACCCTTTGAACAGCATCAAGATCAGCGGTTCTATTCCCGCCCATCTTGCTCGTTCCGTGATTGAAGAAACCTTGCGTAACGCCATTCTCGATGGTCGATTGCCGTGTGGGACTGCCATGCGCCAGCAAGAGTTGGCCAGCCTGTTTGGGGTCAGCCGCATGCCGGTGCGCGAGGCCTTGCGACAGCTTGAAGCACAGTCATTGCTGCACGTGGTGACGCACAAGGGTGCAGTGGTTGCGCCATTGATCGAAGACAATTCGGCTGAGACCTACGCCCTGCGCATGCTGCTGGAGTCCGAAGCGCTGCGCTTGTCGACCCCATTGCTGACCGCCGCCGATATTGCCGAGGCAGAGGCCTATATAACTGCCCTGGAACAGGAAAAGGACTATACCGAGATTGGCCGCCTGAACCGCCTGTTTCACATGGTCCTGTATGGCAAGGCACCCAATCAGCGATTGCTCAAGCTGGTCGAGCACGGATTGAATGAAGAGGAACGTTTTTTACGCTTCAACCTTGAGGCAATGGGACTGGGCGAGACCTCCCAGGAAGATCACCGCGAATTGCTGAACCTGGTGGCGCAGAAAAAGATCGAAGAAAGCATCCTGACACTGCGCAATCACCTGACGCGTGGCATGGAGGTCATCGCCACTTATCTCAATGGCCTCGGCGCACCCGACAAATAGTTTTCCCAGCACTCGCTTTGACCCACAGACATTGCGGGGTTTATCCCATCCGGGGTGAGCTCCGCGCTGACACTTCCAACTTATAAGCCTTATTAGATTAAGTCTACTTCCACCCCGGAAACTTCCCACCGCTATAAAACAATTTGCCCACCACATGTAACTTTTCGAAAAAACATCTCATACACTTATAATCTCACCCCTTCACTTAATCAGCTTATTATCGCTCATTGATAGTCAAGTACTTAAATTGACCTTGCCAGCTCAAGTCTATGGCGCACCCTGTCTTGGGCCTGGTTAAACGTTAGCTGTCTTCTTCCGGCTGCAAGAGCCATCACTGCTCCACGAGCAGTCGCAACAACTTATAGGCATCAACCATGCACCCAACTTTGCTTCAACAAAAGAAACAACAGTTATGTAATCACCTGTTATTTGAAGAAATAACTTCACTTAGCAAGTTACAACTTTTTATGGAAAGCCACGTATTTGCAGTATGGGACTTCATGACCCTTACCAAACGCCTGCAACAAGATCTGACTTGCACGCGACTACCCTGGCTTCCACCGATTGACCCACATGCCACACGCCTTATCAACGAGATCGTGCTGGGCGAAGAGTCGGATGAGCGTCCCGAGGGAGGTTATTGCAGCCATTTCGAGCTGTACCGAGAGGCGATGATTGAAGTGGGCGCCAGCACCGCCGCCATCGATACCTTTATCACGCTACAACGTCGAGGCCTCGAGGCGCGGGCAGCGTTGCAGCAGATCGATGTGCCACAGGGCGTGTCCCGCTTTGTCGAAAGCACCTTGCTCATCGCCTTGAACGCCCCTACCCATTCTGTAGCAGCGGCGTTCCTACATGGCCGTGAAAGCGTCATCCCAGCGATGTTTGAACGCTTGTTGCAGGGTAGCGAAGTCATCAATCGACAGGCTCCCGTCCTGGCCCATTATATGAACCGTCACATCGAACTGGACACCCAGGGCCATGAGCCCGGGGCGCAACAGTTGCTCCAACGCCTGATCGGCAACGACGCGAACCACAAGGAACAAGCCAATGAAGCGGCTCTCGATGCCGTGGAAAACCGCATAGCGTTCTGGGACACCGTACGGGCCTCGTTGCAGGCGGTGCACTCATGAATAGCGCTGACTACCGCTCCATCGCAGACGACTGGGAGCGCCGTGCAACCATTCGTACACGGCCTCGGCGCGTATTGGAGAACGACGAAAACCTGATCTATCCACTGAGCCGTCAACCCCTGGTATTAGGCGCGACGTTTCTCGATCACTGTTCGCAATGGCGCGATTTTGTACTGGTACAAAGCTTCTACAAATTCATCAATGACGTGGTGATTTTCGAAACCGAAATCGTCGATGACGTCGCCCGCCGCATCGCCAAGAACCGCTTCGCCGTGCCCTTCCCCCTCGCCTGTCGCTACGATGCAATGACCATCGTGGTGGACGAGGATTATCACGCTCTGGTCGCGCTGGACTTTCTGCAACAGGCCGTGGCAATGACCGGCATACAACCACTCGACCTGCCCGCGCAAATCGAACTCAGCCGTGCCCTGCCCGCAGCCCAGGCGCTGGCGCCTTCGCACCTGCGTGATGCCGTCGGGTTGATTGGTGTGGCCATCGCCGAGAACACCGTGACTCATGACGTGGCAGCTTTCGCCAAGGACGACAGCGTCAAGTCGTCGATCCGCGGCATGATGGCCGATCATCTCTTTGACGAAGGACGTCATGCCCAATTCTGGACACGCCTGGTTCGCCTGTACTGGGAGGCGGCGCGCCCGGAAGATCGCGACATCATCGCCCATGTCCTGCCAACATTTCTGGCCCACTATCTGACCAACGACCTGCAGAAATCCTTTGACCTGCAACTGATCGAACACCTGGACGTCAGCGCCAGCCTCCGCCAGGCACTAAGGGAGGAAATAGACGCACTGGATTTCCCCATCACCCGACAACACCCAATGATCGGCAACATCACGAGTTTTCTGCACCATAGCGGTTTGTTGCAGACGCCAAGCGTGGCACACGCCCTGAGCGACTATTTACCACTGGCCGGGAGAGCAGCATGAGATGCCTGACCATTGGATGGGTCGGTGTCAGCCAAGCCCTGGACCGCGTAAAGCAAGTCCTGGAGCAATACGGCCATAGGTCCGGTGAGGAAGCCGTCGACTTGGTGGTCGAAGACGGGAGCCAGCCATTGCCAAAGCACTTGGCAGAAGTCGCCCATATCAGCCTGCGCCTGGGCATCGGCCCTCTGACCGAACACGGGCTGCCTGCGCTGCAATTACGCGGGTATGACCGCAACCGACACCTGCTAGCTGTACTGGAGCTGGCGGCAGAGCCCAGCGGAAATGGCCAGCGATTGCGTTTGCAAGCAACGCAGGTGCTGACTGAATGGGTAGCGTTGCAGGTCAGCAGCTTCGCACGTGACCCTGAGTATTTGCCGCCAGAGGCACATGCCAATGCCTGGCCTGAGCAAGACCTCCTGCGGCTGGACGTGCTGGCGTTTGAGCATCGGTTCAATCGTACGGCAGACCCAGCGCTGTTGCAGGCGGCTCAAGTACCCATGATCGAACGATTGCAGGCCAGCCTTCTTGCCTTCGCCGAGCGACCCGCACTGTACATTGCGGGCAACGTGACAACTTACCGGCAACTGCAGGCTCAGGCCCTGACCATCCAGCAACAGCTGGAACCGTTACTGGAGGGCATTGAGCGCCCAGCCGTGGTCGGTGTTTGCCTGGAGAAGTCCACCGAATTATACGCCAGCATTCTCGCAGTGCTCGGCTGCGGCGCAGTGTACCTACCATTGGCTCCGGATGACCCGCCACAGCGCCAGCAGGCCATGCTGGACAGCGCACGGGCCCGCGTGTTGCTGGATGGCGGCGCCCACCCGTTGCGTGAGCATTTCGTTTCACTGGATGTGAGTACTTTTGGTAAACCACACACAGCAAGCCCCTCGCAGCATCCCACGGAGCTTGAATCACCGTGCATGGTGCTCTTCACTTCGGGCTCCACGGGACGGCCCAAGGGTGTGCTGCTCAGCCAGGCCAACCTCGCCCACTTCACCGCCTGGTTTGGCAGCCAAATGGCGCTGAGCGAACAGAGTCGCGTGTTGCAGTTTGCCTCGGTGAATTTCGATGCATCACTGATGGACATTTTCCCCACCCTGATCGCCGGCGCGCAATTGATCGTCCCCAGCGAAACGCAACGGCGCGATCCGCTGCAATTGGTCGAGTTGATCCGCCAACAACACATCAGCCACGCGTTCCTACCTCCAGCGCTGCTCAGCATCCTGCCGCTGGATCAACCCCTGGGTTTGATGCACCTGTTCAGCGGTGGCGACGCCTGCGAGCCCTACGTGATCGAGCGTTTGGCGGGTCAATGCGACCTTCACAATCTCTACGGCCCCACCGAGGCGACGGTACTGGTCACCCATCGAACGCTGCAACTCGGGGACAGCAATCGCAACGTGGGCCGCCCCATCGCCAACAGCCAGGTGTTGATCCTCGACGATGAACTGCAACCCGTGGATGAACAGGTAATAGGCGAACTCTACATCGTCGGCCCGGGAGTAAGCCTGGGGTATTTGAATGCCGTGCAGTTGCCAGTCTCCCCCTTCATAAAGCTGGCCCTGCCGGGTGGCCAGACCGTGCGCGCCTATCGTAGTGGCGACCTCGCGAAATGGACTGCCGAAGGTATCGAGTTGGGCGGACGGCGGGACTCGCAGGTGAAAATTCGCGGAATTCGGGTCGAGCCTCAGGAAATCGAACAGTGTCTGCGCGACAGTCGACTGTATCGCCAACTGGCGGTGGTGATTGATGATAAATACAGGATTCGCAGTGTCGTCGCCCAACCAGAACCTGGTGCCACGCTGAGCGACCTGAAGCAGCATGCACAACAGTGGCTGCCAGACTATTTGCAGCCTGGCGTGTGGACCGAACTACCCAGCCTGCCTTGCTCAAGTAACGGCAAAATCGATCGCGCGGCCTTACTCGCATTACCGGCCCAACCGACGTTGACGGGCGCTGGACAGACTGCGCAAACGCCCCTTCAAATGCAACTGGTGGCGTTATGGCGTGAGCTGCTGCGGTTGCCCATGGAAGCGCTGTCGATTGATGACAGCTTCTTCAATCTTGGCGGCCACTCCATATTGCTGTCGACGCTGTTGCTGCGCATTCGAAAGCAATTTGGCCGCAGCCTGCCTTTGAACCGATTCTTTGAAACACCGACGATCCGTACCCTCGCGTTGTTGATGGAGAATGGTGCGCTGCCCAACACGTCTTCCGGTGTTGCGGTACGGGATGCGCAGCGTGAAAACGTTATTCAGGTATTGCCTGAGGATCGCGCCGGTGATCGCGGCAGAGTCATCGTGACAGGCGCCAACAGCTTTATTGGTGTGCATATTGTCGAAGCGCTGCTGGCAAAGGGTGCCACGCACGTTGCGTGTCTGGTGCGAGAGCATCCAGACCAACCGGCAGCTGCGCGATTCACCGAGGCATTGCGCGAGCACCGCCTTGAACACTTGGACTTGAACCGGGTGCAGGTCTATGCCGCGGATATCAGCCAGCCACGCCTGGGTTTAGCTGACGATACGTATGAACACCTTGCACGCAACTACGGTGTGGTTGTGCACAACGCAGCGCAGGTCAATCACGTGATGGATTATGCCTCGCTGGTAAAAGACAACGTAGACCCCGTGCTGGAGTGTCTGCGCCTGTGTGAGACCCACTGCAAAAAAGTGCTCAATTACGTGTCGACCTTGTCGGCATGCAGCAACATCGACGCGGATGGCCACGTCCTCGAAACGCCTGCCGCGTCGACCCCTCCCATTTACATCAAAAATGGCTACAACTTGTCCAAATGGGTCGCCGAGCGCTGGCTGGGGCACGCAGTAACGCAAGGTTCCTGGGTGAACATTCACCGTCCGGGAAACATCAGCTTCAACACCCGAAGCGGTGTTTGCCAGCCACAGCAAAATCGTCTGATGCTGATGCTCAAGGGCTCGCTGCAATTGGGTCTGGTGCCTTGTTTCGAGGTGAATTTCGACCTGATGCCTGTGGATTTTTTTGCTGGCTTTGTTGCGTTCCACTGCGGCCGTTTTGAAGCTGCGCGATACGTATTCAACCTGCATAACCCGCAGCCTTTGAGCTGGGCTCAGTATCTTGATGCGTTCAACCAGGCGGGCTACGTATTCGACCGGGTCAGTGTCGCGCACTGGCAACAGGCCTTACGCACCGTCAGCCGCGAAAACGCACTGTTTGGTGTATTGGGCTTTTATCTGGATGAGCTAGGTGAAGACATTGGCGACACCTCAATGATCCATTGCGCCAACGCGCGTAAGGTCGTGGAAGAAATGGGTACCCACTACCCCGAAAAGACCCCGTCGCTGCTACGCAAGGGCTGCGACCACCTCAAAACCATAGGCTTTCTTTGAACCGCTTCAGGACATCCCCATGAAACCGCTGCAACCCGATACATTGATTCACAACCCACGTGGAACGCCTGTGCTGACCTCTGTCGTGGTCGACTGCGAGGCCACCCGACTGTGGAGTGTGGTGGGTCACTTTGCAGGCTTTGATGCCTTCATTCCCGCCCTATCCCACATCGAAATGACAGGCGAGGGCGTGGGCGCTTTACGCACCAAATTCTTCCACAATGGTCATTGCGTCGTGGAACAACTCAACAGTCGGGACGAACAGGCCATGTGTATGACCTGGACCACGATTTACAACACGTTGGGCCTGGCGCGTTTGTGGGCAGCGATGCACGTTGAAGCACTTGGCTCAAGCCGCTCCAGGGCAACCTGGACACTGATCGGCGAGCCGATAGAAATGGCGCAGGCGGGGTTTGAGCAGTTTGTGCGAGAGTTCGCCGAAAGCGCACTGGGGAATGTGCGCCAGATGCTTGGTTGAAGAACAGGAGCGAGACATTCGCTCCTGTTCATTCAGACTCAGATTTTGAAGCTGTCGACCAGTTGTTTCAAACGGCTGGCCTGTTGAGACAAGGCATCACAATCCTTCAACGTTTCGTTGAGATTGGTCACGCCTTGCTGGTTCAGCAGGTTGATCTGGTTGATGTCGACATTGAGTGTTTCCACCACAGCCGTCTGCTCTTCGGTGGCGGCAGCGACGGATTGGTTCATGCCATCGATTTCAACGATCCGCTGCGTCACGCTGATAAGCCGTTCACCGGCCTGGTTGGCCACCTCGACACTTTCTTCGCTGGAGGCCTGGCTGGCGTTCATGGTGGTCACCGCTTCACGCGACCCCACCTGCAGTGAGGTGATCATCTTGTGGATCTCCTCGGCGGACTCCTGCGTACGGTGTGCCAGGTTGCGCACTTCATCAGCGACCACGGCAAACCCACGACCCGCTTCTCCCGCACGGGCAGCCTCGATCGCAGCGTTGAGCGCGAGCAGGTTGGTCTGCTGGGAGATGCCTTTGATCACATCAAGGATATGACCAATGTTGTCGGTGCTAGCGTTCAGGGTCTCGATCTGGGTGCAAGATAGGCTGATTTTTTGCGACAGTTCCGACATTGCCAGGATGGTTTGCTCTACCACTTTGCGTCCATCATCAGCCTGTTCGCTGGCACCGCTGGCATGCTGCGAAGCGTCGGCAGCGTTACGTGCGATTTCCTGAGTAGCGGCACCCAATTCGTTGATCGCGGCAGCCACACTGTTGGTGCGCGCGCTCTGCTCGTCGGAGCCGATGATCGAGGCGTTGGAAGATGCCATGACACGCTGAGACAAATCATGCACTTGGCGTGTTGCAGAAGACACCTCGGAGATGGAGGCGTGGATACGCTCTACGAATTGGTTGAACGCGCTCCCTACCTCACCAAACTCGTCTTTACTGGTGACATCCAAACGACGGGTCAGGTCGCCTTCGCCCTGGGCAATATCCTGCATGGCAACGCCCATGGTGGTCAGAGGACGCAGCAAAACTTGGATCAGCAGGCTCAAGAGTACTGCAATCGCCACCACGGCAATCAACATGGCGATCAGCGCTGAGGTACGAAATTTACCCAACGGTGCGTAGGCCTTGCCTTTATCGATCGAAAGACCGATATACCAATCCGCACCTGGCAGGCCGCTCACAGGCGTGAACGACAAAATACGTTCCTGGCCATTAAGGACCACTTCCTGACTGACCTTCTCGATACGCACCTGAGTGCCAGGGTAGATGTCCTTGAGGTTCTTCATCACCTGAGCCTGGTCGGGACTGACGATGACCTGACCATCGCCGCTGACCAGGAACGCCTGACCGATGCCACCAAAGTCCACCGAGTTGATGATCTTCACCAGGGTTTGCAGGCTCAGGTCACCACCAACGACACCCAGTAGCTCACCATTCTTTTTCACCGGCAAAGCGATAGTCACGATCTGCCCGCCTACCGCCGCCATGTAAGGCGGAGTCAGCATAGTTTTGTCAGCAGCCACAGCTTGCTTGTACCAGGGGCGCTGGCGTGGGTCGTAGCCATCGGGCATCTTCGCGTCGGGGCGCTGCGTGAATACGCCGTTGGTTTGACCGACATAGGTGAACTGGAAGTTGGTAGTGAAGGCGGGCTGATCGACCAATCCCGGAAGGTCTGCGCCATTGCCCTGCTGGGCTACGTTTTGCGCCAGACTTTCGAGTACCAGTATTCGCCCACTAAGCCAGTTTTGCACGCTGCTAGCGGTGAGCTCACCGGATTGCTGAATGGACGACTCCAGGTTCTGCTTGATGGTGCTGCGTTGCAGGTAGTCGTTGTAGAGGGTGAATAACGCGAAGGCCAGAACCACGACGCCTGACGCGGCCAACAGAATTTTATGACTGAACTTGAGATTCATTTCATCGACTTCTTTTGCCAAAGGGGGGTGAGCGTGCCGAGTGGAACATTCCATGTTGCGGTATAGGCGGACTCTCGGGCCGCTCTATTTCGGTGCACGCATGGCTCGTCAGGCTTTCGGCCAAGGCTTGGTAAATCTTAGGAATTTATGAGGTATTTCCTTTTTTTATGTAGGAAACCGACTAGCGGTAGGCATTTGCGAGGAGATTACGAAGCGCAGTGACTTAATAGTCCTAAACGACAAAACCCCTGTCTGCGTTAGCAAACAGGGGTTTCGGAATTCAATCTTGACGATGACCTACTCTCACATGGGGAAACCCCACACTACCATCGGCGATGCATCGTTTCACTGCTGAGTTCGGGATGGGATCAGGTGGTTCCAATGCTCTATGGTCGTCAAGAAATTCTGTGTATCGGACCGTTGCGCTAGCGACGTGCCGATGAAATTCATGGACTTCTACATAAACAAAACCCCTGTTTGCGTTAGCAAACAGGGGTTTTGGAATTTAATCTTGACGATGACCTACTCTCACATGGGGAAACCCCACACTACCATCGGCGATGCATCGTTTCACTAC
>NZ_RXYG01000030.1:0-20596 GCF_003970195.1 Pseudomonas sp. C 49-2
GGGGGGGGGGGGGGGGGGGGGCGGGGAGGTGTGAGGATAAGGGGAGTAGCGACGCTTGGACAACCGGCGCGTTGGGGCCGCAATGTATCAGGCGGTTGACGTGTGCAGATTGAGACTCTCAGCGTCGATATACCGAAATAGGAAACCATAAAAAATTCGCGTCAGCGTCAACCAACGTCGTCTATTGTTCAATTCGCCTTATCGAAGATGTAAAGCTGAGTTGTCGACTACAACGAGGCGTCTGGCAAAGCTGGACCTTTCCGCGTGGCCAACACACTTAATCGTCCGGTACGCAGTGCCAAAAAGGAATTTTCACATGAAAACGCTCACCGCAATCGCAATGAGCTTGTTGATGTTTGCAAGTGGTTTCTGCTTTGCAAGACCTCCTGAGTGTGATCCCGGCCCGCATGGTTGCGATAACAAATCGTTCGCTCCACCGGTCGTTCAGATCCATCCTTTCAAGGTTGAAGATAAGAACGGTATGTTTTTCATATTGGTCGACAAAAAAGGGGAGATCACTGAGTACGAAAAAACAGAAGGTTTCAAATACGCGCGAACAGCTGTGGGAACGATAAGCCAGGATGGGCGCGTCGTTGATACCTCAGGAAGGTTGTTGGCGGTCTTGCGCGCTACGTCCATTTTGGAGGACTCAGCCGGGGCGCCAATGGTTAGCATCGACTCGAAAGGTACCCTCGAAAATGGCTCAGGAGTACCGATTCGTTGGACCAAAGATGGCACGCTTAAGCAAGGTGATGTACTCCTGGATTTCAAGCTTTCGCCAGCCAATTCTCCTGCGCGGCAAGCAGCTTCAATCGTTCTCTTTTTGGCGAGTAGCTTTGAAAGCCCCACGATTGAACAGATACCTCAAGCACTCAACAAATCTATGAGTCCTGTGAATTCAGCAAAATCACATGGCGTTACTGGGGAAGTCGCCGATATACCAACGCCTCTGTCGGTTTGTACGGATCGCGCAAGTCAACGGCACTCTGCTTGTATTTCAAATGGAGTATTCACCCACGACACGTGTCAGGTGCTTTATCAGCAAGCCATAGATATATGCTACAAAAAATACAATTGACAGTTGTGGCATCGCGAAACGGGCGGATAGAAATAGAACAGTCGAGGCAGTTGAGCTGCCTCGTCGGTTACGGTTTCCAGCTATTGCGACATTTTCGATACCCAATGAACGACTGCAGTAACCATTGCTTCAACACTGTCAGCCCCGTCGATTCGTAAGATTGGGGCCGCCATGTGTGATAACCACGCTTCGTGCCACGCCCGGTTGCGCCCCGAGAAATTCGGATCATCGTACTGCGAAGCCCATTCCCGAAAAGCCACGTGTATCGCGTACATGTCGCCACCGGGTGCGATCCGCTCGCCAAAACGCGCCTTCTCGCGGGCAGCCAGGCGTTCGAGGCGAACGGGCGTGGGGGTGGCGACGAACACGATCAAGTCAGCATCGGCAATCAGCGCATCGCCCCAGACCATGCAAGAACCGCTCAGCACCCAGCCGTCGTCACCGAGTGCTTGTTGCATCAGGGAAACGCGGTCGCTGGGAGGTCGCTTGGTTGTGAAAGGAGGGTTTGTGGGCATCCAGTAAAAGTCATCGACGTCGACGTGTCGTATACCGAGCCGCGTGGCGAGGTTGTGACCCAGCGTGGTGACGCCCGCGCACGATGCTCCTGTGATGTAGATCCGCATTTTTCCTCCATGAACACAAGCTGGGTCCCAAGTCAGGGATATGTCCGATAAGCAGGACGACTCTGTCGTCCTGTCCAGGCATTTTAGGGCAAAGGTTTCAGGGCAAAGGTTTCGGGTTGACGGTGTACCAACCCGACGGGGTTTTGGCACACACCTGCGGCCTGAGCGGTGTTTCAACCGTGTTGTTGCTCTGAACGGAGAGTTGGCGAACGGCTATTACGCAACCTGCCTTGAACGTGCTGATTTTGACCATCTGAAGTTCCATTTCATAGTCTTTGCCGGGCTCGGGAATGAGTGTGACAGGCGCGGGAAAGCAGGACATTTGCGAACCGCCCATGGCGAACCCTGCAATAAAGGGTTTACCCGCCGGAATGACGTGCTCGTCAAACACTTTGGGTGACTGGTTGATGGCTTTGCTTGCCTTGCTGGCAGGCATGCCAATCACGCTGTTCTGACTGTCAGTGGCCCTAAAAGGGTAGAGACCCGCCGAGTCGACATGGGCTGTTTGCCATCCAGCTTCTTCAGGCGTTTTGGTCAGCAGGGACCCGTTGTAAAACGCCTCGCAAGTCTGGCCACTGAGGAAGCCCGCGTTGGTGGTGTCCCCCGTGATGAAACGGACGCGGGCTGAGTTGGCCGGGTCGTATTGGCTGATCTGGGTTTCGTTGCGAACGTCGGTTTTGGTGGTGGCGCAGCCGATAAGCGTCAAGCTGAACGCCAGGGGAAAGAGAAAACGCATGGTTAACCTTCAAGTCCTGTGATGGTTGGTGGGCGCAACCATACTATGAAGGGCGCGCCTTGGCTTGCGTTCAAATTGAATCCACCGGCGGCTAGGTTTACGGCTAGAGGCGCAGAGGGGTGGGGTTCTCCAGCCACGCAGCATGCAACTGCGGGAAATGCTTCTGCAGCCAATCGATAAAGACCTGCACCTGAGGCGCCAAATGAGTTCGGCTTGGGTACAGCAGCGACACCGGGCGAGGGGCTGGCCGATAGGGCCTTAATATCTCCACCAAAGCGCCGCTGTCCAGATGTTCGGCAACGGTTATACCGGGCGCCTGGATGATGCCGAAGCCGGACACGCCGCACTGCACATACGCGTTCGACTCGGTGACGGTGATGCCGGCATTACTGATAAATGTCCGGCTTTGTCCGTTGACTGAAAAGTGCCAAGGCAGTGTCCTGTTGCTCTGGCCGGATAAGAAGTTGACGCCTCGGTGGGCGGCCAGATCGTCGAGCGTTTCAGGCAGGCCTTGCGTGTGCAAGTACTCAGGGGCTGCGCAGGTCACCATGGTTGCCAATGCGATTGGGCGGGCGATCAGGGTCGAGTCCGGTAAATCACCGATACGCAACGCACAATCGATGCCTTCGCCTATCAGGTCAACGGCTCGGTCGGTGACGCCCAGCACGATGTTGATACCCGGGAACGCAGCGGCGAATCCTTTGAGACTTTTGATGAACTCCATTTGCGCGAAAGCAGTGGGAATATCAATGCGCAGACGGCCCACGAGCGTTGCTCCGCTGCGGTCGAACATCGTGGTCGCAGCGGAGATCTGCGCAAGAATGTCCTGCACGCGCTCATAGAACCGCTCGCCCTCGGCGGTCAGTGCGACCTTTCGCGTGGTGCGCTGGAACAGGCGCACGCCCAATGACGTCTCCAGTTCCTGGATATATCGAGTGACCTGGGGTCGACCGATGTCCAGCGATTCGGCTGCTTTTGTGAAGCTGCCGAGTTCGGCCAGGCGGGCGAATAGTCGCATCGATTGCAGCAATTCCATGATGTCTCCGATGCGCCTGAGTGAAACGAAGCGCTGCCAATGATTGTTGCTAAAGAATAGAACAATCATGTCTTTTTCAGTGCATTTATTGCGCGTCTCTAATCACGAAAGATGTGTCCAAGGCGAACCGGCCTCGGTTGGCAACCATTAAATGGAGTTGGAGATTCATCATGAGAGCCTGGCAGTTAAAAGATTTCGGGTTGGACAACCTGCAACTCGCAGAGGTAGCGACCCCTCAACCCAAGGCGGGCGAGCTACTGGTCAAGGTTGGCGCGGTGTCGCTGAACTTTCGCGACAAGGCCATCGTTGATGGTATCTACGAGCCGCACAAGGTGCCCAAATTGCTAATCCCGGTCAGCGACGCGGCCGGCACCGTGGTCGCAGTCGGTGATGGTGTTACGCGCTTCAACGTTGGCGATCGGGTCAACTCGCACCTCTACTCGCGCTGGCTGGATGGCGAGCCAGGGCCAAACGAACCGGACTACTGTTTCGGCTCGCCATTGCCTGGCGGATTGGCTGATTACATGATCATCCACGAAGACAGTGCCGTGGCCGCTCCCGCCAACATGACTGACGAGGAGGCGGCCACGCTACCGATCGCGGCACTGACCGCCTGGTACTCGCTGGTCGACTTCGGGCACATCCAGCCGGGTCAAACTGTGTTGGTCCAGGGTACCGGGGGCGTGTCTATATTTGCAGTGCAGATCGCAACAGCGCTGGGGGCGAAAGTGATCGCAACGTCGAGCAGTGACGAGAATCTTCAAGCGGTAAAACGTTTGGGCGCGGTCGCGGGCATCAATTACCGAACCTCGCCAAACTGGGCGGATGAGGTGCTTGGACTCACTGATGGCAAAGGCGTCGATCTGCTGCTCGATGTGGCCGGTGGCAGCGGCATCAACCAATCGGTCGCAGCAACCAAGGCCTCCGGGCGTATTGCACAGATCGGCTTTTTGACGGGGCAGACCGTGGAACTCAACCTGATGCCGCTTATCTTCCGTCAGACCACCCTTCGCGGTATTGCCGTGGCGCCACGCTCATCCTTCGACCGGATGAATGTGTTCCTTGAACGACACGGTATTCGTCCCGTGATCGATAAGGTGTACCCGTTCGAAAAAGCGCGTGAAGCTTATGAGCATCTGGCCAAAGGTGCGTTCGGGAAAGTCGTCATAAAGATCGATTGATACGTAAAAAGGGGCGGTAGCCGCAGCCGACAGCGCCGCCCCGATGTCGCAAAGAGACCTATTGATCAGCGTTCCAAACCGCCAGTTCATAGCCATCCGGATCGGTGAAGTGGAACCTGCGTCCACCAGGGAACGAAAATGTCTCGCGGGTGATGACAGCCCCCAGGGCTTTGAGTCGCTGCTGCGTGGCATCGAGATCATCGGCGTACAAAATAACTAACGGGCCACCCGGCCGAACCTGCTCCCCCGTAGTGAACCCGCCAGTCAGACGCCCATCGCTGAACTCGGTATAGGTGGGGCCATAATCGACAAACGTCCAACTGAACGCGTCGCCGTAGAAGGCTTTGCTGCGTGCAATATCGCTGACGTTGAATTCGATGTTGTCGATTTGCCGGTCTGTACCTTGAGCACTCATGTTTGCCTACCTGGCTGATCTTTTCGAGTGGCGAGTGTAGCGTGAACGCCTGCCTGCATGAAGACGGCAATCATGCCTATGATGCACCCGACTACAGAAATTACCGGAGTGGACAGCGTGCTGAAGATTGGAATCCTGGGCGTCGGTGAGCTGACGGAAAAGGTGGTGATCGGCCTGCGGCGCAGTGGGTTTGGCGGGCGGGTCTTGCTTTCTCCGCGTAATCACGAACGTGCGCAGCAACTCGCTGAACAGTGGGACTGTGAGGTGATGGCTGACAATCAACAGGTTGTCGATGGGGCGGACTTGTTAGTCTTGGGCGTGCGCCCGGAGGTGGTCGATCAGCTTTCGAATGGAGTGCAGCTCAGACCTGAGCAAACGCTGGTGTCGTTGGTAGCTGGATTGAAGCTGGTCGAGTTGCAACGTCGCTTCCCGCAAGCGCGTGTGGTCCGCGCCATGCTGTCCTATGCCGCCCAGATCAACCAGACGACTGTGGTGATCACGCCCGGTGGCGAACCCCATGCAACACTGCTGGGCGCGCTCGGTTCATTGGTGGTGTTGGACGAGGAAGAGGCGTTCGAACTGGCCACTGTCGCGGCCTGCATGAACGGCTGGTTCTATTTCTTCCTGAGTGATCTTCAGCAGTGGTTTACCGACAAAGGCCTGTCCAAGGATCAGGCTGCCCAACTGGTGATGGGCAACCTGCAAGACTGCTTGGCCAGCGCCCGTCACCAGCCATCCGCGAGTCTGGAAGCGTTGGGTAGCGCGATTGCCACGCCCGGCACCTTTACCGCGGCTGGGTTGGAGGTGTTGAGAAACAAAGGCGCGACGCAGGCATGGCGCGAGGCGGCTGACGAGGTGCTTGAGCGGCTGCACAAGCCTGCACGTTTATAGCCGGTGATGTTCCAGCAAGAAGTCCACAAACACGCGGATCCGCGCCGGCATGCTCGCACCGCCGACAAACACCACGTGGATCGGCTCCCGGTCGCCGGGGTTCCAGGATTCCAGCAGCGGCACCAGGTCACCGCGTTGCAGGTCTTCTGCAACCGTGAACTCGCCGATGCGTGCGATACCGGCGCCTAATCGCGCCAGTTGAGCGAGCGCTTCGCCACTGCTGCATTCGATATTGCCGTTTATCTTCAACGAAAACTCCCGGCCGTCACGGGCGAAGGGCCAGTCGGATTGCGCACGGCGGAAGTTGAAGCGCAGGCAGTTGTGGCGCAGCAAGTCATTGGGTTCCAGAGGTGTACCGTGTTGCTGAAGGTAGTGCGGCGATGCCACCAGGACCTGGCCGGTGTCGCCGATGCGCCGGGCTGTCAGCGGGCTGTCTGGCAGGTCGCCAAAGCGGATCGCGACGTCAGCCTGGCCGCCGAGGATGTCGACCACTTCGTCGCCCAAGGTCAGGTCCACCACAATGTTCGGGTAGCGGGCGCTGAACGCCGCCACCAACGGCACGATGGCCATGCGGCCGTGGCCCAGGGCCGCACTGACCCGCAGCCGACCTTTGGGCGCGCCTTGGTCGGCGATGGCTTCTTCGACTTCCGCCATGTCAGCCAGGA
This sequence comes from Pseudomonas sp. C 49-2, assembly GCF_003970195.1. NCBI lineage: Bacteria > Pseudomonadati > Pseudomonadota > Gammaproteobacteria > Pseudomonadales > Pseudomonadaceae > Pseudomonas > Pseudomonas sp. C 49-2. The sequence goes on from NZ_RXYG01000030.1 coordinate 6,626, forward strand.
TGCGCCTGGCGCCGCGAAGGTACGCCTCGCCCTCGGCTGTGAAGGCGAGGGCGCGGGTCGTGCGAATCAATAGGCGGGTGCCCAGGCGTTGTTCTGTGCGTGCGATGACGCGGCTGACGGCCGAGGGCGTCAATCGTAATGCCCGCGCCGCCGCCGACAGGCTGCCTTCCTGCGCCACCATCGCGAATACCGCCATCTCACCCGACCTGCCGTTGAAATCCATTTTTGCCTCGCGCGCAAAGGTGATTGCCAATTAAACGGTCTAGTGCCGCTAAAGCGTTGATCGTAGCATTTGCGACATAAATGAGGAGTCTTCCATGCGTATCAATCCACCCCTTGTAGCCCTTGCTGTCGGTGCCTTTGGCATTGGCGTCACTGAGTTCGCGCCCATGGGCATGTTGCCCACCATCGCCAATGACCTTGGCGTTTCGATTCCCACTGCGGGGCTGTTGGTCAGCGCCTACGCCCTGGGGGTATTGCTCGGCGCGCCACTGATGATCTTGACCACCGGCAAAATTCCCCGTCGTCACTTGCTGGTCGGGCTTATGGCCATTTTCACCCTGGGTAACGTGATGTCGGCGCTTGCAACCGGCTATTACGACCTGTTGATTGCCCGCGTCATCACTTCGCTCAACCACGGCGCGTTTTTTGGCGTCGGTTCCATCGTCGCAGCCAGTGTGGTCGCGCCGGACAAGCGCGCCGGAGCCGTCGCCGCGATGTTTATGGGCCTGACCCTGGCGACCATTGGTGGCGTGCCACTGGCGACCTGGTTTGGTGAACTGCTTGGCTGGCGTACGGCGTTCTGGGGCATTGGCGGACTGGGCCTGGTGACCATGGTCGCGCTGTGGTTCGCGCTGCCTAACCTGCCGCTGCCGAAAAGCGACGGTGTGCTGGCCGAAATCAAGGTGTTGGGGCGCGGTTCGGTACTCGCGGCACTGGCCCTGACCGTGGTGGGTTCCAGTGCTATGTTCACCGTGTTTACCTATATCGCGCCGATCCTGAGCAACGAGACCCATGCGTCTACCCCCTTTATCACGGCCATGCTGGTGCTGTTCGGCGTCGGGTTGACCCTGGGCAATATATGGGGTGGCAAGGCGGCAGATCGGTCGATCGACCGGACCCTGATCGTCTCGCTGAGCGCACTGATTCTGGTCCTGCTGGCCTTTGCACTCCTGATGCGTTGGCCGATACCGGCTGCGGTGAGCATCCTCATCTGGGGTATCGCCAGCTTCGCCGTCGTGCCGCCGTTGCAGATGCGTGTAATGGAAGCGGCCAAGGATGCGCCGAACCTGGCCTCGGCCGTGAACATCGGCGCCTTCAACTTCGGCAACGCGATTGGCGCAGCAGTGGGTGGCGCAGTGATCAACGCAGGGCTGGGCTACCCGGCGATTTCCCTGGCCGGCGCGGCGATGGCGGGCTTGGGGTTGCTGATGGTCGTGACGTTCGCCTGGGGTTCTCGAGCACGCATGGCTGCGGCGGTTTAGCAGATGCGCACCAAAGGGTTCACTGCGGCGCCTTCAGAAAACGCTGTTCATGGTCTGGATGCGGTAACAGACAAGTGTCGTACCGCCCGAAAATCCGATAGCGATTGCGTGCGATGCGGTCGTAAGCCCAATCCCGCAGCCTGCGCGGGATGATGCGCAACAGCAGCAATGGACGCCACGCGGCAGGCAGTTGCGCAATGATTTCGAACACGGCGTCCGAACGCATCCAGTAGTGGTGGTTACGAATGACCGCCAGCGTGTCGAACTGATCCAGGGGCAACCCCGCCCAAGCCAGCAACGCCTGGCCCTCGGGGGATTGCACCGCCGCCAAGCGTATGCGTTGTTGGCGGTCGTGACGGATCAGGAACCTCGCCCAACCATTGCACAACTTGCACACACCATCGAACAGCACCACGGTTTCGCCAGGTTTGAGCAACGGCGCGGGGGAAGGGCGGGTTTGGGATACGGGCATCAGGGTGGGTCCAGTTGTGCCGGGTAAGCCTGGATCATACCTGTGTTCAGCGCGACTCGTGGGTGCGGCTGTGTCAGCCAGCTCGATTTCAATCTAGGCAGCGGGCGCAATTTCAGCCACAACAGCGCCCAACTGTGGGAGCTGTCGAGCCCCGGCGAGGCTGCGAAGGCGGCGGCATTGCTGGCATCTCCATCGGCTGACCCACCGCTTTCGCGGCCTCGCTAAAGCTCGACGGCTCCCACAGGGGATGTGTGTTGTGGGTGGGGTTTCGGTTTTGGCTGCTGTCGCAATTTCAGCTACAACAGCGCCCAACTGTGGGAGCTGTCGAGCCCCGGCGAGGCTGCGAAGGCGGCGGTATTGCTGGCATCATCATCGGCTGACACAGCGCTATCACACCTGCTCATCGTTGTTTTGGAACTTAGCGCGAGAACACCGGCGCGACGTCTTTTTCCTCAGCACCCACGTCATGCAAGGAAATCCGCGACGTCTCCGGCAACGCCAACCCACCCGCCAACGCCAGCAACGCCACGGCAATCAGGTAGAACGCCGGTGACAGATTGCTGCCCGTGGTGCTGATCAACCAGGTCGCCATCAACGGCGCGGTGCCGCCGAAGATCGTATAGGCCAGGTTGTAGGTGATCGCCGAGGCGGTGTAGCGCGTGCGGGTCGGAAACGTTTCCGACAGCAAGGCGGCCGTGACCACCCCACACAGCACGGCCCCCACCGCCAGCAGCATCACGCCGACAATGGACGCCGCGAACGAACCGGAGCTGGCCATCAGGAATGACGGATACACCACGACCATCAACAGCACGCAGGCGGTCATCACGGTGACACGACGCCCGACCCGATCCGAATACAGCCCCGCCAGTGGGCAAATCGCCGCCGCGAAAATCAACGCAATCAGCGACACCAGCAACGCCATCGCCCGACTCAAGCCGCCCGCCACTTGCAGATAGGTCGCGAAATACGTGGTGAACATATAAAACGACAGCGCCGTCAGTGACACAAAAGCGCCCAGGCAGCAGATCGCCGCACCATGGTTGCGCAGGGTTTCCTTGAGCGGGGAGTGGGCCACCGTGTGTTCTTCCTTCGCGGCCTGGAAGGCGGGCGTCTCGTCCAGCTTCCAGCGCAGGTAAAGCCCCACCAGGCCGAGCGGCGCGGCGATCAGGAACGGCAAGCGCCAGCCCCAACTGCCCATGGCCTCGGCGGATAACGACGCTTCCAGTGCATACGCCACCACCGCGGCGGCAGCGAAGGCGGAAAACGTCGACACCGGCACGAAGCTGCCGTACCAGGCGCGCTTGTCACTGGGCGCGTGCTCCATCAGATAGGCACAGGCCCCGGCGTATTCACCCCCGGCGGAGAACCCTTGGGCGCAGCGAATCAGCGACAACAGGATCGGCGCCGCTACGCCGATGGCTGCGTAGGTCGGCAGCAGGCCGATCAAGGTGGTGGCGCCGGCCATCAACAGGATCGTCATGGCCAGCGTGCGTTTGCGGCCGATGCGGTCGCCGAGCATGCCGAAGAAAATCCCACCCAACGGCCGGAAGGCAAACGCCACGGCAAACACGGCGAAGGTCTTGAGCAATGCCGCGCTGGCGTCGCCGCTGGGGAAGAATTGCTGGGCGATGGTGGTGGCGAGGAAACCGTAGACGGCGAAGTCGAACCATTCGACAAAGTTACCGATGCCGGCGGCGATAATGACCTTTCGCAAGGTCTGGGGGCTGACCTGTTCGGTGGATGGGCTCGTCATGGGGTGAGGCCTCGGGGTAGGTGCGGGGATGGCTGATTATCGGGGCAGGCGGTTGGGCGGCGGGGCCCAAAAGAGTCGTCCGCGTAGTCAGTAGCGACTTGGTCGAGTTGGGGGAGGCAGGAATTGGGCCAGGTGAGGCAAGGAGCGTGTGCGCAACTTTGGTTAAGACTTTAACAATGGTTTACATCGCTGAACCTTTGATGCCGTTATGGTTTGTGGCTAATGGCAAACATGATGAGTACCCGATGCAGTCGAGCGACAATCTTTTGAATCCGGAGCTGATCAACATCCGGCGGCTGTTCACAACGCCCTTGGCCAGCATCCAATACCCGAACGCCGACACGCTCAACGCCGAGCTCAAAGCGCTCGTCACCCACCGCATGGCCCAGGACCAGTGCGGCGCCCAGCGCAGCAACGATGGCGGCTGGCAATCCGCGAACGATTTTCAGGCGTGGGGTGGGGACGCCTGCGGCGCGTTGGTGACATTCGCCACGCAGTTCGCCACTGAACTGACCGCGGTTCATCACGAAGGCGTCGGATTAACCGTGCCCGGTTTCGAGTGGAAGCTCAACGCGTGGGCCAATGTGAGCCAGGCTGGCCACAGCAATGCGCTGCATGGGCATCCAGGCGCATTTTGGTCGGGCGTTTACTGGGTCGATGCAGGAGGCCGTGAAGAGGACGCCACCGTCGGCGGCGACCTGGAATTCGTTGATCCGCGAGGCATGGTGGCCTCGACCTACAATCCCGCCTTGCGCATGCGGGTCGAGGATTGCCTGACCGCCGGGTTCAGCAGCACCTGCGTTGCCAGCAGCGGGACATTGATCATGTTTCCGTCCTGGTTGATGCATTCGGTACGACGCTTTGAGGGGACGCGGCCGCGGATCTCCATCGCGTTCAACTTTGGGGTATGACGACCCTGAAGTTTCACTGATGGAAGCGTCTGCCCAACGCATCCAGCCGCACTGCAATCGGCGGTAATCGCTCGCTGCTGCGCGCCAGGGTTTCCACATCGTCGGCGGTGCTTTGCGCAATGCTCTGCACCGACTGCAACCGCCCGACAATCTCCAGGTTCGCCGTGGTCTGTTCGCGGGTGGTGGTCACGATCCGGCCGTTCAGGTCGTCAATGTGCGCGATGTCATTGCCTACCGCGCGCAGCATGTCGACGGCCACCTGGCTGTCTTCCACGCAGCGCTCCACGCCTTGGCGGCTGTCGTGCATGGCTTCCACGGCCTGGCGGCTGCCGTGTTGCAGGCCTTCGATGATGGTCTTGATTTCCTGGGTGGACACCGCCGTGCGCTGCGCTAGGCTGCGCACTTCGTCGGCGACCACGGCAAAGCCGCGGCCTTGCTCGCCGGCGCGGGCGGCCTCGATAGCCGCGTTGAGGGCGAGCAGGTTGGTCTGGTTGGCGATGCTGTTGATCACTTCGAGCACGCTGCCGATCTGCTCGGCTTGCACGGCCAGGCCCTGCACGGTTTCGTGGGTGCCGTTGAGGCGTGTGGCCAACTGCGTGATTTCCTGCTGGGCACGGCTGACGCTGTCCTGGCCGCGCTGGATCTGTTGACTGGCCTTGCCGGCGTGGTCCACCGCTTGCTCGACGTGCACGGTGATGTGGCCCATGGCGTCTTCCATGCGCTGCATCGAGTCGGTCATCTGGGTGATCTGCGCCAATTGGTGCCGCGCGCCTTTTTCCAGGGTGCCGCTGGCGCTGGCCAGTTCCTGGCCGAGTTGGCCGAGGCCGTGGGAGTCGCGGGCGACGCCGTCGATCAGGTGCGTGATCTGTTGCAGGAAGTGGTCGAAGCGCTTGGCCAACGACACATGCACCTTGCCTTCGCCTTGGGTGGTTTGCGCGCTGAATTGGGACGTGACTGCGAGCATCTTTTCCAGCATTTCCTGGCTCTCGACCGCTTCGGCTTGGCTGTGCACAGCGAGGTAGAGCAGGGCGACGGTTTCCATCACCACGTAGAAGGCGTGGACGAACACCATGGTCCAGCCACCGTGATGCTCCATCACAAACACCGGGAAGCCTTGGTGTTGCAGGGCATGGAACACCACGTGATGCACGGCGATGGTGGCGGCGGCGACCAGGATCGGCAGCCAGTCACGATAAAACGTCAGCACCGCCAAAAGCGCGAATATCCCGAAGTGCGATTCGATCACGCCCTGGGCCTGGTTGATGTGCAGTGCCGCCATGACCATCAGGCCCGCGCCGAGGGCACAACGCATCACGCGGGTGCTGCCTATCGCACGGTACAGCGCCGTGAGCACCACGCTGGTGCCGCCGCCGATCATGGCGGCTTGCATCAAGGTGTCATGCCAGAACGCCAAGCCTAGGGAGAACAGGAACATCAACCAGATCAACGCCAGCATGATGCGGTCGGCTTTACGGTAGTGCTCGAAAAAACGCGCGCGGGTGGGCATTCACACTTACTCCCTGTGGTCTGGCCGAATCAAAGTGAGGGGCAGGGTGGAGCGAATCAGGTGTTTTTGGTTTTTATTGGATTCAGTGATGCCAAACGGTTATCGGCATCCGGCGGCGGGACTTGAGGAACGGCTACCCGGGCGGGTAGCCGTTGATCGGATCACGATCAGAAGCTGTATTTGGCCGTGACGCCAAAGCTGCGCGGGTTACCGTAAGTGTCGGTCGACCCCCAGATCGGGCTGGTGGCGATGGCCGAGTAATAGGTGCGGTCGAAAATGTTGTTCACGTTCAACTGCAGGTCCAGGTGTTTGTTCACCTGGTAACCGGCCATCACGTCGGCAACGGCATAACTGCCTTGTTCCAGGCGATAGGTATTGCTGTTGGCGAGGACCACATCGTTGTACATGCGACTCTGCCAGTAGACGTTGCCACCGATGCGCAGTTTTTCCAGTGGGCCCTGGAAGCGGTAGGAGGTGGTGAGTTTGAACAGGCGTTCCGGGGTGTCAGTGTCGAAGCGTTGGTTGTTGTTGGCCGCATTGGTGTCCTTGATGTAATGCGCACGGGTGTAGGTGAAACCGCCGCCGACCTGCCAGTTTTCGGTGAGTGCACCTTGCAGCTCAAGGTCTATGCCTTGGCTACGTACCAGGCCAGACGCTTCGTAGCAGGCCATGATCGGGCAACCGGCTTGGCTCTCGGGCAGGGTCGCACGGTTTTTCTGGTCGATCTGGAACACCGCCAGGCTGGCGTTGAGCGCGCCGTTGAAGTATTCGCCCTTGATACCGACTTCATAGTTTTCGCCGACGATAGGCTTCAGTGGCTTGTCCGAGAAGTCGCGGCTTGTCTGCGGTGTGAAGATGTCGGTGTAGCTCGCGTAGACGGAGTACTGGTCGTTCAGGTCGTAGATCACACCGGCGTAGCGCGTGAGGTTACGGGTGACTTTGTAGTCGCCGTCGCCTTGGCGGTCATCGTAGTCATACCAGTCCACGCGCGCGCCGAGGATCACCTTGAGCGGGTCTGCGAGGTTCAGGCGGGTGGTCAGGTAAACGCCGTCCTGAGTGGTGATGCTATGGCCTTTGCCGTCACGTACGAAGTCCGGTTTTGCCCCATTGAGCGGGTAATTGGTGTCGTAGGGGCTGTATTCCTTGGACGTGGCGTCGTAGATGCGCTTACTGGTGCCGATCACCACTTCATGGGTGCGCCCGAACGCTTCGACCGGGCCGCTGAGGAACGTGTCCAGGCCATACTGCTTGTCGTCCTGGTGCGATTGATAGGCGGTGCGTGCCAGTGTGGTCTGGTAGCGCGACTGGTAGGTGCCGGTGAACACACCGTCCAACTGAGAGGAGGAACCTGCGATGTGGAGCTTCCAGTCGTTGGCGAAGCGATGTTCGATATCACCGAAGACAGTGTCGATGGTCAGCTTCTTGTTTTCCCAGTCGGAGCCGGGGTTGGTGGAGCGGGGCAGGTTCAGGTGATGGCCGTCGGCGCCGATGGGCAGGCCGCCCCAGAAGAAGTTGGTCTGGTCTTCCTGGCGCGAGAAACCCAGGGTGGCGGTGGTGTTTTCGCTGAGGTCGGCTTCACCGATGGCGTAGAACAGGCCGTGATCGCTTTCTTCGCCTTTGCGGAAGCTGTTGGCGTCGCGGTAGGAGCCTACGACGCGGCCACGCAGGGTGCCGCTGTCATTCAAGGCGCTGGAAGCGTCGAATTCGCCGCGATAATCGTCCCAACTGCCGGCGGCACCGGTGATCGATACCTGCGGCGTGGCGGTCGGGCGCTTGCGCACAAAGTTGATCGCCGCCGAAGGATTACCGGCGCCCGTGACCAGGCCGGTGGCGCCACGGATCACTTCTACACGGTCGAACATCGCCAGGTTGGGCTGCACGCTGTTGGCGTAGCCGGAATAGGCGCTGGGGATGCCGTCAAACATCATGTTGTCAATGTCGAAGCCACGTGATCTGTACGTCTGCCGGCCAGGACCGCTGGACTGGCTGAGGAACAGGCCGGGCGTGTTCTTGACCACGTCGTTGACGCTGGTCATAGCCTGGTCGTCCATGCGTTGGCGGGTGATGACCGTGACGGCCTGGGGTGTTTCACGCATGGTCAGCGGGAGTTTGGTGGCGGTCGCCATCTCGCCGGTGGTGTAGGACTGGGTGCCTTCGGTGGTCTGGCCGAGCTGTTCAGTGCTGATCTGGGTGGCACCCAATTCGAGCGGGGCGGTTTTTTCCGCCTCAGCGGCAAAGGCCGCCGTTGAACTTGCAAGACAGACGGCCAACGCCATCAGACTGGGTGAAAAACCTTTGCCGCCGTGTTGTTGCACAGACATGGAACTGACTCTCCCCGAATGCCTTCCATGGCGAATAATAAAGATGTTGATAATTATTCGCATCAGTGTGGCAGATTGAGTTCGAAGGAAAAAGCCTTCAGAGAGAATTAGTTAATGATTTTTTCACATCTGGTTGGCGGCAATCAGGTGCGTCTTGGTTAAGGGGTTACCGGCAATATCACGCTTGTAGCGGCCGGAATAGTCGTAGCGTTTGTAATCCTTGTGCTGGTTGTTCAGGTCCTAGTCACCAGTGGCGGTGTGCTGTTGGTTGTAGCGCGGATGGGTGAAGGTGTAGTCGCGCTGCACCTGCACGGCGGTGCGCACTTGCTCGGTGTAGTGGAACCGGTTCAATGCCGGTTCCAGGGCGTCGCCGCCACTCATGGGCTGGTAGATCACCGGGCAATCGGTGTGTGTGCCGATGGTGCCCAGTCCGCCGACGCGGTCGGTGAGGACCAGGGTGTGGCCGTCGGCACGGTGTTCGAAGGTGTAGAGCAGGCCTTCTTCGGCGGCGAGACGGGCGATGAAGTCGAGGTCGGTTTCGCCGGCCTGTACGCAGTATTCGCGGGGTTGGTGCTCGAAGCAGATTTCAGTGCGAATGTCGGTCAGTTTCTGCTCGGCCAGCATGCTGGTGATGATGTCGGGCACGGTCTGGGCCTGGAAGATGCGCCAGTTGGAACGTAGATCAAAACGCTTCAGGGTCGGCTCGACCACGACGGTGTAACGGGTGCGGCGAAAGCCGGTGTCGCCTGGGTGAGCAGACTGACCAAACTATGCACATAGCGCACCGGAGGGTCGTCGCGCCGGATTTGGAATACGGCGCGCAGGATGAAGAAGTTCGGACGTAAGGTTGCGAAAGTGAGTTCCCGCTAATTATTTCATGAGTTTGTCGAAGTCGGAACTTGAGAACGGCAATGTTGGGCTGTCGAACTGCCGCAGAATTTGAAGATACGGATCCAGCTTAAGGCGTCGGAGGCTATCCAGTACCGCGCTGCCGCCCATAACGAGCGCGGGCTCGAAGCCGTACATCTCATCGGGCTCCAATGGACCGTATTTCTTCAACGCGCGTTCAAATAGCAGTTTTCCGTTGATGTCTTTGTAATCGAAATCTTCTGGCTCATGAGAACCAAAGAATGATTGAATTGAAAAGTCTTGGTCATGCAATGGCTTAGGTTTCAATTTGTTTTTTAAAGCCAATATTTCGTTATTAAGGCAGACAATCGTGACGCTTCTCCCTGTTCTCTCACCGCATAAATAGAGGTCGCCAAACGCGCTGCGTGCGATTACGTGGAAGTTATCTATGTTGGCAAACGGTGTCTCTTCAAGCCATGCGTCTTTGATGTCCTCGTAGTCATCGGGATTAACCATCCACAGGAGGCCGTTTGCAAAAACCGCCCAACCCTCCTCACGCCAATAACTCAGTAGGATAGGAGGTAGCTTATCGGTCCAATAAACAAGGCTGGCTTCAGGAACTGGAGTTCTGTGTGTGGCCTCGCCAAAGGTTTCGATAAATAAAGCGAAATCTGGATCTCTCATCGTTATATTCCTTTTCTGCCAGGTGGACAGATTTTCAGTTCCACATTCATGATGTCTGAGCCATCACCCCGGGCGACGGCTTTTTCGGCAGCATCTTGCAATAGTTTCACGCGTCCCTTTTTATTCCAGCTGCCGCCAATGGCGCTATTTACGTTTTTATTACCTAAGGATGAGGGTGTGGGTTCGTGCCAACCACCGGCCACCATGTCAGGTTCATGTAGCGCGGCTAAAGAGTCCATGATTTCATTGGTTCGGTCTGCAGCCTCAGCCCTAGCTGCTTTAGGGTCACCCTGTGGGTTTTTCCGTCGGATGCTCTCATAAATGCTGTCTTTGATTTCTCCTGCACGCTTACTTCGATAAGCATCTTGAGCTGCGGCGGCCTTTGGATTTCGCCCTCCATTACGCGAGGCTTTTTTGGCATCATTGAACATAGCTCGAGCACTGGCAAAGTCTTTGGCCGACATGCTGTTTATAGAGTCTTGCTGGCGTTTGAGCTGTCGAGCGTATTCCCGTAGATATTCCTTTTGATCTGTCTCGCTCATTTTCTTGTATCTTTTGGAGTTCCGCGGGTCGAAACACTTCGGCTCCACTCTACGTAGTTTTTTCGGTGTGATCCTTGCTCCTTGCTGCTGTTTACGGGCTGCTGCATCTCTGGCCTTTTTCTCCACCGCCGCCTTTGCGGCTTTGTCAACAACCTCCTTACCCGCTTTGCCTGAGGCCTCGGCCATTTTCGCACCGTATCGGGTGGCCTTACCAGCGGTGCCCAGGTAGCCAACAAACGGAATCGCCGAGAGCAGCGAGAGGCCTGCGCCCACGTAGTCCCCGCGAAAAAGGCTAATGATACCGCTGGCAATATCGGCCACTTCCCCAACCACGGGGATTAGGCCAAACACGTCCAAGCCCAGTTGGATGCCATCGAGGATCTGCTCGCCGGTGATGCCTTCTTCTTCCGTTTCAGCCTCAATCGGTGGATTGGCCTCGCTGGCCGACACCTGAGCCGGCACCGTCTCACCCACCACCCGCCCAATGGTGTTGCCACTCTTGAACGAACTGAACGGCGGCAGAGTCGCCAATTCACGGGTCATGAAATGCTTGCGCAGTTGCTCGTATTCCTGCTCGTTGAAGGTGCGAGATTCATGGTAGGGCTTGCCCTGCGGATCCGTTCCGAAGAGGTCAGCCTGTACGGTATCGTCGCCGTTGGCCTGCAACATCATTTCGTCGAGCTTGTGCAGTTGCTTCGGATCAGGGCGCATCGGTACGCTGATCGCGTGTACCCGTATCGGGGCTAGATTGATCGGTTCGGCCATGCGTTACGCCCCATTCATCCAGAACTTGTCGTTATGGCGCACCACTAGCTTGCCTTCAGCCCGCACCGTGCTGCTCTTCTCCAAGGGGTAACACTTGCCGCCCACGGTATTGCTCTTGATACCTTTGGCGGCGCCAGCGCCATCCCCCTTGGTGGTCGGCACCAGGCTCTTGTCGAACACCACCACCGGCTTGCCGTTGGCCCGCACGGATTTGGCGACGCCAGTGGCGGATTTCAGTTCGGCGGTGACCGGGTAGGGCACTGGCGGGATGGCACTGCCCATCGGCGTCTTGCACACATCCGGGACGATGCTGACGACTTTCCATTTGCCCTGCTTACGGGCGATGACGTTATCGGCCATGTCAGAGCACCTCCTTTGCTGCGCGCTTTATCAGCGGGGCATTTGGATCCGTCTCAAAGCGCGCTTCCAGTACGCGAATGCCCAGGTGATTGGGCAGGCTGATGCGATGGGTCAGCGCCAGGGTCATGGCCTCGGTGTCGATGCGCAGGCTGTCGGTGAGCATGGGCAGTGGCAGCATGGCGCCGTTGTGCAGGCGCATCAGCACAAAGGGGCGATGGCCGGGCAGTTCCACACACAACGTGCCGTCGGGGGTGAGGTCGAGATTGGTCAGGTTGAACAGTTCAAGTCGAAACGCAGGCGGCGGAAAATCGATCTGCTGATCGACCGGCGCGCCGTTCCAGTAGGCAAAGTCGAAATCCCATGGCAAGCCCGGCCAGCGTTCTCGCTGCCAGGTGTCGTCATAGCTCCCGGCCAATGGCAGGCGAGGTGCCCAGGCACGTCCCACCACGCCAAATCCAACTGGTTGGTTTTTGTAGCTGGCCGCGACCTGCGCCATGCCGTGGGCGTCGAGTTCACCCTCGGGATGTTTGACGCGATCCAGACGCCACACCGGTTTGTCGATGGGCTCGATCTGTGGCGCGGGGAGTTCGCGCAGCGGCTTGTCCAGTTGATAGCCGAGGTCTTCCTGACGTTTTTCGATCCAGCCTCGGCCTAGTGGGTTGCTGTAACACACCTCGTTGAGCAAATACGGCGGAGTGTTTTCATCAACCGCATGTTCGGGATTAATCACAACGCTGCTGCCCCCGAAGGCATGTTCCCAGCGCAAAGGCACCGAGGTGGCCGGTTGCGGCTCAGTCAATTGCCAGCCACCAAACAAGCTGTGACGAAACTGGCGAGGGCCAGTGAAACTCAGGTGTTTGTCCAACAAGTTGTGGCGTGTCGGCGCTTCGGCACGACGCTTAAAAGCTTCTTGCTGGGCTGCTTGCCATGCCATTAGCTGATACTCGGTCAGCCGTTCGCCGGGACTCTGCGGCGTCGGTAGCGGCACGTCGATTCTGGGCGGTGGCGCCACCGGTGCACTGATGCGCAGTCCGGACGTCCACTGCGTTGCTGGTTGACCTTGTGGCGCATAAGCATTGCCCGCCACGATTACATCACAGCGCGGCTTAAACGGCGCCAGGTCACTTTCCTCGCAGACGCTGCTTGCCCCTTCCTCGCCGTAGTAGCGATCAGCGGTGCACAGCGCCAGTGGATCCTCATCCATCACTTCGGCGCGAAATTGCCCCGGCTGCCCGTCAATGGGCAACAACCGATAACCCACCTTCATAACCAGCACCGGGTACTCTTGATCGTCCATGCCCAGCGCGCTGAAACACAACGCATCGAAGGGCGTCAGATTGCGAAATTCCATGTCCGCCCCTCAGTTGATATCGACGTCTTTGCCGTTGATCTGCACCGCGCCGCTGGCGCTGAAATCGAAGGTGCGGCCATTGATCAGTACGGTGCCGTCGGACTTCATCACCAGGGTGGATTTACCCACCGTGACCTTGAATTCGTCCCCGGCGTCGATGGTGAATTTCTTGCCCACCGCCACCGATTTGTGGATGCCGACCTGCTCGCTTTGGCTGAGGCCCACGGTGGTGTTCATCGCCGCGCCGACACTGGTCTGATACGCCGCACCAATGGTCAGCGCCTTGGCCAGACCGATGGTTTCGGCTTTGGCTAACTTGATGGTTTCGGCCTTGTTGCCGCCGATGGTCACGCTGCGGTTCGCGCCGATGCTGATGGTTTCGTTCTGGCCGACGTCTTCGGTGCGGTGGTCGCCGATGGACACGGTTTCGTTGTGCTCAACCCGTTCCTTACGGTCGTTGCCGACGAAGATGCCGTTGTTGTTTTTGATATGAACGTTCTTGTCTTTTTCGGCATGGATGAACACTTCCTGGTGGCCCAACTCATCCTCAAAGCGCAGCTCGTTGAAGCCAGAGCCCTTGTGGGTGCGGCTCTTGATGGTCATCCGAGTCTTGTGTTTGGGCAGCTCATACGGCGGCAGATTGGTCTGGCGGTAGGTGCGGCCTATAGCGATAGGCTGGTCAGGATCGCCATCCAAAAAGCCGATGATTAGTTCCTGATTCACTCGTGGCACGGCCATGGCACCCCAGGTCGCCCCGGCCCAGCCTTGAGCTACACGGATCCAGCACGAACTCTGATCGTTGTTTTTGTCCGAGCGGTCCCATGGGAATTGCACCTTGACCCGGCCCCATTCATCGCAATAGATCTCTTCCCCTGGCGGGCCGACCACGGTGGCGATCTGCGGGCCGTCGATGCAGGGTTTACTGCGTAACGGGGCTTTCCAGTCCGAGGTCCAGCGGATGGCGCTGGC